>DASXMP010000110.1:0-61434 GCA_036495585.1 Streptosporangiaceae bacterium
ACACTTGCGGAGTCAGGCATGCGCGGAGCAGAGGGACGTGGGCCACTGAAGGTGGCGCTGCTCGGCTGCGGCGTCGTCGGCTCACAGGTCTACCGGCTGCTTACTGAGCAATCCGCCGACCTCAAGGCCAGGGCCGGAGCACCGCTGGAGATCGCTGGCGTAGCCGTGCGGGTGCCAGACCGGGCGCGCGATGTCCCTGTCGACCCGGACCTGCTGACTACGGACGGCATGGAACTAGTCACCCGGCCCGACGTAGACATCGTGATTGAGCTGATCGGCGGGATCGAGCCAGCCCGGACCCTGCTGCTGGCAGCGCTCAGTGCCGGGAAGTCAGTAGTCACGGCGAACAAGGCGCTGGTCGCCACCGATCGCGCGGTGCTGCACAAGACCGCCAGCCAGGCCGGCGCAGACCTGTACTACGAGGCGGCCGTAGCCGGCGCGATCCCGCTGCTGCGGCCGCTCCGCGAGTCGCTGGCCGGCGATGAGGTCCGGCGCGTGCTCGGGATCGTCAACGGCACCACGAACTTCATCCTGGACCGGATGGATGCCTCGGGTGCGGACTTCAGCGCCGCACTCGCGGAAGCTCAGGCGCTCGGGTACGCGGAGGCGGACCCGACCGCGGACGTGGCCGGGTTCGACGCCGCCGCGAAGGCCGCCATCCTGGCCAGCATCGCCTTCCACACTGAGGTCACGGCCGACGACGTCTACCGGGAGGGGATCCTGTCGGTAACAGCAGCCGACATCGCCGCCGCCCGTGCGCTCGGCTTCGTGGTCAAGCTGCTGGCAATCTGCGAGCGGGCGAACGGCGGCATCTCGGCCCGCGTGTACCCGGCCATGATCCCGCGGTCTCATCCGCTCGCCGCGGTCCGGGAGGCCTACAACGCGGTCTTCGTGGAGGCGGAGTCGGCGGGCCGGCTGATGTTCTACGGTGCCGGCGCCGGCGGCGAGCCCACCGCGAGCGCCGTCCTCGGCGACACGGTCGCCGTGGCCAGGAACCTGCTCGCCGGATTGCGCGGACCGGAATCATCGACCTACGCGCAGCTGCCCGTGGCCCCCATCGGGGATGCCCGCACCAGCTACTACGTCCAGCTTGACGTGTCCGACCGGGCCGGGGTGCTGGCGCCTGTCGCTGACGCGTTCGCCCAGCAGGGCGTGTCCATCAAGGCTGTCCGCCAGGAGGGCCGCGGCGAGGATGCGAACCTGATCATCATGACGCACCCGGCCAGGGAGGCGGCGCTGGCGAAGACCGTCGCTGTGCTCGGCGCTATGGAGGCCGTGCGGAACGTCGACAGCGTGATGCGCATCGAGGCACTGGAGGACGAGTGAGCGACGCCCGGGCGGATCGGTGACCACCGCAATGACGAGGCCGACGCCGTGGCGCGGCGTGATCGCCGAGTACGCCGCGAACCTGCCAGTGCCGGACGACATGCCGGTCATCACGCTCGGCGAGGGCGGCACGCCGTTGCTTCCGGCCCCGGCGCTATCGGAGCTGACCAAATGCGCCGTCTACCTCAAGATCGAGGCGGTCAATCCGACCGGTTCGTTCAAGGACCGCGGCATGACGGTGGCGGTCACGCTGGCAGCGGCCCGCGGCGCGCACACGGTGATCTGCGCCTCGACCGGCAATACCAGCGCGAGCGCAGCGGCCTACGCGGCCCGGGCAGGGATCCGGTGCGCGGTGCTGGTGCCACGCGGCAACATCGCGCTCGGCAAGCTGGCGCAGGCCCTGGCGCATGGTGCCCAGCTCATCCAGGTCGACGGCAACTTCGACGACTGCCTGGAGATCGTCCGCAAGCTGGATGCCGAGTACCCGCTGGCGGTGGTCAACTCGGTGAACCCGGAGCGGCTGCAGGGTCAGAAGACCGCCGCGTTCGAGATCATCGACGCGCTCGGCGACGCACCAGATGTGCATTGCCTGCCGGTCGGGAACGCGGGCAACATTGGCGCCTACTGGCTCGGCTTCCGCGAGTACCTGGCGGACGGCAAGGCATCGGCCGCGCCGCGGATGTTCGGGTTTCAGGCCGCGGGCGCGGCCCCAATCGTGCTGGGACGGCCGGTGCTGAACCCAGAGACGATCGCGACGGCGATCCAGATCGGCCACCCGGCGTCCTGGCACCTGGCCGAGGAGGCGCGTGCCGAGTCTGGTGGCCTGATCGAGGCGGTCACCGACGAGCAGATCCTGGCCGCCTACCGGCTGCTGGCCAGGCAGGAAGGTGTCTTCTGCGAGCCGGCCTCGGCTGCCGCCGTGGCCGGCCTGCTGCAGGCTAGCGCGGCCGGCCAGATCCGCCCCGACTCCGTGGTGGTCTGCACGATCACAGGTCACGGACTGAAGGATCCCGAGACCGCCACGGCCGGCCTGCCAGCGCCGCCGATCGTCAGTCTCGACGTGTCGGCGATCGCCGGAGCGCTGGAGCTGCAATGACGGTGGTCGCACGGGGCCGCAAGCGGCCGCAGCGGCCGTGCTGACCTGGACTGCCGAGCCGGTCACCGTCACGGTTCCGGCCACCAGCGCCAACCTCGGCCCCGGGTTCGACTCGCTGGGCCTCGCTCTGAGCCTGCACGACGCAGTGCAGGCGCGGGTCCAGGACGCGGGGGTCGACGTCGAAGTGACGGGATTCGGTACCGGCGAGGTCGGCACCGGGGAGCAGCACCTCGTGATCAGGGCGATGCGCGCGGCCTTCGCTGCCCTCGGCGCGCAGCCACCGGGTATCTCGATCAGGTGCCGTAACGCGGTACCCCAGGGCTTCGGTCTTGGCTCATCGGCGGCCGCCATTACGGCGGGACTGCTGGCCGCCCGGGCGCTCGCCGCGGCTAGCCCGGCCGCTTCGATGCACGCAGCCGAGGCCCACGCGGGCCTGCCCGACGACGACCTGCTCCGGCTGGCCAGCGACCTGGAAGGACATCCGGACAACGTGGCGGCGTGCCTGCGCGGCGGGCTGACCATCGCCTGGACCGCCGTCGGCGGAGTCCGGGCAGCCCGGCTGTCACCGCTGCCTGGCCTCGCCCCGGTGCTGTGCGTCCCTGCCGTGCCCTTGCTGACCGAGATGGCCCGCAAGGCGCTGCCCGCGCGGATTCCGCACGCCGACGCCGCTGCGAACTCGGCTAGGACGGCGCTGCTGATCGCAGCCCTCACCAGCCGGCCCGACCTGCTGCTGGCCGGCACCGAGGACTTCCTGCACCAGCAGTACCGGGCCGAGTCGATGCCCGCCTCGGCGGACCTGATCGCCCGGCTGCGGCGCGCGGGGATCGCCGCCGTCGTGTCCGGCGCAGGTCCAGCGGTGCTCGCGCTGACGGTCGCGGGCGTGACGGCCGGACCGGACGATGTCGCGAGAATCGTGCTGGACAGCGGAACGGCCTGGAAGGTGCGCTCACTCCGCGTAGACGATGCGGGCGCGCGGGTCAGTCCTAGCGACCCGCGGACGCCGTCAGTTGCTGGTGATTTGTGAGATCTTGAGCCTACGGCCAGCGCACGCTCGGCTGCATGTCGGCTGACTCTGAGGGGATGCAGGTGCCCGCGACGAAGGACACGGCGCAAGCCGGGCCTGCGCCAGCAGCGCGAGTATCTCTGACGGTGATTGTCCGCGAGTGGACCCGGATCGGCGTGACCGGGTTCGGCGGACCGCCCGCGCACATCGCGCTGCTGCGGCGGTTGTGCGTGCAGCGCAATCAGTGGCTGTCGGAGGAGGAGTTCGAGGACGGCATCGCCGCTACCTCGCTGTTGCCTGGTCCGGCATCCACGCAGCTGGCCATCTTCTGTGCATGGCGGCTGGCCGGAGTCGCGGGAGCCCTCCTCGGCGGCGCGTGTTTCATCGTGCCCGGGCTGATCATCATCCTTGCTTTGTCGGCGCTGTTTCTGGAGCACTCGCCGCCGGCCTGGGTCACGGGCGCCGCAGCCGGGGCCGGTGCGGCTGTGCCCGCTGTCGCGGTCGCTGCCGCCGTCGGGCTGCTGCCAGCGAGCTGGCGCCGGGCCGGAGCAGCGACGCGCAGCCGGGCGCGCTGGATCGTCTACCTGGTCGCCGGCGGCGTGGCAGCGAATCTGGCCGGCCAATTCCTGGTGGTCGTGCTGCTCGGCTGCGGTCTGGCCGAGTGGCTCGTCCGCCGGAACGTAGCAGCCGCCATCCAGGATTCGGCCGATCCTGGCGGGAGCGCCAGCGGTGGCGATCGGGGACCTGCGAGCGGCAGCCACAGCAGCGGCCGTGGTCCCGCCGCGCTGCTGCTCCCGCTGGCGGCCCGTGCGGTGACCGCCGGGGCGGTCGGCTCGCTGGCCTGGGTAGCGATCAAGGTAGGCCTGCTGTCATTCGGCGGCGGGTTCGTGATCATCCCGCTGATGCAGCACGACGCCGTGCATACCTATCACTGGATGACAACAGCACAGTTCCTCAGCGCTGTGGCACTCGGCCAGGTGACGCCCGGCCCGGTGGTGCTGACGACCAGCGTGGTCGGGTATGCGGCGGCTGGCCTGGTCGGCGGCGTGCTTGCCGCTCTGATCGCGTTCGCCCCGTCGTTCATCATGGTGCTGGCGGGCGGCCCGCACTTCGAACGGTTCCGGCGCAGCGTGGCTGCGCAGAGCTTCCTGGCTGGCGCTGGACCCGCTGCCATCGGCGCGATCGCTGGCGCCGCCGTCACACTCGGCCTCGGCCTGACTCACTTCTGGCAGGTGATCGTGCTGGCCGCTGCCGTCGGCTGGCTGCTGGTACTACGGCGCGGTGTCGTCGTCGCGATCCTGGGTGCTGCGGCGGTCGGGGTCATCATCGCGCTCGCTTGAGCGGGCTCAGCATTGCCAGCGGGCGGAGCCGAACCCGCTCTCTAAGCCGCGCCCGCGCCCGCGCGGTCAGCCGCCCCGCGACTTCAGGCCGCGGTCGAGATCCTGCGCAGCACGTCGGCGCGCAGCACCTGGATGTCCGCGCCGGCTTCGGTGAGCATGCGCGCGGCCGGGCTTGCCGGATCATCGGTGACGCCGACAAGCAGATGGCCGGTCGAGATGGTGTGCTGGCCGTGCTTCGACGCATGCCGGACGGCGCCCACCAGCACCTGTTTGCCATCATCGGCGAATCGCAGCCGGCGCCGGCCGCTGACCGCGACCCGGTCGAGTGCGCCCGGGCCGAATGCCGCGTCGGTGGCCCGCCGGACCGCGTCCAGGTCGATGCCGACGCGGGCGAGTGCATCGGAATCCAGTTCACCCTGCGGCTCCCGCGGGCCTGGCGGCAGGAGCGCACGCAGCGCTCCGACGGTCAGGCTGGCGGCCGTCAGCGTCTCTGCAGCGGGCCCGGGCTCGCGCAGCAACCCGATCAGCACATGCTCGCTGCGGATCCGGTCCTGGCCTGCCAACCCGGCTTCGGCGCGCGCGTCCGCCAGCGCCTGCCGCGCCGCAGGCGTGAACCGCTCAAGCACTGTCGTCTCCCGTCCTCGTGTCGCCAGCACGCCGGCCGATCCGGCCAGTCATGCGGGCGTACTTCTTGTGCACCGCCTGCTTGCTGACGCCGAGGAAGACCGCGATCTCCTGCCAGGACCAGCCGAGCGACCGGGCGTTCTGCACTTGCAGTGCTTCCAGTCGCTCGGCGAGCTCCCGCAGCGCCCGCGCGGCTCGCAGTCCCTCGGCCGGGTCCTGGCCACTGGCCGCCTCGGCGAGTGCTAGCTCGTTACCCATGCTCGTCAATATATGTTGACGACGGATAGGTGTCAACAAAGGTTGACCCAGAGGGTGCGGGGTGGGCGGATGGCCCTCAGTACTCGTCGTGCAGGCGCAGCCACGCCATGGTCGGTTCCTGCGGCCAGCCCTCGGGCGAGTCCTCCCAGACCTCCTGGCGCCCGTAGGGAGTCAGGTCGAGCAGGTTGAAGTCCATGCGCAGCCGGTCGACACCACGGTCGGTCGTGAAGTAGGTGCGGAACACCTGGTCGTCGTGGCGCAGCAGCACGGATACGCCGAAGTAGCCGACGCCGAGGTCCTCGTTGAAGGCGTTGCCCTGGGCCGAGTAGAACGGCACCGTCCAGCCGAACCGCTTGACCACCGGCTGGATGTCATCTTGCGGTGCGGGCGCGACCAGGACGAGCCGGGTTTCGCGGGCATTCAGGTGCCATTGGCCGGCGGCCAGGTTGTCGGTGAACGTGCAGCATCCGCCGCACAAATCTGCTTGTCCTGGCTGCAGCATGAAGTGATAGATGATCAGCTGGCGGTAGCCGTCAAATAGGTCGGCCAGCCCGACCTCGTTGCCGTCCTGCCCAGTGAAGCGGTACTTGCCGGTGTCCAGCGCGACCATCGGCAGCCGACGGCGCTCGGCGGCGAGCGCATCCAGCGCATGGGTGAGTTCTTTCTCCCGCGTCAGCAGCGCGGCCCGTGCGGCCTGCCACTCCGTCGCCTTCACTATCTGAGGCATTGCCATGACGACCTCCCTGGACTCTAAGTTCCTTGAGGGAACTGACGCTAGCACAGTAAGTTCCCTGAGGGAACGCAATAACGTACACTCAGGCACATGCAGCGCACTGACTTTGGTGAGATGGCTTGCTCCATCGCGCGGACGATGGATGTGATCGGCGAGCCGTGGTCACCGCTGATCTTGCGGAACGTCTACATCGGCATTCGCCGGTTCGAGCAGTTGCAGGAGAGCCTCGGCATCTCCCGCAAAGTGCTGGCTGAGCGCCTTCGCTGGCTGACCGACCAGGGCGTGCTGGAACGGCGTGAGTACTCGACCCGCCCGTCGCGAGCCGAGTACGTGCTGACCGGGAAAGGTACCGAGCTCTGCGACCTGCTGCTGGTCATGGTGGCGTGGGGTGACCGCTGGCTGGCGGGTGAGGCTGGCCCGCCGGTTTTGTACCGGCACCACGCATGCGGCCAGATCGGGCATGTCGAACTGAGCTGCTCGGTGTGCGGCGAGCCGATGCGCGCTACTGACGTCGATGTGCTGCCAGGGCCAGGATCAGCAGAAATGTACAGCGGTTAACGCTTTATTTACCGGCAGGTCGTTTGCCAACAGCAAGCTTCTGCGACGGGCGGCAAATCCTGCCGTCTCGGGACAGCGGAAGGTACATAGTGATGACGACGCGATACCTGCCCGTCACCGCAGTGCGGCGGCATTGGCGACTCGCCGCGCTCGGTTCGGCGACGGCGCTCGCTGGCATCCTCGCGGCAGTCGGTGGGACTGCTGGTGCGCAGGCGAACGTGGGCAACAAGACGTGGTTCAAACCAGGGAACCTGGTCGTGAGCACGTCGACGTACGAGGGCACGGCGAGTCTGTTCACGCCGGGCGTGACCGAACTGCCGCCCGGATGCACCACCGGGTGCGCTCCGGCCGTCTCCGATGGCAGCTACCCTGGCGTGTTCAACAACGCGACGCCGGATCCGAGCTTCGGCGTGGCATCCCCGATCATCTTGGACCAGCTGACGCCCCAGGGGCACCTGGTGAACTCGCTACCGGTGCCAGACGGCGACGGCCCCTTCGGCGCGAAAGCGGACCACGTTGTCACCAGCTTCTCCTCGAAGTCCGAACTGGCGCTGAACCTGTCGACGAACGGCCAGGACCTGACGTTCATGGGCTACTACGCCCAGCCGAACGCGGTGGACGTGTCCAACGCCAACACGCCCGGGGTCTTCGACCCGACCAATCCCGTCCCCGGCTCGACGTTCCGCGTCGCGGCCGTGGTCAACAGGTTCGGTCAGTTCCGCTACACACTGACCAACGCCTACAGCGGCGACAACGGGCGCGCCGCAGTCCTCAATAACGCGGGCGGTGCGAACGTCCTCTATATGGCGGGCAACGCCGGGAACGGCAGCAACCCGCAGCCTGATGGGGTCATCAGCGGCACTGGCGCCCAGATCACGACACCGCAATTCCTGCCGGAGATCGCGCAGAACCCGGCACAGCCCACGCCGGTTGGCAGCTTCAGCGTGTCCCAGGTCGGTGACAAGCTCGACAAGATTGGCAAGGACACGAACTTCCGCGGCCTGACGGTCTTCAACAACGTCGTCTACTTCGACAAAGGCAGCGGCAGCAACGGCATCAACACCGTCTACTTCATCGATACCACCGGCAAGGCCTGCCCGAGCGGCGGCGTGGGCGTTCCGCAGCCCGGCGCCAAGCTGCCGACCTCACCGATCGCGTTCGACCCTTCGCTCCTGCAGACCGAGGGTGTCACGCCCTTCAACATGTGCATCCTGGCGGGCTTCCCGACCCAGCTGGCCAAGTCGGACACGACGGACTTCCCGTTCGGGATCTTCTTCGCAGGCAAGGACACCATGTACGTGGCCGAGGAGGGTGATGGCGTCAACACCTTCGCCACCACCAGCGGCACCTTCACCGACGCGGCCGCACAGACCACGGCCGGCCTGCAGAAGTGGGTGTTCAACGGCACCACCTGGCAGCTCGCCTACACGATCTCGGCTGGGCTGAACCTGGGCGCCCCGTACACCGTCGGGGGCTACCCGACCGGTGACAACGCCGCCACCGGGCTGCCGTGGTCGCCGGCCACCGACGGCCTGCGCAACCTGGCTGGCCGTGTGAACCCGAACGGCACAGTGACGCTGTACGCGGTGACCTCGACCGTATCCGGCAGCGGCGATCAGGGTGCCGACCCGAACAAGCTGGTGACCATCACCGACAAGCTGTCCGCGACCGCGCCGAGCAAGCACGAGGCGTTCAGCACACTGCTGACCGCCAAGTTCGGGCAGGTGCTGCGGGGCGTGTCGTTCACGCCTGGTTCCTGACGGGGTAGCGGGCTCATCTGGGCCGCAAGCGGGCCAAGCACAACCGAGCACCTGGGCAGCAACACGAAACTGCTGCCCAGGTCTCGGTCGCGCCCAGCCCACTCGGCGTTCGGTGGCGAGACCTGTTCGGCCATCGACCAGCTCAGCCGACGTCGCTGGGTAAACGCTCCGAGCGCTCGGGGTAGTGACATGCTCACCTGATGAGCGCAACGAGCGCCACCAACCCAGCCGACCAGTCACCGCAGCGGGCGCGGGATCTGGGCATCCGGGTCGGCGTGCTGCCCGCCGGGCCGACCGCGTCGATCGCGGACGTGCCCGGCGTCGGTGTCGGGCATGCGACGATCTGGCGGGACGAGCCGGAGCCGCCAGTCGGCCGCGGGGTGGCCAGGACGGGCGTCACCGTCATCGATCCCGGTGGCAGCATGCTGACCGAGCCGGTGCCGGCCGGCGGCGCGGTACTCAACGGTGCGGGCGAGTGCACGGGCTTCCTGGTCGCGGCCGAGTGGGGCCTTGCCGAGAGCCCGGTGTTCCTGACCTCGACCATGCAGCTCGGCCGCGTCTACGACGCTGCCTGCGAACTCCTGCTGGCCGAGGAACCAGCGCTCGATGAAGTGATCATCCCCATCGTCGCCGAGTGCGACGACAGCTTCCTGTCCGATGCCCGCCGGATGCAGGTAACTAAGGAGGATGTCGCGAGCGCGCTGGCTGCGGCGCGGGTGGCCGGGCGCGCCGGGCGGCCGCAGTCGCCTGCCGAGGGCGCGGTCGGGGCCGGTACCGGCATGAGCTGCCTGGGCTTCAAGGGCGGCATCGGGACTTCCTCCCGCGTGGTGCCAAGCGGTCATACCGTAGGCGTGCTGCTCCTGGCCAACTTCGGCAGCCGGGAGCGGCTCACCATCGACGGCGTGCCGGTGGGTAGGCTGCTCCCGCTCGAGTCTGGAAGCGAGCTGGCGCCGGCGGGCGCGGATACCGATGCCGCCCGCCCGCCTGCTGGCTCCTGCATCGTCATCGTGATCACGGATGCGCCGCTCGACCACGCGGCCTGCGTGCGGCTAGCCCGGCGGGCTGGTCTTGGTCTGGCCAGGACCGGATCAACCGGCCATCATGGCAGCGGCGAGATCTTTCTCGCGCTTGCGACCGGGCTGCGAGCCGCGCGCGGCCACGAACCCCTGGCAGCTGGCGGATCGATATCGGGCCGGGCGCTGGACCCGTTCTTCGACGCAGTCGTGGAAGCAACCGAGGAATCCGTGCTGAACTGCCTGCTAGTCGCGCCCACCGTCACAGGCCGGGACGGGCACACCTCGCCTGGCCTGCCAGCAGACCATGTCTGGGCGTTGCTCACCGCGGCGGGCCGGATCACAGAACCAGACTGAGCCGGTCGCGAAGTTGCCATCCTGGCAGGATGCAACGGCCGGGACTCCTGCGGTTCATTTACCCGGCCGTGCGCGAGCGGCGGGGACGGCCCTGCCCTGCCAGTAGCAGGACGATCGTCAACAAGATGAGTGCTGCAGCGAAAGCCGCCGGAGTCAGCGTGCCCACCCAGTCAAAGCCCGGCGGGGGTGCGGCGGGGACCCGCGGGACGGAGATGTGCAGGCCAAGGCTGCGCAGCACATGGTCGGCAAGCTGGCGTTTCTGGGCGCTGTCGAGGCCGTTGCTGCCGCTGCTGCCACTCCCGAGGGCGTCGGACACGGCCACCCCGGCAAGGGAGACAGCAGCAACGGCCGACGCACCTGCGACGATCCGGGTGGCGAGGACGGGGGCGGCCGAGCGAGTGGCCGGGCTGCGATCCTTCGGCAGGTCCGCGAGCGGAGCGCTGAGTTCGTCGCGGGTGCGGCTGCTCAAGATCTGCCCGGACCGCTCGTCGAATTCGTCGGCCGTGACCCGGCCGGCCTGGAAGGCGTCGGTGAGCTCGGCCAGCGCCTTGTCGCGGTCGGCATCGGATGCCCGCAAGCCGCCGGGCGGGTTATCCATCGCTACTCCGTTCATGATTGGTGCTCCTTCGGGCTGATAGTTCGGCTAATGGCTGACGGCGATGCGCGGCGGCCGTAACTCGCCTGCCAGCTTCGCCGTTGACTCGACGGCCAGGCCGACCTGGCCGTAGTCGGGCGACAGGGCGGCGCAGGTGAACTCGACGACAGTGCGTCGTGCGGCCTGGTCGTCGAACAGCATCGAGTCACGCCCTTGGCGACGGTGCCAGGCGAACCACGCCACCGACTCGATAACCATCTTGGCTGCCGCCATCGCATCGGGCATTTGGCGCAGGTGCCCGCTTGCCATCCGGCGCGCCAGGTACTTTGCCAGCCCGGAGTTGTAGCCGCTGCGGACTCCGCCGAACCAGGCCGTATCCAGCTCGCTTAGGTCGTTCGCACAGCGCTCGACGACCGCAAAGAGCCGCCAGTACTGCTCATGCAGGCTGTAGAGCTCCTCGACGATCCCGCGTAGCTCCCCGGTGACGTCAGCGGGCTCGCTGTCGGCGAGGGCGGCGCGGAGCCGGGGCACTGCCACGCGCCCGAGGGCGCGTTCGAACATGGCGACGCTCTCGCCGGCGGCTGGTGTGGGCAGCGGAAGCGCAACCGGCTCCTCCGGCAGCATGCCTAGACCGTGCAGGAACACCAGGTGGAAGAGCGCTTCCTTGGACTCGACATAGTTGAACAACGAGCCTGTCGACACGCCCGCCTTGGCCGCGACGTCCGCTGTGCGCGTGCCGCGATAGCCAGCGCGGCCGAATGCCTCGGTGGCGGCCGCCGCTATGGCGGCAAGGCGCTCGCCTGCGCTTTGTCTGGGCACATAACAATCTTCAACTGAGCGAGTCAGTCAGTCAAGAGGAATCGGGGACCGGGTTCGCGATTCTGCTGTCGCCAAGCCCGAACGGCAGAACGACGCGGAGTGTGACAGCGTGGTTCTGATAGTCGCTGCGGTGCCCGGAGGCGCGGGGCAACAACGGGCGGGCGTGCCAGGCGAGGTGGCCGCCGTGGCGCGACGGCAGGCGGGACATGGGCTTTGGGGAGGTGTTGCGAAGTGGATTTCGCTGAGACCGATGAGCAGCGCGCGCTGCGAGATGCGGTGGCAGCGCTCGGTGCCAAGTACGGCCACGAGTATTACAACCGCCAGGCTCGCAGCGGCGGACGCCTGACCGAGCTCTGGCAGGAGGCTGGCCGTCTCGGCTTCATCGGAGTCAACCTGCCCGAGGAGTACGGCGGTGGCGGTGCCGGGCTGTACGAACTCGCCCTGGTTCTCGAGGAGCTTGGCAGCGCCGGCTGCGGCCTGCTGATGCTTGTCGTTTCCCCGGCGATCTGCGGCACGATCATCGCGCGCTTTGGCACCGAGGAGCAGAAGCAGCGCTGGCTGCCTGGCATCGCTGACGGGTCGGCGATCATGGCGTTCGGTATCACCGAGCCGGACGCTGGTTCCAACTCGCACAAGCTGACCACGGTAGGGACCAGGGACGGTGACACCTGGGTCCTCAACGGCCGCAAGATCTACATCTCCGGCGTGGACGAAGCGGCGGCGGTGCTCATCGTCGGCCGCACCGCGGACAGCAAGACGGGCAAACTGCGGCCCGCGCTGTTCGCTGTGCCGATCGCCACGCCCGGCTTCAGCTTCGAGCCGATCGAGATGGACCTGGTCATGCCGGAGAAGCAGTACCTGCTTTTCCTGGACGACGTCCGCCTCCCGGCCGACGCCCTCATCGGCGAGGAGGGCGCCGCGCTGCTGCAACTGTTCGCCGGACTGAATCCAGAGCGGATCATGGCCGCCGCGCTGGCTATCGGCTCGGGCCGGTTCGCGCTGGACAAGGCCGTCGGCTACGTCCGGGAGCGCACGGTATGGGACGTCCCGATCGGCGCCCACCAGGGCGTGGCCCATCCGCTCGCCCAGGCGAAGGTCGAGATCGAGCTGGCGAAGCTGATGATGCAGAAGGCCGCCACGCTGTGCGACGGTGGCGACGATATAGCGGCAGGCGAGGCGGCGAACATCGCCAAGTACGCCGCTGCCGAGGCCAGCGTCCGGGCCGTGGACCAGGCCATCCAGTCTCTCGGCGGGAGCTCGATGACGCAGGAGTTCGGCCTCGCGTCCATGCTCGCGACGGCGCGGGTCGGCCGGATCGCGCCGGTCAGCCGCGAGATGATCCTCAACTACGTGGCGCAGCACTCCCTTGGGCTGCCCAGGTCCTACTGATCTGTTCGTCGCTGCGAGGAGACATGTCAGTGCCCGAAGCGCTTGTGCAGTACTCGGTCGACCGCGGCATCGCCAGGATCGCGCTCGACTCCCCGCGCAACCGCAACGCGCTCTCGGCGGCACTGGTTGACCAGGTGGTGCAGGCACTGTCGGCTGCGGACGCAGACGACTCGGTGTGCGCCGTCGAGCTGACGCACACCGGCCCGGCCTTCTGCGCTGGGGCAGACTTGAACGAAGCCAGGCAGGGTGCCATGCAGACCGGGACCGCGCGCGTCGTGGCGCTGATGCGGCAGCTCGTGGCAACGCCGAAACCGGTGGTCGGCAGCATCGACGGGCACGCTCGGGCCGGCGGCCTCGGCCTGATTGGCGCCTGCGACATCGTCCTGGCCGGGCCCGCGTCCACCTTCGCGTTCTCCGAGGTCAGGCTGGGGCTGGCGCCCGCGATGATCTCGCTGACGACGCTGCCGAGATTGGACCCGCGGGCCGCCAGCCGCTACTACCTGACCGGCGAGACATTCGACGCGCACGCCGCCGCGCGGGTCGGACTGATCACCGAGGCAGTGGCGGATATCGACGCGGCCACCATGGCGGTCCTCGACGCGCTCCGCACCGCTTCACCGCAGGGCCTGCGGGAGACCAAGCCGCTGCTCACTGCGGCAGTCCTAGCCGACTTCGACGCCCGCGCTGACACGATGGCGGAGTTGTCGGCGCGGTTGTTCGGCTCGGCCGAGGCGGCCGAGGGGATGGCCGCGTTCCTGGCCAAGCGCCCGCCATCCTGGGCCGCCGGGCGCTGAGCGGACGCCGTTCCCGATCGGATTGTTGGTTAGGAACCGCCCGGTCGCTGACTGCGCAGGAGCCGGACGGCCGGCAGGCTGAGCCGCTCATACCTTGATGACCTCAAGGCCGGCGACACCATGAATAGGTTCAAAGTCGTCGTCTTGCGTCACAACCGGGATTCGGTTGGCCGCCGCCACGGCTGCGATCCACAAGTCGTTCACCCTTACCCGTCTTCCGGTCTCGGCGAGGTGTACACGCATCTCCGCCCAGATGCGGGCGGCTGCGGCATCGACGTCAAGGGTGGTGATGCCGACGATCGATTCAATCGTCGCGACTCGGCGAGCTCGCGTCTTCGTGTCTTTGGCGGCAAGTACACCCGCATGCAATTCGGCAACGGTGATGACGGATACCACCAGTTCCCCAGGAAGCCTTTCCTCCTGAAGCGGGCGCCCCGACTCTCTGGCTATGAAAACTGAGGTGTCCAGCAACCCCGCCCTGGGTGCTCGCATCGGAGCCGTCACTCGATCGGGGCGTCGTCGGTAGTCTCGCCGGCAAGGTGGGCGAGGTCGTCGCGCAAGCCAGGATCAGCCTGGGCGTAGCGCATCCGGCGCACGAACTCAGCCCGGGAGATCGGTCGCTGCTGCGATTCGGGCAGCGGAACAAGCTGGCCAACTGGCTTGCCGTTGACGGTAAGGACGATCTCCTCGCCTGCCTGCATGCGACGGATGACTCCCGCAGTGTTGTTGCGCAGCTCACGCGCGGGCACCATAGCCATGCTACGATCGTAGCACATCTGTAGCACTCAGGACGATGACCCGGCCAGCGCGGCTATGCCGAGCGCATGCGCGGAACCTGTCACTGTGCGCCGGTCCGCAGCGGAGCGAACGCCCTCGTAGCCAGCGCCGCCGCGTGACAGCCGAAGATGACGGCCACTGCGAGCGCCACGGCGGGGTCGAGCCAGAACCAGCGGCCGGCGGCCAGGATGATCGCGCCTGCGATCGCGACGCCAGCCGCGGCCGATGCGTCGGCGATAGTGTCGAGCAGCACGGCCGCCACTGAGGGGTCCCGCCCCTCCTCGCCCTCGTCGCCGGGGTCACCGCGCAGGATGAGGGCGCCGGCGGCCATCGCGAGGGCGGCTACGCCGCTGACGACAAGAACCGGCAGGCCATCGACCCTGGGCGTGTGCCTGACGAGCCGGTCGATGGCCACACCAGCGACGATGAGCTCCAGCAGCAGCAGCCAGCCGGCGTTGACGAGTGCCGCGATCGTGGTGGCCTTGCTCTCGCCTGGCCGCTCCTGCTCGCGGTGGCGCACTGCGATCCGAGCTGCGACGAGTGCCACGCCGACCGCCGCGGCGTCGAGCAGGTAGTCACCGCCCTCGGCGAACACCGCGACCGAGTGCGCCGTGATCCCCACGGTGATCAGTGCGGCAACCAGCGCCAGATTAAGCAGCAGCACCACAAGCAGCCGCCGGGTCCGGGTCATGCTGGCATCATGCGGCGTGCCGGCTCGGGGGCGTGCCCGATTTGGCTGATACTGACAATTCGGCATGCCCGGATTGGCGGTGGCTAGGCGAGTACAGGAGGCGCGTCCCATGCGGAGCAAGCGGTACGACCTGGACGTACTGGCAGCTCCGTCCCGGCGCCCGGTACCGCCGCCCCGGATCGCGGCAGAGCGCGGGCTGGTCGTCGAAGACGGCGCAGCGGAGTTCTGCGGGGCAGTCGTCGGCTGCGAGAAGGACGCCGTCACGCTGGAGGACCGGCACGGCAGACGGCGCGTGTTTCCGCTCTCGGGGACGTTCCTGCTCGACGGCGAGCGCGTGACCCTGGTCCGCCCGGTGCCGTCGGCGACGCAGCAGCCCGGGCCGACGCGAACTGCGTCCGGCTCCGTCGCCGCGCCGGTCAGCCGGGCGAAGGTGGCCCGGGCGAGCCGGATTTACGTCGAAGGCAAGCACGACGCCGAACTGGTCGAGAAGGTCTGGGGTGACGACCTGCGCGATGTCGGCGTCGTAGTCGAATTCCTGAACGGCATCGACGACCTGCCGGCCATCGCTGCCCAGTTCGCGCCGGACCAGACTCGCCGCCTCGGGGTCCTCGTCGACCACCTGGTGACCGGTTCCAAGGAGAGCAGGATCGCTGCACAGGTGACGTCGCCGCATGTGCTGGTGGTCGGTCACCCGTTCATCGACGTCTGGTCCGCGGTGAAACCCGCGGTCGTGGGCATCGGGCAGCGCTGGCCCGACGTGCCGCGCGGCGTGCCGTGGAAGGAAGGCGTCCTCGCCGCGATCGGCTGGCCGCCAGACACCGCCGCGGCGTGGCGCCGTATCCTGTCGCGGGTCCGGTCCTATACCGACCTGGAGCCTGCGTTCCTCGGCCGGGTCGAGGAGCTGATCGATTTCGTCACGGCTCCTGGCAGCGAGTGACGAGGAGCAGCATGGCCGACGACGAGGATCTGGACGCACTGCGCGATCGCTGCACAAGGTTCCTGCAGGGACACGGTCGCGTGACAGCCTCGGCGATGCTCGCGACTATCCCGCCGGATACGAAGGCGGACACCTACGGCGACGGCGGCGTGGTCGCCGATCTGGAGGCCGAGATCGGCACGCTGCTGGGCAAGCCGGCCGCCGCTTACTTTCCGAGCGGCGTGATGGCGCAGCAGGCGGTGCTGCGGGTGCACGCCGACGCGCGGGGCCGTGAGACCGTGCTCTTCCACCCGATGTGCCACCTGGAGCAGCATGAGGGCCAGGCCTACCAGCGGCTGCACGGCCTGACTGGCCGGCCGGTCGGGCACCGGGACCGGCTGATTACCCTGGAAGATCTCGCGGCCGTCGCCGAACCGGTGGCAGCGCTCCTGCTGGAACTGCCGCAGCGCGACATCGGCGGTCAGCAGCCAGACTTCGACGACCTGACAGCTCAGACGCAGTGGGCCCGCGATCACGGCGCGGCCGCGCACATGGACGGCGCCAGATTGTGGGAGTCCGCGGCCGGTTACGGTCGGTCCCTGGCCGAGATCTCGGCGCTGTTCGACACGGTGTACGTGTCCTTCTACAAGGGCATCGGTGCCCTGGCCGGGTGCTGCGTGGCTGGCCCGGAAGACGACATCGCCCAGGCGCGCGAATGGCGGCGGCGAATGGGCGGCACGCTGTTCGGGTTGTGGCCAGGCGCCGCCTCAGCGCTCAGCTGCCTGGCGGAGCGGCTGCCACGGTTCCCCGCCTACCTGGACCATGCCCGGGCGATTGCCGCCGCGCTCACCGACCTCCCCGGCATCACCGTGATCCCGGATCCGCCCCAGGTTCCGATGATGCACCTGCTCATTCAGGTAACGAGCGACGCCTATCAGGCGGCCGCGCGCAAGCTCGCGGCGGATCGCGGCATCTGGATCCGGCCCGCGACCGCGCCAACGGTCGACCCCGCGGTACAGCGCCTCGAGCTGTCCGTCGGCGATGCCACGCTTGAGCTCTCGCCGCAGGAGGTAGGGGAGGTCTTCGCGGCGCTGGCAGGCGCGTGAGCGGGAGCTGTGCTCCTGCGGGGCATAGAGACACGTAAGGCTGTTGCCGGCCAGAGCGCGAGCCCTGACGGTCTGAGCAGCGGCCCAATGATGGAATGCCGGAACGGGGGCGGCTATGAACGTGTGGTACGTCGAGGTAACACGCACCAGAGACGACAGCTCAGAGGAAGTCAGCAGGGTTGGCTATCTCCACGAGCCCACCCCAGCCGACCTAGCTGAGCTGGCAGCCGAAGGCTGGGAAGTCGGTCAGATCGGACAGCAAAGTCTGTCAGCGAACAGCCTGGGTAGCCCCGGCAGTGACCCTGTGATCATTAGGACCTATGCCGCCGTCGTTGCGAACTTTCTGAAAACGGATATGGACGCTTTCCTGAACGAGGGCAAGCCGCCTCCGACGTCGGCACTCCAAGAGGCCAAGGCCATCAGCGCCGCCGCTGATGAGGCTGGGCTCACGGAGCTCGCCGTGGGTCTTCAGCGCGTGATCGACGAGGCAGAGCATCAGATAGCGGAGCGACGCCGCAGGGCGGGCTAAGCCAGCATTCCGCGCGCGCCGCGCGTGTCGAGACTGGGCGGGTTCGGCACGCCGCATCACGCGAATTGCATGAGCAGGGCGCAGTCCTCGTCGTGACCGTCGCGCTGACCGCCCTGCGGGCCTCCGGCCGGGGCCTCCTGCGGGTCCGCCGGGTACCGGCATGAAAGCCCGCGCCCGCCGAGGTGTCGGGCCGGGACAGTTATATGCGTTCGGCTTCACCCCCGACGCGGCGGGTGCTGGCCGACCAGGTGGCAGGTCACCAGGTTCGAGGCGGGCGCCGCGGCCGAAGCATCCAGCCAGCACCCCTAGCGCCTGCACTGAGCTGGCCAGGCCAGTCGGGGGCTGGTCGGCTTCCGGCCTGCCCCGGCCCCCGGTTTGCCCGCGAGCCGGTGAGGTGGTGGGATCGGCTCGTGATCGACGCCGATCGGAGACCGCTGCTGGTGCTGACAGGAGTCAGCCGTAGCTACGGCCCGGTCCAAGCGCTGAAGCCGATCGACTTGACTGTGACGGCCGGGCAGTGCGTCGCGTTCCTTGGGGTGAACGGCTCCGGCAAGTCCACCTTGCTCCGGATAGCAGCGGGCCGGGACACCGCGAGTGGCGGCCAGGTTTCGTATGACGGCCGCCAGTTGCGCGAGGACGACCTGGTGGCCCGCACGGAGATCGCGCTAGTGGGTGATCCGGCCAGCGCCTACCCGGACCTGACGGTGCGCGAGCACCTGCTGATGGTGGCGGTGGCGCATGGCGGCGGCGCCCAGGCGCCTGACCTCGTTGACGCGGCCCTGGCCGAGTGCCGCCTGTCAGAGCACGCCGCCGCACTGCCCACCTGGCTCTCCAGCGGACAGCGGCAGGCACTGCAGCTCGCGGCCGTGATGGTCCGGCCGCGGCGGCTGATGATCCTGGACGAGCCCGAACAGCGCCTCGACCCGGCTGCCCGGCGCTGGCTCGCCGACGTGCTAGTTGGCGAGAAAGAGCGCGGTACCGCGGTGCTCCTTGCCACCCACCACGTTGAACTCGCCGAGGCCGTCGCTGATGAGGCGGTCGTCCTGCTCGACGGCGCCGTGATCGACCGGGGCGCGCCCGCCCGCGCGCTGGCTTCGCTGCGGTGACCGCCTGATGTCCGCCGCCGCGATCGAGATACCTGACAGCACCGATGCGACGATCGGCCTGCTGCGCGAGCTTCGGCGGGGCCATGTGCGCAAGCAGGCGGCAAATGTTGCCTACTGGCTGTACCTGGCCGGGCTGGTCATTCTCATCTACGGCGGCTGGCTAGTGGCGACGATCGCCAGGGCGCTGCGCCATCCGCAGCCGCCCGTGGCTGACACCGCGGCGCTGCTGCGTGCCGCCCCGGCCGGCCTGCCCGCCCTGGCGCTGCTCGTGCTGGCAGCCATGCTCTGGGATGCGCGCTGGCGCGGCCCGGTCACCGTCAGCCAGCAGACCGTGGACTGGCTGCTCGACACGCCGGTACGGCGCGAGCGCCTGCTGCGCCCCCGGTACCGCGCCTCGGCGCTGATCCGTCTGCTCATTGCGGCGGTGGCCGGCCTCGTGCCGGCCGGGTTGCTGCTATCGGTCGGCCTCGGCGGCGCGGCCGGCCACTCACTGCGGCTGGCAGGCACCGCGATGCTGAGCGCTGCCCTGCTGGTCGGGTTTGGCACCGGCGCCGCGGCCGTCAGCGAGGCCCATCCCCGCTTCGGGTCATCGCGGGCAGCGCCGGCGATCGTCGGGCTTGCGGCGCTGGCGGCGGCCGTTCTGGCCGTGCTCGCCGCGGTATCGTCGCTGCCGGCCTGGGTCGGCAGCGCGGTGCTGTGGTCCGGCCCGTGGGGCTGGGCGGCGCAAGGACTTGTGGCCCTTGCCGGCGGCCGGGCGCCGGAGTGGCCAGTCGCTGTTCTCCTGCTAGCCCTGGCGGCGGCAGTGGTGATAGGAGCCGGAGACCGCGCGGCGGCCGTCGTTCCGGCCGCGGCCTTGCGGGTGCGCGCTGCCACCATCGGCAGCATGTCGGCCGCCGTCGCGAATCTCGATGTGCGGCGGGTTGGCACTGCCTACCGTGCTGCCACCACTGGCTACGGCCGCGTACGGTTCGGGCTGCGGCTGCCACTGCGCAGGGAACTGGTGCTGCCATGGCGAGACGTGGTCGCGGTGCTGCGGGCGCCATCGAGGCTGGCCTGGGCGGTTCTGCTGTCCTGGACTGCCGTCGGGCTCGGCGCCGTGGCCGTGCACGCGCCGCACTCGGCGCTGCTGCCGCTCGCCGGTGCGCTGAGCTTCGGCTATCTGGCCGCGTCGAACCTGTGCGAGGGCGCCCGGCTGGACGCCGACGACACGCGGCGATCGGCTCAGTTGCCCTTCCGGTACGACAGCCTGGTCTGGTGGCACGCCATCGTGCCCTGCACCACGCTGGCCGTCATCGGCGGCATCCCCGCCGCCGCGCTCGCGGTGGTGACCGGGAAACCCGCATTGCTGGGGATAGTCGCCGTCGCGATCGTGGTGCTGGTCGGTGGCGCGCTAGTCAATGCGTATCGGGGTCCGCTGGAAGCCGAAAGCCTGGCCCAGGGCTTCGAGACCCCGTTTGGCAATAGTGGCGGCATCATGGTCACGTTCTGGTACGTCACCGGCCCGCTCCTTGCTGTCGGCCCGCTCATTCTGCTAGCCAACGTCGCGATCTCGGCGAAGCACACCACCGCAATCGCGACGCCCGCGATCCTTGCGGTGGCGCTGGCCGCCTGGCTCGGCAGCATCGCGGCCCGCCGGGCCCGGCGGCTCCGTACCGGCTGAGCGCGGTACCTGAGCCCAGGCAAACCGCCGGCCAAGGCGACGCAGGACAAGCGGCCCGACCGCGTCGCCTTACGTGCGGCTCGGCGGGAAGAGCAGGAGCGGGCCGAGGGAGAGAACTGTCATAACTGGGGCCGGAACGGACTTCTGGTGGCGGGAATCCGCTCGCTGCGAACAGCTATGGCTCGCTGAATCGCGCAGATCTACGGTCGGAACATGTCAGTGGCCAGATATGACGCAGTAGCCGACTTCTACGTCAGTGGTTTCGATTCTGTCGACGACTCCGTTTCCTCGGCGTTGCTCGATCTGTTGGGGCCAGTGGACGGGTTCCGGGTCCTGGACGTTGCCTGCGGGCACGGGCGGATGACGCGGGAGCTTGCCCGCCGTGGCGCCGACGTCGTGGGCGTCGACATCTCCGCGAACCTGATCGCCAGGGCAGTTCAGCTTGAGCAGGACGAAACTCTGGGCATCCGCTACATCCACGCAGACATCGCTGCGTTCCGGGGCGAACGTGGCCCCATGTTCGATGCAGTGGTCTGCAGCTTCGCGTGCTCCGACATCGATGATCTGGATGGCGCGACTGCCAGGATCAGTGCGCAGCTACGGCCCGGCGGGGCCTTTGTCTTCTCGATCCTGCATCCCTGTTTCGCGGGCGGCAAGGACATCTCTGGGTCCTGGCCAGCATCCGGCACCTATTACGACGAAGGACATTGGACGGCACAGGAGGCCAGGTCGGCGCTGCGTCGCCAGGTCGGCGCCAACCACCGCATGCTGTCGACATACGTGACCGTGCTCCGCAGCCACGGCTTGTGGCTCGACCGGATTACCGAGCCACGCCCACGAGCTGACTGGGATGAGGCTCACGATGCTGACCGTAAGCCTGTCTTTCTGGTCGCTCGGTGCATCAAGCCCGCGGCGGCCCTTACTACCGAGGGCCGCCGTGACGACAGTGCTGATAGGCGATGAGGCTCGCTACTAGCCGCGGAGATTGCGCCAAGGTGCCGGCGACTGCACCGCGGGCTGACCAGATCCGCACAGGGCTTCTTAATGCGAGCCGTCGGTCGGCGCCGATGCGCCCACGAGCACTGGCCTGCTGGCGGAGGCCTCTGCGCTGGGGCGCTGGTACGGCGCCAGCCGCGTGGTGTAGGCGGGTGTAGTTGCGACGATGGCCTGTGGTCGGCGGCCGGGCGGCGTGGTTCTGAGGCCACGCGTCAGGCGGCTCAGCGCCCGGAGGCGGTGCGACAGCATCGCGGCGGCCTCGCCACGCCGCTCGTCGGCCTGCCGGCGCTCGATCATCGTCCGTGGTCGCTCGGCCTGGTACGTCAGGTATATGTTCTGCCCGAACATCGCTCACTCCGATCTCGGTGGTTCGGTACTGAGGTCCTCGCCGCTGCGAGGCTTGCAACCCAAGGACGGAGCCGTGGCGAGATTCTCGACGTCTTGCGGCGGCTCCCGGCCGATGCGACCGTCGGCCACCGCAGGACTAGTCGGCGAGCCGGAACGCGAGTTCGGTCGCCCAATCGTTCATGTCCTGACCGGGTTCGTCGTGGTAGAACTCCAGCCGGCTGCCCCACCGGTCGCCGTCCGGCGTGGGCCTGACGTCCCAGGTCAGGCCCTGCGCATCGGCCCACTTCAGCAGCCGCGCGGTCGCGTCGATCAGCGTGCGTGGATGCCCAACGTGCCACAACACGGCGTATCGTCCACCCGGCAGCACGGCGGATTGCACCCGCTCGTCACCATCGACGGATTCTGGGATCGCGAAGCCAGCCGCGATCTGCATTTCGCGCTCCATATCGATGACGTTGTACTTCCAGAACGGCGCGCCGGCCGGCGTAAGGCCGCGGGCAGCAAGCCAGTCCCGGACTTCGCCGCCCAGCGGCGGTACGACGGCGCCGATGTTCTGCATGGTCGCCGCGGTTGTGATCGCGACGTAGGGCGTTGGCGGGCGCTCGATGATCTGAGGTTCGTTTGTCATGGCAGCAAGCCTCAGCCCTGCCCAAGGGGCGGGGTCAAGCCCACTCTCTAACTCCGTATGAGCTGCGCCGCAGAAGCGCAAGCCGCAACCGATCGCGGCATTCCGCCAGCGCTCGTCTCGTCTTGACTGGTGCGAGGCGGCCAGCGCATCGGTCGTGCCCGGAGGGTCGGGAGCGCGACGTGCGAAGCGTGCCTGGCATGATCGACGACATGCTGGTTACCGCGCCGGAGGGCGTGACCTTGGTGCGACTGTTGGTGCCGGTCTCGTCGGATACATAGCCGACGTGCTCCAGCTTGCAGCCCACTTCCTCGACCTGGCCGCGCGTGTCGGCCGCGTGAGCCGCTTGGTCTTAGGATTGACGAGTAGTTCCAGGCGGTGCTGCGGCCCTCGATGACAGTGGTTGGGGCGGCGAACTGGAAGAACCTGTCGCCACGCTTGTAGGTCGTCTGCGCCATGCCCAGGGGGACCTCTTAAACCGGCTCCCACCGCCAGCCGTCGTT
Source organism: Streptosporangiaceae bacterium (assembly GCA_036495585.1). Taxonomy (GTDB): domain Bacteria; phylum Actinomycetota; class Actinomycetes; order Streptosporangiales; family Streptosporangiaceae; genus JAJYUU01. The sequence continues at coordinate 22,923 of DASXMP010000110.1, forward strand.
GTCCTCGCACTTGATCGATTCGCCGTCGCCAGCCACGCCGCTCGCGCCGTGATCGGAGTCGCGGCAGTACTCACCCGGTTCGTAGCAGGTGCCCTCATCGCTCAACGGGTGGCAGCCCGTGGGCTGGGCGGGAGGCGCAGGCGGCGCGCTCGTCGGCTGGGAGGTCGCTGGCTCCCACCGCCAGCCGTCGTTGTCCTCGCACTTGATCGATTCGCCGTCACCGGCCACGCCGCTCGCACCATGATCCGAGTTGCGGCAGTACTCGCCCGGTTCGTAGCAGGTGCCCTCATCGCTGAGCGGGTGGCAGCCCGTGGGCTCGGCGGGCGCGACGTAGGCCGCAGCCGCCGCCCGCATTCCGGCCTCGCACCCATGCACCCAGTGCGGACCGTCACCTTGACCGGCCGCCAGGCAGAGCTCGCGGTAGCGCTCCTCACCGTGCTTCCAGCTCGTCTTGCCGTTCGCGTACCCGTCTCGGTACTTGTTGTCTAGGTAGACGATTGCCGTGTGCGCCGGGCTGCTCGACACGCTGGGCACAGCCGCGGCGGCGGAACCCTCAGCTTGTGCCCCCGGCGCGCTGGTGCTGGCGCTTGCGCTGGACTGCTGTCCCGGCTGGCTGCCGCCTGATGCGCCGGACACCGACCCGATGATGATCGCGATGATGGGGATCGCGACGGTGATCGCCTTGCCCCACCAGCCATGCGGCCATAGGTACTTGGCCAGCGCGACGTAGGCCATGACGACCACGGCGAACGCCCAGAGCGACAGCTCGAACGGCAGGATGAGCAGCGAGAGGCATCCGCAGCCACCGCGCCCCCGCCCGATCCGGGTGCTGATCCAGAACGGTCCGGGCAGGCCGACTCCTAGCCTCATGGTTGATCCCCCCGTAGTTGCTGAGATGTGTGACGCGCATCGGTTACTTGCGGTTTACGAATCTTTGACCTGGCTACGTGGTCCAGTGCCAGATCTGCAAGCAGGTCACGACGCGACTTCCCGACGGCAGTGTGGAACGCTGTGGGCACGAGGACGCCAAGCTGTGTGTGCCGAGCGACGTTGGCTGCAGGTGGATCCCGGTCATCTACATGCCGCTGAGATCAGCAGACTCAGAGAACAGGGCGCTGAGGCGATGCGCCGGGCTGAACTTCGAGGTGGCCACACGGTCCATGCAGCAGGCGCCCGAGCGAGAGAAGCAGCGGGCTGTGCAGCCGCAGCGGAAGGAGACCGAGACTGATATCTCCACACGGAAGTACTTCCAACGGCTGGACGGCCCAGCCCAACGCGAATACCTGTGGCAGCCGTTCGTCCGCCTGGACGGTTGCCACGTGCTGATCGATCCGGACGGGTATACCGCCGAGTGCGGAATCACGATCGCGCTGCGGACGGACGGATCTGCCGCGTCCACATCTCTTGTGAACAGTGCCCAGCGCATCTCGATCAAGGTCCGGCAGTAGGTCATGTCCGAATTGAATGGGTGATTGCTTGACCGTCGTGAAGATCAACGCCATAACTGTGCCGCCCGACGGCGGGGATGAGCTGGCCAGGCGCTTCGCCGCCCGCGCTGGCGCGGTGGACAATCAGGACGGGTTCGAGGGCTTCGAGCTGCTGCAGCCGACCGACGGCCGCACGACCTGGCTAGTGGTCACCCGCTGGCGCGACGACGCTGCGTTCGATGCATGGGTGAAGTCCCCTGCGTTCGGCCACGGTCACCGTCAGGCTGCCGAGCATGGCGCCAAGCCGGTCGCCGTCGGCAGCGAACTGTGGTCATTCCACATCGCGGGCGGCTCGGGCGTTAGCTGACTGGCTGCGCTGCCAGGTCCGTTATGGCTCGACGCGCACTATCCCTTGCCGACGGCGAGGCCGCTATCACACACGTACGTAGGCGTAGACACGCTTCGGTATAGATGCGTACAGTTTATGATCACGCGCTCACTCACAGCAGCGCTCGCCGGGGGGGTGAGCGGCATGGGCGGGCGTGCTCGGGAGTATGAGATGGACCTGCTGCGCGTGCTACTAGGGCCGCACGAACGCCTCTACCTGCCGCGGCATGCGCGGGTGCTAGTGAGCCGCCGTTGGCGCGGGCGGTCAACCGGCGGTAGGGCCGGGCCGCCCGAGCCTGCTAGGGCCGCAATCCTTGACGCCGGCACCAGGCGCAGCCAGCATGCCGCGCTCGCGCCGAGTCTGCCCGGCCGAAATCCGTAGCTAGGTTTCTGGCCCATCGTCCATATCTGGGCCACGATGCCCGGCGCGTGCCATACTCCGGCTGAGGCGCAACTGTGCTTGTAGATCGGGGACCTATGCGCGGTTACCGTACGGTCGCGTGGGCGGCGGCGTGCGCGATATTCGGGGGTCTGGCCGCCTGCGGAGGCTCGTCTCACCCGGTCAGCGGAGCCACGCATGCTCCCGCAGCCCGCCACCCAGCCGATGCGCAGCTGACGACCGCCCAGGCTCGCAGCATCTTCGCCGCTTTCCTGCCGAGGTTCAGCCAGCTGCGCACAGATCCCGCGTTGACGGCCGCGCTCACGACCGGACCTGAGACCACAAGCGAGACCTTCTTGAAGGGCAGCGGAGGCTTCGCCTTAGGCGCGCTGACAGGCCAGCGCTTCCTGGTGCCTGAGCTCACTAGTTACCCGCGCTGGTTCCTGGCGGGTGGCTCGGCAACGGACAAGCAGGGTTTCCTCTTCGTCATGGTGCAGCGGTCGGTCGGGGCGCCGTGGCGAGAAGCGGCCGAGATGTACGACGTGAGCCTGCCGCCGCAGATCCTGCCCGATCTGAAATCCGCTGGCTTTGCCCCAAGCGGCTACGCAGACACGCTTCCGTCGGCCGACCCCGCGCTCAACGTCGATCCATCCGGGCTGTCCGCTGCCTACGCGCGATACCTGAATGACGGTGGCCATGGCGCGGGGGAGCCCAACTTCGCGACCGGCAGCTCCACCACCGGCTATCTGCATCAAGATCAGCAGACTGCCGCCAGCGCGAGGGCGCTGGGCTGGCACTTCAGCGATGACCACCAGGCGTCGACGCTGCCCGCGTACTCGCTGCAACTACCTGACAGTGCCGGGGCGCTCATCGTTTTCTACACGAACGAGACCCTCAGCTGGACGGCCCGGTCCTCCTCCGCCCGGGTGCCGCGGTCAGCAACCGAATACCCTAACCTGCCGCCGCTGCAGTTCTTCAACGAGCTTGGAATCAAGACTGCTCGGCCCGGCCTGCGCGTGACCGCCAGCTCCGTCAACGAGTGCCTCGCTTTCGTCGGCCCCGCGGGGACGGAAAATGACGTGGTCATCGTCAACAATGGCAAGGGGACGGGCATCAGCAAGTCGGGTTAGCTACTCGACCTGGGACGCATTGACGTCGTCCGCCACCACCGCGTGCACGTCCGGCAGCTCCGCGAGCGCTGCGGCGAGATCGTTCACCGAACCGCGACCGTGCACTTGGAGTGCGACTTCGACGATTGCCTCACTGATGCGGCCGCCCTCGGCAGTCTGGCGCCCATCGCGGCCGACCGTCTCGGTGGAGAGCTCGTCGATGGCGAAACCCCGGGCCGTGGCGAGTGCCAGCACGTCGCGCAGGATGCCGTGGCCGTCGGGATACCTGACCCGCAGCGTTGAGATCGCCGACCCCGACTGTGGCAGCCGCCGCGCCAGCGGCGGGAATACGAGTGCCACGATGAGGTAACCCGCGGTCGCGAGCAATGCCAGCCAGGGCAGCCCGGCGCCCGCCGCGGAGCCGATAGCGGCCGTCACCCAGATGGACGCGGCAGTTGTCAGCCCGCGCACCGCGTCCCGGCGTACGAAGATAAGCCCCGCGCCGATGAAGCCGATGCCAGTCACGATCTGCGCCGCAACCCGGGACGGATCAACGGTGACGAGGCGCGGCACCAGCACATCGGTGAACCCGTACTTACTCACCAGCATGAACAGGGCAGCGCCCACTCCCACCAGGGAGTGCGTGCGCAGGCCCGCGCTCTTCTGCTTGAACTCACGCTCCAGCCCGATGATCGCCGACAGCAGCAGTGCCAGGCCAAGCTCGCCGAACTGCAGCGGTCCCTCGATATTCGCGCCGGCAGCGACGATGAGCTGGCTGTGGCCCAAGGCTGCTCAGCCGCGGCGCGTGGCCAGGAAGACCGGGATGCGCCGGTCGGTCTTTTCTTGGTACTCCGCATACGGCGGGAATGCGGAAACCGCGCGGTCCCACCACTGCGCTCGCTCGTCGCCGTCCAGCTCGCGGACCTCGGCGTCGAACGGCTCCGGTCCGTCCTGGACCCGGACGGACTTCGGGTCGGCCTTCAGGTTGTAGTACCAGACCGGGTGCGCCGGCGCGCCGCCCTTCGATGCCACCAGGACGTACTCGCCGTCATGCTCGACGCGCATCAGGGCAATCTTGCGGACCTTGCCGCTCTTATTGCCGCGCATCGTCACGATGATCACCGGCAGGCCGCTATCGCGCAACGTGTTGGCGCGCTGGCCGTTAGACGCTTCGTACTCGGCAACCTGGTCGCGCACCCACTGCGCCGCACTCGGCTCGTAGTCACCCTCAAGGCTCATGACCCGACCCTACGTCATGGCCTCCGTCGGCCCGTATGTGGTGATCTCGATCAGGTGACTGTCCGGATCAAGCAAGTAGATCGACCATGCGACCTTGTGGTCTGATTCGCGGAACTCGACGCCGGCTGCCGTCAGTTCCGACCGCGCCTGCTCGTAGGACTCCCGGCTGACCCGGAATCCGACATGGGCCAGCGAATCGAATGTGGACGGCTCGATTGGCTTGCCGCGGGCGGGGAAGAGGGCTACGCCGGTGCCGTTCGCCTCCATCACCGCCGGGTAGTCTCCCCACGCATCCTGATACGCGCGCTGCAGCCCAAGGACCTCCCCGTACCAGCGAACCGAGCGCTCGACATCGCGCACCGCAAGCCCCACGTGGTCTAACCCGGCGATATCCATGAATCCTCCTGGTCGGCCCGTGCGCAAAACTACGTGCACTTACCGTTACCGTAGGCCGGGATTCGGCCGCGGCCATCGGCCGGAAGGCGGAATCCCGGCCAGCACTTCGGCCAAGCTATGGCCTTCCGGCGGAGAGGCTCAGCGCCAGCCGCGGCGCATGGCGAAAGCAGCGATCGCGAAGCAGCAGGCGTCGAAGGCGAGCAGTGCGCCGGCGGTCGCGAGGAGGGGCCTGACTTCCCAGCCACTGATCACCAGACCGCGCAGCTCGTCTATCGCGTAGGTCATCGGGTTCAGCCGGGCGACGGCCCGCAGCCACTCGGGCATCAGCGCGAGCGGCACCAGCGCAGTGCTGGCAAAGGTCAGCGGCAGCCCGGCGAACCCGGTGATGGGGAAGAATTGCGCGTGGCTGCGCAGGGAGAAGGCCAGCGCCACCGAGAGCGCGGTCACGCCAGCGCCGAACAGCGCCCCGATGACCAGGCAGCACGCCAGCCCGGCCAGGCCGCTGGCGTAGCGGACGCCCATCAGGTACGCGGCGGCGAGGATCACGATGCCCTGCGCGCTGGTGAGTCCGGCCAGGTAGACGAACCTGCTGGTGACGATCGACAGGCGCCGCGCGGGTGCGGCCAGCATCCGCACCAGGAAGCCGGACTCCCGGTCGAAGAGCAACTCGACCCCGCCCTGGATGCATGCGTTGAACACGGTCATCGCCACCGCGCCGGCGGTCATGAACCGGAGGTAGCTGCCGCCTGGCACCGAGGCGGTCTGTGCCATCCCGGCGAGCAGGTGGCCGAAAAGGGCTAGCCATACGATCGGCTGGACAAGCAGTGCGAGCAGCGCTAGGGGCTCGCGGCGCAGTCGCGAGAGCCACCGGCCGAGCAGGGCGCGGTGCTCGCGCCACAGGCCGACCAGTTCGCCTGGCGCGGCAGCTTCCGAGCTGAAGGTCACTGCGCTCACCGTCCCACGAGTTGATCGGTCACTGGCTGGTCGATGAGTTCCTGGCCTGTGGCGGCGAGGAAAACGTCCTCGAGCGAGGCGCGCGCTCCCGCGCCGGTGAGCCCGGCCTTGAGTTCGGCCGGGGTGCCGTCCGCGCAGATCCGGCCGTGGTCGATGATGGCGACCCGGTCGCAGAGTGCGTCGGCCTCCTCCAGGTAGTGGGTGGTCAGCACGATGGTGGTGCCGGACTGCCGGATGGCGCGCACGTAGGACCACAGGCTGCGCCTGGCCGTGATGTCCAGGCCCAGGGTCGGCTCGTCGAGGAACAGCACCGCCGGCACATTCACCAGGCCCATGGCTAGCTCCAGCCGGCGCCTCGTGCCACCGGACAGATCCCCGGCCAGCCGGTCGGCGTAGTCGCCAAGACTCGTCAGCGCGAGCAGTTCCTCGGCCCGCCGTCGGCCAGCCGCCGCGCTCAGCCGGTACATGCCAGCCATGAACCGGAGGTTCTCCCGCGTGGTGAGGAGGGGGTCCGCCGTCCGCTCCTGCGGCACCCAGCCGACCCGGCGCCGCACGGCCATCGGCTGGACCGCAACGTCGATGCCGGTCACGCGGGCGCGTCCGGCGGTTGGCCGCAACAGGGCAAGCAGAATCTTGATCGCGGTCGTCTTGCCCGCGCCGTTCGGTCCGAGCAGGCCGAAGATCTCGCCGTAGCCGACCGTGAAGCTGGCGCCGTCCAGTGCCGTCGTGGTGCCGAAGGTCCGGCGGAGGTTACTCACCTCGACCGCCGCCACGGTTTGCTCGTTAGCTATCATGCGAGAATGCTAGCATATTTGAGGCAGGTTCGGAGACTGCCTATCTTTAGCTGAATGGCCAGCCGGGACATTGCATCCTGGCTGGCGGTACATTCCCGGCGAACCGCCGTTCGTGATCACCCGCTGGGGTGCAACGTCCCGATGAGCGCGCCGGATTGGACCGCCGAGCAGCGTGACGAGCTCGGCTACACCTGTTCGAAGATGGCGGTCAGGACCGCCGCGAGCGAGGGCACCGCCCCGTGTCGGCGGCGGATGATGTCGGCGATCAGCCCGGTCCAGCCGGTCTGGTGCGAGGCGCCGAGTCCGGTCCCGTTGTCGCCATGGAAGTACTCGCTGAACAGCAGGTTGTCGCGCCAGTTCGGGTCGTCCTGCAAGAGCGCGACCGCGCCAAAGCAGGGGCGGCGTCCGTCCGCTCCCGGCGTGAAGATCGAGATCAGCCGGTCCTGCAGGTCGGCCGCGATCTGGCCGAGCGTCTGCTGGCGTCCCGAGCCGGTCGGGTACTCGATCGTGAAGTCGTCACCGAAAAACAGGTGGTAGCGCTCCAGCACGCTGATGATCAGGTAGTTGACCGGGAACCAGACCGGCCCGCGCCAGTTGGAGTTGCCGCCGAAAAGCGGCGTGGTCGACTCGGCCGGCTCGTAGTCGATGCTGGCCGAGTAACCCTCCACATTGACCGTGTAGGGATGATCCCGGTGCCAGGCAGACACGGCACGAAGCCCATGCGGCGACAGGAACTCCGATTCGCTAAACAGCAACGCCAGCAGCCGCTTCAGTCGGTCCGGCCCGGCCAGGCTGAGCAGCAACCGCTGGCTGCCCGGCTCGCCGCGCAGCAGGCCGCTGCGCGCCAGGCCATCGGCCGTGGTCAGCTGCTGCGACGCGAGCATTGCCGCGAACCGCTTCCGGACGGTGAGCGCGAGGTCGATCACCTGCTGGTCGACCACGCTCATCGCGAGGGTGGGCAGGATTCCCACGAACGAGCGGACCTTGAGCGGCACGACCTGACCCGCGGGCGTGATCAGCCGGTCGTAGTACAGTCCGTCCGTCTCGTCCCAGAGCCCGCGGTTGTCTAGGGCCTGCTGAATCGCGGCGAAGTGCTCCAGAAACTTCAGCAGCACATCACTGCCCGGCCGGTGCCCGGTGCGATGCAGGATCTCCGCGATCGACGCCATCGCCAGCGCATAGAACGCCATCCATGCCGTGGCGTCCGCTTGCTCCAGAATGCCGCCGACGGGCAGGTGCGACCGGTCGATCGGGCCGATGTTATCCAGGCCGAGGAAACCGCCCTCGAACAGGTTGTTGCCCTCGGCGTCCTCCCGGTTCACCCACCAGGTGAAATTGACCAGCAGCTTGTCGAAGATCCGGGACAGGAAATGCACGTCCCGGCCGCCGTCCACGGCGAAGACCTCGAGCGCGGCCCAGGCCTGCACGGGCGGGTTCACGTCGGAGAAGTCCCACTCATACGCCGGCAGCGCGCCGCCCGGATGCTGGAACCACTCCCGGCACAGCAGGATGAGCTGGTACTTGGCGAACGCCGGGTCCACGTGCGCCAGCGCGATGCAGTGGAAGGCGAGGTCCCACGCGGCGAACCAGGGGTACTCCCATTTGTCTGGCATCGACATGATGTCGAACGCGTCGAACGTGCGCCACCGGGCGTTGCGCCCGCCCGCGCGCCCAGGCGGTGGCGCAGGCTGCGTCGGGTCGCCGTCCAGCCAGCGGTCCACGTCGTAGTAGTACAGCTGCTTCGACCAGAGCAGCCCGGCAAACGCCTGCCGCATGACCATGGCCTCATCGTGGCTGGCGCCCGAGGGCGTCAGCTCGGTATAAAAATCGTCGGCCTCGGCCCGCCGCGCCGCGACCACCGAGGCGTACTCCGGCCCGAACGCGTCCCTGTCGCTGGAAACACTGCCGCCGGACGCGGCCGTCGCGGATTCAGCCGGCCGTAGCCGGACGCGCAGCTGCGCCGACCCGTACCCCGGCAGTCTCATCCGGTACCAGAACGCGCACTTGCTGCCGTGCCCGGCCGGATTCACGGACGCGGCACCGCCGACGACGTGATCGTTGATGCCGTCTTTCGGGAACGGCGTTTCCGCTGGCGAGCCGAATAGCCGCGCGACGTTGGTCTCGTTCTCGCAGAAGAACGCGGCCGGTATGCGCCCGTCGGGTCCGGCTGCGGCGAGCAGTTCCATGTCGCCGCAGATCGGATGCTGCAGTGTGACACGGCCGTCGCCGGCAGACGCCAGCTGCGGCCGTGCTGCCCCGTCGTCCCAGGACCACGTGTTGCGGAACCACGCTGTGGGCAGCACGTGCAGGTCTGCTTCGTCCGGACCGGCGTTCGTGATCTCGATCGTCATCAGGATGTCGTCCGGGCCGGCCTTGGCGTAGTGGACCTCCGCGATCCAGTAGCGGCTGCCGTCGAAGCACCCGGTGTCGATCAGCTCATACTCGGGCTGCTGGCGAGAACGGGACGCGTTCCCGTCGATAAGAGCGGTGTACGGGAACGCTGCCTGCGGATAGTGGTACCGCCAGCGATTCCACGCGTGGCTGGGCAGCGCGTCGAGGTACCACCAGTGCTCCTTGACGTCCTCGCCGTGGTTGCCCTGCGTGCTCGTCAGCCCGAACGCGCGCTCCTTCAGGATCGGGTCCTGGCCGTTCCACAGCGCCAGGCTCAGGCACAGGTGCTGCTCGATGTCGCAGAAGCCGGCCAGGCCGTCCTCGCCCCAGCGGTAAGCGCGCGAGCGGGCGTGGTCGTGCGGCAGGTAGGTCCAGGCCTCGCCGTCCGCCGAATAGTCCTCGCGGACCGTGCCCCACTGGCGCTCGCTGACATACGGACCCCAGCGGTACCACTCGCCGGCCTGCCGCAGCCCGTCCTCGAGCCGGCCGAAGCCGGCTACCCGGTCGCTCTCCGCGCTCACGACGGCCGTGCCGCGCTCGTGCCGCGCATGCTGCTCAGCCGCGTCTGGCTCATGCTCCGATGGTAGGGAACGAGCCCGCCACCGCAGGCAGCAGCCTGCAATGACGCGGTGTCACCGGCCTGGGCGTTGCCCGCGGCCGGTGGACGTCCTAGTCCAGTTGGCGGACGCAGCCGGGCGTGGCCAGGCACAGCATCCGGATCGCCACGTTGTGCTGCTGAGCTGAGACATGAACAGAGCGCGCCCAGTACCGGTCGTCCGGTCCCGGCGCTGCCGGGCCAGGGCGAGTCAGGGCCAGGATGGCGGAGCCGCCAGGTACCTGCTCCGCGATGATTCCCGCGATCACCGTGCAGACGGTCCCGATCAGGTGCGGGACCGGGCGCGGTGGCACGTCATCGATGGGGACAACGACCGGTAGCTGGGCGCCGTCCGCGGAGACGAAAAACAGCCACAGGCTCCGGGTAGCCCGGGCGCCTGAGTCGATGAGTTCATCGACGCGGCTGAGCACGTCGGCGTCAGTGAGCAGCAGGCTGGCAGAGTCGAAATCGGGCGTATGGCCCGTCGTTGAATGCATCATGACGGGCAAGTCAACTGGGCAGCTGGTGACATTGGTGTGACACCGACCGTCCGGGCGGCGAGTAGGCTCCGGTTCCGATGACCGAGCTGATCACCAGTGCCACGAACACAGTGGTCAAGCGCGTGCGCGCCCTCGCCGACCGGAAGCACCGGCGACGCGAGTCGGCCTTCGTCGTGCAGGGCATCCAGCCGGTGTGGCAGGCGGTCGAGGCCCGCGCCGACATCGAGATGCTGGTCGTCGCGCCGGAGCTGCTGCGCCATCCCGGCGCGAGCGCGATGGTGGCGGAGCAGGAGGCCGCCGGAGTGCGGGTGGCCCGGCTGTCGGGCGAGGTGTTCGGCCGGATAGCCGACCGAGACGGGCCGTCCGGGTTGGCAGCAATCGTACGTTCCCCGTCAATGTCGCTCGCCGACCTGCGCGTACCGCCGGATGCGCTGTTCGCGGCGCTGCATGAGCCCGGTAATCCGGGCAACATCGGCACCATCATCCGGACGGCGAGCGCGGCTGGCGCCGGGGGAGTGATCCTGATCGGAGCGTCCGCCGACCCCTACGATCCGGCTGCCGTGAAGGCGAGCATGGGAGCGCTGTTCACGGTGCCGGTGGTCAGCGTCGGGTCGGCGGCGGAGTTCGTCGACTGGGCACGGCCCGCCGGCGTGACGGTAGCGGCTACATCTGGGCGGGCGAAGGCGAGCTTCTGGACGGCGGAATTCCCGCTGCCCCTGGCGGTATTGGTCGGCAGCGAGGGCACCGGTTTGCCGGATGACGTGCTCGCCGCCGCGGATCTTCAGGTCGCCATCCCGATGACCGGCACGGCCGAGTCGCTGAATCTTGCGGTCGCGGCCGGCATCCTGCTGTACGAGGTTCGCCGTCGCACCGGCCTGCCGGGCGCGAAGAGTTCCCCGTGAAGGTCGCGATCTTGAGCTAGCCCTGTGTGATTGCCAGCGTCAGCAGGCCCGTGCGAGGCGGAAGTCCTGGTCTAGCGAGTACCACGGCTGCCCGGCTGGTACGCCGTCGGGTGGGGCGGCTGGTCCGCCGGGCTCGTGCCGCTCGAACTCCCGGACCAGGCTGTCCTTGACCGCGAACACCGCGTCGCTGTCCAGGTATTTGCTCTGTGAGTCGAAGATGTGCGTGGCCACGGACTGGTAACCAGGCGCGCTGACGATGACGTGGATGTGCGCGGGCCGCCAGGGATGGCGTCCGGTGGAGGCCAGCAAGCGCCCGACCGGGCCGTCGTCGGGGATCGGGTAGTCGGTGGGCCGCACCCCGAGGAAGGCGTAACTGCCATCCGGCCGGGTCGCGAACTTGCCGCGCAGGTTGTCCTCGGGCATCTCCGGGTTCTGCACCGCGTAGAGCATGTCGTCGGCGTTCTGCCAGACATCCAGCGTGGCGTCCGCGATCGGGGTGCCGTCCACGTCCGTCACCAGGCCGCTGTACCAGGCGTAGTCGCCGGACGGCTGCGTCACGATGGACGAGCCGTATTCTCGCTCGGGGCTGCCCGCCACATAGAACGGCCCGAGCACCGTGGACTCGGTAGCAAACCCGGCTGCGCCTTCGGCGGACGGGCCGGCCAGCAGATCGACCAGCATCGAGACGCCGAGCGTGTCCGAGAGCAAGATGAACTCCTGCCGACGGTCGCTGGAGATCTGGCCGGCCGCGGTCAGGAACTCGATGGCAGCCAGCCATTCGTCTCTGGTCAGGCCGACCTCCGCCACCAGCGCGTGAACATGCCGGACGACCGCCAGCATCACGTCCCGCAGCCGCGGGTCAGGGGTAGCCGCAAGGCGCTCCGCCACCTTGGCAGTCAGCATCTCGGCCGTCATCGGCTCGCTCGCCTGCCGTCCGCCGGAATCCGGTGACTCAACGCTCATGATCGTGCACGCCCCGCTATCGACTGGCCGTTGCTGCTCTCGATTCTGGTTCATGGGAGCCGATCTGGTGCTGCCAGGGCGACACCAACTCGGCTCCCATGAACCTTAAGCACCGAACCATCGTTAGGTCTGGACCGAATAGTGTTCGGGTTGGCAGGATCAGGGACAACCCGGGTTCAATGGCTGACCCGGCAATGGGGCGGAGGCTGAGCGCTGATGGGCGAGCTGCAAATCGAGGTCGACCCGGCCGAGGTGGGTTTCGACGCAGGACGGCTGGAACGAATCGACAAGCATTTCGCCCGGTACGTTGACGACCGGAAGCTGGCCGGCTGGCTGATCACCGTCGCCCGCCACGGCAAGCTCGCGCACGTGTCCGCCTACGGTCAGCGCGACATCGAGGCGGGTCAGCCGGTGGAGACCGACACCCTGTGGCGGATCTACTCGATGACCAAGCCCATCACGACGGTCGCCGCCATGATGCTCTACGAGGAGGGCGGTTTCGAGCTGACTGATCCGGTCTCCCGCTACATCCCGGCCTTCGCCGACGTTCGCGTCTTCGACGGCGGCAGCGACGTCAGCTACAAGACGGTGCCGGCCACCGAGCCAGTCCGGATCTGGCACCTGATGAGCCACACCTCGGGGCTGACCTATGGATTCATGCGCAACCACCCGGTCGATGCGATCTACCGGGCCCGCGGCTTCGAGTGGGGCTCGCCCCGTGGCAATGACCTGGCCGCCAACGTCGACGAGTTCGCCTCGATGCCGCTGCTGTTCCAGCCGGGCAGCGAGTGGAGCTACTCGGTCGCTACGGACGTGCTGGGCCGGCTCGTTGAGGTGATTTCCGGCCAGCCGCTGGACGAGTACTTCGCCAGCAAGATCTTCGCCCCGCTCGGCATGGACGACACCGCCTTCTATGCGCGCCCCGACGACGTGCATCGCCTGGCTGCGCTGTACAGCCGCAGCCCCGAAAACGGGCACGCCACCCGCCTGGATGCGATGGGCAACGCCGCGCTGCACAACCCGCGGTATCTGAGCGGCGGCGGCGGGCTGGTGTCGAGCGCAGCCGACTACAACCGCTTCACCCAGCTCCTGCTGCACCGGCCGGACAGCCCGGCCGGCGAGGTCGACGGCGTGCGCCTGATGAGCCCGCGCACCGTGGCATACATGACGCAGAACCATCTGCCGGGGAACCAGGACCTGGAGACCTTCGGCCGTCCGCTCTACGCGGAGACGGCTTTCTCCGGGGTCGGGTTCGGATTCGGGTTCGCTGTCGTGATCGACCCCGCTGCGACGAAGTCCCTGGGCTCGAAGGGCGAGTTCAACTGGGGAGGAGCGGCGTCGACCACCTTCTGGGTAGACCCGGCCGAGCAGATCACGGTCACCTTCATGACCCAGCTGCTGCCTTCCAGCGCCTACCCGATCCGGCCGCAACTACGACAGCTGGTCTACCAGGCCCTGGTCGACTAAGAAGACTGGTCATCTGCTGGGCCCGGTATCGAAGCTCCCTGCGCCAGCGCGGCCAGCCCGCGCTGGATGCTGCGAGTCGCGGCTGATGCGGTCGTGCCAGTCACCGACCCGATCTCGGTCACCGTCATCCCCGCGTAGCAGGCAAGGACTAGCGCCTCCAGCTCACGGCCGGGTAGTAGGTAGATGCTCGCGAGCAGCGTAGCGGCCGTCGTCGCTGACCCCGGCCCTCCTGCGCTAGACACCGCTGCGCCGGGTGGCGTCATGCTCGGCGGCAGGTGACGTCCCCTCCGGGAGCTGCGTGCTCGCGCGACCACCCGGCGGCGCAGGAAGGCCAGGAGCGACTGCTCGTCGAGCCGCAGCGACGTCCAGGCGCGGTACATGTCAGCAAACGCTGATCCGGCGATTTCCTCAGCGACATCGGTGTCACCGGCCAAGAGAGCAGCCAGCCGGACCAGCGCCCGGAAGTGGGCAGCGTAGAGCGAAGCCAGGGCCTCGTCCGCATTCGCTCGCCCAGGCCGATGCCTGCCGACGACCCTTACAGCCATCGACGATCACCAACTGCTTCCCACGAGGTCAATATTGTAGAAGCGACTCTTGCCTTTGCCGATAGCGCGGCCCGCGATACTTCGCAAGCGGCCGCAGGGCCGGGGATTCAGCGGCTTATGTAACGGCGTTTCTTAGCGCAGCGGCAACAGGACTGCGCCGACGCCGGGGATCGCCTGGGCACGTGCCTCGGCGAGGACGGCGGCCGCCGCCTGCCTGGCGTTCTCGCCGGTCTGCGACATGCGCGCGGCGATGAGCCCGGACACGATCGGCGTGGAGAACGAGGTGCCGCTCCACTTGGCCATGCCGTAGAACTGCCGGACCTGGTCCTTGTACGGGGCCACGTGGCAGGTATAGGTACCGGTCGCGTAGGCGTTCACGAGGTCCCGGCCCGGCGCGTACACGTCGACCCAGCCGCCATAGTTGCTGAACGACGCCCGCCCGCGCCAGTCCCCGCCGAGCGCACCAACCGCGATGACCCCCGGGAACGCAGCCGGCCACGTCGGCCGCCGCATTCCGCTGTTGCCCGCCGCGGCGACGCAGATCGTGCCCTTGTACTCGCGCAGCTTGTGCAACCACTCACGAAATGCAACCAATGGCAGGTCGTGGCGTGAGGTACAGCAGATGTTCAGCTGAAAGATGTCCACTCCGAGCCCAAGCGCATGGTCAAGGTGCTGGACGAGATCAGATTCAAGGATGCTGCCCGCTGTTGCGAACGCATTCGTGACCGTGATCTCGGTGCCGGGAGCGACGCAGCGAAGCACACCAGCAACGAACGTCCCGTGACCGGTATAAGGCGGGATTTGCTGCGTACCGTCGGGCAGCTTAGCCGGGAGTGGATCGACGTCGCGCCCTTCGACTCCGGACAGCCAGGGGTGGCCAGTTGCGGCATCGGCTAGCAGGCCTGTGTCGGCCATGTAGACGAGCACGCCAAGTCCACGATCGCCAGAGCCCGCAGTCGGGCAGGGTTCGGAGTCGAAGTAGACCTCTTCCGGCTCGGTGGCTGGGCACGCACTCGCGTAGCCAGTTCCGGCAACAGTGAGCACATGATTGGGTGTCGCGATGCCGCGGCCAAGCTGGAAATCAAGTGTTTCCAGTGCTTCCGCAACCGTGCCGCCGGCCAGCTCATGCAGCATGACTCCCGGGGTTATGCGCTGGAGTCGTCCGCCCGGACCTTGCTCGAGCTCCTGCCGCGATGGCTGCCCAAGCAGTTCCAGCACTCGGTCGAGATGCTCCTCACTGACCAGGATCTGTCCTTCCGCATGCATATGGCCGATGCCGCCGTTGCCATCGGGCACGGCTGTCACTGACCTTCCGCCGTCCGGGCCATCACGGAACGCCGAGATTATGTGCTCGATCTCGCTGGCGACCTTTGAGTCAAAGTCCTCACGCCAGCCATCTGGCATCGTCATGCTCATCCTCCGCAGACTGAACGCTGGAAAGGCGCATAGGCCAGGGCTCCGATTCGGGCCAAAGCACACCCAGCCGCTCCGCTCCTGGCGGATATGCGGAGTGGTCGCAGACCTGTCTGATACGTCATACCTTGAACATATTGAACCGGCACTGTTATGGCCGGGGTACCTGCGGGTTAGCCTTCCGATGTGGATGAAGGCGGCAACGCAGCTCGCAGGTTGGGCGGCGCTGGCATCGACGGCCTGCTGCAGCTCGCCATGTCCCGGCCGAGCGATGCACTCGCTATCGCGCGGACAGTCCTAGCGCAGAATCCTGGACCGCACGATGCGTCGATCGCGCACCAGGCCGCAGGCATCGTGCTTCGTGACAATGGTGATGTAAACGAGGGCGTCCGTGAGTTGCGGGCGGCCCTCCGCCTGGCGCGCGACACCGGGTCTGCCGACCGGGAAGCGGATGTCCTTGGCACCCTTGGCGTGGCACTTGTACACGCCGGGCGGACCGCAAGCGGTCTGGCATTGTTCGACAGAGCAATAGATCTTTCCAACGGGGTTCAGGTTGGCCGAGTGCTGCATCGTCGCGGTGTGGTGCTGTGGACGCTGGGCAGATATCCCGCAGCTTTGGCGGACCTCCGCCAGGCGGTTGGTGTCTTGGAGCCCGCCGGAGATCTGCTCTGGACTGCACGGGCGCTAGGTGCACAGGGCCTGGTCCACATGGATCTTGGCTACCCGAGCCGCGCGGACGCCGACTTCCAGGCGGCAGGACGCCTGCTCGCGGAGATGGGGCAGGACCTCGAAGCGGCCCACACCGTCTTGAATAGGGGGGTGGCCGCGTTCAGGCTCGGCGACCTGCCGGCCGCGTTGGCCTTTTACGACGACGTCAGTTCGCGCTACCGTCCGTTGAGTTTTCCTAGTGCGACCCTCAGCCAGGCCAGGTGCGAGGTGCTGCAGGCTGCAGGGCTGGCAAGCGATGCTCTCGCGGAGGCAGATACTGCGATCCAGGAGGTTGAAAAGGCGCACGGCTGGTCTACCCGCCGGGCTGAGCTGTTGCTCACGGCGGCTAACTCGGCCCTCGCGGCGAATCAGCCGCAGGTAGCGATCGAGCGCGCCGAGGCGGCGCAACGGTCGTTCCGTTCGCAGCGAAGCGAATGGTGGCAGGCCCAGACGGCACTCGTGCTTGCCCGCGCGCATCAGACGGCCAAGCCGCCGAGCGGACGCCTGCTCCTGGCAGCAAGGCGCGCCGCAGATCGGCTTGAGTCGCTGGATGCGGCCGAGGCAATGCAGGCGCATTTGCTGGCTGGGCGGATTGCGGCGGACCTTGGGCGTCGCGGCGAGGCCGAGAGTCATCTGGCGATGGCGGCGCGGAGCCGGATGCGCGGGCCGGCGATGTCGCGGGTCACCGGCTGGCTGGCGGAGGCGTTGCGCGCCGATGCAGCAGGCGAGTCACGGCGGCTCATGGCCGCGTGTCGGCGCGGGCTCGACGTGCTGGACGAGCACCGCTGGACCCTTGGTGCGTCAGAGCTCCGCGCACTCGCCAGCGCGCAGGGAGCCGAGCTCGCCACGCTGGCTCAGCGCCGGGCGGCGGAGATGCGCAACCCCCGCACGCTCCTCGCCTGGAGCGAGCGCTGGCGCTCGGCCGCGCTGGCCGTCCCGCCGGTGCGCCCGCCGGCGGATACCGACTTCGCCGGGCAGCTCGCGGCGCTGCGGCAGGTAACCAGTCGGCTCGAGGACGCGCGCCGCGAGGGCTCGGCGACGGCGGCGCTGCAACGTGAACAGCTGCGGCTGGAGAAGGCGGTGCGGGCGGCGTCGCTGCGGAGTAAGGGAACCGGCGCACCAACGGACGCGGCCATCGATATTCCGCAGTTGCTTGACGCGCTAGGAGACACCCAGCTGGTCGAGATCGTGGAGGTCGACGGCACGCTGCACGTGCTCGTCTGCGGCTCCGGGCGGGTGCGCCAGTTCACGGCCGGCCAGACACAGGACGCGATCCGGTCGGTTGGCTTCGCGCGGTTCGCGTTGCGCCGGCTGGCCAGAGACAGGTCGGCGGACGACGTGAGCAGCGCGGCAGCCGTTCTGCAGACGGCCGGGCCGGAGATTGAGGAGGCCGTCCTTGGGCCGGCTGCGGCAGCATTGCGCGACGGGCCGGTGATCGTTGTCCCGCCGGGCCGACTGCACACCATGCCCTGGGCGGTGCTTCCCTCACTCTCCCGCCGGGTGTTCAGCGTGGCACCGTCGGCCTCGGCCTGGCTGCGGGCGCACCGGGCGGCACCGCCCGACCGGCACCACGTGGTAATGGCACGCGGACCGGGCCTGGTTACCGACGGTGCCGAGGTACCCCCGGCCGCCCGGCTCTACGGCGACGTCACCGTGCTGTCTGGCGCGCAGGCGACCGCGCCGGCCGTCCTGTCGGCGCTCGACGGTGCCTGGCTTGGTCACATTGCCGCACATGGCAGCTTCCGGGCCGACAGCCCGATGTTCTCCTCGCTGCGGCTGCACGATGGCCCGCTGACTGTCTACGACTTCGAGCAGCTGGACCGGGCGCCGTACCGGCTGGTCCTGTCGAGCTGCGACTCCGGCGTGCTGGCACCGGTCGGCGCGGACGAGCTGCTTGGCCTGGTCAGCAGTCTGCTGCCGCTCGGCACGGCCGGGATTGTCGCGGGGGTCGTTCCCCTCAATGATCGAGCCGTCGTGCCACTCATGGTGGCTTTGCACGAGCACCTTCGGGCTGGCCAGAGCCTCGCCGAGGCCATGCATGAAGTGCGGCGGCAGGCCAGCAGCGATCCAATCCAGCAAGGCGCTGCGATGTCCTTGCTAGCGCTCGGCGCAGGCTGAGACAGCGCGCCGACAGTTAGCAGCTCGGAAGTTAGCGGCTCAGAGCGTGATCCACCCGGTCAGGGTGTCGATGCCGGACGCGGTCCGGCACTGGAGCCGGAACGGCACCGGCGGGATCGGGTAGATCGAGAATCTCCCGATGTCGTCGGCGACGACGTCGGTCGGGCTGCCGATGCGGGGCTGGACGCTGAGCACGGCGGCTTCGCCCGGCACGATCTGGCCGACGAGCGCATCGTCCGCCACTTCCATTTCGATCGTGAGGCGTGCGGCGGTGAACGTCAGCGCGCGGATGGACGCGGACTCGGACCGCACGCCTGCGGCGTCGGCATCCCTGGTCGAGTCATACGTGAGCTGCGCGAGTTCCGCGTCGATGTTGTGCCAGGCGTATGCGCTCTTGCCTGCGTCGATGAACTCAGGCGGCACCTGGTCCCGGGCGCGGAGCGCCTGACGCAGCGCGACGAGGAGTTCCTCGTCGTCGAGGTCGGCGTTCACCATGCTCATTCCCCGTCTCCTAAGTTCAGGCCGTGGGTTCGGTCTTCGGTCGGGCGCTAACTTCGGCCCGCGGTCGCATCGCTGATCATGAAGCTGGTCAGGTGCGGCGAGCGGCGCAGGCGGTCCAGGCAGCGCTGCCGCGTCGGCCCGATGCTGCCGATCGGGATGCCGAGGCTCGCGCTGATCTCCGCGTAGGCCGGTGGCGGATCGCTGACCAGTAGCGACAGCAGCTGGTGGCAGCTCGGCGACAGCTCGTCGAACGCCGCTCGCAGCGCGGCATCGCGCTCCGCCGCGAGCAGCTCTGCGTCAACCACTGCCGACGAGTCCGGCGGAAGCTGGTCGTCCGGGGGCAGTCCATCGGGATCGATCTTCCGGGTCGTCCGCAAGACGCGCAGGCACTCGTTCCTGGTTGTGGTCGCGATCCAGCCCGGCAGGGCGGCCGGCTCGCGCAGGTTGCCGATGTTCTCCACCAGCAGGAGCCAGACGCTCTGGCCCACGTCGTCGGCATCCGTGCGGCTCAGCTGGTATCGCAGGCAGATGGCCCAGACCAGCGGTGCGTAGCGGTCGATGATCTCGTTCCAGGCCTCCTGGTCGCCGGTGATGACACGCTGCACCAGGGCAATGACCGTAGGGTCGCTGCGCACGACGTGTCCTCTCGTGGACCAGGTTGATGTCAGCATGGTATTCCGGGCGATATTCGGATGTCCCGTGCCCTCGTCGGCCACCTTTCCTTTTCTTTCGACCTGCGGAGTGTGGCGCGACCGGGAAGATACGCCGCCCGATCATCAATAACGGCGCACCACCGGCGCTGCATTTTCGCAGTGAAATCGGATGATGCCGTATCAGAGCGGCATCCTCGTCCTCCGCAGAGCAGTGCCGATGCGACACAACTGCCTGGCGCAGTGCCCACGGCAGCAGCGGTTGAGGGGCGCGCTGCTTCCGTGGGCACTGTGCCCATAGGCCCGCTGCTGGACTCAGCGCTCACGTCTCTCCTGGATGATGATCGACTGCTAACGGCCTGCTAGTGCCGTGGATCAGAGTGACGGCATGAATCGGCGGACGGAATCCCGCTGGCCGGACGGGGACCGGCTGGCCAGCCGTGTGCCGGGAAGCGTGCCCTGTCCGGAGTGCTCGCTGCCGGCCGAGATCGCCGGTCACTTCTGGCTCGACAGCACCGACGGCCCGGTGGAACACCTCGCGCTAGCGTGCCTGGATGGTCACTGCTTTCGCCTGGCCCTGGACCGACTGGCTATCGACGTACAGGCCGAGGTGCGCGCCCTGCGGGACAGTGCCTGGCCCGCCGCAGACGAGCCAGAGACGAGCGCAGGCGGTGCGGGTTTCTCGCGCTTGCCCGGATGTCTTGGCACGGTCGGCAACCCGCCCGACGCAGTTGCCCGACTGACCTGACGGTCACATGGCCGCAGGCTGCGCTCAGGTCAGGAGCCAGGCGGCAGTGTCTGGTGGCAGACTGCCGTCCTCCACTGGTCCGCTGGCGAGGAGCAACTCCGCAGCGACAGGGAACGTCGCCGGGTCCGGCGAGACGTTGACCAGGCAGGTGAATCCCCCGGCCCGGCGGAATGCCACTACCCCCTCACCCCAGCCCAGGGACGCGCCGTCGAGCCAGGTGAGCCCGTTGTCGCCGGGACCGTAGCGGGCTTTGCGTACCCGCAGCGCCGTCCGGTACAGCTCGAGCATCGAGCCCGGCACGCCGGCCTGTGCGTCGGCGGCGAGCTCTCGCCAGGCCGATGGCTGCGGCAGCCACGGCGCCTGCCCGCCGGCCGGGCCGAAGCCGAACCCGGCAGCGTCGGCCTGCCACGGCAGCGGCACCCTGCAGCCATCGCGGCCGCGGAAGCGATGCCCGGTCCGCTCGAAGATCGGGTCGGCGATCAGCTCGTCAGGGATGTCCTCGACCTCCCAGAGCCCGAGCTCCTCGCCCTGGTACAGGTAGCAGCTGCCAGGCAGCGCGAGGGACAGCAGGATCGCGGCCCGGGCTCGCCGGGTGCCGATGGCAAGATCGGTAGCGCCGGGCGGGTCGGCGCTGCGCCACTGTCGGCTGGTGTCAGGCCGCCCGTACCGGGTCAGGTGCCTGATCACGTCGTGATTGGACAGCACCCAGGGCGCGGCCGCGCCGATGCTGTCCAGCGTCAGGCTGATGACCTCGCGGAGCCGGCGGCCGTCCCACGGCGCGCTCAGATAGTCGAAGTTGAACGCGGTATGCAGCTGGTCGCCGAGCAGGTACGGCCGCAGCCGGGTCAGCGGGTGCAGCCACAGTTCGCCGACGAACACGCGGTCGCCGGGATAGGAGTCGATCAGGGCTCGCCAGGACCGGTAGATCTCATGCAGCCCGTCCTGGTCTTCCCAGGGCATGCGTGCGCCCTCCGGCAGCCCGGCCACGTCCGGCAGCGCCGGGTCCTTGACCAGGGCATCGGCCACGTCGATCCGGAACCCGTCGACGCCGCGATCGAGCCAGAAGCGCAGGACATCCTCGAACTCGGCCCGGACCTCCGGGTGCTCCCAGTTGAAGTCGGGCTGCTCGGCTGCGTACAGGTGCAGATACCACTCGCCTGGTGAGCCGTCCGCCTCGGTGACGCGGGTCCAGGCCGGGCCGCCGAAGTTCGACTGCCAGTCGTTGGGCGGCAGTTCGCCGTTCTCGCCGCGTCCCGGCCGGAACCAGAATCTGGCGCGCTCGGCCGAGCCGGGAGGCGCGGACAGTGCGGCCTTGAACCACCGGTGCTGGTCGGAGCAGTGGTTCGGGACCAAGTCCACGATCACCCGCAGATCGTGCTCATGTGCCGAGCTGATCAGCGCTTCGGCCTCCGCCAGAGTGCCGAACAGCGGGTCGATGTCCCGGTAGTCGGCGACGTCGTAGCCGCCGTCGGCCATCGGCGAGCGGTACCAGGGATTCAGCCAGATCGCGTCTACCCCGAGGCCGGCGATGTAGGGCAGCCGGGCGATGAGCCCGGCCAGGTCGCCGATCCCGTCGCCGCTGCCGTCGGCGAAGCTGCGCAGATAGACCTGGTAGACGACGGCCGTGTGGTGCCAGCGCGGCTCGTCCGGCGCTGGCTTTTGCTGTGTGGTCAGGTCGGGCTCCGCGTTGTCGGGGGGCGGGGGCGCGGGGTTGCGCCGGGAGCGAGCCGCTAGTCGGGCCGGCGCCGGTGGCTGTGCGGCCGCTCCGGCGCCTCGGGCTGCGGGCTCGCTCCGACCTGCCCCGGCTGACTCTGCGCGCCGGTGGCGGCTGGCTGCTTCGGCTCGCCCTCACCCGGTGCGGCCTCGCTCGAATGGATGGCCGAGGCGGCGTCCGCGGCCCGTTCCTTTCGCATTTCCAGGGCCTTGTGCACAATCAGCCCGACGATCAGCAGCACGGCGATTGCGGCCAGGGCGTCGCTCGCGTGGGAAACGTTCTTCGACGCCTTGTCCCAGCTGCTGCCCAGCTCATAACCGATCAGCGAGAGCGCGGCAGCCCACACCAGGGTCCCGATCGCGTTAAAGGCCTCGAACGCCAGCGCCGGTACTTCCATGAAGCCGGCTGCGAGGCCAGCGAAGGCGCGGACCAGGGGGATGACCCGGGCGATCGCCACCGACCAGGCGCCGCGGCCGTCGAAGAAGGCTTCGGCCCGCTCGACGTCCTTCCTGGTCATCAGGAGGTACTTCCGGTAACGGTCAACGGTGTGCCGCCCGCCCAGCCTGCCCAGGCCGTAGGCAGTGGAGGAACCGGCAATCTCCGCAACAGCGCCGATGATGATCACCAGCGGGAGGCTGAGATGGCCTTCAAAGGCGAGCACCCCGGCAAACCCGAACGTGATCTCGGACGAGATCGGGATGCAGCAGGCCTGGACGAAGGCGAAGATGATCAACGCCCAGTACCCCGAGTCGGTCAGGAAGCTCGTCATGCTCACAGTTTCTACAGCATCGGGGGCCGTGCCCGGGACTCCGCCGGCCCTAACCATGGTGCGCGATCGTGAAGTACCCTTCGCCGGCCCGAAAATACTGTGCCCCGCCCTCTCGGGGAGGGCGGGGCACATGTGCCTGCCAACCCGGGCTGGGGGAGGAGGAGTAGCCCGGTGGCTGGCGGATCCGGCGTGGCCTGCTGGGGGATTGCAAGCCGGCCGGAGGCTAGAGGTGCACGACCTGCATCGCGATCTGCTGGACCAGGCCGGTTGCCTGGACTTCCCAGCGGGCGTAGGCGGTCGGGTTGGCTGAGGCCTGGACGCCCTGGGCGACCTGCCACAGCGGCTCCGAGGCCCAGCCAGGGTTGCTCGCCTGGTAGTGCTGCAGCGCGGCCAGGAAAGCGTCAGCCGAATACGCCGGGTTCATGATCTGCTCCGCCGAGCCCCAGCCGCACGACGGCCGCTGCTGGAACAGGCCAAGCGAGTCCGAGGTGCCGTAGCCGATGTTTTGCAGCATCGACTCCTGCATCGCGGTGGCAACGGCGACCACAGCGGACCGGACGCCCATCTTCTTGCTGATCGCCTGCTGGACGATGGTCTTGGCGTTCGCCACCTGGGTGGGGCTGAGGTCCATCTGGAGCTGCGGACCGCTCACGCCCGTGGGGCTCAGCATGTCCGCCTGAGGCAGCTGGTGATGTGCAGCGGCCGCGGGGTTGGTCTGGGCGTTCAGCTCATCCATAACCTGCGACCAGGTGGCCGGGCCAGAATGCGCGCCGCCCGGCTTGGCGGCCTTGCCGTGCCGCGCGTGGCCCGGCTTAGCGGCCTGGCCCTTGGTGGCATCCGACTGGGCAGCGGTGAGGTCGGTGCCGTGGCGCCCTGCGGCGGCGCGCGGGTCCTGGGAGTTACCCCCATGGCCGCGCGCGGCAGCGGCGAGACCGTGACCGGGGGAGGTCGCCTGCAGGCTCGCGATGTGCGGCGCCGGCGAGGAGGTCAGGGCGACAGCGCTGCCAGCGCCAGCGCCGCCGATGACGGCTACCGCGGTGCCGGCGAAGACGATCTTCTTGGCCCGTCCGCGGAGCGCGTCCGAACAGGCGGTGGTGCCAGCGGTGACGAGGGCCTTGCCACGGTCTCGGGCTGCGCTGGCCATGCGGTCAGGGCGGAGCATGGGATTCCCTTCGCTGGTGTCCTCGCCGCCCGTGCGGTGGGGTGCACGGGGCTGAGCTGCCAGCAGTCGCTGGCATCGCTCGGGCACGCGCGAAGGCGTGCATCGCTGGTTCAGGGCAGGGTCGCGCCACCCCCGCGGCGCGGGATCAGCGGCGACCGGGCACGGGAGCTAGCTGCACAAATGTCGCTCCCCGGCGTGGGGTCAGCAGGTATAACGCCCGCCGGGCGAGCCCTGCATCCCGATATGACCCATGTCACTACTGACCGGTAACCCGGCCACGTCGCCGCCGCTGGCTGGCGTCGTACCTGTGCGTCTTTCCGCGATCGCGGCAGTGGCTTGGAGCGGGGGATTTGCCTGTTTCAAGGCTGCGGGATCGATGAGAAGACGCGCTCGGCGACTAAGCCGCCGGCCCGGTGCGGCCGGATACGACGGTCGCGCCAGCCGCGCCGGAGGCCAATGAGCCCCGCCAGGCCGGCGACGCCCACCGCTGTCCAGGGCACGTAGTCGCCGAGCCGGTCGAAAGGCGTCCGGGCCGAGCCCGGTGGCACGCTGAGGTGCACGAGCAGGGTGCCGCGGAAACTGGTGCCAGCCCAGGCCAGTTGCCGGCCCCTGGCATCGAAGGCGGCAGAGTCGCCGGTCAGCGCGGCCTGAACGGTGGGGCGACCCGTTTCCGCCGCGCGGACCGCGCTGAGTGCCGCGTGCTGGGCCGGCGCCCAGCTGTGCTGGAACGTGGAGTCCGACGTCTGGTAGACGATGACCTGCGCGCCGTGGTCGGCGTCCACGCGGGACATGTCTGGGAAGGCGGACTCGAAGCAGATCAGGACGCCGAGCGTCACGTCCCGGCCGCCCGGCAGGGTGGCCAGCATCACATGCGCCCCGGTTCCCGGCTGCACGTTTTGCGGCGCCGCCCGGCTGATCTTGTCGAGCCAGCCCAGCGCCGAGCGGAACGGTATGTACTCGCCGAACGGCACCAGCCGCGTCTTCACGTAATGGCCCTGTATACCGGCCGAGCTGATCAGAGTCGCCTGCTTGGACTGCGCGCCAGCCGGGTTAACCGCATCCTGGTCGACCAGCACCTGCGCACCAGCATGCCGGGACAGGTGCTCGATGGATGCCAGCAGGGCGGGGTCGGTCCGCAAGTCGAAGCCGACGCTGCTCTCCCCCCAGACAACCAGGTCTGACTTGCCCGCCTGCGCGGCGGTGAGCTGTTCGTTGCGCAGGACCCGGGCACCTTCGGTCCCGGTCACCCCGGGCTGCACGAGCGCGATCGTGACCGGGCGTACTGGCGCCGCCGGCGCCGTGAGTGCGAAAGCGGCCGGGCCTACCAGCACGGCAGCTACGGCGGCGGCCACCCCGATGCCGCGAAGGAGCATGGATCTGGCCACGATCGCCAGCAGGATCCCGGTGTTCGCAGCGACCAGCGCAAAAGTGATCAGCCAGACACCGCCGACCGCGGCCAGGGCAAGGATCACGGGATGCTGCCACTGGCTGGCGCCGTAGACGGCCCACGGGCCGCCGAGCGCCTGCCAGGACCTGATCCACTCGGTGACGAGCCAGGCGCTCGGAACCACGACGAGCGCGGCCAGGGCGCGCAGCCATGTCACAGGCTGTCGCAGCGTCGACCAGACGGCCACCCCGACCCCGCTCCAGAGCAGGCCGAAGGTAACGGCGACCAGCAGCAGCCCTGGCCCGATGTTGGGCGTCAGCCAGTACATGGCGGCCAGGATGTAGCCAGCGCCGAACCAGCAGCCGCGAACGGCGGCCTCTCGTCGGGCCTGGGCCGCGCGCATCAGCGCGAGGCCCGGCACCAGCGCGACCCAGGCCAGGAACTCCAGGTTCGCCGCGGGGAATGCCAGCACCGGGATGGCGCCCGCCACCAGGGCCGCGTACCTGGCCGGCTGCCGCAGGCTGCGCCAGCGTTTCGCCGGCCGAGGGGAGCCGGGGCCAGGCGCCCGCTGCTGCGGGATCTCCGGCCGATTAATCGCTGCCGCGGCCTCCTGCCGCTGCTCGGTGGCGGGCTCAGGCTGCGGCGGCTTGCCGGTAGCCGGCCCTGGCTGGTGCTCGCGCTGCGGTAGCACCTGCTGGCGGAAGCTGCGCCAGGATCGCACCTAACTGCCCGGCTGTTCGCTGCTGACGGAGGCGGGACTGCCCGGCTGTTCTCTGGCGCTAGGTGATGGCTCGCCGCCGCTGATCTGCCGCCGGGTACGACGCCGCCGGAACTCCTGCGCGAGCACCCAGGCCATGGCCGCCAGAGTGCCGGTCACCAGGACCGCCTCTGGCCAGCCGCCGAGCCGGTCTGCCAGCGTTATCGAGGTGCGCAGCGGCACCCGCGCTTCGATCTCCGCGCGGGTCCAGGTGCCGGTCCGCGTCAGCACAGTGCCGTTCGGGGCGATGATCGCGCTCACGCCGGTGATCGACGAGACGACCACGGAGCGGTTGTGCTCGATAGCCCGGATCCGCGACATGTCGAGTTGCTGCAAGCTCTCGCCGGTCTGGCCGTCGATCTCGAAATCGGCGTCGTTGCTCTGCACCGTCAGCAGATTGGCGCCCTTGGCCACCTCCGAGGACACCAGGCCGTCGAAACTGACCTCGTAGCAGATCACGTTCCCGATCCTGACGGTGCCGAGGTTGAAGACGACCGGGAGGTGTCCGGGCGTGAAGTTCTGCGGCTGCAGCGACGGCAGGGAGGTGATCTTGTCGACGATATTGCGGAAGGGAATCGTCTCGCCAAACGGCACCAGCCTGCGCTTGACGTAGATCGGTCCGGCCGGCCCCGTGCCCGGCAGCCAGAACTGGGCGGCATTGCGCTGGGGTTGCTGCAGCACCTCGCCGACCAGAACCGGGCGGCCGATATCGGTGACCGCCTGCACGATCGTGTCGTAGATGTACGGATCTAGCCGGGGGTCCTGGTCGGTGGAATTCTCCGGCCAGATGACCAGGTCCGGCCTTGGGAGCAGGCCAGCCTTGACCTTCGCGGCGAGATCCTCGGTCGCCGCTGCCTGATTCTGCGTGACCTCGGTCGCCCTGAGTTGATCCGGCAGGTTTCGCTCGCGCGGCACATTGCCCTGGATGGCCGCGACCTCGGTGGTCCGGTCGCCCGGCGCGCCCCGGTCGACCGGCAGGAGGCCGCCGGCCATGGTCAGGCCGGCGATGGCGACCAGGCCGATGGCCGGCCAGGCGCGCCTCGATCGCGGCCAGAACCGAGCCAGCCCCCCGCGGGCAGGCTGGCGATCGGTGCCGAGTATCAGCCACGCCAGGCAGGTCCCGACCAGGGCTACCAGGAAAGTCAGGAAGGTTGGCCCGGCGATGGCGACCCACCGGGCTGACGGGGCAGTCGCCTGGCTCATGACCAGCCGGCCCCAGGGGAAGCCACCCCACGGCCAGCGATCGCGAACTGCCTCGGCCAGCACCCACCAGCCGGCCACGAACAGCGGCCAGGCCCGGTGCCGGAGCAGCAGCCATTGCCCGATCGCCAGCACCGCGAACACCACGGCCTCCGCCGCAGCCAGCGCCGTCCAGACGTACCAGGCCACGTTGACCAGCCACGCCAGCAACGGGAAGAACAGGAAGAGCCCGAACACCAGGGCGGCCCCGAACGCCGTCCGCAGCCGCTGGCGCCAGGTAGCCAGGACCAGCAGTGCGGGGCCGGCGATGGCTAGCGGCCAGACCCCGACCGGCGGGAATGAGGCCGCGAGCGCCAGACCCCCGGCCACCGCGACGAGGAGCGCGGCCCGTGGCCGGAGCTTGAAGCCGCTGGCCTGGGCGGGAACCACGCCTGACGGCGCAGCATCGCCAGTGCCGGTCAGCGCCACGATTCCTCCGTACACCACTTGCCGGGTCGCGACTTCGCCCGGCCGGGAACTGCCTGGTCCAGGTCCGGGGCTCAAGGCCTGGAGCCCGGGGCCCGGCTTGCCCGGGTTCAGGCTCGCCAAGCGTAAGGCTTGCCGGATCAAAAACCTCTTCCTGTGAGCGTAATCGCACCGGGTCACAGTGCCGGACCCGAACTCCTGGCAGTGGGCTGGCCCGCTCTGCAGTGCTAACTCATCTGTCCAAATTTGTCAGGAAACGAGATGGCGATTATCGACCGTGATAGCGTCGTCACGTTCCGTTTTGATAGTGAACCGTTGATTGCAGCCGTTTGCGGCGGGACGCGAGGTCGGTAATGGTCAAGATCCGGTACTCGGAGCTGCCTGCCGGACTGCACGTGGCCGCTAGGCGACGCGGCCGGTCAACTGTCATCTTGCTGCTGCCCGGGCTGACGCCGGCGGAGCGGCGGACCGCCTTAGCCAGGATCCGGAGCAGTGCGCGGATCGGCAAGGCGCACCAGATCTCGGCACTGGCCTTACTGTGCGCACGGGGCACCGACCGGA
Source organism: Streptosporangiaceae bacterium (assembly GCA_036495585.1). Classification (GTDB taxonomy): domain Bacteria; phylum Actinomycetota; class Actinomycetes; order Streptosporangiales; family Streptosporangiaceae; genus JAJYUU01. The sequence continues at coordinate 51,124 of DASXMP010000110.1, forward strand.
CCAAAATGGTAGCGGCAGCCACCCTCGCTGCCATCCGCAAGCATCCGGTGGTCCTGCTGCCGCCACTAATAGGTGCCGCTGGGACGATTCTGACGCTCACGCTGGCTGCTCCCATCGCGTTGCCGACGACTCCCAGCCAGCTGCCGGAGGCAGGCCAGGCCGGCACCGCGCAGCCAAGCACGCAGTCGGGCTCAGCCCTCGCCGCGACGCCTCCCGCGCTGCACGTCATAGCCGACCGGCTGCCGCTGCGCAATCTGTGGCGACCTGGCCCTGGACCTGGCCGCTCGAGTGTCGGCCCGGCGGCAGCCGGCCGCGCCTGGTCTGGCCATGACCGGTTCACGCGCGTCGGAGCAGGCAGAGGCTGGCACGGTCCTGGAATGGTCGAGCCGGCGCTGCCGACCGTCCCGGTTCATCCGGGGACGGGCGAGTCAGCCGAGCCGCGCCAGCCGGTCGCCTCGGGCGGCGCGATCGCGCCGGACCGGCCGAGTCCGGCGGCCGGGCCGTCGACCGGAACCTCGTTATCGGCCGTTGCCGAGCCGAGCGGACCAGGCAGCCGGCCACGCCGCCAGCGCGCCGCGCCCCGGCCTACCGCAGCTACCTCGGTGGCCTGCGCGATCTCGGTGCCCGTGCTTGGTGGGTGCCTGCTCGGGTGAGCCCGGCATCGCGGCAGGTTGCGCAATTGCGTTCAAGGCAGCACTCCCGCTGGCGGTCATACTTGACCAGGTACGTCGTCGACCGAGGGGGTACAGGTGAGCCGCCGGGGCTGGTGGTTGTTTGCCGCCATGAGCGTGATCTGGGGTGTCCCGTACCTGCTCATCAAGGTCGTGGATGACGGGGGAGTCGCGCCGCCAGTGCTCGTGCTGGCTCGCGTCGGCTTCGGGGCGGCGCTGCTGCTGCCGATCGCCGTCCGCCGGGGCGAGCTGGCCCCGCTGCTGCCCTACTGGCACTGGCTCGTCGCGTTCGCGCTGGCCGAAATCGTGGTGCCGTGGCTGCTGCTGTCGGAGGCCGAGACCCGGCTCTCCAGTTCGCTGAGCGGCCTGCTCATCGCGTGCGTGCCGATCATTGTCGCGATCTTCTCGCGGCTGACCGGTGGCGAGCGGCTGTCGCCCATCCGGTGGGCCGGTCTGCTCGTCGGGCTCGGCGGCGTTGCACTGCTGCTCGTCGACGGCACCGGGCGTGGCGACGCCCTGTCGGTGGCCGAGGTTCTCGGCGTGGCGGTCTGTTACGCGATCGGACCGATGATCGCTTCGCGCAAGCTGGCGGAGGTGCCGTCGCTGGGCATGACGGCCGCGTGCCTCGGGTTCGCCGCCGTGCTCTACTCGCCGCTGGCGGCCGTCGACTGGCCGTCGGCGCTGCCGTCCGCTAAGGTGCTGGGCTCGCTGGCTGGGCTCGCCATCGTCTGTACGGCAGCGGCCTTCCTGCTGTTCTTCGCACTGATCGCGGAGGTCGGCCCGGCCCGCGCGACGGTCATCACGTACGTCAACCCGGCCGTTGCGGTCACGCTCGGTGTCACGGTGCTCGGCGAGCAATTCACGCTGCCGATGGCCGGGGCGTTTGTGCTCATCCTCGGCGGCTGCCTGCTCGCCACCAGAAAGGGAACGGCGTCGGCCGCAGCAGCCGCCGAACCTGCCGACGCGGTGCCGGCGGGTTATCGAGGGGCGTCGTCAGGGACCGCCGACTAGAATCTGCCGGGTGATCGACCTCAAGGCTGCCCGGCAGGATCCCGAGACGTTTCGCGCCGCCCTGGCCAGGCGCGGCGCGGCCGCCGACTTCGACGCGCTGATGGCCGCCGACGCGAGCTGGCGGTCTTTGACCGAGCGCGCCGAGTCGCTGCGTGCCGCGCAGAAGAGCTCGTCCAAGGGCAAGCCGAGTCCGGCAGAGATGGAGCAGCTGCGTCAGCTGCGGGACGAGCTTGCCGAGGCGCAGGAGGCGCTCGCGGCCGCCAGCCGAGAGCGCGACGAACTGCTCGCCCGGATCCCGAACCTGCCCGACCCGACCGCGGCCGACGGCATGGACGAGGAGGACGCCGAACTCGTCCGGACCTGGGGCGAGCGCCCCAAGTTCGAGTTTGAGCCACGCGATTCGACCGAGCTTGGGTCGGCGCGCGGCTGGATCGACATGGCGCGGGGTACACGGCTGTCGGGCTCGCGGTTCGCCTACCGGATCGGCGACGTCGCGCAGACCGAGATGGCGCTGTACCGGTACGTGATCGAGAAGCTCACCGGGCGGGGGTTCCTGCTGGTACTGCCGCCGATCCTGGCCCTCGAGCGCGCGATGTACGGGACCGGCTTCCTGCCAACCGAGGCGTCCAACCTCTACCACCTCGAGCACGACGACCTGTACCTGACCGGGACCTCGGAGGTGGCCCTCGCGGGCATTCACGCCGAGGAGCGCCTGGAGGAGGAGGAACTCCCGGCCAGGTACGTGGCCTTCACCACGAACTTCCGGCGTGAGGCGGGCGCGGCCGGCAAAGACACCAAGGGCATGTTCCGCGTGCACCAGTTCGACAAGGTGGAGATGTACGTCTACTGCGCGCCCGAGCAGTCCCAGGAGACGCACGACCTCCTGCTGTCCTATGAGGAAGAGATTGCCCAGGAACTCGGGCTGCCGTACCGGGTTATGAACATTGCGGTCGGTGACCTCGGCGCGCCGGCGGCCAAGAAGTACGACATCGAGGCGTGGTTCCCGGTGCAGCAGCGGTACCGGGAGATCACCTCGTGCTCGAACACCACCGATTATCAGGCCCGGCGGCTGAACATCCGGTTCCGTCGGGACGGGCGGCTCGAATTCCTGCACACGCTGAACGGGACCGGCGCCACTGCCCGCGCGCTGCTGTCCGTCATGGAGAACTTCCAGGATGAGCGCGGCACGGTTGCCGTGCCTGAGGTGCTGCAGCGCTTCGGCGCGCCCGCGACGATCGGCGCGCCGCCGGCCTAGCCACCCCATTATCGGCCAGGGCTTCGCCGACGCCTTGACCATGCCTGCCGCGCTGGGGACTCTTCATCGATGTGGCAGGCACGAAGCGGTCAAATCGCTTGGCGCGGGCTGCCGGATCGATGAAAGGTCAGTGTCTTGGACACCCAGGAACGCGGGAGTCAGCTGGAGCTGAGTCGCGAGAGCAACGCGGTTCCCTCCGGCGTGCCGAGCCCGGTGCAGGCGTCCCAGCCCGGCCCGGCCTGGTAGGCGCCGTTGTTGCCGGCAGTGATGTCGCGCAGTCCGGCGACCGGCTGGCCCGGCTGGATCCCCGCGTATAGCGACTGCTGGATGAGCGCTGGTGACTGCCCGAGTGACTGGGCCAGCCGGGCAATGAGACCGGCCCACAGCGGCGCTACCGCACTGGTGCCGCCGATCACCTCCTGCTGGCCGTCGACCAGCACCTGGTAGCCGGTGTTGGGGTCGGCGTTGCCGGCGACATCGGGAACCCCGCGGCCGGTGCCGCCATCCGGATTAGCCGGCACTCCGGCGCTCGCCTGCCAGCCCGGCTGGGCGAACGACACACTGACCCCGCCACCGGTGGCGCCCGCACCACCGCCGTCATTCCAGACGGTCTCGGAGGTAATGGTGCCGGTGCTCGTGTCGGCCTGCAGGCTGGTGCCGCCGCAGGCCAGCGCGTGCGGGCTGGAGGCCGGGAAATCGCACTGCGGCTGACCGTTCGCCGCGCCGTCGCTGCTGCCGTTATCGCCGGCGGCGACGCACACCGTAACGCCCAGCGCGACGCCGTCAGCGATCGCCTGATCCAGCGCGGTCCTTGCCTGCTGCGTCCAGCCCGTTTCCGCCGAGCCCCAGCTGATACTGACAGCGACGGGCGTCGGGGTGGCGTGCACGGCGTTGGTGACGGCGTCCACGAAGCCCTGGTCACTGTTGGGTGCGAAGTAAACGAGCTGATCCGCGCCGGGTGCCACCGCGCCGACGACTTCGATGTCGAGCAGCACTTCGCCGTCGGCGCCCTGGGGGTCCTGCCCGGCAGCATTAGCCGCGCCATCAACACTGACCGCGGTGACCGACGGCGTGGAAATGCCGAGGCTGCCGAAGTAGCTATTCAGGTCGGTCGCGGCGAAACCCCCGCCTAGCTCGATCACGGCCACGGTCTGGCCGCTGCCGTCCGTGCTCGCCGGGAACTGGTAGATCCCCGCCACCTCGACCGGCGTATACGACACCTGCACCGCCGCCGGGCTGGCCCGCCTGACCTGCGACCGCGCCTGTGGCCGGTTGTCCAGGCCGAGCACCGCCACGATCACGCCATCCAGGTCTGCGGGAACCTGCAGGCTGCCGCGCCGATACCGGTGGGTCACCGGCTGCCCAGCTGGGCCAGTGCTGGTGACGAGGCTCAGCTCGGTGCCGAATGCCCGTGCCAGCGCGCCCACCGGGCCAGCCACTCTCATCCGCCGCGTCTGCGGGTCGCGGCTCGTGACCTGGATGGCCGGGTCGACGATCGCCAGGGTGTCGGTGACGAGCTGATGGTCGGCCGGGTCGGAGCCGTGCTGGCGCTGAAGCTCGTCGCGCGACATGCGCTGCGGCAGGCCGTCCGCGGTGCGCGGCAGGCCGGCGGCGCGCCGGGTGACGAGGGTGAGCTCGATCCGCTGCTCCGGGTCAATGGGTCCGGCCGGCTGGGCGCCGGGCATAGCTGCCCGGTCGCTGCCAGGGATCGGAACTAGGGCGGCACCAGTCATCGGCGACCTTCCTTGCGGCAGACAGCGGCGTCGGGGCGTAGCCGACATTAGTTACTGGCCGGCGGAATGGCCACCATTCTCCGGTGCGTCTAGCCGATCTGCTGCCACCGGCTCGGCGCGCGACCCAGCCGGACCTGCTGCGTCCAGGCGGGCGTTACCACCGGCCGTAGTGCACCATCTCGGTGCGGGAACGACGCCTGGATCGCAGGTCCTGGCGTTCGTTCTCGGCATCGTGGCCGATCGCGATGGCGCCGATGGGCTCGTGGTCGGCCGGGATGCCGAAACGCTGCCGGAATGGGTCGACGGCCTGCGGCACGATGCCGAAGTAGATCGCACCCAGCCCTTCGTCCACCACCGTCAGCAAGATCAGCAGCGCGGCCATGCCCGTATCGATGTGCCAGAACGGCACTGGCCACCGCGCTTCGTCGCGATCGGTCCACCCCTTATCCGGCCGCGCGTAACGATCCAGGTAGATCCGCTTACTGGACAGCGGCACGATCACCAGCGGCGCACTCTGCGCGGTCGGGCTCACAGCCTCGCCCGCGACCTCCCAGAAAGCGTTGAGGTCGGCCCCGCTGAGAACGAGGAACGCCTGTCCCTGTGAGAAGCCCGCCGACGGGCCTCGCACCGCGTTGGCCAGGATCCGGTCGAGGCTGGCCTGTGCGACTGGCTCATTCGTGAACGTACGTACCATGCGTCGGCGGCTGATCGCCTCCTGCAGTTCCATGCCGTGACGATACCGGGCAGTTGCGACCGTAAATCGGGCCCCTCCCGACGCTGTCAGCGTCTGCTTGCGCTGGCGGCCGGCGGTTATTTTCGCGGCCACTGGCCCGGAAGATCTGGCGACGGCAAGACGAGCGCGGACACTGGAGAGCGATGGAGCTAAGCGACGTGGCGAGGACGGCCGAGGCCTTGCGCGGGGTGCGCTGCGCGCTGCGCGATGACTTGCCGCAGTGGCGATACCACGGCAGGCTCGTCGCCCGTGCGCTCGATGACGAGCATGTGGTCATTCGCGCGGACTTTGACTACCGCGACTCGATAGTGCGGCAGTTCCCCGAGACCTTCGATGTCCCGGCCCGTTTCGTCAAGCACATGATGGTCGTCGCTGACCTCGCGCGCGGCGATGCTGATGCCATCGAGGACGCGATCGAAGCGGCGTGGCAACTGCAGCGAAGCGCTGACTAAGCAGACCGGCTCGCGGCCGTGCGCGGCAGCTACCGCAGTTCGCTGGCGGGCTCGGGCCCGGCGGGTCGCTGCAGCCGGGCCATCCACCGCTCCTCGATGTGCCCGTACCGCCACAGCAGCACGGCGCCCGCCCAGGTCAGCACGAAGAGCCCGACGATCGCGAAGCCGGCGGTGTTGATGTTGAAGTTGTACATGAAGCCCCAGAAGCCGTGGTCCCGGCTGACGCCCTTGACCTCGTAGGGGATCAGGCTGAGCGTCTCGATCCCGCCGATCACGAAGCAGATTCCCACCGAGAGGCCGGTGATCGCCAGGTTGTAGTAGACCTTGCGCACCGGGTTGAAAAAGGCCCAGCCGTAGGCCAGGTTCATGAAGATTCCGTCGGTGGTGTCCATGATCGTCATGCCGGCCGTGAACAGGATCGGCAGGCAAGCGATGGCGTACCAGGGCAGGTGGCCGGCCGCCAGGAAGGCGGTCGTGCCGAGCAGCAGGACTTCGGTAGCGGTGTCGAAGCCCATGCCGAACACGACACCGACCGGGTAGATCTTCCACTCTTTGTCGATGGCTCGCATCCATCGCCCGAAGAAGCGGTAGAAGAAACCGCGGTTGTCGAGCTGGCGATCCAGCTCGGCCTCATCGAAGTGACCGCGGCGCATGGACCGGAACACGCGGACGATGCCGGCCAGGATCACCAGGTTCAGCGCACCGATGAGGAACAGGAAGCCAGCCGAGACCACCGTGCCGAACAGCCCGCCGAAGCGCTCCAGGCCAGAGTTGCCATTGGAGACGGCGGCGAAGACGGACTTCTCCGCGATGATGATGGCGGCGCCGAGGGCGACCACGATCGTGGAGTGCCCGAGCGAGAAGAAATAGCCGAAGCCGAAGGGCCGGGGCTGGCCGGTACCCTGCCGGTCGCTCATGACCTTCCGCGTCGTGTTGTCGATGGCCGAGATGTGATCGGCGTCGAACGCGTGCCGCAGTCCCAGGGTGTAAGCGAGCACGCTGAGGCCCGCGCCGAAGCCCTTGTAATGGGCCGGCAGCACGAACACGACGAAGATGAAGAATCCGACGACGTGCAGCCCAAGGATCGAGCCGTACATCGCGCCTACTCGCTTGCGCTCGACCGGGGTCATTGCGGCAAACGACTGCCGGACAAGCTCACCAAAGCGCGGGCGGGCCTGGCTGGTCACGGCGGTCACTGGCGGTACCTCCCGGGCGGAGGGCTTGGGTCCTGGCACTGCTTGCGGCCGCGGCGAGGCCACCCAGCTGGATAAATATGCTAGTTGCACATTACTTGCAATTACATGGCTGGCGCACTGGGGGGTCCCAACAACCGGTCTCGTTGCGCCAGGCCGGGCCTATGGTGGTGGCGGCGGATCGGCAGCCGGCGCTGCGCCCGCGGCACGACGGCGAAGGAGAAGGTCATGACCACGTTCCAGACGACGACGGCGCAGGGGGCTGGCGGACCTGCCGGCGCGGGGCCAGTGACCGTGGGCTCGGGGCCGCTATCGGCGGCCGATGTGGTGGCAGTGGCGCGCCGGGGAGCGCGGGTCGAGCTGGCCGCTGCGGGCGTCGCAGCGGTGCGCGACGGCCGCGCCGTGATCGATGCCCACGTGGACGACCCGAAGCCGCACTACGGAATCTCCACCGGATTCGGGGCGCTCGCCACCCGGTTCATCCCGGCGGACATGCGTGCCCAGCTGCAGGCCAGCCTGGTCCGCAGCCACGCCGCAGGCTCGGGTCCGGCCGTGGAGGTCGAGGTGGTCAGGGCACTCATGCTGCTGCGGCTTGCCACACTCGCGACCGGGCGCACCGGTGCGCGGGAGGAGACGGTCCGTGCGTATGTCAGCCTGCTGAATTCCGGCCTGACGCCAGTCGTGCACGAGTACGGCAGCCTCGGCTGCTCTGGCGACTTGGCGCCGCTGGCACACTGCGCGCTGGCCATGATGGGCGAGGGCATCGTGACCGACGCAGCCGGCCACCAACGACCTGCCGCCGATGCGCTCGCTGAGGCCGGCCTCCAGCCCGTCCGGCTGCGCGAGAAGGAGGGCTTGGCCCTCATCAACGGCACTGACGGAATGCTCGGCATGCTGGTGCTTGCCCTGGCGGACCTGCAAATGCTGCTCACCGTCGCCGACGTCACGGCCGCGATGAGCGTGGAAGGGCTGCTCGGCACGGACGCGGCGTTCGCGGCTGACCTGATGCAGCTCCGTCCTCACCCGGGCCAGGCAGCCTCGGCTGCCAACCTGCGCGCCCTGCTGGCGGGCAGCGCGATCATGGCCAGCCACCGCGGGCCGGACTGCACCCGGGTGCAGGATGCCTACTCATTGCGCTGTGCGCCTCAGGTGGCGGGTGCGGCCAGGGACACGGCCGATTACGCGGCCGCGGTGGCGGGCCGCGAGCTCGCGGCTGCGATCGACAATCCGGTGATCACCCCGGACGGCCGGGTGGAATCGAACGGCAATTTCCATGGTGCACCGCTCGGCTATGTGCTGGACTTCCTGGCCATCGCGGTCGCGGACCTGGCCAGCATGTCCGAGCGGCGGACCGACCGTTTCCTGGACGCCAGCCGGAACTCCGGCCTGACGCCGTTCCTGGCAAACGACCCGGGTGTCGACTCCGGCCACATGATCGCCCAGTACACCCAGGCCGCCATCGTGTCCGAGCTCAAGCGACTGGCCGCGCCGGCCAGCGTTGACTCGATCCCGAGCTCGGCGATGCAGGAAGATCACGTCTCGATGGGCTGGTCGGCGGCGCGCAAGCTGCGCCGGGCACTGGACGGGCTGACTCGCGTGCTCGCCATCGAGTTGCTGACCGCGGCGCGCGGCATCGAGATGCGCGCGCCGCTCGCTCCCGGGGCCGCGACCGGCGCGGTGATCGGTGGCTTGCGGGCTGGCCAGCCGGGCGCGCCGGGGCCGCTCGGACCGGGCCAGGACCGGTTCCTCGCGCCGGAGATCGAAGCTGCGGTCCGCTACGTGGCGAGCGGCCACGCCGTGCGGGCGGCGGAATCGGTCACCGGGCCGCTGCACTAGGTAGCGCGTCCGCCCGACCACTCGGCCACGCGGCTGGCGCCGAAATCACGGCGCGGCACCAGCCACCGCAGCGCGACGGCCTCGTCAGCGCAAGTCGAGCGCCAGGTCCGGGCGGTATGCTCGCCATTGTCCGCATGCGCGGTGCGGCTAGTCCGACACGGCAAGGCGGGGCGAGCACCCATGGACGCAGAGCAAGCAACCTTAGATACCAGCGTCCCGCAGGCTCGGATCTATGACTATCTATTAGGCGGCAGGGACAACTTCGTCGCTGATCGCACGGCCGGCGACGCGATGATCGAGGCCTATCCGACCATGGTCGAGCTGGTCCGGGCCAACCGTGCCTTCCTGCGCCGCGCCGTGCAGTTCCTGGCCGGCGAGGCGAGCATCCGGCAGTTCCTTGACCTCGGCACCGGGATCCCGACGGCCGGTAACACCCACGAGCTGGCTCAGGCGATCGCGCCAGAAAGCAGAGTCGTTTACGTGGACTATGACCGTTGCAAGTCGGGTTGTGCACACGCGTGCTGAGCCGGTCTGCCTGAAGCGAACGCGGGAGCGGAAGCGCTCAGAGCGACTTCCGAGCCGACCCTCACGGACGTAGCGTCAGTCGTCGTCGGCCCTCGCCTCGGCGCGGTGGATGGTGACTTCGCCGAGCAGAGCAAAGGCACTGACCTTGACGTGCGGACCGTCGGCGGGGCCCGGCTCCCTGGTCGGGCTGAGCGAGCCGACCAGTGGGAAGCCGGTCATCGTTACCCTGGCGTCCGGCGGCACGACGATGTTCACCACCCCCAAGATCGCCTGCGCGGAGATCTCCACGCCGTCCTTGTCGAAGGACGCGTGGGTCAGGTCGATGCGTGCGTCGCCCAGGAAAGCGAAAGCGACCATCCGGCCCTCAACACGGCCGGTCGGCCGGGCCATGGACGAAGAGAGAATCGCGACCTGCGGGGCAACCCGCTCGGCCGGCGCTGCAGAACGCTGGCGCTCGACGTCGCGTCGTTCGGTGCCCAGGTCGGCCGTCAGCGGGGCGAGCTCGTCGAGGGTCCTGGTGGCGTAGAGGAGGTCGATACGCTCCCTGTGTTCATCCGCGGTGAGCCGGCCATCGGCCACTGCCTCGCCGAGCAGCCCGGCTACGCGTTCGCGGTCGGCGTCCGACGCACGCAACCGCACCTGGCCGTCGTCGTCTCCTGGCATGGGACTCATCGTAATGGCCGCCCTAGTGCCGGACCAGCGATCGCGTATCGCCTCCACGACCAAGCGAACCGGGAGCAGGTGTTACAGCGTCTTTGGGAACGGCACCTGCCTGCACGGTGTCCGATTCTGAGGGCGAGATGGGGCGGCAGGATGTCCCGGGCCTCCGCTATGGCCCGGTGCCCGAGACGGCTGGCTGTCGTCTTACCCGATCCCGTCGGCCCTGACAGCAGCACACAACG
>DASXMP010000111.1:0-32653 GCA_036495585.1 Streptosporangiaceae bacterium
GGCGGCGGCAAGCATGCGGTAGCGCCGTCGGACGGCCCGCCGGTAACCGATCAGGACATGCAGCCCCAAGGCTATTCACGGCGTTAGGGAGAGACAGATGCCATTGCAGCGCAACGACGACGCCCCGATCTCGGCGCAAGACGACCAGGACGTGCACACGCCGTCGCAACCCGACGACGACTCGGAGCTGTCATCGCAGCGCGACGAAGACTCGCCGATCGCCGCGCCAGCGGACGACGCCGCGCCAAGGTCAGCGGAGGACGACGACGAACTGATTTCAGCGGAGGACGACGACGAACCCATCGCAGCGCACGACGAGGACCTGCCGGTAGCTGCGCTGGCTGACGACTCCCTGGCCTCGTCGGACGACGACGACCTGACCAGCTCAGAGCTGGACCGCGACGCGCCGGTGCGGGCGCACGGCGACGATCCGCGGGCCGCCGGCCGGTCGGACGCGGAGGTTGCGAGCGCGGTCGCGGCCGCGGAGCTCAGCGAGGCGGTGCCGCCGCAGGCAGGCGCGGTGCCGCCGCAGATCGGATGGGTGCCGCCGCAGGCCGGAGCACGGTCCGGCAACCAGCCGTTCGCCGAGTCACTGCACCCCGATCCGCTGCCGGGTGAGCCACTGCCGGACGAGCCGCTGGCGGCGGAGTCAGGCCTGGGCGAGCCACGGGCCGGTGAGCCACTGCGGAGCGCGGGGTCCGGACGTGGCCGGCCACCGCAAGCCGCGCCAGGCGCGCATGCTCGTGGGGGTGTGGATCTCGGCCAGCAGTGGCATGACATCCAGGCTGGCTTCGTCGATGACCCGCGCCTCGCGGTCGAGCTAGCTGCCCAGGCAACCGCGGCCGCACTCAGCGCACTGGCCTCAGACCTGCAGGAGCGGCAGTCCGCGCTTGGTCAGTCCGGCGCCGACGACACCGAGCAGCTACGGTCGGCCCTGCAGGGCTATCGCGACCTCTGCCAGGACATCGAGGCGGCAGGTCGCCAGCTGCCGCAGCCCAGCTCCGCGCCTTAGCAAACAGCGAGTGCGTGCCCGGTTCCCCGACTGGTACGTGAATTGGCCGCGGCCGACTCTGATCGACCGCGGCCAGTCCCGGCGAGCGATGGGATCTTTTCATCGATCCGGCAGCCTTGAGGACGGTGAGTTGTCCCGTATATGGCTGCCGGATCGATGAAACGTCGGAGCACGCGCGACTTCCCGCACGGAGCCCATCCGGTTTACGTTATTTGTCCCGGCAGTTAGGCGCGCACGTAGGGTTTGCCGTCGGCGGCGGGGGCCCGGACTCGGCCGACCAGTCCGGCCACCGCGATGATCGTGGCCACGTAGGGCGCCATGTTCAGCAGGAAGGGCGAGATCGGCACCGTGATGCTGCCGAGGAAGCTGCCGAGCGCGGTAGTGAATCCGAAGAGCAGCGCCGCGACCGTTCCGCCGAGCGGTGTCCAGCGACCGAAGATCATGGCTGCCAGGGCGATGTAGCCGAGACCCGACGACATGTCCTTACTGAACGTGCCCACGGAGCCGACTGTCAGGTAGGCGCCGCCGATCCCGGCGAGCATTCCGCCCATGATCAGGTTGCCGTACCGGATTCCCCGGACCTTGATCCCGACGGTGTCAGCGGCCGTGGGGTGCTCGCCCACCGCCCGGACCCGCAGGCCCCAGCGAGTTCTGAACAATCCCACCTGGACCAAGATGATCGCCGCGTAGGTGATGTAGAGGAAGATCGTCGAGTCGAACAGGATCGGCCCGAGGATCGGGATGTCGCCGAGACCGGGAATCTTGATCGGGCTGAACGTCGACGCGTTGTTGTACGTGGTCGCGTCGGGCACCAGCAGCCGGTCGTAGAGATACCCCGTCAGGCCGCTGATCAGCAGGTTGAGCACCACGCCGAGGATGATCTGGTCGACCAGGTACCGCATCGCGAACAGCGCCAGGATCAGGCCCACGAGGCCGCCCGCCAGCGAGCCGCTGATCAAGCCGATCCAGACCACGCCGACCGCGCTGGCGACGATCGCAGCCATGAAGGCGCCGAGCAGCAACTGGCCCTCGATCGCGATGTTAATGACGCCGGCCCGCTCCCCCATGCACCCGGCCAGCGCGCCGAGGATCAGCGGGATGGATCCGGCCAGCGTGCCCTGTAGCAGCGAGACCACGTTGACCGGGATGCCATGTGCCCAGCTCCCGGTGTCGGACCACGCCAGCAGGGAGATGACGAAGAAGAGCAGCACCGCTGCGATGCCGAGGCGGCGGAAGACGGCCGACTCGGTCACGGCCAGGCGGGCGATGCCGATCAGCACTGATGCCCCGCCCAGGATGTAGGCGAGCGGCCCGCCAGGCACGTGAATACTCGGCACCTTGATGCTCGCGCCCGTCAGCGCCAGCGCGAAGGTGGCGTCGCCGGGATGCGAGAACAACCCGAAGATCAGCATGTCGACCAGGCCGAACGCGGTCAGCGCGCCGGCTGCCAGCAGCCTGCGGTTGATGGTGACCGGCGACCGGGCAGTGACTGCGAGCGCGGTCATCCGTTCCAGCCCTTCGCGACGGCCTCCGGCGCGCCCGCCTGGCTCTTGCGGAGCCGGTAGACGGCCCTGATCAGCGGCGGTGCAGCGACGAACAGCACGATGAGTCCCTCGATGACCTCGGAGATATCGACGGGCACCGAGGTGGCGGCCTCCATCGCCGTCCCGCCCGCGTTGAGCGCGCCGAACAGCAAAGCGGCCAGCACCACGCCGACCGGCTTGGCCCGGCCGAGCAGCGCGATGGTGATGCCGTCGATACCGTAGGTGCCGTAGCTCTGCGTGTTGAGGCTAAAGGGCGCGGTGCCCTGGATGGTGACCGCGCCGGACAGCCCGGCCAGGCCGCCAGCCAGCAGCATCGCCAGGATCCAGGTACGCTGCACGCTCATGCCGGCCGACCGAGCCGCGTTCGGGTTGGCCCCGACAGTGCGGAACTCGAATCCGAGCGTGCTGCGCTCTAGCAGCCACCACATGCCGCCTGCCGCCAGCAGCGCAACGATGAATCCAAGACCCGCCTGCGGCGGCGGACCGCCGACATGTGGCAACTGCGCGTTCGTCGCGACGGTGGGGCTGATCAGGTTGGCCTGATGCGGCTGTTGCAGCGCGGACGGCGTGTCCAGCACATAGGACAGCACGTCGTACATCACGTAGTTGATCATGATGGTGACGATCACCTCGTGCGCGCCGGTCCGCGCCTTCAGGTCGCCGACGATCCAGCCCATCACTGCGCCCCCGGCGAATCCGCCGATCAGACAGACCAGGACGTGGATGACCGGCGGCATGCTGACCGCGAACCCGAGGTAGGTGACCACGATGGCGCCGCCGATCCACTGACTGGCCGCGCCGATGTTGAACATGCCAGCGCGGAACGCCAGGGCAACGGCGAGCCCGGTGAGGATTTCCGGCGTCGCCTGCGAGACAGTCTGCGAGATCGGATAGAAGATGGCCCCGACCGGGCCGCCGTGGAAGGCAGCGGTGACCGTGTGCGGGTTGACTATCGAGCCCTCGAACAGCGCCGAGTAGGCCGCGGCCGCAGCCTGCCAGGCGGCCGAGATCGCTGAACCAGGCGCCGAGAAGAAGACGCTCCAGGCGTGCAGCACTGTGGTGTCGCTGAACGCGATGATCAGGCCGCCGAGCACGAGCGCCGAGAAGATGGCCAGGACCGTGACGACGGCCGGCCGGTCCTGCAAGATCGCCCCGATGATCACCCGCGAATAGGAGGGGCTCTCCCGGCCGCCTGGCTCGGGCGCCGGACCGCCCCCAGGTGCCCGGCCGCGCTCAGACGCCGGACCGGGCTCCGAGGCCGGACGCTGCTCGGGCACTGTGCCGGGGTCCAAGGCGGTGCCGGGCTCAGCGGCGGCGCTCTGATCCGCAACGGCGCCGGGTTCTGGCGTAGCGCCGGGCTTCGGTGGTCCCGACTCAGCCGCCGGACCCGGCAGCACGCTCTCCTCGTCACTCATAGCGGCTCCCGTGCACTATCCGGCTCGTCGTCCGCGCCGGCGCGCAGGGCCACGTCCGCGTTGTCACCATCGCGGGCGCTTCCGTCCGCGATGGCGCTGCCCTCGCTCCCCGCCCCGGCCATCAGCAGGCCAAGTTCGGCTACCGGCACGTCCGGCGAACGGAATCCGGTGATCCGCCCCTCGTACATGACCGCGATCCGGTCGGCGAGCGCAAAGATCTCATCCAGTTCGGACGAGACGATCACGACGGCGACGCCCTCGTCGCGTTCCCTGACGATCCTGCGGTGCACGAACTCGATCGAGCCGACGTCCAGGCCCCTGGTCGGCTGGCTGGCAACCAGCAGCCGGACCCGCCGGCCGACTTCGCGGGCGAGGATCACTTTCTGCTGGTTGCCGCCAGAGAGTGTGCGGGCCGGCGCGTCGATGGAGGGCGTCCGGACGTCGAACTCGGCCGCGAGGCTGCTCGCCCGGGCCCGGATCGCGGCCGGCTTCATCGCAATCCCGGATGCCTGTGGCGGCCGGTCGTAGGTGTCCAGGATGAGATTGTCCGCCACCGAGAAGTCGGCGACGATCCCGTCCTCCTGACGGTCTTCCGGAATATAGGCGACGCCGGCGCGCAGCCGATCGCGGGGCGACGCGCGGCTGATGTCGCGGCCGTCGAGCCGGATCGTCCCGGAGGCTGGCCGCAGTCCGAGCAGCGCCTCGCACAGCTCGGTTTGCCCGTTGCCCTGGACGCCGGCGATGCCGAGGATCTCCCCCGCCCGCACCTGGAAGCTGACCCCGTCCACCACGTTCAGAGCCTGGTCGGCGGTGCCGCCTGGCACGGTAAGGTCGGCCACGTCCAGGATGACGTCGCCAGGACGGGCCGGCTCCTTGGTCACGCGCAACTCGACCGACCTGCCAACCATCAGCGACGCGAGCTCCGCGTCGCTGGTGGCCGGTGCCCGCTCGCCGACAACCTGCCCGCGCCGGATCACCGTGATCTTGTCGGCGATCGCCTGTACTTCCTTGAGCTTGTGCGAGATGAAGACGATGGACCGGCCGTCAGCGCGCAGGTCCCGCATCACCCGGAACAGGTCGTCCGTCTCGCCGGGGGTCAGCACAGCCGTCGGCTCATCCAGGATGAGCACGCTGGCCTGCCGCAGCAGCGCCTTGATGATCTCGACCCGCTGCTGGATGCCGACGGGCAGATCTTCGATCCGAGCGTCCGGGTTGACCTGCAGCCCGTACCGCTCGGACAGTTCGCGCACCTGTCGCCGGGCGCGCTTACGGTCCAGCAGCCCGGTCGGTATCGCGGGCAGGCTGCCGATCTTCAGCGTGCGCACCTGCTCGACGCCGAGGGCGACGTTCTCGGCCACGGTAAAGACGGGCACCAGCATGAAGTGCTGGTGCACCATGCCGATCCGGGCGTTGATCGCATCCCGCGGTGAGTGAATCGCGACCGGCTTGCCATTGACCAGGATCTCCCCTGCGTCGGGCTGCACCAGCCCATACAGGATGTTCATCAGTGTGGTCTTGCCCGCGCCGTTCTCGCCAAGCAGGCCGCGGATCTCTCCAGCGGCGACTGTCAGGTCGATGTGATCGTTTGCGAGGAGGCTGCCGAAGCGCTTGGTAATGCCACGGAGCTCAAGGTCCACGACGTTCCTCTGCTGCTGGTCCGCTGTGCCAACCTGACGCCGGCCGGGCCGCGGCTGCCCGCGATGGCGGGCAGCCGCAGCTCGGCCTGCACGATCAGGCCTACACCGGGCTCTTCGTTGCTGGCACGATCTTGCCGCTGATGATGTCCTGCTTGATCGTGTTCAGCTCCGACTGCAGCGACGCCGGCACCTTGCTGGCGAAGTCGTGGTACGGCGCGAGCGTGACACCGCCATTGGCCAGGGTGCCAATGTAGGTGCCGCCCTTGAACGTCCCGCTGGCCGCCTGCGTCACGGCGGTCTTGACGGCCGCCTGGATGCCCTTCTCGACGCTGGTGATGAAGTACTTGCAGTACTGCGCAGCGCTGACGCAGCCGTCGGTGTCGACCCACATCATGTTCACCTTCTGGGAGCCGGCCGCGGTGTCGGCCTGCTGCACCGCCTTGGCCGCGCCGAGGCCGACGCCGCCCGCCACCGGGAAGATGATGTCGGCGCCCTCGTTGATGAACTGCTGGGTAATGGTCTGGCCCATGGTCAGGTTGGTGAAGCTGTTGGTGAACTCACCCGCCTGGGTCTTCTCGTTCCAGCCGAGCACGATCACGTGCGTGTGGTGCTGGCTGTTGTAGTACTGGACGCCGTCATAGAAGCCGTCCATGTAGATGGTGACCGTGGGTATCTTGTCGCCGCCGAAGGTCGCGACCTTTCCGGTCTTAGACATGCCGGCCGCCAGGTAGCCACCCATGAACCCGTCCTGCACGGTGTTGAACACCAGCGAGTCGACGTTGGACGGCGGCGTCGACGGCTTCGACCCGATCGTGCACGATGCCGTGCCAAGAGCGCAGTCCACAATGGCGAACTTCGACCCCGAGTTGGCCTGCGCCGCGGTGCCGGTGGCGTTGGCCATCAGGAAGCCGACGGTGACCACGATCCCGCACTTGTCGTTCATGAACGCCGAGATGTTCGACGCGTACTGCGCGGATGAGGTGGACGACAGGTACTTGACCGTGATCTTGCTCGGGTCAGTGCCCGCGGCCTCCTGCATGCCCTGCCAGGACGAGGCGTTGAACGACTTGTCGTCGATGCCGCCGGTGTCGGTGACCATGCAGCCGAGGAACTTACTCGCGGTGCTGCCGCCAGTGGAACCACTCGAGTTGCTCGAGCCGGACGGCGACGTTGACGATCCACATGCGGCAATCAGGGTGGCAGCGCCTGCCACTGCCGCAACCAGCAGCCATCTTCTCAACCAAGACCTCCTCAGCAAGGGCGACCGGCGGCAGCCGAGGCCGCCGGTCTGGGCAGCGGTCCAGGGGGTGGGACCGCATTGGACGACGCTCTTCCTGCGGGAACCGACGGCGTTCCCCCTGCGGGATGGACGCAGGCTAGTCTCGTCGCCACCTGCGCGGAAGTCAGGCGGCCCTGTCATTGTGGGCCTGATGCCAAATTGAGATGATTGGACGCGCGCTGCGCGATTCATCGGCCAGCCGGTTTGGTCACCGCCGGACCCGGCCGCCCTCAGCGATCGGGAGGTAACGGCCGGCGAATGAACATCGACTGGACCGCGCTGCGAGCCGCCGCGACCGCTGTCGCAGCCCGTGCGCACGCGCCGTATTCCGGGCTGCACGTCGGCGCGGCCGGCCAGGATCGCGACGGGCGGCTGGTGACCGGCTGCAACGTAGAGAACGCCTCCTACGGCCTGACCCTGTGCGCGGAATGCGGCCTCGTCAGCGCGCAGCACGCGGCCGGCGCCGGACCACTTGTCGCGGTCAGCGTCGTGGCTGGTGACGGCGCGCCGCTGGTGCCCTGCGGCCGCTGCCGTCAACTGCTGCTGGAGGCCGGCGGGCCCGGCCTGCTCGTGGACGCCGACGGGGGACCCCGCCAGCTCGGCGAGTTGCTTCCGAGCGCCTTCACCGGCGACGACATCGAAACGCGCCGGACCGCCGGTGCCTGACCAGGCATCCGGGCCAGACGGCGCCAGCGGGGCGGACCAAAGACGCGATCCGGACAAGATGCCCGCGCCGGACACCGTCGACCTGATCCGGCTCAAGCGAGACGGCTCGCGCCTGCCAGAAGAAGCGATCCGCTGGCTCCTCGCCGCCTACACCCGCGGCGACATCCCGGACGAGCAGATGTCCGCGCTGCTGATGGCGATCGTCTTCCGCGGCCTCGATGGGCGCGAGCTGCGAGCCTGGACCGAGGCGATGATCAGCTCTGGCGAGCGGCTCGACCTGTCTGGCCTGACGGCACCCACGGTCGACAAGCACTCCACCGGCGGGGTAGGCGACAAGGTCTCGCTCGTGCTGGCACCGCTGGTGGCAAGCTGCGGCGCCGCCGTGCCGCAGCTGTCGGGTCGCGGCCTCGGTCACACCGGCGGCACGCTGGACAAGCTGGAGGCCATCCCCGGCTGGCGCGCGAGCCTGTCGAACGATGAGATCCTGCGCGTCCTCGCCACGAGCGGCTGCGTGATCTGCGCCGCCGGCGCCGGGCTCGCGCCCGCCGACCGCAAGCTGTACGCGCTGCGCGATGTCACGGCGACCGTGGAAAGCATCCCGCTGATCGCCAGCTCGATCATGGCAAAGAAGATCGCTGAGGGAACGGCGTCGCTCGTCCTCGACGTCAAGGTCGGCTCGGGCGCGTTCATGCCGGACCTGACCACGGCCCGGCTGCTCGCGCGGACGATGGTCGGGCTCGGCAATACGCATGGCGTGCTGACGAGCGCCCTGCTGACCCAGATGGACACGCCGCTCGGCCGCGCCGTGGGCAACGCAGTCGAAGTCGAGGAGGCAGTCGCGACCTTGCGTGGCGAGGGGCCGCCGGACCTGGTAGCTGTCGTTCTGGCGCTCGCGGCCGAGATGCTGCGGCTGGCCGGCGTGGCGGCCGATCCGGCCGCCGCGCTTGCCGACGGCCGCGCACTCGACGCCTACCGCACGATGATCGCGGCGCAAGGCGGCGACCCGGACGCGCAGCTGCCACACGCGCGCCACACCGAGATCATCACGGCCGAGTGCGACGGCTACATCGGCAAGCTGGACGCGCGGGCGGTCGGGGTGGCGGCGTGGCGGCTCGGCGCCGGGCGGGCCAGGAAGGAGGACCCTGTCTCGGCCACGGCCGGCGTCATCTGCCTGGCCAAGCCGGGCGACGCCGTTCGTGCGGGTGACCCGGTCTTGGAACTCCGCGGCGACGACCCGGCGAGATTCGGCCGGGCCGGGGAGGCGCTGGCCGGCGCGATCGAGGTCGGCCCGCAGCCGCCGCCCCCGGCTGATCCCGTGCTCGAGCGAATCACCCCCTAGGGCCGCGCCGGGACGGGAGCTGGCGCGCTGCGGTCAGTGACGCACCGTTCCAGATGGTTGCACAAAGGACGCAAAACGACCATGGCGATCACCGGCCGGAAGGAACATCGGAGCTGCCGCGGCTGCTCGGCTCCCCGTGCGACCAGCTGTCGCCTGGTGACGTCGCAGCAGCCGCCCGGTAACGTCAGGCGCGTGGGCATTGAGTCACTGGCGCGCCCGGTGTCGTGGGAGAGCGCCGTCGAACTCGGGTCATCCGACGCGGGACTGCGGCACTTCCTGCACGGCCTGCCGGGCATCGATCAGGTCGGCGTGAGCGAGCGCGCGGCCGCCCTGGCAACGCGGTCGATCAAGAAGGACGCCAAGCTCCAGGCGCTCGACCTGGCCATTGCGATGGTGGACCTGACCACGCTGGAAGGTGCGGACACGCCGGGCAAGGTCACGGCGATGTGCGGCAAGGCCGCCCACCCGGACCCGGATGACCCGTCCGCGCCGCCGGTCGCGGCTGTCTGCGTCTATTCCGACCTGGTCGCCACCGCGCGGGCGGCACTGCCGCGCGGGCAGGTAGCGGTGGCATCCGTGGCCACGTCGTTCCCCGCTGGCAGGGCATCGCTCAACGTCAAGCTGGCCGACGTGCGGGAAGCGGTGACTGCCGGGGCAGATGAGATTGACATGGTCATCGATCGCGGCGCGTTCCTGGCCGGGCGGTACGGGCAGGTGTACGCGGAGATCGCGGCGGTACGCGAGGCGTGCGGCGGGGCGCACCTCAAGGTGATCCTGGAGACCGGCGAGCTCGCCACCCTGGACAACGTGGCACGTGCTTCGTGGCTTGCCATGCTCGCGGGCGCTGACTTCATCAAGACCTCGACCGGGAAGGTGAGCCCGGCGGCGACGCCCGTGGTGGCGCTGGTGATGCTGGCCGCCGTGCGGGACTTCGAGGCGGTGTCCGGTCGCCGCGTCGGCGTCAAGGTGGCCGGCGGCATCCGGACCGCGAAGGACGCCATCCGGTACCTGGTGCTGGTCAACGAGGTGGCCGGCCAGCCCTGGCTGACGCCGCGGTATTTCCGCATCGGCGCCTCGACGTTGCTCAACGACTTGCTCATGCAGCGGCAGAAGCAGCGCACCGGCCGGTATGCCGGCCCGGACTACTTCACGCTGGATTGAGCCGCCGTCCATGCCTGCTTCAACGGCTTAGCCGGCTGCCGACACGCAGCGCATCTCAAGGCTGGTGACGTTCGCGCCACTGTCAGACGAGGAGGGTGCCGCCGTCGATCACGCTGACGGTCCCGGTGGCGTAGTCCTGGTCCATGAGCTGAAAGTAGGCCTTGGCGACGTCTTCGACCTCGGCGACGCGACCGAGCGGCAGGCTGCGGCCCACGGTGTCGTACATTGCTTCGCGGTCAGCTTCAGACATCGCCGACCACACTGGGCTGCGCACCACGCCGGGAGCGACCACGTTGACCCGGATCGGCGCCAGCTCCACGGCAAGCGCCCTGGCCGCCGAGAGGATCGCACCCGAAGCGGCCGAGCCGAGAAACCAGCCGGCCCCGCCGCGGAACGCTGCCGTACCGCTGGTCATCGTGATAGACCCACCAGGCCGGATGTGCGGCACCGCGAGCCGCATCGCGTCGAGCGCCGCGACCACACGAGTTTCGAAGAATGCCCGACCCTTGTCCGCGGTGTAGTCAGCGAGCGAGATGGAGACCAGGGGCCCCGCTGCGGTATAGGCGAAATGGTCGAATTCCCCGACGATGTCGAAGAAGGCCGCCAGATCCTCGGCCGAGGACGCGTCCACCGCATGGCCCGCCGAGCCCGGGGGCAGTTCGGCAAGGGCCGACTCGACCGAGGCACGGTCACGGGAGACAACCACTACCGATGCCCCTGCTGCCGCCGCTGCCTTCGCCGTGGCCAGGCCGATCCCGCTGGTGCCGCCCAGAATGACCACGCGGCTGACAGTGGAAATGGACATTGATATGCCTCGCTCTCGTCCCCGCACGTCGGTGTCGAGGACCGCAGGATGTCTGGCCTGCACCCGGCGTTGTGATGGAGGTACGCGCCGCTGGTCGCGGCGGCGGGTTCATCGTTCACCGTCAGGTCAGGCCCTCGAGGTTGGTACCGCCCAGCGACAGGCGACAAACTCACCGACCCGTTGCCGGCCACGCGAGTGCCGCGATGGCCCAGGCGCAGCGTCGGCCCAGGTGCAGCGTCGGCCCAGGTGCAGCGTCGGCCCGGTCTCCGTCAGGTGGCCGGATTCTGGTTGTCGAAGTAGCTGCTGTCTTGCAGGCAGGCGGCCGGATGCCACTGGCTCGCCGGGAGCACGGTGAGGTCGGCCGGCACGGACGTCCATTTCGCGGTCCCGTACACCGTCGTCGGTTCGGAGAATCTGATCCGCGCGCCGCGGAAATCGGCGCCCTGGACGTAGGCGCCGCGCAGATCCGCTCGCCGGAGATTAGCGCCCCGGAAGTCGGCGCCACCGAGGTTGCTGCACTGCAGGTGCGCGAACTGCAGATCGGACCGACTGCCCCATCGCGAGTCGGCCAGGTCCGCACCGCGCAGGTCAATGCCCGGCATGTACACGTCGACCCAGGCAAAGTCGACGCCGGTCCACGACAGGTCATACAACTCGTCCCCGGACAGGTCGATGGCCGGTTGCGCGCCAGTATGCAGCGCCGCCACCTTTGCCGCCATCTTCGGGCTCAGCAGGAATTGCACCTGGTCGGCCGCGTAGTACAGGTCGATGGACTGATCCGAGGCGGGCGGCGTGCCATAACCGCGACCGAAGGCCGGCCTCACGGCACCGCCACTCCCGGCCGCCGCCGATCCGCCAGAAGCGCCGGACGAGGACCCGCCAGAAGCGGCGGACGACGGGGATGCCGCGGAGGCGTCCGCCAGGAACACCTCACTCTGGCTACTCAGGTAGCCGCTCAGCACCTGCAGCGCGGTCGTGTAGTCATCGTAGATATCGGCCGGCAGCTCACCGGTTTGGCCAGCCTCGGTGAATCGGCCAGCTGTGTTCCTGGTCAGCAGAAGCAAGCCGGCGACCCGTTCAGACGTGCTGCCGGTCGAGCCAATCGCCTGGATTGCCGACGATAGCTGACTGTCTTCGGCCTGCAGCAGCGTCGAGCGCGCATTACTCTTGCTGGTTTGCCAGCTCTCAAACGCGACGAACCCGGCGATGAGGACGGCCAGGAACGAGATAAAGGCGATCGCCATCTGCGCCCTTCCCGCCGTTGTCTGGCCGCGCCAGTATCGGACCTCTTCGGCGTCCTTTCCGGCAGCATCAAAGGTTGACTGCATTGCCCCGCCCTTTCCCCCCGAATGCGGCCTCCCCGCCGCATCCGCCAATGACGGGAAGTATGGGTTAAGTCAGGTGATGACGCGAGAAGCGACACGCGCGAGCAACCTGCCGCAGACAGCCACGTGGCACAATGACGCGAGGCACGTCAGCGAACGACGGAGATGGCACTGTGGGGTCCGGCACGATGAAATCCGCTGAGCCGGCGGTGGCTGCTGATCCCGATGGGCCAGCCGACCCGCAGGCCGACGGCCTTGTCTGGGAGTACGCTCCCGCGCCGGAGTCGCGGGACGTCGTCACGATCGAGCCGGAATACGGCCTGTTCATCGACGGCGCGTTCAGCCCTGCGGCGGCTGGGCAGACCTTCGAAACGGTGAATCCGGCCACCGAGGAGCGCCTCGCCCTGGTCGCGGAGGCCGGCCAGGCAGACACCGACCGTGCCATCGCCGCAGCCCGGCGGGCCTATGAGCGCGTGTGGGCCCCGATGCCGGGCCGCGAGCGAGCCAAGTATCTCTACCGGATCGCCCGCATCCTGCAGGAACGCGCCCGCGAGTTCGCGGTGCTGGAGAGCCTGGACAATGGCAAGCCGATCCGCGAGTCGCGGGATGTGGACATCCCGCTGGCGGCCGCCCACTTCTTCTACTACGCGGGCTGGGCGGACAAGCTGCCCTATGCCGGCTTCGGCCAGGACCCGCGGCCGCTCGGGGTCGCTGGGCAGGTGATCCCGTGGAACTTCCCGCTGCTGATGGCAGCGTGGAAGCTGGCCCCCGCCCTCGCGGCGGGTAACACCTGCGTGCTCAAGCCGGCCGAGACCACGCCGCTGACCGCGCTGCTGCTCGCCAAGGTCTGCCAGCAGGCCGGGCTGCCGCCCGGCGTGGTCAACATCATCACCGGGGCCGGCGAGACGGGGTCCGCGCTCGTGCGGCACCAAGACGTCGACAAGATCGCGTTCACCGGCTCGACCGAGGTGGGCAAGCAGATCGCCGCCGTGGTAGCCGGGACCACGACGAAGCTGACCCTGGAACTCGGCGGCAAGGCGGCCAACATCGTCTTCGACGACGCGCCGGTGGAGCAGGCCGTCGAGGGCATCGTCAACGGCATCTTCTTCAACCAGGGGCATGTGTGCTGCGCCGGGTCCCGGCTGCTGGTGCAGGAGTCGGTGGCCGACATCGTGACCGACCGGCTGAAACGCCGGCTGGCCACGCTCCGTCTCGGCGACCCCCTGGACAAGAACACCGACATCGGCGCGATCAACTCACGCCAGCAACTCGACAAGATCACGCGACTGTCGCAGGCCGGGGACAGTGAGGGCGCAGAGCGCTGGTCGCCGCCGTGCCGCCTGCCCGAGCGCGGGTTCTGGTTCCCGCCGACGTTGTTCACCGGCGTGAGCCAGTCGCACCGGATTGCTCGCGAGGAGATCTTCGGCCCGGTCCTGTCCGTGCTGACGTTTCGCACCCCAGAGGAGGCCGTGGCCAAGGCGAACAACACCCCCTACGGCCTGTCAGCGGGGATCTGGACCGAGAAGGGCAGCCGCATCCTGTGGGTCGCGCAGCGGTTGCGGGCCGGGGTCGTGTGGGCCAACACCTACAACCGCTTCGACCCGGCCAGCCCGTTTGGCGGATACCAGGAGTCGGGCTACGGGCGGGAGGGCGGCAGGCATGGCCTGGCCGCGTACCTCGATGTCTGATCACGCCCAGGTCGAGCACGCGTCCACCGAGCAGGCACCGGCCGAGCGGGCACCGGCTGCGCAGGCACCGGCCGAGCC
The DNA here is from genome assembly GCA_036495585.1 of Streptosporangiaceae bacterium. GTDB lineage: Bacteria > Actinomycetota > Actinomycetes > Streptosporangiales > Streptosporangiaceae > JAJYUU01. Next base: position 13,950 of record DASXMP010000111.1, read on the forward strand.
CGCAGGCGCGCGCCTTGACGTGCGCAAGACCTACAAGCTGTTCATTGGCGGGGCCTTCCCGCGCTCGGAGTCGGGCCGGTCCTACCCGGTCAGCGCGGCATCGGCGGATGGCGACGGCGAGCGCGGTGACCTGCTTGCTTTCGCGGCGCAGGGCTCGCGCAAGGATCTGCGCGACGCGGTCGTGGCGGCCCGCCGTGCGCAACCGGGCTGGTCTGGCGCGACCGCCTACAACCGCGGCCAGGTGCTCTACCGGGTGGCCGAGATACTGGAGGGCCGCGCCGCCCAGTTCGCCGCCGAGGTAGCGGTCGCCGAGGGCCTCACGCCCGCGAAGGCGGCCGCAACCGTCGCTCAGGCGATCGATCGCTGGGTCTGGTATGCGGGCTGGTCGGACAAGGTCGCCCAGGTGGCCGGCGCCGCCAACCCGGTGGCTGGCCCGTACTTCAACTTCAGCGTGCCGGAGCCGACGGGGGTCGTGGTCACGATCGCTCCGCCGGACTCCAGCCTGCTCGGCCTGGTCAGCGTGCTGGCCCCGGTCATCGTCACTGGCAACGCCGTCGTGGTGATCGCGAGCGAGGAGCGCCCGCTGCCCGCGGTCGTGCTCGCTGAGGTGCTGGCCACCTCTGACGTCCCGCCCGGCGTGGTCAACATCCTGACCGGGCGTACGGCCGAGCTCGCTCCGGTCGCTGCCGCGCACACGGATGTCAACGCCATCGACCTCACCGGCGCGCCGGCCGCGGACCGCGCGCCACTCGAGCGCGCCGCGGCCGCCAACCTCAAGCGAACGGTCTGCGCTGACGAGGACTGGGACGATCCGCCGGGCATCCGCAGGATGATGGCGATGCTGGAAATTAAGACCGTCTGGCATCCGATGGGCAGTTAAGACGGGAACGACGACGGCCCGCTGTCGCCGCGTTTCCTGATTTTCGCCGCCGGGTATCTGCCCCGCACCGTGCTTACCTACATCCTGGCGCTGCTGGCAGCGATGGCAAACGCGACCTCATGGGTCCTCCAGCGCAAGGCCAACAGGGAGGTCGCGCAGGAGAGCCTGAGCCTGCGGCTGATGCGCGACCTGCTGCACAAACCCGTCTGGATCGGGGGCATAGCGGCGATCACGGCCGGGTTCGTCCTGCAAGCCGCCGCGCTCGGCACCGGCGCGCTGGCAGTCGTGGAGCCGATCCTGGTGCTCGAACTGCCGTTCACGCTGCTGCTGGGCTCGTGGATGTTCCGGACGCGCATCAGTCACCGGGAGTGGATGCCGAGCTTGGCGATGACACTCGGCGTCGGTCTGCTGCTATTCCTGCTGTCGCCATCCCCTGGCCGCGAGGAGCCAGCCAGCTGGTACACATGGGTGCTCGCGATCGGAGCCAACGTCGCGCTCGTAGCTTTCCTCCTGCTGTGGACCGTGACCGGCAGTGTCCGGCTCCGCACCTGGCGGAAGGCGGTCGAGACGAGGGAACGCGAGGGCCGAGGCTCCCTCGTCGGCCGCTCTCCGCTCAACGGGCAGCAGCAGGCCGCGCTACTCGGCGTTGCGGCCGGTGGCACGTTCGGGCTGACCGCGGCGCTTATCAAGGGTATGACCGGCACGTTTGCCGGCGGGTTCGTCGCCCTGCTGACGAGCTGGCAGCTCTACGCAGTGATCGCGGCTGGCGCCATGGGCATGTTCCTCACGCAGTCGGCCCTGAACGCAGGCCCCCTCACGGCGTCGCAGCCGGGAAACAGCCTGACCGATCCGATCCTGGCGGTCTTGTGGGGTGTCTTCGTCTTCGGCGAGCAGGTACGCGGCGGCTGGCTGATCCTGCCACAGGTGCTCTGCGGTGTGGTGGTTTGCGGCGCAGCGATCGTGCTGGCCCGGTCGCCGCTCTTCGCGTCCGGCTAGCCTGCCCGAGGTCTGCACGGCTGCATCTGGCTCGCCTCCGATGCGCCCTTTTGACATCTGCGCCCAGTGACCGCAGCACCGCGTTCTGTACGGTTCAGCAGCGGGATTCCGCATTTGTTCGAAAGCGCCACCCCGCGGAAGAGCTAGTCATCAAAGCTATGACCACTAGTCATTCGCTGCGTCAGGTCACAACTAGGTTCGAGTTCCTATAAATCAGCCGAAGATAGCGGTTTCCGGCCGTTGCGTCGGAGTCAAAGAGGGTGGCCGGCCCGCCATGTCCGGACGCGCGTCGTCGTTACATTCCGGCCCGTTTATTAGCCTGCGAAAGTAAGCCAATACTATTGCGGAAGCACGGCCTTTTTTCACATTGCGCGCAGGTCGTTATCGACTGGCAACTTGGCTTGCGGGCGGAGCAGTCGTGCATAAATCTAAGGCAATTCCAGAGCTCAGCGTCTCGTCGGTGCAGCAATTTGTTCGATAACTTGTGCTAATTAATGCTTTAAACAGCGCTGATTACCCAGCACCTCCGGTTGGATCGCCGTCCGTAATGGCGCGCTGGCATGTGGATGAGATCTTTGCGTCCCGGCGAGGTTAATGCTCAGTAATGGACGTGGACTACCTTGAAACCGGCTCGCACGAGGGTTACGTTCGAGGTATCACTGCCCCCTGCGGGTTCCGCGAAGGGAGAAGCACTAATGGATCTGGGACACACAAAGCGCCAGCGGCACCGGGGTGCCGGGCGGCTGCTGGCCGGCGCGGCGGGAACGCTCGCCCTGGCCACGATGGTCCCCCTGGGTTTAACGTCGTCCGCGATGGCGACGACCGCTGGCGGGCCGCTCGCACCGGCCCCTGACGGCGCGGCGAACGGTGGGGCGGTCATCGTGGTGCTCAAGGCCCAGCACCCGGACCTGAACATGCGCACCCAGGCCGCCGAACTCAAGAGCGCTGCCGCCGCCGACCAGGCGCCGGTCGTCGCGGCCATCAAGGCCGACGGCGGGACGAACCTGGTAGCGGTGCCCGAGCCCAGTGAGGTGTCGGCGACGCTGTCCGCCGCGGCGGTGGCCTCGCTGCGGGCCAATCCGGCGGTGGCGCAGATCCTCCCCGACCCGCAGGTCCATGTCCTGCCCTCCAGTTCGCTCGCCCCGCCGCCCGCGGCAGCCCAGCCAGCCAGCCAGTCGGCGAGCAGCGACGCGAGCTGCCCGTTCAACCCGGACCCGAGCAAGCCACTGCAAGAGGGCGAGGCGCTCACCGATATCCACGCGTCCAACGGCACCCCGGGCGCGCCGGATGAGGGCAACTCCATCGCTACCGGCCAGGGCGTCATCATCGCCAACGATGGCGCGAACAACCTGGCCGGCAACCCGAACTTCATCCGAGCCAACGGCACCCCAGTCGTGCTGAACGCGCCGGACCCCACGGCCGACCACAGCAACGACGAGGACTACGGCGACGCGTCCTCGATGGTGGCGCAGGGCACCGTGGTGTACCAGTACTCCAAGGCGCTGCCGGCCTCGACCCTGCCGATCCCGGCCAACTGCACGTTCGTCATCCGCGGCGACGCGCCGAACGCTTCGCTGGTCGACCTGACTGGGATCGACACCCCGATCCTGTCGACGACGCAGGTCGTAGCCGGGATCGATGCCACGGTGATGACCACGCACGCCGACGTGATCTCTGAATCGTTCGGCGGCGGCACGGCGATACGCCAGGCCAACGATGCAGCGGTCGCCGCGGGCGTGACGGTGGTGGTGTCCTCAGGCGACAGCGGCCCGCAAGGCACGTTCAACATCCAGTCCGACGACCCGGCCGTCATCGCGGCAGCCGGGACGGACAGCATGCGGCTGATCGCCACGGACGATGGCTACAGCAAGTTCGTCTCCAACAACATGTCCGCCCTGTCCTCGGGCGGTCCCGCGCCAACGAACAAGCTCGTCGACCTGGCTGCCCCGTCGTGGTACGGCAGCGAGGCTGCCTGCGCTGACGGCGTCGGCGGCTGCCCGCCCAACTATCCGGTCGAGTCGATGCGCGGCACCAGCGAGTCAGCGCCGCTGATTTCCGGCGCCGCCGCGGACGTCATCCAGGCCTACCGCGACACCCACAACGGTGCCAGCCCGACCCCGGCCATGGTCAAGGACATCCTGACCAGCACGGCGACCGACATCGGCGCGCCAGCCGACCTGGAGGGCGCCGGGCTGCTGAACGTCTACGCGGCCGTGCGCGCGGCACAGGTGATGCCGGGCAGCACGCTGCAGCACGGCAACAGCTCATCCGCGCTGGTGGCCACACCGTCACAGCTGGACCTGCAGGGCAACGGCGGGTCGACAACCAGTCAGCAGGTGAGCCTGTACAACACCAGCAGCCACCCAGTGACGGTGAAGGGCACCTACCGCCAGATCGGCCAGGAGTTCCAGATCGGCAAGACGGTCACCGAGGCGGTGAGCGCCCCAGACCCGAGCCTGCCTGTGCCGCACGAGGGCGCGACCGCTGCTCAGACCATCCATGTCAACGTGCCGGGGAATCTCGGCCAGCTGGACATGGACATGATCTGGGCGGATCCGACCAACAGCAACCGGCTGTACTACCAGGTGTTCAACCCGCAGGGTGCGCTGGTGCAGGAGTCCTACGATGACGGCACACTGCCCACGACCACCCGAGCCGGCACGATACCGAACTACCAGCACGTGGCCGTGTCCACCCCGCAGGCCGGACGGTGGACGGTCAAGGTCTTGTGGGGCGGCGTCGACCAGGACCTTGCACTGCCGCAGCCAGCGCCAGGGACCTTTACCGGCGACCTGTCCTTCAAGGTGTCCGGGCAGAACTGGGTGACGTCCTCGGCGAGCAAGCCAGTGAACATCAAGGCGCACTCCACCGCCACGGTCCCGCTGACGGTGGCCTTCCCGACAGCCCCGGGCGACCACCCGGAGTCGGTGCAGTTCAGCAGCGGCAACGCCGCGATGACCTCGTTCCCGGTCGAGCGGCGCACCTTGATCCCGTCGACCGGCGGGACGTTCGAGGACCTGATCACCGCCTCGGTCGGCCGGGGCATGGGCCAGCTGAACGCATTCAAGATCAACGTTCCGGCTGGACTGTCGCAACTGACGGTGACTTTCCAGGCACCTGACGCAAGCGCCGACAACGTGATCACCTACACCCTGACCAACCCCGCCGGCACCGTGGTGCAGCGGGCCAGCACGCCGAACACCACTGGGCCCGACCCCGGAACCCAGACGCTGACCGCGACAGCCCCAGCGGCCGGGCTCTACGAGATCGACGTGCAGATGGGCGCCGCGATGAGCGGAAAGGAGTTCACCCAGCTGGTGCAGGGCACAGTCACCGAGACCGGGTCCTGACCCACATGCGATGACGGAAGGGATGGGCGTGCCGCCGCTACGAGGGCGCGCCCGTCCCGGCCGTCAGGTCGCGATGTCGGGATAGGGCAGGCTCCAGTGCCTCAGCCGTTCCGCGAACTCCCGCTGGAACGCCAGCGGCTCCTCATAGTCCCGCTCGAACAGGGCGATGTAGAGCGTCAGCAGCAGGAAGTTGTGCGCGCCCAGCTCGAACAACGTGACGTAGTCGTGGGTGGCCAGCGCCTCGCGCTCGCCCGGCGTGAAGGTCGGCCAGGTGCTGCGCTCGAACTCGGGGCAGCTCAGCAGCACGGTGCCGCGCTCCTTCTCCCACCACTCCACCGTGCCACGCGGGTCGTCGCGGTACCGCTCGACCAGGTCGGGATCGCGGTCGATGGTGAACAGGAACTTGTTCAGCAGGTACTTGCTCACGATCCCTCCGTTGGGTACCAGGTGAAGTACGCCTCCATGGTGTGGAACAAGTCGAGCGAGTCGGTGTAGTCCGCCTTCACGTTCTCGCCGGCCACGCCCATCATCAGCATGAAGTCCATGAAGCCGTGGGTGGCGTTGCCCGGCAGCCACAGGCTGTCCAGGCTCACCTCGGCCAGCGCGGTGTCCAGGTCGCCGGCGGCGATCCAGTTCACCGCCTTACGGTCGAACTCCGGATCGGGACCGTGCGGCCCGAATTGGCGCGGGCCGCCGAGCTCCAGCGACAGGTGACCCGTGCCGATGATCGCCACTCGCTTATCGCTCGGCCAGGACTCGACCAGCCGGCGGATCGCCTTGCCAAGTTCCACGAAGCGCCGGGGCTGTGGCAGCGGCGGCGCGAAAATGTTGGTGTAGATGGGCACGATCGGCAGGTCCGCCTCCGGCCGCAGCGTGATCAGCGGGCAGGTGATGCTGTGGTCGACGCGCAGCTCGTTGCTGAAGGCGAGGTCGAACCCTTCGTCCAGGCCCTGCCGCAGCAGATAGGCCGACAGGCCCTCGTCACCCTGCAGGAACATTCGCGGCAGGCCGAACTCCCGCTCCTCGTTGTAGTAATTGGCGTCGTAGTAAGGGGCCTTGCCGACCAGGAACTGCGGCATGTTGTCCAGCCACAGCTGGTGGAAGTGGTCGCTGCCCACCATCACGAGCACGTCCGGCCGCGCGCGGGTCAGCGTCTCGCGGAACGCCTCGATCTTGGCGACCCACTCGTCCGCGAACGGCGGCCGGTCCGCGCCTACCGTCGTGCTCGCCCGGTAGTAGAAGGGGTGATGAGTCGATGCGATGACCGCGGCGATGGTGGCCATGACGCTCCTAGCTGGGATTCAGATATTCCGCATTGTGCTCGACTGCCTGGAAGACGTCCATGCCGATCGGATTGCGCCGCTCTTCCGCCAGATGGCCGAGCAGGCCGGCGGTGCGGGCCAGCAGCGCGAACCCGCGCAGCAACTCGGCTGGCAAGCCGAGGTCAGCCAGCGCGGCACCACAGGTGCCCGCTCCGTTCAGCGGCAGCGTCCGGCCGAGTACCTGCGGGTGCACCCGGCCGATCGCCTCGAACAGCCGCAGGTGCGGTCCCCGCAGGCCCTCCGCCTCGGCGATGGCGATCAGCACGGGTGTGCGAGGATCGGTGACCTTGTGCAGGTGATGGCCGAGGCCGGGAACGAATCGGCGCTGCGCACGGGCCTCCTCCACTGCTGCCAGGGCCAGCGCGTCGTACCCAGCGTCGTCGTCGGGGGCCGGCTGGCCGGCCAGGGCCTCGGACAGGAACAGTGCCGTGTCCTCGGTCACGCCGAGGAACCTGGAACCGCCACCGAGCAGCCCGGCGGCGAGTGCACCCTGGACCGAGTCGGGTGCGCTCAGGTAGGTGAGCCTGGCCGCGATCGCGGTGGGCGTGAAGCCGTGGTCGGCGAGGGCGACCAGGACCGCCTCCAGCACGCGCACCTGGCCGGGCGCCGGCCGCTGCTGGGTGACCAGCCACAGCGAGAGCTCGACGAACCCGACCTTGCCCATCAGATCCGCCGCCAGGTCCTGTCCGAGCACGGTGATGCGATCCGGATCGGACACGCCGATGGACGTAGGAAAGGTAGGAAAGTCGCTGTGGCGATCGCCGCGGACGTCCCTGTCCTTGGCGCTGCCATCCTCCGCGCTCATAAGACTCCTCATCTCGCGGGCTCGGCTGCCAGCCAGGCTCTGATCTGCGCACCATGCTCATCCAGGGCCGGCGGCGGCAGGTCGTACCGCGGCGGGCTAGCCGAAAAGTCCAGCGGGTGCCGCACGGTTGGCACCGCCGACTCGCCGTGCCCAGCCTGCACGACCGGTTGCAGGCCGATCCCGTCAGCGAACGCTAGGCCCTGGTCCACGGTATTGATCGGGCCGCAGGGCACGCCGGCAGCGATCAGGTCCGCGAACCAGGCCGAGGCCGGCCGGCCGGCCAGCAGTTCCACCAGCAGCACGCGCAACTCGGCCCGGTGCGCCGTGCGCTCGCCGGTGGTGCCGAACCGGGCGTCATCGGCCAGTCGGTCCGCCCCGAGCACCTGGCACAGCCTGCGAAACTGCGCGTCGTTCCCCACCGTGACAATGAGGTCGCCGCTGCCGGTGGGCAGCGGCTCGTAGGGGAACAGGCTCGGGTGCGAGTTGCCCATCCGGAATGGTGTCACGCCCCCGGCCACCTGGGCGCTGGTCTGGTTGACCATGCCGGACAGGGCCGAGGCCATGAGGCTGGCCTCGATGTGCTGGCCGAGACCGGTCGAGGTGCGCAGATTCAGTGCCGCGAGGATTCCGATCGCAGTGTGCAGGCCCGTCATCACGTCGAACACCGAGATCCCGGACCGGTATGGCGGGCCGTCTGGATCACCGGTGAGGCTCATCAGGCCGGACATGGCCTGGACCATCAGGTCGTAGCCGGGCAGGTCCTTGCCGCCGCCCGCCCCGAACCCGCTGATAGACGCGTAGACCAGGCCCGGGTTCGCCGCCGCGGCCGAGACGTAGTCCAGCCCGAACTTGGCCAGTCCGCCGGGCTTGAAGTTCTCGACCAGCACGTCGGCCCGGCGGACCAGCTCCTGCGCCGCGGCCAGATCGGCGGGAGCTGCCAGGTCGAGCGCGACGGAGCGCTTGTTGCGGTTAATCGCGAGAAAGTACGTGGCGGCCCCGGCAGCGTCGACCGGCGGCACCCAGCGTCGCGTGTCGTCCCCCGCCGGGCTCTCCACCTTGATCACGTCGGCGCCGAGGTCACCGAGCAGCATGGTGCAGTACGGCCCGGCCAGCACCCGCGAGAAGTCGGCCACGACCAGGCCCGCCAGCGGGCCGGCGCTCGTCGGTTCGGCGTGACTCATGCGGTAGCGGCCCTCCGTCCGGCTGGCGGACACTAGTCCGGCGCCGCCAGTGTGGTGCCGGGGCCTTCTGGATGTCAACTGGCCGCAGGCGGCAGTGTCTTCTGGGCGCAGGCGCCTGTGTCACCTAGCCAGCTGCGCTAGGCCACCGGCTCGTCTACCCGGACGGTCACCTGCGGAACGCTCTGCCAGGCCGCCCAGTCGGCGCTGATCGCGCTCGCCGTCTGTAGCAGCAACGGCAGGAACTCACCGGTCAGCTTGTCGAGCGGGGTCTCAGCGGCGTGGCAGTTGACGTTCAGAGCCGCGATCACCTGGCCGGTGCCATCGCGCAGCGGCGCGGCCACCGACCGGATGCCTGCCGCCAGCTGCTCGTCGGTCAGCGACCAGCCGCGGGCCCGGACGTCGCGCAGCTCGGCCGCTCGCGCCGCGGCGTCCGGCTGCCAGCGCGGGGTGATTCCGGAGCGGCTCGGCTCGGCCAGCACGCGCTCGGCCTCGTCCGGCGGCAGAGCAGCCAGCAGCACCTTGCCAAGCGATGTCTGGATGGCGGGGAAGCGCGTGCCGATGGTCACCACCAGCGCGACGATCTTCGGGACCGCGACGCGCGCCACGTAGATGATGTCCGAGCCGTCCAGCTGCGCGATCGACGATGACTCGTGGGTCTGGCTGACCAGGGCTTCCATGTGCGGCCTGGCCACCTCGAACAGGTTGCGGGAGAGCACATAGCTCATGCCGAGGTCGAGCACTCGCGGGGTCAGCTCGAAGCCACCGGGCACGGCACGCACGTAGCCAAGCTCTTCCAGCGTCAGCAGCATGCGCCGGGCGGTCGGCCGGGCCAGGCCCGCCTTCGTGGCCACGGCGCTGAGGGACATCACCGGCTCTCGCGGCTGGAATGCCCTGATCACATCGAGCCCCCGAGCGAGCGCCTCGATGAAGTTCGGTCCTGTGTCCTCTCGTGCCACGCACGCTCTCCCTGCTGGTGTTCCGTGCTTGCTAAACCCGGCCTACGAACGCCGGGCGCCTGGCAACACCGTGCTCCCGGAACACCGTGATTCTGCTGCACCGTGCTCGCCGCACATCATGCTGCACCGATCCACCTTGAGGCTAGCCCGACGTGGACTTTCTGTCCGCTGTGCGGATATCCGTTCTATCAAGTTGCCGATAAACGCAGATTCAACCCTTGACAGCGAGTCCCCGAACGGACCACGCTTCCGGTCAGGCTCCCTATGGTCGTGATCCGTACAACTGTCCGGGAGAACGACCGCCTGGTGACACCTGGAGGTCTGCAATGGCAGGAGACCCTGAATTCACCCCCGGCCGGCCGCTCGTGTTCCGGGGCGGCACGGTGCTCACCCTGAACGACGCGCACGATGTCCTGGCTGCCGCGGATGTGCTGATCGACGGCGAGCGGATCGCCGCGGTCGGCCCGCACCTTCAGGTACCCGAGGGCACCGTGGAGATCGACGCGACCGGCGGCCTCATCATGCCTGGCATGATCGACACCCACCGGCACATGTGGCAGACCGCGATGCGCGGGTACGGCGCGGACTGGACGCTGACCCAGTATTTCGTCTGGTACTACCTGCAGTGGGGCAAGCTCTTCCGCCCGCAGGACATCTACGCGGGCAACCTGCTGGCCGCCATTGAGGCGATCGAGTCCGGCGTGACTACCACGGTCGACTGGTCCCACGGCCTGCAGACCACCGATCACGCCGAGGCCGCGGTCCAGGCACTGCAGGAGGTGCCCGGCCGGTTCGTGCTCGCCTACGGCAATATCCAGGCGGGTCCGTGGGAGTGGTCAGCGGCGCCAGAGTTCCGCGACTTCGTCGGCCGGCACTTCAGCGGCGGCAACGACATGCTCGGCTTCCAGATGGCGTTCGACGTCACCGGCGACCCGGACTTCCCCGAGCGCAAGGCGTTCGAGGTAGCGCGCGACCTGGGGGTGCCGGTGACCACGCATGCGGGCGTATGGGGCGCCACCAATGACGATGGCATCCGGCTCATGCACGAGGGCGGGTTCATGACCCCGCAGACCATCTACGTGCACGCGGCCACGCTGACCCGCGACTCCTACAACCGGATCGCGGCGACCGGCGGCTCGGCCTCGGTCTCCACCGAGAGCGAGCAGAGCGCGGGTCAGGGCTACCCGCCCACCTGGCAGCTACGCGACCACGGCATCCCGGTATCGCTGTCGATGGACACCAGCGTGTGGTGGAGCGGCGACCTTTTCAGCGCCATGCGTACGACGCTTGGCGCCGACCGGTCCCGCGAGCACCTAGAGGCGCATGCCAAGCAGGAGACGGTGACCAACTGCCACCTCCGCGCCGAGGACGTCGTCGACTGGGCCACGCGCGGCGGCGCGAGGGCGCTCGGCCTTGACTCGCTCGTCGGCAGCATCGAGGCCGGCAAGAAGGCCGACCTCATCCTGATCAAGAATGACAACTCCGCGGTCAGCTTCCCGCTGCTGAACCCCTACGGTCACGTGGCATTCCAGGCGCAGCGCGGCGACGTGGACACTGTCGTGATCAACGGCCGGGTCGTCAAGCACGACCACAAGCTCGTCGGCACCGACCTGGCCAAGGCACGCACCGTGATCGGCGAGACGGTCGACTACCTGACCGGCCAGCTCGGCCCGCAGGCCTGGGCCGATGGCATGCACCCCGAGATCCCCGAGACACAGGTGATGGACAACCCCTACACCTACACCGAGTGGGACGCCGGATCGGCCCAGTGGAAGGGCGCGGCCGGCCCCGCCAAGGAAGGCTGACCGGGTTACCTGCTTCGAATCACCGCACTTCGCCGCCGCCCGCCGGCCTACGCGGGCGGGCCATCGGCCCGGCGTATGCCGGGTCCTTCGAACCGGAGAGCCGTCGCGGCTCACCGGCCGGTTACGACACCCACTACTCAGCGAGTGCATATAAGGAGTACGTCCGTGCCAGCACGCTCAGCAGGAGAAAGATCGGTCCGGCACATCCGGCACAGAGCAACAGCAGTCCTCGCGGCCATGGCCTGCCTCGGCCTCGCGGCTTGCGGCAGCAGCCACTCGGGCGGCTCGGGGGCCGGCTCAGGCAGCAGCGCTCCGGCCAAGGCCCTCAACATCGCCTACCTGTCGTTCGCTGTGGAGAACAGCTACGACGCGCCGATGCTCGCGGCGGCTCAGGCGGTGGCCGACGACAGCCACGCCAACGTCAAGGTCTTCGACGCCAACAACAGCCCGCAGACGCAATTCTCGCAACTGCAGGACGCCATCAACTCGGGGCAGTACAACGGCATCATCGTTCAGCCGATCTTCGGCACTGGCCTGCTCACCCTGGTCAAGCAGGCGATCTCCAAGGGCATCAAGGTCGTCAACATGGACCAGATCCTTGGCCCGGACCTGTCCACCGACCAGCCGCAGGTCAAGGGCCTGTCGGCGAATGTGACGTTCGTGCCAACCAAGATCGGCACTCAGCTCGGACAGCAGGTGGTCCAGGCCTGCCAGTCCAAGAACCTGAACCCGTGCAACATCGGCTACCTGTATGACATCAAGGCCTCGGCACTTGACGTCGCCATCAGCGGCGCGTTCAAGAAGGCTATCGCCGCCGACCCGAACGCCAAGATCGTGGCATCGGGACAGAGCTTCTTCAGCCCGACCACTGGCCTCACCGCCGTGCAGGACATGCTCCAGGCCAACCCGAAGATCAACCTGATCGTGGGCTCGGACCAGGGCATCGAGGGCGGCGCGCAGGCGCTGGCGTCGGCGAAGCTGACCGGCAAGGTCATCCTGGTGGGCTACGGCGCTAGCGCGGCCGCGCTAGCGGGCATCGCCTCCGGCGCCTGGTACTCCGACGTGGCGCAGGCACCAGCCAGCGAGGGCCGGCTCGCCATGCAGGCGCTGATCAAGGCCATCCAGACCGGTAAGTCGAGCGGTGCCATCGACCCGGTGGCCGGGCTGCCCGCGGGCGGCGTCGTGACCAAGTCCAACGTTGGCCAGTTCACCGCCGAGTGGCCGGGCTAACGTGCCGGACCAAACTCGCCCGGCGGGCGCGCACGTCGTCCTGGAGGACATCTCAAAGTCCTTCGGCGCCGTGCGCGCCCTGCAGGGCGTCAGCATGCAGGTCGCCCGCGGATCCATCCACGCGCTCGTCGGCGAGAACGGCGCTGGCAAGTCCACGCTCGGCAAGATCATCGCTGGCGCCGTGACGCCAGACAGCGGCCGACTGCTGCTGAACGACCAGCCCGTGCACTTCCGCTCGCCGCGCGAGGCGATCGCCCGCGGCGTGGTCCTGATCGCGCAGGAACTGTCGGTCGTCCCCGCGCTGTCGGTGGCCGAAAACGTCTTCCTCGGTGACGAGCCGAAACGGGCCGGCCTCGTGCGCAAGCGCGAGCTGCACCGCCGGTACAGCGAGCTGGCCGCCCGCGTGCATTTCGATCTCAGCGGCACCGCGAACGCCGGCCGCCTGCGCACCGCCGATCAGCAGAAGCTGGAGATCTTGCGGGCGCTCGGCCGTAACGCCGAGCTGATCGTCATGGACGAGCCGACGGCCGCACTCTCCCGGCCGGACGTGGCCACGTTGCACCAGATCGTGCGGGACCTGGCGGCGGGCGGTACCACGGTTGTGCTGGTCTCGCACTTCCTCGGCGAGGTGCTGGACCTGGCCGACCAGGTGACAGTGCTGCGCGATGGCAACCTGGTGCGCACGGACGCGGCCGCTGGCCAGAGTGAAAGCTCGCTGCTTGCGGCGATGCTCGGCGCATCAATAGACACGACGTTCCCTGCCAAGCAGTACGCATCGCCAGACGCGCCGGTTGCGCTCTCGGTCAGCCAGCTGACTGCGCCCGGGGTTAGCGATGTATCGCTAGAGCTCCGCGCCGGCGAGATCGTCGGGCTGGCCGGCCTGATCGGCGCCGGCCGCACCGAGCTGGCCCGCGCGGTGTACCGCGCGCACCGGGTGTCTGGCGGCAGCATCACCGTGGCCAGCGGCCAGTCGCTCGTCCGGCGGCGCTGGCAGAACCCGGGCGTCGCGCTGCGCGCCGGGGTGGCGATGATCCCCGAGTCGCGCCGCGAGCAGGGCCTGCTGCACGGCCGGTCGGTCCGGGAGAACGTCAGCCTGGCCAGCCTCGCTGACGTGAGCAACGGCACGCTGATCAGGCCGCGCTCGGAACGGCAGGCGGTCGGGCAGATGCTCACGCGTCTCGACGTGCGGGCGGCCGGTCAGTCCGCCGCGGCCCGCACGCTGTCCGGCGGCAATCAGCAGAAGCTGCTGTTCGCGCGGATGCTGATGCGCAGCCCGAAGGTCCTCATCGCGGACGAGCCGACCCGGGGCGTCGATGTCGGCGCCAAGCGCGCGATCTACGACATCCTCGCCTCGCTGGCAGCCGACGGAATGGCCGTGCTGCTCATCTCCTCCGATGTGGAGGAACTGATCGGGCTGGCGCACCGCGTGCTGGTGATGCGAGCAGGAAGCGTCGTGGCCGGCCTGTCCGGCGAACAGATTACCGAAGAAGCAATTCTCGGCGCTGCGTTCGGCACCGCCGACAAAGGAGCGTCATGAGCCAGCGGGAAGCCACGCAGGAGGGCGGGGCGCTGAGCGGCCTCACAGGCATCCGCCTGCAGTCAGGCGACGCGCTCACGGCCGCCATCCGCCGGGGCGGGATCATCTTTCCGTTCATCGTGCTGTTCATCGTGCTGTCCGCGGCGAACGCAGCGTTCTTCACCAAGACCAATCTGCTCGACATCCTTGACCAGCAGGCAGCGACGCTCATCATCGCCGCGGCCGGAACGCTGGTGCTGGTGTCCGGCGGCCTCGACCTGTCGGTGGGCGCGATCTATGCGCTGGCCGGCGTGGTGAGCGCCAAGCTCGTGCTGTCCACGTCGCCGGTCGTGGCGATCTTGGCTGGCATCGCCTGCGGCCTGGTCGTCGGGCTGGTCAACGGGCTGGTGGCGACGTATGGCCGGATCAACTCGCTGATCGCCACGCTGGCCATGTCGTTCGTGATCAGCGGCCTGGCCAGCCTGGTCACCAGCGGCAACCTCGTCATCGACTACAGCCATCCGGGCTTCGGCGACCTGGCACGCTCGTCCTGGCTGACCGTCAACACCTCAACCTGGACCATGATCTTCGTCGTGGTCTGCATCGGGCTGCTGCTGTGGCGCACGACGGCGGGCCGGTACATGTACGCGGCCGGCAGCAATGCCGAGGCCGCGCGGCTAGCCGGCGTCCGCGTCCAGCAAATCCGGCTGCTCACCTTCGTGATCAGCGGTGGTGCGGCGGCGCTTGGCGGCGTGATCGACTCCTCCCGCGTGCTCAGCGCGCAGGCCAGCAACGGCCAGACCACGCTGACCTTCACGGTGCTCGCCGGGATCGTCGTCGGCGGGACCAGCATCCTCGGCGGCGAGGGCGCGATCTGGCGCACCGTGGTCGGCGTGCTGTTCATCGCGCTTATCGGCAACGGCTCTGACCTGCTCGGGCTGAACCCGCTCTACGATCAGATCGCGCTTGGGGTCATCATCTTGCTGGCCGTCGGCAGCGACGCCTGGTCCAGGCTGCTGTCTACTTAGCGCGCGTCAGCTATCCACAGAGCAGGCACAAACCCTGTCGGCACCCCGCTACGGCCGGTCAGGATTCTGGCTGAGCCGGCCCGGACACAAGGACTGATGAGATGGACCTCGGACTCCTGCTGCTGCGGATCGTGCTCGCCACGATCTTGTTCATGCACGCGACACAGAAGGGCCTCGGCTGGTTCTCCGGTCCCGGCCCGGAAGGCGCCGGCAAGCTCTTCCACAACCTCGGCCAGCGACCCGGCCGCCGGATGGCCATGCTCGCGGTGGCGTGCGAGGGCACAGGGTCGGTGCTCGTCGTGCTCGGCCTGGCGACCCCGCTCGGCGCGGCCATCCTGGCCGGCACGATGGGGGTAGCCGGGGCCGCGCTGACGATCGCAAAAGGCACTGTCTGGAACGCGCTCGGTGGTGGCGAGTATCCCCTGGCCCTGGCCGCGTTCGCGGTGGTGCTCGGGTTCGCCGGGCCGGGCCGCTGGTCGGTAGACGCAGCGATCGGCGCACCGTGGGTAACGCATTCGAACGCCACCTCGGCCCTGACGGGAGTGGTGGTCGTGCTGCTGGCCGCGCTGGCTGCTGCGCCTGCGGTGCGGCGGACACGCCATAACCTCGCCGCCGCCGATGGCGGGGCTGGCGCTAGCTCGGGCCCGGCCGAGGCGCCGCCCGCGTCATCCGCCTCGGCCTGAAGCCACGCAGGCAGCCGAGGTCGCTAGGTCGGCGACTGACGGCCCAGTCCCGTTGACGGCGCGGCCTGCCGGCCACAAAATTGCGTTGCCGTACCGCGGGCGGGTGGAGCAGAGTGCCGGGGTGCAGATCTTGCCAGTCGATCTCGATGACACTTCGGCGGTGGACCGCTGCTACCAGATCGTGGCGGCGGGCGAGCAGCTCGACCTGCCCGGGCAGCCGCCGCAACCGCGGGCACGCTTCGCCGCATGGCTCTCGGGATTTGGCGAACCGCGGCGGCTGTGGCTGGCTCACTCGGCCGACGGTGGGCCGGTCGGCTGCTGCGTACTGGGCCTGCCGACCAGAGAGAACGTCACGATGGCCGAGTGCCTTATCGCGGTCGTTCCGGAGCAGCGGCGGTCTGGCTACGGGACGAGGCTGCTGGCACATTGCGTCGCGGAAGCTCGCGCCGCCGGGCGGTCGCGGCTGGTCGGCGAGGCGATCGACGGCTCGCCCGGCGCCACGTTCGCTGCCGACTCCGGCAGTCGGCCGGGGATCGGTTTCGAATTCCGGGAGCTCATGATCAACCCGGAAGACCAGGCTTTTCGATCCCAGCTGACGCAGTTGCGCGCCGACGCCATCCGGCTGGCGGCGGGCTACGCGCCAGTCAGCTGGGTGGGTTCCACTCCGGATGAGTACATGGAGGACTCGGTCCGGCTCAGCGCCGCGATGGTAGACATGCCCAGCGATGCCGGGGTCGAGGTGCCGATCTGGGACGCGGGCCGGATCCGGGCCTTCGAGGAAGGGATACTCAGCAGCGGACGCACGCTCTACACGGTGGCAGCACGGCACGAGGCGAGCGGATCCATCGTCGCGATCACCCAGGTCACTACCGATGAGGTACCGGGCGGCGCGGCAGGACAGAACCCCTCTGCGCACCAGGGACTGTGGGCTCGCCAGGGCATCACAGCCGTGCTGCCTGAGCACCGGGGTCATCGCCTTGGCGTGCTGGTCAAGGTGGAGATGGCCGACGTACTGATGCGGCTGGTGCCGGACTTGCGGCACATCCTGACCCGGAACGCAGAAGCGAACGAGCACATGGTGGCCATCAACGTGCAGCTGGGTTACCAGATCCGATCGGTCCGACGGGACTGGGAGCTAGAGGTGCCGGGCTAACCGCGGCGTTGTCAGCCGCGAGAACCCTCCTCGCGCGCCTGCGGTATCCAACGCTTACCGCTCAGTTCGAGGACAACGGTGAGCCGGCCATCGGGCAGTTCTAAGTAGACGCAGCCCGATTCGCCGATGTGTCGCGCGATGGCCGCCGTGACCGGGTCTGCATCGGTGGGCGGACTGAGCCGGCTGGCAGCACGGAGGCGGATCAGCGGAGCGTCGTGGCCGTAGAGGGGGTTCGCCTGCGTCACCATGACGTCGGTTCCGGTCGGCGGGTCGGGCGGCAACTTCATCCCTCTCCTCCCGGCGTGGGGTCCTGCCACTCCGCCGGACGCGGTCACGGGCCTGCTCCTCCCGCGGCCCCCGTCGGTACCGTGCCGCAGCATTTTCCGCCGCCGCGATGCCTGCGGACGCCAGGCTCCGCCAGGGCCGGGCGCCCTGATAGTGCCCTGTGTCCGGACGTCACGATGACGTTGGAGTCGCCGACTGCTCGGCCGCCGCCGGGCGGGCCGCGGGCACACCCGGGACCGGACCGTCCTGCTTGCTGCGCCAGCCTTCGGCGTAGTGCTCGCGCACCTCCTTGGAGTAAGGAGCGGGGCCGATGGTGGCGCGAACCTCCAGCTGGCGGTGCGGACGCTCGACGGAGGCCTTGGCCGAACCACCGCCCGGCTCGCCCCAGACGATCGTCACCTCGGTGCCGACCGGAAGATCGGCGTCGACGGTAGACAGCGACAGGATCGACCGTTCGTTCGCGCTGTAACCGGTGAACATCGAGTAGCCGACCAGCTTGCCGTCCTTGCGGACGCTGTCGTAGTTCGCCGACGCGTAGTTCGACACCGGCAGCTCAAGGAACTTGTAGGAGACGACACTCGGGTCAAACACCGATGCGAAGATCTTCGCCACGTCTTCGTGGTGCCACGCGATCGTGACCTTGCGGCGCTGGCTGCTGGTGTCCATCGCCTCCAGCGCCTCGCGTCCGACGAAGTCGTGGTCGAACCTCACCATGTGGCCGTACCCGAGTTCGTACGGCGTGAGGTAGTAGTCCTCGATGTTGTCCGAGACAAAGCTGCCGCCGATCGATCCCGCGAAGCCCTCGTAGCCCAGCGCCGGGAGCCACTCACGGTAGGGCTTGAGCTGGCCGCCGGTGTAGATGGCGGGCAGCGGGGAGGGGATCCAGCCGGACTCGATGGTGTTGGACGCGTAGGCGCGGGACCCTACCGGCTCGATGCCGAACTCCTGGCCTGCCTCGAGGATCGCGTCGCGGATCTCGAAGTACTCCTCGTAAGGGCCGAACACCTCGAGGCCGGGCTGGCCGGACATGCCGTGCCGCAGCGCGCGGACCTGCCGCCCGTTGATGTTGATGTAGTCCGTGCGGAAAAACTTGATGTCAGGGAACGGGCCGCCGTTCAGCTTCTCGATCACTTGCCAGGCGTTCGGTCCCTGGATCTGGAACCGGTACTGGGTGCGGGTGACGGCCTTGCCCATCGGGCGCGACGGCGAGCGGTCGTCGCGTACCAGCTCGACGTCCCAGTCGCCGGTCTCCACGTTGAACTGGATCCAGTTCACGGTCGGCACCCGGCCGACGAATTCGTACTCGTTCTCGTCGAGGTGGAACAGGATCCCGTCGCCGATCACATAGCCGTCATAGCTGCAGGGAACGAACTGCTTGGCCCGGCTCAGCGGGAAGTTCTTGAAGGTGTTGATCCCGAGGTAGGAGATCAGCTTGAGCGCGTCCGGCCCTTTGACGTACAGGTTCGCCATGTGGTGGGTCTGGTCATACAGCACACAGGTTTGAGTCCACGCGC
>DASXMP010000112.1:0-59909 GCA_036495585.1 Streptosporangiaceae bacterium
GACCGTCGCACTGGTCGGGCAGACCGGTGCCGGCAAGTCCACGCTGGTCAAGCTCATCGCCCGGTTCTATGACGTCAGCTCGGGCAGCGTGGAAGCCGACGGAGTGGACGTGCGCGACTATGACCTGCCTGCCTACCGGCACCAGCTCGGAGTCGTGCCCCAGGAGCCGTACCTGTTCCCTGGCACGGTCCGCGACGCGATTGCCTACGGCCGTCCCGACGCCACCGATGCCGAGGTGGAGGCGGCAGCCCGCGGGGTCGGGGCGATCGAGATGATCGCCCGGCTGCCCGGGGGGTTCCTGCACGAAGTCTCCGAACGCGGCCGCAACCTGTCAGCCGGGCAGCGCCAGCTGATCGCGCTGGCCCGCGCTTACCTGGTGGACCCGGCGATCCTGCTGCTGGACGAGGCGACGGCGGCGCTGGACCTGGCCGCCGAGGCGGAGGTCAACCGGGCCACCGAGCAGCTCGCGCAGCAGCGGACAACCATCGTGGTCGCGCACCGACTGACCACCGCCTCCAAGGCGGACCGGATCGTCGTGGTCGCCGACGGCCGGATCGCTGACATCGGCACGCACGACGAGCTGCTGGAGCGCGGCGGCAGCTACGCCGCAATGTGGGCAGCTTTCACCGGCGAGGCGGAGCTCGTCGCCTGATTGCCGCACCGGCTGATCGCCGCACCGGCTGATCGCCTGGTGGCTCATCGCCTGGTGGCCTGAGCGACTGTCGGCGTGACCGCTTACCATGCGGCCATGCCGACACACCTCAGCTTCGACGACCACCTCGCCGGACTCGCGCGCAGCGGCGCCGCGCTCCGCGACGGCCGGCCGGACGTCCTTGACCAGTGGCGCACGCAGATCCGCGTGAGCTGCAGCTAGGAATCGCTACCAGGCCGGCCAGCGGGAGCTGTTGCGCCAGGAGCAGTGTCAGTGGCCGCTGTTCACCTGGCCCCATGGGCCACGTGCAGGCTGCGGTCGGGAAGATCCTGGCGACGGCCTGCACGTGGCGACCCGCTGATGGCTGTGGCCGGTGACAGGGACCTTTCGTGGGACGGCTGCGTCAATGCCCGTGATCTGGGCGGCCTCGGGAAGGTCAGGCGGAGGGCTGTGGTCCGCATGGAGGCCCGATACGGCTGACCGCCGCCGGGTGGGCGTATGGGGTCCGTACCGTCGTCGACCTGCGCGACTCCGGTGAAGGCGAGCCGGACCGCGCCGCGAGACTGCCCGGCCTCACCACCGTGCGGCAACCGCTGGATCCGGTCGTCACCCCGTTCTACGAACAGTGGAAATCCATCGACAACCTGGCCTCGCCGCTGTACTTCCCGGCCCTGCTGGCCGAGTACCCGCGACTCGTCGTCGCCGCGGTCCGCGCGATCGCTGTCGCCGCGCCCGGATGCGTGGTGTTCCACTGCGCCGGTGGCAAGGACCGGACCGGGCTGGTGGCCCTTCTCAGTCACGGCCTGACCTCGACCGAACTGGACTTGCTGCGCACCCGCCTGACGACTTAGGAACCAAGGTGCTTGGCGGCCCGCTGCCAGGCGGCAAGGGCGGATTGGATCTCGCCGCCGCCAACGCCGACATGAGTGAGCATCCGTACCCGGTCGCCGATGAGCGTGACCAGCAGGCCCTCAGCGGCGAGCAGGTCTCGCCATTCCAGCGCCGTCCGGCCCGAGGCTGACACATCCACGAACAAGATGTTGGTCTCAACGAGGGCCGGGTCGACGCTGCCGGGCAGCAGGTCGGCGACTCCCTCGGCCAGCATGCGAGCGTTCGCGTGGTCTTCCTGCAGCCGCCCTGGGCCCTCAGCGAGCGCGACCAGGCCAGCGGCGGCGAGGATGCCTGCCTGCCGCCAGGCCGCGCCGAAGAGCACCTTGAGCCGCCGGGCTTCCCTGATGAACTCCCGGTCCCCAGCCAGGATCGAGCCGATCGGCGCGCCGAGGCCCTTGGAAAGGCAGAACATCATCGCCGACACCTCGGCCGCATAGTCGGCGACAGCGACCCCGGCGACGGTGCAGGCGTTGAAGATCCGGGCGCCATCCAGATAGAGCGGCACCCCGGCGGCCGCGCAAACGGCCGAGACCTCCTTGACTGACGCCAGGCTCATGACCGAACCGCCGCCGACCTGATGCGTGTTCTCGATCGTCACCAGGTCGACGACTGTGACGTCATAGGGGTCCGGCTCCAGCGCCGCCGCAATCTGCTCGGCTGTCAGCAGGCCGCGGCTCGGCGCGGCGATGTAGTCGAAGGCGATCCCGGAGAGCACCGCCGCCGAGCTGGCCTCGGTGCGACCCGCGTGGGCGCTCGACTCGCAGACGACCAGGTGACCAGCCCGAACGTAGGCGTGCATCGCGACCTGAGTGCACAAGGTCCCGGTGGGCAGGTAGAGCGCGGCTTCCTTGCCCGTTAGCTCGGCCGCCCGGTCCTGCAGCAGGTTGACCGTGGGGTCATCGCCGTACCAGTCATCCCCCACCTCGGCGGCCGCCATGGCGCGCCGCATTCCCTCGGACGGCTTGGTGACGGTGTCCGAGCGAAGGTCGACCGGGACGTCCACGTTGGTCTCCTTGCTGATCAGGGGCTAGTCGCGGCGAGCACGAGTTCCGGCTCCCTGGCTGGTCCGGCCAGGTCGCCAGCGCGCAGCCGCCGGATGTCACGCGGGATCAGCGCGAGCGCCGAGGCCAGCACGATCAGGCCGGCGGCGCCGTACTGCGTGACCGACACACTGTGCAGCAGGGCTGCGACCGGACCAGCAACCAGCGCCCCGATCGGCATCGCCATCACCGAGCCGAGCGCGTCATAGGACGAAACCCGCGCCAGCATATCGGGCGGGACATTGCGGGCCAGCGCAACCGTCCACTGCACCATCATGATCTCCATGGTGATGCCCAGCAGGAAGGACGCCGCGCAGATCGCGGGCACCGGCCAGAGCATCGCCAGCGAGAGCGGCGAGATGCCGATGATGGCCCCGCTCGCCACCACGAGCAGCATGGGCCGGCGCGGGCTGAACCGCAACGCGATCAGGCCGCCGCCGATCAGACCGAGCGACTCCGCTCCGGTAATCGTGCCCCAGGCTGCCGGCCCGCCTAGATGGGTGCGCGCGACCACCGGCCCGAGCACGCTGAACGCGCCATACCAGGCCATCAGCACGATCGAGTACTGCGCCACGATCGCCCACAGCCAGGTGTGCGACCGGAATTCCGACCACCCTTCGCGCAGTTCGTGCAGCATGCCGGTCTGATGTGCCCGCTCCTGCGAGGTGACGCGGAGCGCCAGCATCAGCGGTACCGTGCCGAGCATCCCGACACCGCAGACCGACATCGCCCAGCCAGGGCCGACGGCGGCCACCACGAAGCCGGCCAGCACCGCCCCGCCCATTTGCGCGCCGTTCATCGCCAGCCTGCTGAGCGCGCTGGCCTCCTGCAGGTGCTCCGCCGGTACCAGTCGTGGCAGCAGCGCCGACGAGGCGGGATAGAACACGGCCATGCCCGTGCCGGTCAGGCCCTCCAGCGCGATCATCTGCCACAGCGCCGGATGGCCAGCCAGCACCAGGATGCCGAATGTCCCCTCGCCCGCGGCGATCATCAGGTTCGCCGCAACGATCACCCGCTGCGGCGCGACGCGGTCCGCGATCACGCCGCCCAGCAGGAGGAAGACCAGCGATGGCGCGATCTGCGCGGCCAGCACGTAGGAAAGCCGGGCGGTCGAGCCGTGCGTGCTGTCCAGCACCGCGAACGAGACGCCGACCAGGGAAAAGGCGGCCGACATCGGGGCCAGCACCCGATCAGCCAGCAGCAACCGGAAGTCGCGGTACGCGAGCACCGGCAGACGACGCGTGACCGCGATGCGACGCCTCGTTGCGCGCGCGGGCATGACAAACTTCCGATCTGAATCCAGGGCTGAGCAGTCGACTTTACCTGGCCAGGAGACCTCCTGGGAACTGGTTTTCGGGCCGAACGGGCTGGCGGCGGGCCGCCCGGGTGGCGCCGCCGCGGCTGCAAGTGGCAATCTCAGGAATACCGCGTAACTTGGCCGGGTTCGATGCGTCGTCGGGGCCCGGCTGTCTCGCGCGGGCTTGCGGCTGAGAGGAGCGATGTAGTTGAGCATCCTGGGCACCAGGGTCCTGCGGACCGAAGATCCCCGTTTCCTCACCAGGGGCGGCGTCTACGTCGAGGATCTGGTGGATGAGCGCCTCACCGGCGCTGTCCACGTCTTCTTCCTCCGGTCGCCGGTGGCACACGCGAGGATCAGCAACATCGATACCAGCGCGGCGCTCGAGGCGCCGGGCGTGGTCGCGGTCTTCACCGGCGCCGACTTGGCTGATCTCCCGCCGATCCCCCCGACCGGCCCGATGCAGCCGGCCATGCAGGAGCGACAGCTGGCCACCGACAAGGTCCGTTTCGTGGGCGAGCCGGTGGCGGCCGTGGTGGTCGAGGATCCCTACCAGGGCGAGGATGCGCTGGAACTGGTCGGCGTCGACTACGACGTGCTGCCGGCCGTCCTTGGCTACGACCCGGGCGACGACACGCTGCTGTTCGAGGATGCGGGCACCAACGTGGCCGGCTGGTGGGGCAAGCCTGAGGAGCTGAAGCCTGATCTGTTCGACGGCTGCGAGGTCGTGGTCAGCCAGACCATCGTCAACCAGCGGGTCGCTCCGGCGCCGATGGAATCGCGCGGCGCCGCCGCGGTCTGGGGCGAGGACGGCCGGCTGACCGCGTGGATCCCGAACCAGGGCGCGCAGGGCCTGAAGGGCGCGCTGGCCCGGATGCTGGCGGTCGAGTCCGACCAGGTCCGTGTCATCACCCCCGATGTCGGCGGCGGCTTCGGCGCCAAGTTCGGGGCCGACCCCGAATACGTCGTCGTCTCCTGGATCGCACGCGCACTCGGCCGGCCTGCCCGCTGGAGTGAGACCCGCTACGAGAACCTAATCGGGATGACGCACGGCCGGGCGCAGCAGCACACCATCACGATCGGCGGCAGCCGCGACGGCGACGTGCAGGCCTACCGGTTGGAGATCGTCCAGGACGCAGGCGCCTACGTGCGGGCAGGCGGCTTCTTGCCCATGCTCACCAGGCTCATGACCAGCGGGCCATACGACATCCCGCGCGCGGAGTCGGTCGCCAAGGTCGTGGTCACCAGCACGACACCGATCGGTGCATACCGCGGCGCCGGCCGGCCCGAGGCCTCCGCCGCACTGGACCGGGCCATCGACCTGTTCGCCGCGGAGGCCGGTCTCGACCCGGCCGACGTGCGGCGCAAGAACCTCCTGCCGAAGTTCACCGAGCCGCACCGGACCGCGTTCGGCGCGCTGTATGACACCGGCGACTACATCACCGGCCTGCAGCGGGCACTGGATGCGGCCGGCTACGCCGACTTGCGCAAGGAGCAGGCAGAGCGCCGCGCGCGCGGCGACGTCCGTCAGCTCGGCATCGGCCTGTCAAGCTACGTCGAGATCACCGGCATGGGTGAGGGCGAAGGCTCAGGCCCGAACGAGAACGCGTCGGTCGAGGTCCACCCGGACGGCACGGCCACGATCCTTACCGGCACCTCGCCTCACGGCCAGGGCCACGAGACGGCCTGGGCGATGATTGCCAGCGAAGAGCTTGGCATCCCGGTCGAGAAGATCACCCTCAAGTGGGGCGACACCGACCTGATCCCGCAGGGCGGCGGGACGGGCGGGTCCCGGAGCCTGCAGCTCGGCGGCTCAGCGGTCCAGCAGGCCAGCCAGGAGCTGATCGAGGAGGCCCGGCAACGGGCCGCCGCGCAGCTCGAGGCGAATCCTGCGGACCTGGTGTTCGACAAGTCCCGCACGGCTTTCAACGTGGCCGGTGACCCTGACGCCGTGGTGCCGCTGACGCAGCTGGCCGAGCAGGAACGGCTGCTGATCAGGACCGTGTTCACCGGCCCGGGTGCGACATTCCCGTTCGGCACGCACGTTGCGGTCGCCGAGGTGGACATCGAGACCGGCAAGCCGACCTTGCTGCGCGTGGTCACGGTGGACGACGCCGGGGTGGTGCTGAATCCGCTGCTCGCCGAGGGGCAGCGGCATGGCGGCATCGGCCAGGGCGCTGCCCAGGCGATGGTCGAAGAGGTCGTCTACGACGAGGAGGGCAACCCGCTCACGGCCAGCTTCGCCGACTATCCCTTCGTGTCCGCGACCGAGCTGCCAAGTTTCGAGCTGGTGGACAGCGAGACTCCGACGACCTACAACCCGCTCGGAGTCAAGGGCATCGGTGAGGCCGGCTCGATCGGCTCCACGCCGGCCGTGCAGAACGCGATCATCGATGCGGTCGCGCACCTCGGCGTGCGGCACATCGACATGCCTGTCACCTCCAGGAGAGTCTGGCAGGCGATCCAGGCAGCACAGCATCGGCAAGAGCCACCAGCGCGAACGGAGAATGCATGACCCGCATTGAGCTCGCCGTCAACGGTGAGAAGCGGTCCGACGAGGTTGAGCCACGGCTGCTGCTGGTGCACTACCTGCGCGAGGTCCTCGGCCTCCGAGCCACCAACGTCGGCTGCGACACGACCTCATGCGGCGCCTGCACGGTGCTGCTGGACGGCAAGTCGGTGAAGTCGTGCACCGTGCTGGCGGTGCAAGCCAGCGGCCAGGAAGTGACGACGACCGAGGGGCTGACCAGGGACGGAGAGCTGCATCCCGTGCAGGCCGCGTTCCGCCAGAATCATGGCCTGCAGTGCGGCTTTTGCACGCCGGGGATGGTGATGGCCACCGTTGGGCTGCTGGCGGAGAACCCGCACCCGACCGAAGCCGAAGCTCGCCAGGGGCTGGAGGGGAACTTCTGCCGCTGTACCGGCTACCACAACATCATCAGGGCCGTCTTGGCCGCCGCGGACACGCTGGAAGGGGCGGGCGAATGATTCCGGCGCAGTTCGACTATGTCCTGGCCGAGTCCACGCAGCACACTCTGGACTTGCTCAGCGAGCATGGTGAGGACGCCAAGCTGCTCGCCGGCGGGCACTCGCTGCTGCCGATGATGAAGCTGCGCCTTGCCCAGCCCGAAGTGCTGATCGACATAGGCCGCCTGGACGAGCTGGCCGGCGTCGCCGCCGACGGGGACGAGCTGGTCATCGGCGCGACCACCAGGCACGCCGAGCTGGCCGCGTCCGAGCTGATCCGGGCTGAGGCGCCGCTGCTGGCCTACGCCGCAGCCCAGGTCGGTGACCCCCAGATCCGGCACCGCGGCACCATCGGGGGCTCACTGTCGCACGCCGACCCGGCCGCCGACCTGCCGATGGCGCTGGTGGCTCTGGGTGGCTCGCTCGTCGTCCAGGGTCCCGATGGCATCCGCACCGTCGGCGCGGACGACTTCTTCGAGAGCTACTTCGAGACCGCGCTCAGCCCGGACGAACTAGTCACCGCCGTCCGGGTGCCGCGCCGGCCGGGTGTCCCCTGGGGCTACCAGAAGTTCGTCCGGCGTGCCAACGACTGGGCAATCGTCGGCGTGGCCGCCGTGGATGGCAGGGTCGCGCTCGCCAACATGGGCCCTACACCGCTCCGCGCTACGGCGGTGGAACAGGCGCTGGCGGCTGGTGCGTCACCGGCCGAGGCGGCCCAGTACGCCGCCGAGGGCACCTCACCGGGCGAGGACCTGCATGCCGACCGGGAGTACCGCCGCCACCTGGCCAAGGTGCTCACCCGCCGGGCGCTGGAGCACCAGGCCAGCTAGGCGGAGGCGAAGTTGGCTGGCCTGAAGCTGATTGCCAGGGCTGCTTGGGGTACCAAGAAGGTATGAGCTCAGGCAACTCAGGCGACTCTGGTCAGCCCGCCGAGCCGGTAGGCGGCCACGACCAGGACTTCCAGCCGAACGGTCACCTGCCGGAGCGGGTGGCCGAGATCGCAGGTCAGCTCAGCGAGGCACAGACCGAGTCGCGCAGGCGCAGGCTGGCCCGGCAGATCCCCGAACTGGCCAGCCGGAGCGGGGATGTGACCCTGCGCGGCCTGATGGCCAGCCGGGATGCTGCCTGGCACGGGATGCAGCAAAGCGGTAGCGCTGCGGCCAGGCGCATCGGGCCAGCACGAGACGCGGCGGCGAAACGGATCGGGCCGAGCCGGCAAGCGACCGTGCGGGGGCTGCGATCCAGCGGGGACACGATCTGGCGCGGGGTGCGGTCCGGGTCCAGCTCCGCGGCCCGCCGCGTCGTCCCGAGCGCGGGCGCTGCGGCCCGGGTCGCGCAGCTCAGCGGCCAGTGGCTGGCTGGCCAGGTCCTAGACATGGCGCCCAAGGTGCCGGTCCGCAGCCAGGCGACGCTGCACCGCCAGTATCCGGACCTGGATACCGAGCAGCTGGCCAGGCAGCTCATCGATGGCGCCGCCCGGGCGTCCGGTGGCGTCGGCGCCGCCGTCGGCACGGCGGCGGCGATCCCCTTCGTCCCGACCACCGCGGTCGAGTTGGGCGTGGAGACGCTGGCTCTGGTGGCGGTCGAACTCAAGCTCATCGCCGAATTGCACGAGGTCTACGGGATGCCGGCGCCTGGGACGACGTCGCAACGGATGCGGTCCTACGTGGGCTCGTGGGCCAGCCGCCGCGGCGTGCGGATCACCAGTAATGGCCTGGCGGTGGCGGTCGGCACACCGGTCCGCCGCCAGCTGGAGCGGCGTCTGCTGGCCACGGCGGGCCGGGGCACGCTGGCGCTCGCGCCCCTGATGGCTGGCGCCGCCGCGGGCGCAGTCCTCGACTACCGCGAGACCCGGCGCCTCGGCACCGTGATCAGGGACGACCTGCGTAAGCAGGCGGCACAGCGTGAGCAGCAGTCCGTCGCCGTCGAGGACGGCGGCGACGGCCACCACGAGATCGGCGGCTCCGGCTGAGCCCGCTGATCAGAGCCCGGCGAGTTCCTCGGCCAGATCGTCCAGGCCGAGCGCGCCGAGCGACAGCGCGGCCATGTGCCAGGACTTCAGGTCGAAGTCCGTGCCCTGGACGGCGTGTGCGGCCCGCGCCGCCTCACGGCCTGCAAGCCAGGCCCGCTCGCCCAGCTTGTAGCTGATCGCCTGGCCCGGCGCACCGAGATAGCGGACGATCTCGCTTTCGAGGAAGTCCGGCTCCCGGCCGCTGTGCGCGACGAAGAATTCCAGCGCCAGCTCGGGCGTCCACCGCTGGCCAGCACCGGGCGCCCAGTCCGCCGCGACTGGGAGCTGCAGGTGCATGCCGATGTCCACGATGACGCGGATCGCCCGCATCAGTTGCGCGTCCAGGTAGCCGAGCCGCGCGCCCGCCGGGGACAGGAACCCGAGCTCGTCCATCAGCCGCTCAGCGTAGAGCGCCCAGCCCTCCGAGCACGCGCTGACGCCGCCGAGGCTGGTCTGGTACAGCGACAGCTGATCGGACAGGTAGCGCCATTGCGCGATCTGCAGATGATGGCCGGGCACGCCTTCGTGGTACCAGGTGCTGTATAGGTTCCACAGCGGGAACCTGGTCCGGCCCAGCGTCGGCAGCCACGTGCGCCCGGGCCGGGAGAAGTCCTTCGAGGGGCCGGTGTAATACGGTGCGGCCGCGCTGCCCGGCGGGGCAATGCGCGCCTCGACCACCTTGATCGGGTCCGCTATGTCGAAGTGCGTCTCGGCCAGCGCGGCCATCGCCTCGTCCATCTGCGCCTGCAGCCGGTCCCGGACCGCGTCCACCCCGTCGACTACCTCGCCATGAGATTCGAGGTAGTCCATTGCCTCTCGCGGCGTTGCCCCCGGCCGGATCTTCTCTGCCTCGGCACGCATCTCGGCCAGGATCTCCCGGAACTGTGACCAGCCCCATTCATACGCCTCGGCCACATCCAGGTCGGTCCCGTTCCAGCGCTTGGTCCCGGCGCGGTAGCGCTCAGGTCCGACCCCGTCCGGCGTGCCCGCTGTGCCGGGCAGGTAGTCCGCGAGCAGCCAGTCCCGCAGCCGGGCGACGGCGGCGTCCGCCGCGGCACTGGCTGTGTCCAGGTCAGAGCGCAACGACGCGGGCGCATCGGCCGGGGCACCGGCGGCGAAGTCGGCAAACCATCCATGTCCCGCCCCCGTCGCCTGCCACGCGGCCAGCTGGCCTGCCACCGTCTGGACCTGCCGCGGGGCCGCGTGCAGCCCGTGCCGGGCGCCTTCGGTCAGCGACTCCTGGTGCTGCGCCAGCGCGCCCGGCACTCGCCCCAGCCGCCGGGCGATCACGCCCCAGTCGTCCGCCGTGGCGACGGGCATCAGCAGGAACACGCCACGGACGCGCTGCGGCGGCCCGAAGATGTTCGATATCGCTCGCAGCGGCTCGCCGCTTGCACTCAGCGCGAGCTGCGTCTGCAGGCGCTCCCGCATCAGCCGGGCGCACCGGCGCTCATCTGGGTCGGAGAACCCGGTCAGCTCCGCCGCCTCGATCTCGTCCAGCCTGGCCAGGGTGACGCGCATCAGCTCGTCATCGGCCTGCTGCCCGGCAGGCGAGAGGTCAGGCAGTTCGTCCTGCCCGAACGGCAGCCCGAGAAATGTCGCGTCCAGCGGGTTGAGCCTGGCCTGCTGCTCAACGTAGGCATCGGCGGCGTCGCGGACGGGCCGGGGGCCCTGGCCAGCTTCGGCGCCGGGACCCGTCGGCGCGATATTTTCTGTCATGTCTGGCATTCTGCCAACATGCCCTGCCGCGCCGGTACCCATGCGGGACGTTAAGGTCGGCAGGTGACTAATCGCAAGATTCTGGTAACTGGCTCGTCCCGCGGCATCGGCCGTGCCGTCGCGACCGCCTTCGCCGAGGCCGGCGACACGATCGTGATTCACCACCGGGGCTCGCCCGCGCTCGCCGCCGAGGTGCTCGCCAGCCTGCCGGGGTCTGGCCACAGCGTGGGGCAGGCCGACCTGGCCGACCCCGTCGCGGTCCGCGCCATGGTGGACGCTGCCGCCGGCGATCTCGGCGGCCTGGACGTACTAGTCAACAACGCTGCCACGTACGCTCCGCACTCCATCGCCGACCTGTCCTACGAGGAGTGGCAGCGGGCCTGGCGGGCGACTATCGACGTGAACCTGACCGGCACCGCAAATGTGACGTGGTGCGCCGTCCAGCACATGATCGCCGGGGGTGGCGGCACCATCGTGAACGTCTCTTCGCGCGGCGCATTCCGGGGCGAGCCGCGCCAGCCGGCCTACGGGGCAAGCAAGGCCGGGCTGAACGCGTTCGGCCAATCCCTTGCGGTGGCGCTCGCGCCGCACAACATCTACGTCACCGCAGTCGCGCCTGGCTTCGTGGAGACCGATATGGCCGCCGACCATCTCCAGGGCGCACGCGGCGAGGAAATCAGGGCGCAGAGCCCGTTGCATCGTGTGGCCACGCCGGAGGAGGTCGCCGCCGCGGTGCTCTACCTCGCCTCGCCGCAGGCGCGCTGGGCAACCGGCGCCGTCCTCGACCTGAACGGCGCGTCCTACCTGCGCACCTGACGGCCCGTCCGAGTCACGCAGTGAACAGGCAGAACGCCATCAAGCCAGCGCCGACATCCGTGCTGCCTGGTCACGCAGTGAACAGGCAGAACGGATGCCCTGATGGATCGGCGAAGATCCAGCAGTGGTCGTTGCCGCCGGGCAGTCGCTTAGCGCCAAGGCTCAGTGCCTCCTGCTCCGCGGCAGCCAGGTCCTCGACCCGGATGTCCAGGTGCATCTGCTGCGGGACCGGCGTGTCCGGCCACGTCGGCGGCGTCAGGTCCAGAGCCTGCTGGAAGGCGACGCCCGGCCGATCCGGCGCGTCGCCGATCGTCACCCAGTCGGCGCTGTCGTCGAGTCGCTGCATGCCGAGGACCTGCTCATAGAAGGACGCAAGCCCCCGGGGGTCGGGGGTATCGATGACAAGTCCATGCCAGTGTCCGATCATGACGCAGTTATACGACCTGCCTGTGACAGTGATGCGGGTGTGCCCCAGGCTTACCTCATGAAGACGACGACCTTCGAGGTGCACACCGGCCGCACGCCCGTCGTGCTGGACATCACCGGCGAGTGCGAGCGATTCGCTCGTGCGGCCTCCGGCGGCGGAGATGGCCTGCTGCACGTGTTCGTCCCGCATGCCACCGCGGGCGTTGCGCTGCTGGAACTCGGCTCCGGCAGCGACCGCGACCTGCTGACAGCGCTCGACGAGCTGCTGCCGCCCGATGACCGGTGGCAGCACGCACACGGGACGCGTGGCCACGGGCGCTCGCACGTGCTGCCGGCGCTCGTCCCGCCGTACGCCACACTGCCCGTGGTGGGCGGCCGCATCGCGCTCGGCACCTGGCAGTCGGTCGCAGTGGTCGACCTGAATGTCGACAACCCGGACCGGCAGGTGCGCCTGTCCTTCCTGGGCGGCGGCGAGATGTCCTGAGGCCTGACTGTTCATCCGCTAGTGCAGTCAGCGCCATTTTTGCCGCCGTACGATGCCTGCCATGACAAGAGAATTAAGCAGGCGTGGAATCTTGCAGGCGGGCCTCGTCGCGGCGGCCGGTGTCGGCATCGGCGGGTGGAGTGCCGCCGACGCCTCGGCTGCATCGTCCTGGCGACACGGCCCGCTGCGGCAACCGGGCTCGCTGCCCTACCCGAAGCTGGCCACGGGAACGGACACGATCCCGCAGATCAAGCACATCGTCGTGCTAATGCAGGAGAACCATTCCTACGACAACAGGCTCGGCGTGCTGCAGCGCCCCGACGCTGATGGCTTGCGGCTTCGCCATGGCCTGCCGACAGCCACCAGCCCGTATGCGAACGGGGATATCCAGCACGCGTTCCACATGCCGACCACTTGCCAGAACCACAGCCCTGCGCAGGACTGGGTGCAGAGCCATATTCAGTTCGACAATGGCCGCGGCGACGGCTTCGTGGAATCGGGCAGCGGCCCGGTGTCGATGGGGTACTGGGACGGGGCCGACCAGCCGTTCTACTACTCAATGGCGCGCCAGTTCCCCATCGCCGACCGGTACTTCTGCTCGCTGCTCGGGCAGACTCTCCCCAACCGCCGTTACCTGGTAGCCGCAACCTCCATCGGCCAGGTCAACGACACCGAGCCGGCCCTGACGGACTACCCGGCGGGCGGCACGCTCTTCGATGCACTCGACGCCGCCGGTGTCACCTGGAAGGACTACTACACCCCGACCTCGGACAATCAGTTCCCCACCATCGCGGTGTATCCGCCGCTGTACCTGCGGACCATCAACACCAACGTGGGCGTTATCACCGACTTCTTCGCGGATGCGGCGGCGGGCACGCTGCCTGAGTACAGCCTGGTCGAGCCGAACTATGAACAGCAGTCAGAAGAAAACCCGCAGAACATCGCTGTCGGCGAGCAGTTCGCCGCCGCCGTGATTAACGCCGTCATGAGCGGGCCGGACTGGGCCAGCACGTTGCTGATCTGGACCTACGACGAGCACGGCGGCTACTTCGATCACGTGCCGCCGCCACCGGCCCTCGCGCCTGATGACATCCCGCCGGACTTTCCGGCCGGCTCGTCGGCATTCAACGGGTTCGCCCAGTACGGCTTCCGCGTGCCGTTCGCGGTGATCTCGCCATGGGCCCGGCCCCATTACGTCTCGCACCGCGTGATGGATCACACCAGCATCTGCGCGCTGGCGGAAACGAAGTGGAACCTGCCCGCCATGACCTTCCGGGACGCGAACGCCTGGCCCGCACTGGACATGCTCGACCTGCACAGGCCGGCCTTCCTGCGCCCGCCACGACTGGCGCCACCGCTGCTGGACACCGACCCGGACGCCCTGGCGTGCAGCACGAGCGGGCCAGGGACAATCCCGCCACCGGGATCAGTGACGCCTGGCTGATCGGCCGGGCAAGGCCCGGCGGGCCTGGTCGCTAGCATCTCGTCATGGATGTCTACGAGGCGCTGTACACGACTAGGGCGATGCGCCGGGTCCGGCCCGACCCGATACCGCAGGAGGCGCAGGCCCAGATCCTGGACGCGGCGATCCGCGCGCCAAGCGGCGGTAACGCGCAAAACTGGCGGTTCCTGCTGGTCGATGACCCGGAGGTGCGGGCGCGACTGACACCGCTGTACCAGGACTCGATCGCGAGGCTGTGGCAGACGGCCTACCGCGAGCCACTGGAGCGCGCGCACGCGAACCCGGACGACCCGCAGGGCATCGAACTGCTCCGCGTGCAGGCGTCGGCGCAGTACCTCGCCGACCACTTCGCAGACGTGCCGCTCCTGCTGTTCGCGTTCACCCGCGGCGACCGCAGCGGCGGATCCATCTTCCCGGCCGTGTGGAGTGCGCAACTGGCCGCGCGGGGGCTCGGCATCGGCAGCGCGCTGACGTCGGTGCTAAGTGGCTTCTACCCGGACGAGACCCGCCAGATCCTCGGCGTCCCGCCGGACTCCGGCTGGACCATGGTGTGCTGCGTGTCCTTCGGGTATCCGAAGGGTCGCTGGGGCGTGGCGCCGCGCCGACCGGTGCACGAGGTGGCCTACCGCAACCGCTGGGGCGACAGCCTCGGGTTTGAGGTACCTGCGCCGCTCTGGTCGCCGGGCGGTCCGGGGCGTGATGATGAGACATGACGATTGGCGCGGGCCGCGGGCCGGACGAACACGAGGAGATCGTAGAGTTCGGCGCTGATCGCGCCGCGCATCGCCATCGCTGGCTGACCCCGCTGATCCTGACCGCGCTGCTGCTCGCCACGGTCGGCATTCTGGTCGGCCGGTCCGGCGCGCACCACTCGCCGCCGCACCGGCCGGCCGCGCAGCCACCGCGGCTGCGCCGGACGATCACTCACCTCGGCAGTGACATGCTCGGGATCACCGCAGCCTGGGACATCTTCGCACGCGGCCCGGACGACCTCGTCGAGATCCAGCCCGCCCGCGGCCTGATCACCACGACCGCGGTGCCTTCGCTCGGGACCGGCCTCCCGCAGGTCTCCTTCATCGTGGGGCCAAATCAGGTGCTCGTCCGGTCTCCCGACGAGGTGCCCGGCTACCTCATCCCGGATGGTGCCGCGCCGCGGCTGCAGACCGGGCCGTTCAGCCACGGCGGCCCCGTCGTGCCCGGCCCCGATCCAGAGCATGTGTGGGTCATGGGCGGCGCCATCGGCACGCCCAAGCTGGAGCTGGTCGGACTGGATGGCCAGGCGGCCGGCCGTGACATCCTCCTGCGCCCTGGACAAGACGGAGCCACCGCCGTCCCGGACGGCCGCGGTGACGTCCTGCTGCTCAGCGAAGACAACCGGATCTACAACGTCGGTCCGGGCTTCAGCCGCCCGGTCGCTGATCAGGTCGTCGCGGTCGGCCCGACGGACTGGCTCGCGGTCTCCTGCCATGGCCAGCGCTGCCGCAACCTGGTGATCGACCCGGCGACCGGCGCCAGCCGGCCGCTGGCTGGCCCGTCAGCGGCCCCGGAGGCCTACTGGGCCTGGCCGCCGCCGGGCGCCGTCTCGCCCGACGGCAGCACCGCTGCGGTGCTGGCTGAGTCGGCGACGCCGGGTGTCTGGCTGATCAACATGCGGTCGGGTGCCAGCAGGACGCTGCCGGTCCCGATGGCGAACTCCCCCGCCAATGAGTTGATGGCCTGGTCGCCCGATTCCAGGTGGCTGTTCCTGGCCGCGTCCAACGGCCGGCTGCTGGCGCTGAACGCGCGGACCGGGAGCCTGCGGACCCTCGGAGTCCGGCTGCCGGACATTACCCAGGTAGTCATCAGGCCCGCCGCGGGCGCCTAACCGGGTGGCACGCGGACCAGCAGCGCCCCTGGCTGCACTGCAACGGTCAGTGAACTGCCCGGTCCGATCATCTCCCCATCTGCCTGGCGCGGGAGCACCGCGCCGACCCGGACCTCGACCCGGCGAGCTCGATATCGCTCCAGGCCGCTGTCGTCGCGCCTGCTCGCTGCGATCACCCGGTAGCCGACGCTGGCCCAGCCGAGCAATCCTGGCGCGAGGATCGCCACATCCAGCATCCCGTCATCCAGCTCAGCATCGGGCAGGATGCGGAACCCCCCGGGCAGCAGGCCGCAGTTGCCCACCGCCACCGACCGGGCCCGGCGGATCAGCGGCTCGCTCTCGTCCAGCCGCACCGTGAAGGTCGCTGGCGGCTGCAGCAACTGACTGACCGCTGCGGCCGCATACGCAGGCCAACCCGCCAGCCGCTTGGCCACATCGGCGGTCGCGCCGACCACGGCCGCGTCCAGCCCGATCCCGGCCATCGCAGCGAAGGTGGCACCATCGGCGGTCGCAAGGTCGATCCGGCGATCCGCACCGCGCAGGCCGACCTCCAGCGCGGCGCCCAGACGGCTGGGGATACCGAGCGCCCGCGCGGTGAGGTTCGCTGATCCCATCGGCACGATCGCCAGCGGCACCTGCGTGCCGGCGAGCGCGCCAGCGCACGCGCGGACGGTGCCGTCGCCGCCGACCGCGAACACCACGCTCGCTCCGGCGGTCGCGGCCTCGCTGGCGGCCGCCGCGCCGGGGTCTTGCGCCGTGGTTGTCAGCACGAGCGGCTCGGCCCAGTCGCCGCCCGCGGACGCAGCGGTGAACGCCTGCCGCAGCCGGTCCGGGTCGCCGAACCGACCTGGATTGACGACGAGCCCAGCCAGCCGCCGCGCCATCAGCGCCTCACTGCTGGCCGGCTACTTGAGCACGGCCGACAGCAAATCCCGGGCTTCGGCCTGGATCCGCTCCAGGTGCCCGGGCCCGCGGAAGGACTCCGCGTACAGCTTGTACACGTCCTCGGTGCCCGACGGTCGGGCGGCAAACCAGCCGGACTCGGTGACGACCTTGATGCCGCCGAGCGGCTCGCCGTTGCCGGGTGCGGCGGTGAGCCGGGCCACTACCGGCTCGCCGGCCACTTCGTCGACGCTCACCTGGTCCGGCGACAGCTTCGCGAGCACGGCCTTCTGCTCCCGGCTGGCGGGCGCGTCGATCCGGGCATAGGCGGACTCGCCGAGCCGCGCCGTTAGCGCTCGGTACTGCTCACTCGGGCTGGCGCCGGTGACGGCGAGCATCTCGGCCGCGAGCAGGTCGAGGATGATCCCGTCCTTGTCGGTGGTCCACACGGTGCCGTCGCGCTGCAGGAACGACGCGCCTGCGCTCTCCTCGCCGCCGAACCCGACGCTGCCGTCCAGCAGGCCCGGTACGAACCATTTGAACCCGACCGGCACCTCCAGCAGCCGCCGGCCGATGTCGTCGGCCACGCGGTCGATCACCGACGAGCTGACCATGGTCTTGCCGATGGCGGCCGCGGCTGGCCAGCCGGCCCGGTGCTGGAAGAGGTAGTCGATCGCGGCGGCGAGGAAATGGTTGGGGTTCATCAGCCCCGCGTCGGGAGTGACGATGCCGTGCCGGTCGGCGTCGGTGTCGTTGCCGGTCGCGAGGGCGAACTCGGTGCGGCGGCTGATCAGCGAGGCCATTGCATTCGGCGACGAGCAGTCCATCCGGATGCGGCCGTCCCAGTCCAGCGTCATGAACCGGAAGGTGGGATCCACGTGGGGGTTGACGACCGTCAGGTCGAGCTCGTAGCGGTCGGCGATCTCGCCCCAGTAGGCGACGCTAGCGCCACCGAGCGGGTCGGCGCCGACCCGCACGCCGGCCGCACGGATCGCCGGCAGGTCCACCACTGACGGCAGCGCGGCCACATACTCGCCGAGGAAATCGAACCGGCCAGCGGCCGCCCGGGCTCGGGCGGCAGGCACCCGGCGGACCTCGCGCAGGCCGCCCGTCAGCAGTTCGTTGGCACGCTCCTGGATCGCGCTGGTGACCTGCGACCCGGCCGGGCCGCCGTCGGGCGGGTTGTACTTGAAGCCGCCGTCCTCCGGGGGATTGTGCGACGGGGTGACCACGATCCCGTCGGCCAGGCCGTCACTGCGCCCGGCGTTGTAGTCCAGGATCGCCCGGGACACCGCCGGAGTCGGCGTGTAACCGTCGCGGCTGTCGATGAGCACCCGGACGCCGGCCGCGATCAGTACCTCGAGGGCGGTAGCCGTGGCGGGCGCGGACAGCGCGTGCGTGTCCCGGCCCAGGAAGAGCGGTCCGGTGATGCCCGCGCTGGCCCGGTAGTCACAGATGGCCTTCGTCGCGGCGGCGATGTGGTCGTCGTTGAACGACAGTCGCAGCGCGCTTCCACGGTGTCCCGAAGTGCCGAAGGTGACCTGCTGAGCCGGGTCAGCCGGGTCCGGATGCTCGGTGAAGTAGGCCGTGACCAGCGCGGCCACGTCGACCAGATCGGCGTCGGTTGCGGGCTGACCGGCGCGGTCCCCCATTCAGTGCCCCCGTTCAGGGAAGTTGCAACGGCTCCCGGCCGGTCGCCGCTGCCGCGTTCGCGGCCGCGAGGCTGAGGAGACGCTCCACGTAGTCTGCGGTGTCCTGCCAGCAGGTGACCTCGACGCAGCGCACACCCACCGCGCGGACGGGGTAGTCATTGCCACCCTCCTCCAGCCGATCCCCGATGAAGAGGATCTCCTCGGCGGCGAGGTCCAGCCGCTGCATGAGCCGGCGGATCCCGTAAGCCTTGTCGATGCCGCGGCGCGTCACGTCCACCGACGTCGAGCCGCCAACCCGGACTTCCAGGTCAGGCACGGCGTCGGCCACGTAGGCCCGAAGCTGCTGCTTCTTAGTGTTATCAGGATCCCACGCGTACTTCGCGGCCGGCGGTGCCTGCTGGCCCAGGGCGGAGAAGGTGATCTGGGTCCCCCGGTCCTCGATGCGGTCGCCCCAGGTATCTGTCTCCCACAGGCCGAGTTCCCGGGCGCCGCGCTCCAGGGCGGCTATGACCCGCGCTTTGTCGCCGGCGGCCAGATCCTCGGAGTAGACGAGCCGCCAGTCGCTGTCCTGCCACCGGTAGTACCGGGTGCCGCAGGTCGGCATCAGGTGCAGGGAGTCCAGCGCACCGGAGCCTGCATCCAGGTGGGCCAGGACCTGGCTCTGGAACTGCTCGAATCGGCCACCAGAGATAATGCAGACATCGGTGCTGGCAATCAGGCGGCTCAGCAGGCCGGCCATCCGGCTGTCGATCTGCGATTTCGACACCGCGAGGGTGTCATCCAGGTCGAAAGCGACGGCCCGAACGCTATCGGTCACAGGCAAGTCCTGATCAGTAGTCGGGATCGGGATCTGACGGCGAAAGGCTACCCGTCCTGGCTGCTGCACACGGCCGGGGGAAGGAGGGACGTGGCTGACATCCAGGCCAGGCACGCGCGAGCCGTGCTCGCGAACCAGCTGAAGATCGCGACGAACTGGGGTTCGCCCTGCCTCGGGTACCTGCTGATGTTTCGCCCCGACCAAACCGCCAGCGCCCGGCTCGCCTCGATTCAGGAGCAGATCCTGGCCGTGGAGCCCGCGCTGCTGCGCCAGCCCGAATCTCAGCTGCACTGCAGTATTGCCTGGGTGCTCCCGGTGAGCCGCGACTTCGAGCAGCCGAAGGACGACATCTGGGCCGAGCGCGGCCAGGACTGGCTCAAGATCATCGGGGCCGTCACGGACGCGACCGCGCCCATGCGGCTGCGCTACCACCGGCTGGTGGTGACCGATGGCGCGATCATCGCGGTCGCGGCCGAGCCGAACCCGGTGGACAGGCTGCGCCGCGACCTGATCGCCAGGCTGGATCTGCCCTGGCCAATCACCTACCCCGCGACGAGCCTGGTGCATACCACGCTGTTTCGCTACCGGCAGCCGCTGGCCGACCCGGGTGCGCTGCTGGACCGCCTGCGCTATACCGAGGTAGCCGTCGACACCGGCGTGACGGAACTGCTGCTGACCAGGGAGACGACGTTTCCCACGCTTGACTACGAGATCGTCGGGCAGCTGCCGCTTGGCTCACGGCGGTGAACTAGCCAGCCGCCCGTGCCACGACCGTTAGCATCGTGACCATGAGGCAGGACCTGATCACCTCCGGCGACAAGGTCTACTTCGCCCAGCGAGGCGAGACCAAGGCCGACCTGGCCGACCACTACGTGCGCGTGGCCGAACCGTTGCTGCGCGCCATGGGCGGGCGGCCGGTGCTGCTGGAACGGTATCCGGAGGGTGCCGGCGGTCCGTCGTTCTTCCAGAAGCGAGTGCCGAAAAACGCCCCGTCGTGGCTGCAGACCACCGTGGTGGCGACCCCGAACGGCACCACTTCGCAGGCCCTCGTCGCAGCCGACATCGACCACGTGCTGTGGGCGGTGAACCTTGGCTGCCTGGGCTTTCATGTCTGGCCCTACCTGGCCGCCGAGCCCGAGCACACCGACGAACTGCGGATCGACCTGGACCCGACGCCGGGCGTGGACTTCACGCATATCCAGCGGGCGGCGGCCGAACTGCGGACCCTGCTGGCCGAGGCCGGGGTAACGGGTTACCCGAAGACCACCGGGAACCGGGGCCTGCACGTCTACGTGCGCCTGGCGCCGCAGTGGGATGCCTACCAGGTACGGGCGGCGGCGGTCGCGATCGCCCGCGAGCTGGAGCGCCGCCGGCCAGACCTGATCACCGCGGCCTGGTGGAAGGAAGAGCGGGGCCAGCGTGTCTTCATCGACTTCAATCAGAACGCGCCTCACAAAACTGTGTTCGGTGCCTGGTCCGTGCGGGCCCGCCCCGGCGCCCAGGTGTCGACGCCGGTGGCCTGGGAGGAAGTCGACGAGATCCACCCGGACCAGTTCACGCTCGCCTCGCTGCCAGAAAGGTTCGAGGCGGTAGGAGATCCCTGGCAGGGCATCGAGGTGGCGCCGCAGACGCTCGAACCGTTCCTCGCCATGGCCGAGCGGGACAAGGCGGCGGGACTGCTGGACGCGCCCTGGCCGCCGGTCTACCACAAGCAGCCCGGCGAGCCGCCGCGCGTCGCGCCCAGCCGCGCCAAGAAGTCCTGACCGGGCCAGGCCGTTAGGTGCAGGGAGCACGGTAGGGCACGCCCGGCACGTAGGTGGACCACTCTTTCCTGGTGAGCGGCTGACCTGCATCGCTGCACACGGCGGCCCTGGCCTGCGTCGCTGAGGTGTCCCACAGATGTACGGTGCCGTCGTCGCTGGCCGCGGCCAGAACCCGGCCGGACGGCGAGAAGGCGACCGAGTACACGTGGCCGGCCGGGCCGGTCAGGGTCGCGACCAGCGCCGGGCTGGCCGGGTCGGCGAGGTTCCACAGCCAGACGGTGCCGTCGGTGACGCCCGCCGCCAGGGTCTTCCCGCTCGGACTGAAGGCGAGGCCCCACACGTAGCTCGTCGGACCCGTCAGGGGCGCGCCCACCCGCACCGGATGCGCGGGGTCGCGAACGTTCCACAGCCAGACGGACTTGTCCGCACTCGACACCGCGAGCAGCGAGCCGTCCGGGCTGAACGCGGCCGTGATCGCGTAACTGGCCGGGCCGGCCAGCGGCCGGCCGATCATTCGCGGGCGGGCCGGGTCAGCCACGTTCCACAATCTGGTCAAGTCGTCGGTACTGGTCGCGGCCAGCACTTTGCCATCCGGGGCGAACGCGACGCTGTAGACGTACGTTCCGGAGTCGTGCACGGACGCAAGTTGCCGCGGGTGCGCGGGGTCGGCGAGCGAGAACAGCCGCACGGTGCCGTCGTCGCCGGCGGTGGCCAGCAGCGAGCCGTCCGGGCTGAACGCGACCGACTCCGCGTTGCCCGACGCGGTCACCTTGAACGGCATTCCGAGCGGTTGCAACCCGTCGCTCGTGCGCCAGAGCTGCACGGACTGGTCGCTGTAGGCGGCCGCCAGCATGCCGCCGCGCGGTGCATAGGCAAGGCCATTGACGTAGCTGCCGGCCGGCGCCGGCTGTGACGCGATGAGCGAGCGCTTGGCCGCGTTCCAGGTCTGGACGCCGTAGCCGCCGACAGCGAGCTGGCGCCCGTCCGGACTATAGGCAACGCTCGTCGCCAGCTTGCCGGTGACCAGCACGGGCGTCGGCAGCGTCCAGACCGAGACCGTCCCGTCCGCCGAGCCCGCGGCGAGCCGTCCCTGGCCATCGAAGGCCAGGGACGTGACCGGCTGCGCCTGCGGCAGCGTGGCCGCGAGCGCCATGGTGCGCACGTTCCACACCAGCACGCTGGCATCGGCGGTGCCGGCCGCGAGGCGGCCACCGTCCGGACTGAATGCGACCGCGTTCACCCAGTTGGTGGCGCCGGTGAGGCTGCCGTCTGGCGTGGCAGTCCGGCCGGCGGCGATCCGCCACAGCCAGACCTTGTCGTCCTGGCTGCCAGCCGCCAGCAGTCCGCCATCCGGGCTGAACGTCAGCGACGTGACCATGGCGGCCGGCCCGGTCAGCGGCCGGCCAACGGCCACCGGTCGCGCCGGGTCGGCTACATCCCACAGCCGGACCGTCTTGTCCGTGCTCCCGGCCGCGAGCAGCTTGCCGTCCGGACTGAACGCAACCGACTGCACGAACCCCGCAGGCCCGGCCAGCGGCTGACCCAGCGCCGTTGCGTGCGCCGGGTCGGCCACGTCCCATAGCCGCACGGTCTTGTCCGCACTGCCGGCCGCCAGCAGCTTGCCGTCCGGACTGAACGCAACCGAATAGATGGTGTTGCGTGCACCCCTCAGGGGGTGGCCAAGCCGGACCGGGCGGGCTGGGTCAGCCACGTTCCACAGTGACACCGTCCGCCCGGCGCCGGCCGCGGCCAGTGTCGTGCCGTCGGGACTGAAGGCGACCGCGTAGAGCGGACTGGCCGCGTCTGCTAGCAGCGGACTGCCGACCGGGACCGGGTGCGAAGGACGAGCGACGTCCCACAGCCGCAGTGTCCCGTCGGCGGTCACGACCGCCAGCAGCTTGTGATCGGAGTCCAGGCTCACCGACTCCACCACCCCGGGCGAGTCGATGAGCCGCGCCGCGGACGGCGACCCGGTCGAGTCCAGCAGGCTGGCCATCGCCTGCGGAGTCCGGGCCAGGCCGTAGGCGGCCACGCTCAGCTGCGCGGCCAGCGGCGCGTTTTGACCGCGGACCTGGCCGGCCTCCAGCGCTATCTCCCGGGAATTGGCATCGTCGCTGGCGACGGCTGCCGTGTGCCGCTGCTCGAAGGCATATCCGGCGAGCCCGACGACGGCCAGCACCAACACGGTCAGCGCCGCGACCATGCGCCGCAGGCGGCGAGTACGGTTGCGCTCGGTCCGCAGGCGTGCCTGTTCCTCGGCGACCGCGGCCGCGACGAAGTCGCTAGCAACCGGGCTCAGCGAGGCCCGGTTGTCCTCGTCTGCCGCCCAGTCCCTGGCGATGACCAGCTGGCTGCCGCGCCACAGCGCGGCACTCTCCCGGCCCGACTCCTGCCATGCCCGGGCGCCTTCCAGGATGCGCCGCCGGGTCCGCAGGTCCGCCATTCCGGTGTCGATCCAGGACCGGAGCCGGGGCCAGGCGGTCAGCAGCGCATCGTGCGTGATCTGCGCGGTGTCCGCATCCACGGTGATGAGCCGCTCGTCAACGAACCGGCCGAGCACCTGCTCAGCGAGCGCACCGCCCCAGCCGCGTAGTTCGCTGAGCGACTCGACGGCCCGGGCCCTCGGCGTGTCGTCGGCGACGACGTGCACGAGGTGAAGGAACAGCCGCCGCGCGAGCTGCTGCTCGGCGGCATCCAGGCCGCGGTAGACGCTTTCCGCCGTCTGGATGAGCGCGTCGCGGATACCGCCGCTGGCCACGTAGTCGGCGATCGTGAGGACGCTGCCGTGACTGTGCTGGTAGGTCGAGAGCATGGCGTGGGACAGCAACGGGAGCGCCACTGGCTGCTGCGCGGCCGTGTCCTCGCCGCCGGCCCGATCGGCACCGGCGAGGTCGCGCAGGAGCAGGCGGACCAGCCCGTCCTCGACGTCCAGGCGGGCCAGCCGGGCCGGCTCGGTGACCGCCCGGCCGATCTGCTCAGCCGTCATCGGGCCGAGCACGACCTGCCTGGACTGCAGCGCAGTAGCAAGCAGTGGGTACCGCAGGGCCTGCTGGTAGTAATCCGCCCGCAGCGCCAGCACCACGACGCGATGGCTTGCCTGCGCGCAGATCTCCGCGACGAAGGCGTCCTGCTTGGCTTCGTCGTGGCAGCGTGTGAACACCGCCTCGAACTGATCGACGATGAGCACGGGCTGGTCGCCGAGTGCCGCCTGCAGCCCGGTGACAGGATCGGCGCCCGGTTCAACCACGACCGCATCGTCGGCAAGCCGCGGGATGAGTCCAGCCCGCAACAGGGACGACTTGCCCGACCCCGAAGGGCCAACCAGCATCAGCGGCAGCCGCGCAGCGGCGCCCGGCTCGCCAGAACCGTCGGAGGTGGCGAGCGCGGCGAGCTGGTCGGCGATGTCTTCGCGGCCGAAGAACCAGCGCGCGTCCTCGGCCTCGTATCTGGCCAGGCCGCGATACGGCACGTCGGAGCCGGCTCGCCGACCCCGCGGTCGCCGGGCGCGCAGCAGTGCGTCAGTCCAGCTCTGGAGGGCGTCCTGCTCGGTGACGCCGCACGCGCGCAGGATCCGCAGGAGCTGATCTGCCTGACCGCTGGCGGGGAGATGCCGGCCGGAGAAATAGTCTCCGGTGGTGCTGATCGGCAAGCTGGTCGCCCTGGCGACCTGCCGCACGGTCAGCCCGGCGGCCGTCCTGGCCGCGGTGAGCTCACGGCCGAAGTCCTGCTGGGTCGCAATGCGGCCGGGATCTGCTCCGGCGAGAGTGTCGATGCTCTGGTCCGCCACTGGTTACCTCGGCTCCGTGTCCGGTCAGACATGGTGAGTCTGGCGACAGCCCTTCTGATACACACCGCCACCGTCTGACCAGGCTGCGGTGCGCTGTCCGATGTTGTCCGGGCATTGCCCAGAAGGGGCCGGAACGGCCGCTGACCGGGCAAGATGACCCCTGGAGGGGATGCCGCCACTGGGGGGCGCGGTCCCGCAGTAACTCCTGCGGGACCGCGTGGCACCCACGGGCCGCCACGCCCGCCGGCCGGCCGGCACCGAGCGCATCCGCGCCAATCCGCTCAGCTACCTCTTTCGTCTCGGCCGATCTCGCCCCCGCCGATCCGGGCGAACCGCTGGTAACTTGGATGGAAAGCGCCGATGACCGCCGACGAAGGGACCCCCCGCATGGATGGGACGCTGGCAGCGACCGACCTCGAACTGCTCCGGAAGGGTTTCGCCGCGAATCCCGTCTACCGGCTGGCACAAAACGCCGTCACGAGGGTCACCGTCGATGACGTGACCATCAACCGGGACATCATCAATGCCGTCGACCATTCCCAGTCGACCACGCTGGACGACTGGAAGGTCACCAACCAGGAGCGCAGCGGACGCTGCTGGCTGTTCGCCGGGCTGAACCTGCTCCGCGTCGGCGTGATGCGCAAGACCGGCATCAAGGACTTCGAGTTCTCGCAGAACTTCGCGATGTTCTGGGACAAGATCGAGCGCGCTAACTACTTCCTCGAGGCGATCATCGAGACCGCTGACCGGGACATCGACGACCGCACCATCGCCTTCCTGATGGAGTCGGTGGCCAGCGACGGCGGCCAGTGGAACATGTTCGCCGCCATCGTGGCCAAGCACGGCCTGGTGCCCAAGGCATTCATGCCCGAGACCCAGAGCTCGGCCAACACCGCGCGGATGAACTCGGTACTCCGCTACCAGCTGCGCCAGGGCGCGCGGGCGGTGCGCGCGGCCGCGGCCGAGAGCGTCGAGGCAGCCCGGGCGCGCAAGGCCGAGGTCATGGAGGTCATCTACCGCGTCCTGTGCATTCACCTCGGCACCCCGCCGGACCACTTCGACTGGCAGTGGACCGACAAGGACAAGCAGTTCCACCGGGACGGTGTCCTGACCCCGCAGGAGTTCGCGGCCAAGTACGTGGACCTGCCGCTGGATGACTATGTCTGCCTCGTGCACGACCCGCGGCCCACCAGCCCGAGGGGC
The DNA here is from genome assembly GCA_036495585.1 of Streptosporangiaceae bacterium. Lineage (GTDB taxonomy): Bacteria > Actinomycetota > Actinomycetes > Streptosporangiales > Streptosporangiaceae > JAJYUU01. The sequence continues at coordinate 25,734 of DASXMP010000112.1, forward strand.
CGCACGTTCACGGTCAATTACCTGGGGAATGTCGTCGGTGGCCCGCCGGTCATCTACCTCAATGTGGATGTGGCCGTGCTGAAGGACATCACCGCCAAGACGCTGCAAGGCGGCGAGCCGGTCTGGTTCGGCTGCGACGTCGGCAAGATGATGAGCAACGACTACGCAGTCTGGGACGCCAGCCTGTATGACCTGCCCTCGGTCTACGACGCGGACTTCGGCCTGGACAAGGCCGACCGGCTGATCTACCACGAGAGCCAGATGACGCACGCGATGCTGTTCACCGGCGTCGACGTGCTCGACGGCGTGCCGCGCCGGTGGCGGGTGGAGAACAGCTGGGGTACCGACCGCGGCAAAGACGGCTTCTACACGATGAACGACTCGTGGTTCGACGAGTATGTCTTCGAGATCGCCGCCCGCCGCGACTCGCTGCCGCCGGAGCTGCAGCAGGCCGTGACCGCCGAGCCGATCGTGCTGCCCGCCTGGGACCCGATGGGAGCCCTCGCCCGCTAGCCAGGTCCAGGCAGCCGCCTACGCCAGCGCGGCGTAGGCGGCTGCTTGTATCTCGCGGTGCAGCGGCGGCCCGTCTGGTGTCTCGAACTCGCGCTGCGTCAACGCGACGACGACGAGGTCGGCGCCCGGGTCGACGAGCCAGGAGCAGCCGGAGCCGCCGTTCCAGCCAAACGCGCCGCTGGCCTGCACCGCCTGGCAGTAGGACCAGGACTGCCCGGCAAAGAACCCGGGACCGAGGCCGCCGCGCGCTTTCTGCGCGGGGGTCAGCTGGTCGGTCGTCATCGCCCGCACCGACTCCGCCGAGAGCACCGGCGATCCGCCGCGCAAGAGCATCCGGGCGAACGCCAGCAGGTCGTCGGCCGTCGACACCAGCCCCGCCGCGCCGTCCGGGAACGCGGGCGGGCGGCTGAACTGACCGTCGGGCGGATCGCGGAGCTCCAGGCCGCCGGCCGGAGCGCTGCGGTAGGCGGTCGCCAGCCGCTCGGGGTGGCTGGTGCCGAATCCGGTGTCCTCCATGCCGAGCGGCTCGAAGATCCGGGTTCGCAGCACCTCGCCGAACGGCTGCCCGGCCGCGCGGGCCAGCAGCACGCCGAGCACGCAGGCGGCGGTGTTGTACAGCCACCGTTCGCCTGGCTGGGCGAGCAGCGGCAGGGCGCCAAGCCTGGCCATCCAGGTGCCGGGATCGGGCTGGGTGTCCGGGGCCGACGGCCCGAATGCCGCCAGCCCGGCCTCCGCCGCTGCCTCCGCCACCGGCAGCCGGCCAGGCCTGGTGAACATTTCCATCGCGATTCCGAAGCCGAACGTGAACGTGAGCAGATCACGGGTGGTGATCGGCCGGCTGGCCGGCACCGTGTCGTCCAGGTCGCCGTCCACCCGGCGCAGCACGCGCGGGTCGGCCAGCTCAGGCAGCAGCTCGTCGACCGGCTCGTCCAGGCCGAGCAGGCCCTCCTCGATCAAGGCCAGCGTCGCGGCGCCGGTCACCGGCTTGGTCACCGAGGCGATCCGGAACAGCGAGTCGCGGGCCATCGACCCGCCCCCTCCGCCCACCGCCAGCGTGCCAAGGGCTTCGGCGTGCACCTGGGCGCCGTGGGCCACCAGGACGACCATGCCGGGAACGTCGTCGTCGGCTACGTGCGGCCGGGCCGTCGCGCGCAGCCGGTCCAGGCCAGCCGGGGTCAGGCCATCGCTCATGGTTACCTCCCGTCCCAGTAGTCTGCCGTACGGGAGCGACAGCCAGCCGACAAATGGGACCAGGGACGGGCACTCGACATGCTCAAGCCGGGCGAAGCGCGCGTGATCGCGACAGTCAGGGCCGAGCTGGATAAGTCGGCCCGCTATGACGACGAGTCCATCGTGCACAAGCACTGGATCAGGCAGCGCTACGACTGCGGCTGCTATGCGAGCTTCGCCCCGGCCCGCCAGGCGGCCGTGCGGACGGCCTGGCACGAGGCAGGGCACGCGGTAGCCGCGCTGGCCATCGGCGCGACCTTCAGCTCGGCCAGCATCCACCACGGCCACCGCGGCCCGGGCCGCCAGCTCAGCGAGGGCCGGGTGCACGGTATCGCCGGCCACGATCTGGCATTCGTCATCGACGCGGCCGGGCAGATTTCCGAGCGACTGATGACCTGGACGATGCTCGAGCAGGACCCCGACCTAACCAGCTGGCTGGCGACCTGGAAGGCCGATGGCGGCGACGCGCGGCGGTTCCGGCGGGCGATCGCCGGCCAGTTCGGCACGGACGAGGTCGGTGCCTGGCGCTTTAGCGAGCAGGTGCTGGCGCCCCGGCGGCTGCAGATCCGCGAACTCGCCAGGGCCTTGCTCGTGCATCCCCGCCACCTGCCCTACAACGTGGTCGCGGTCATCGCGAGCGGGCCGTAGCCGGCCGCCCAGGCGATAACCGGAAGCCGCGATAGCCGCGAATCAGCGCACTAATGGTGAAACAGCCGCAATCCGGTCCGCACCAGTGTCATCTCGTGTTCGGCACAGGCAGCCGCCACCTCATCAGACCGGCTTGACCCGCCGGGCTCGACCACGTAGCGCACGCCGAAGCGGCTGGCCTGGTCGATGTTGTCGCGGAACGGCAGGAAGCCGTCCGAGGCCAGTGTCACCCCGTCCAGCTGGGCAATCCACTCGTTCCGGCCTGCTGGCCCCGGGGCCACCCCCGGGAACAGCCGGCCGAAGTCGGCCCGCTGCAGCGGCGTCATGTCCGCCTCAGCCATCCGGATCTGCCAGTTCAGCCGATCCTGCCGGGTCATGCGCTCAGCTGACGGCGACGGGGCCGCGACAGACAGCGCCGCGATCTCCGGCTGCCGGCGCAGCCACCAGGTCGCGGCCTTGGCCCCGGCGAGCCTGACGCAGTCCACCCGGTTCTGCTGGCCTGCCCCGATGCCGATTGTCATGCCGTCCCGGACCAGCGCGACCGAGTTCGACTGCGTATAGCGGAGCGTCACCAGCCCGAGCAGCGCATCGCGGGCCGCGCCGGCCGGCAGGCCCGGCTGCCCGGCGAGCAGGTCAGCTGTGATCGGCGCGAGATCGCGCTCCTGCTCCAGCATGAGCCCGAACACGTCCCGGCTCTCCCACGCTGGCGGCTGATACGCCGGGTCGGCCTCCAGGATGAGGAACGTTCCGCCCTTCTTCCGCGCGAGCACCTCGACGGTGCCCGGTTCGAAGCCCGGCGCCACGATGCCATCCGCGACGACGCGGGCGAGCACGCCGGCCAGCTCGGCGTCCACGGCCTGCGACACCGCGATCATGTCGCCAAAGGAGGACTTCGGGTCGGCGTCGCGTGCCCGGATGTAGGCCGAGGTCAACGGACCAGGACTGGCCGCGGGCGACCACGTTCCCGTCGCCGCATCATCCAGCTGGCCGGCGACGGCAACGCCGGCCGGCGACACATGCTTGAACGAAGCAGCGGCTGGGGCACCGGTCACCCCGGCGGCCTCGCGGACGAGCTGCCACCCGTTCAGGGCGTCGAGCAGGTTGATGAGGGACGGCTCGCCGGCGACGACCCGGACCGGGGCCGGGGCCGCGCCGGAACCGGCCAACCGCGCCGCCTGGTGTGGGTTCATGCCATACCGCAGGCGCATCACCGCGCCAGTGTACGGGGACGCGCCGACGGCCTAGGCTCAGGCTGATGATGGCAACGTTGCCCGCTGGCGCGGCGGGCCAGGATGTGGCACGCCGGCTGCTCGACGACGGCTACGTGGTCGTGACCGGGCTGCTGGACGCTGGCGGGGTGCGGGCCGCCCGCGACGATCTGGACCGGGTGCTCGCCTCGACGCGCACCGGCCGGAACTCCTTCGAGGGCTTTTCCACGCAGCGGGTATACGCGCTGTTCGCCAAGACGCGTGCGTTCGACCAGCTGGCGATCCACCCGCTGCTGCTGGCGGTGCTGGACGAGGTACTCGGGCACTACCAGCTCAGCGCCCCCACCGGGATCCGGATCGGGCCGGGCGAGAAGGCTCAGATCCTGCACCGCGACGATTCGATCTACCCGCTGCCCGAACCCCACCCGCCCGTCGTGGTTAACACGATGTGGCCGCTGGATGAGTTCACCGCGGCAAACGGTGCGACCAGGTTCATCCCCGGCAGCCACCAGTGGCAGCCGGGCCGGGTGCCCGGTCCGGGCGACCCGGTGGAGACCGCGGTGATGTCGCCGGGCTCGGCATTGTTCTATCTCGGCAGCCTGTGGCATGGCGGCGGCGCCAACCAGACCGGGGCGCCCCGGCTCGGCGTGATCCTGGAGTACGCGTCGGCGTGGCTGCGGCCACAGGAGAACCACTGCCTGGCCGTACCGCGCGAGGTCGCCCGCGGGCTGCCCGAGCGACTCCAGGAGCTGCTCGGTTACAACATCTATCCGCCGTTCGTCGGCTACGTCGACGGCCACCACCCGCGCAAGGTCCTCGCCGAGCCCTAGCCGATGTCGATCTGGCGGGGCGCCGTTCGTCTAGCTAGTACGAACACGAGGAGGTGCGCCACCATGAAGCAGTACCTGATCAGCGTCTACCAGCCAGACGGCAATCCGCCGCCGCCCGAGGTGCTCGGCCCGATCACCGAGCAGGTCCTGGCCTGGGAGGCCGAGCTCAAGGCGACCGGATCCTGGGTCTTCACCGCTGGCCTGGACCCGGCCGCCGCCGCCACCGTAGTGCGCGTCCGCGACGGCGAGGACCTGATCACGGACGGGCCGTTCACCGAGGGCAAGGAGCACCTTGGCGGCTTCACCGTGATCCAGGCGCCCGACCTGGACGCCGCCCTGGACCGGACCCGCAAGCTCGCCGCGATCACCGGCCTCCCGGTCGAGGTGCGGCCGGTCGCCGGCGAGTAGCTCGCGGCCCCCTTGTCAGGCGAACTGACAGTGGACATCGGCCAGGTCTTCCGGGCCGAATACGGCCGCGCGGTGGCCGTCCTGGCCCGCGTCTTCGGTGACATCGATATCGCCGAGGACGCGGTCCAGGACGCGTTCGCCGCCGCGCTCACGCACTGGCCAGCCGCCGGACTGCCGCGCAGCCCGGCGGCCTGGATCATCACCACCGCCCGGAACCGGGCGACCGACCGGCTGCGGCGCGAGGCCGCGCGCGACAACAAGCACGCGCAGGCGGCGCTGCTGCACGCCCAGCTCGCCGGCGACGACGCGGCACCCAGAGCAGGCTCGGAGGAGTCAGTGCAAGACGACCGGCTGCGGCTGATCTTCACGTGCTGCCACCCGGCGCTTGGCCGGCCAGCCCAGGTCGCCCTGACGCTCCGGCTGCTCGGCGGCCTGACCACCACGGAGATCGCGCACGCGTTCCTTATGCCGGAGCCGACCATGGCGCAGCGCCTGGTGCGCGCCAAGGCCAAGATCCGCGACGCCCGGATCCCCTACCGGGTGCCAGCGCACGCCGAACTGCCTGACCGCTTGCGGCCCGCGCTCGCCGTGGTGTATCTCATCTTCAACGAGGGCTACGCGGCGAGCAGCGGCGACGGCCTCCTCCGGACCGGACTCTGCGACGAGGCCATCCGCCTCGGCCGGCTGCTGGCCGAGCTGATGCCGGATGAGCCGGAGGTCGCCGGCCTGCTGGCGCTCATGCTGCTGTCCCAGGCGCGCCACGCGGCCCGCACCACACCGGAAGGCGACCTGGTGCTGCTGCCAGACCAAGACCGGTCGCGCTGGGAACGCGCCCTCATCGCCGAGGGCCATGCGCTCGTCCGCGGCTGCCTGCGGCGGAATCAGCCGGGTCCCTACCAGCTCCAGGCCGCCATCAGCGCGGTGCACGCGGACGCAGCCACGGCGGCCGGCACCGATTGGCAGCAGATCGTCGAGCTGTACGACCAGCTGCTGGCGATCGCGCCAAGCCCGGTGGTCGCCCTGAACCGGGCGGTGGCCATCGCCGAGATCGACGGACCGGCCGCCGCGCTAGCGATCGTCGACGACATCGACCTGCCCGGTTTCTACCTCGCGCATGGCATCCGGGCTCGGCTGCTCGAGCAGCTCGGGCGGGCAGCCGACGCCGCAGCCGAATATCAGGCCGCGCTGGGGCTCACCAGCAACAGCGTGCAGCAGCGGTTCCTGCGCCAGCGGCTGGCCAGGCTGGATCTGGACGCACCCGGCTAGGCCTCCGGCTAGCCGCCGAACAGCCGCGCCTGCATCTTCCGCATGCCACGCAGCCAGCGATCGCGGTCCGCGGCCCGGCGTTGTTCGTAGATGGCCACGTCCGGATGCGGCAGGATCAGGAAGGTCTCGGCCGCGATCGCCGCGAGCACGCTGTCGGCGACTTGCCCAGGGCTCAGTACCCCGTCCACGGCCGCCTGCGCCGAGCCGCCGGCCCGGGCCGGCTCGCCGCCCTCGGCCGGGCCGGTGTCATCCGGCTGGGTGCCATCCGGGACCTCGCGCCTGCTGGTGCTCAGCAGGTTGGTACTGACCGCCTGCGGGCACAGGCAGGAGACCCCGATGCCCTGGTCGCCGTACGTGATCGCGAGCCACTCGGCCAGCGCGACCACCGCGTGCTTGGTCACCGCGTACGGCGCGGACCCAAGCTGCGTCAGCAGGCCGGCCGCCGACGCGGTGAAGACCAGGTAACCCGACTTGCGTGTCAGCATCCCGGACAGCAGCGCGCGGGCGACATAGACATGGCTCTGCACGTTGATCGCCCAGCTCCGGGTCCAGGCTGCGTCGGACGCCTCAACCCCGCCCGGCACGATGATGCCGGCATTCGAGAAGAACAGGCCGACCGGGCCGAAGGCGTCCTCCGCCTGCGCGACCAGCGCCTGGACGTCAGCTTCCCTGGACACGTCAGTCGGCACCGCCATCGCCCGGGCGCCACCGGCCTGTAGCTGCGCGGCCACGCTGGCCGCGCCGTCGGCGTCGATGTCGCTCACCACCACCGCGCCCGCACCGCGACTGGCGAGCGCCGCGCAGGTGGCGGCGCCGATACCGCTCGCCCCGCCGGTGACGACGGTGACCTTCCCGGTGACGTCCATGGTCAGCCTCGCGCCGTCGCGCGGACGGCGGCGTCGGCCCAGGCGGCAAGCTCGGAATCGGATTCGAGCAGGCTTGCGTACTTCTTCCTGGCCTCCTCCCGCTTGGCCGGGATGTACTCCGTCGGCCACAACCCGGGGTGCGGCTCGTACTCCTTCAGCACGTTGCGCGCCACGGTGACCTTGTGTACCTCGTCCACGCCGTCCGCGATGGCCATCGTCGGCGCGGCCGCCCACATCGCCTGCAGCGGCGTCAGGTTCGTCGTGCCGAGCGAGCCCAGGATGTGCAGCGCCCGGTAGCTGACCTCGCGCAGCACCTTCGCGCACGTGTACTTGCACGCTGAGATCTGCGTGCGGGCCTCGCGGGTGCTGGAGTTGTCGATGGTCCAGGCGGTCCAGAGGACGAGCAGCCTGAGCATGTTGAGCTCCGCGTAGGAGTCGGCGATCGCCTCGGCCACCAGCTGGTGCTCGGCGATGACCTTGCCGTGCGACTGCCGGGACAGCGCCCGCTCGCACATCATGTCGAAAGCCAGCCGGACCTGCGCGACTGTGCGCATGGCGTGGTGGATCCGGCCGCCGCCGAGGCGGCGCTGAGCCAGCACGCGGGCGCCGTCTTCGGGCCCGAGCAGGTGGTCAAGCGGCACTCGCACGCCGTTGTACCGGATGTGGTTGTGTCGCTGCGGGTAGTCCATGATTTCGACGCCCTGCGCCTCGCGCGGCACCACGAACATCCCGTTCGTGCACATCACGAAGATGATGTCGGCGTGTGCTCCGGCGCTGGTGAACCACTTCTCCCCGGTGATCACCCACTCGTCGCCATCCCGCACCGCCCGGGTGGTGAACTGGCCCGGGTCCGATCCCCCGGCCGGCTCGGTCATCGAGAAGGCGGAGAAGATTTCCTGGTTCATCAGCGGGTACAGCCAGCGCTGCTTCTGCTCGTCGGTGCCGTAGGCAGCCAGCATCTCCATGTTGCCGGTGTCCGGTGCGGCGGTTCCGAAGATCACCGGGGCCGACCGGTAGCGCCCCAGGATCTCGTTCAGCAAGGCCAGCTTCACCTGGCCGAATCCCGGCCCGCCGAGATCAGGGCCGAGGAACAGCGCCCACAGGCCGTGGTCGCGCACCTGCTGCTTGAGCGGGTCGGCCAGCGCCTTCGCCTTCGGGTTTCGCGAGTAAGCCGCGCCCGGGAAGACCAGGTCGAGCGGCTCCACCTCGTCGCGGCAGAACGCGGAGACCCACTCCAGCTGCTCGGCGAACTCCGGCTCGGTCGAGAAATCCCATGCCACCGCGACTCCACCGGGTCATCACACGCTGCGCGTTCCGCGGCGTTATTAGAATCTGATTCTAGATCAGCCCGGCGATGGAGGGCAGCCCGTCAGCTCGGCCAAGTGCGCGGTCTCAAAATTAACTGACCCCGCGGCTCGAGTATCGCTCGCCATACGGCTCATTCGGCATGTGGCACACATACTGTCCCCAGCGGCGCCTGAAGGCGTCTCGGGACGCCTGGCGTTCCTCGAGGGCTACCGTGAGCCGGTACGCGCGCTCTGCCGCTTTACTGTCTGCGACCCGGCCACGTGAGGCCGACGCAGGCCGTTGCCACCGGGCAGTGCGAAGCCGGGTGAATAACGATCTCGCCATGCCAGAACCCGTCAATCAATCAGCGATCCCTTGTGGATCCACCCGTGCAGGTTACCGGCAAGTTGCCAACGTCAGCCGGCCAGCTCATACCAGAGCCGTCACGGCGATCACCGCGAACAGCAGCGTGAGGTAGGCGATGGACAGGTGGAACAGCCGCATGGGCGCGGCCTTGGCGTCGCTCGCGACCTGAGCCCGCAGGCGGTGGGCTTCGACCAGGAACCAGCCGCCGAGCACGGCCGCGCAGCCGCCGTAGGCCCAGCCCGCAGCGGGCGTGAGCGCTAGCGTTACGGCGACCATCACGTACGAGTAGAAGAGAATCTTCCTGGCTACCACGGCCGGGGTGGCCACGACCGGCAGCATCGGAACGTTGGCCGCGGCGTAGTCGTCCTTGAACTTCATCGCCAGCGCCCAGAAGTGCGGCGGGGTCCAGAAGAAAATGACCGCGAACAAGACGATTGCCGCCCAGCTCACCGTGCCGGTCACCGCGGCCCAGCCGACCAGCACCGGGAAGCAGCCGGCCGCGCCGCCGATCACGATGTTGGATGCGGTCCGCCGCTTCAGCACCAGCGTGTAGACGAAGACATAGAACAAGATCGCGGCGTCGGCCAGGATCGCGGACAGCCAGTTGGCTGCCAGGCCGAGAAGCAGCGTCGAGGCGGCTCCGAGCGCTATCCCGGAAATCAATGCCTCGGCCGGCCTGACCTCAGCGCCTGTGCCCTTGGTCACCAGCGGCCGACGCGAGGTGCGGTGCATGACCGCGTCGATATCGCGGTCGATATAGCAGTTCAGGGTGTTCGCGCTGCCCGCCGCGAGGGCGCCGCCGAGCATGGTGACCGCGATCAGGCTCAGGCTGGGCAGGCCATGCCGGGCCAGGAACATCGTCGGCAGCGTGGTGACCAGCAGCAGCTCGATGATCCGCGGCTTGGTGAGCAGGAAGAGCGACCTGGCAACAAGCCGGGGCGACCGGCGGCCGACACCGACCCCTTCGGCGGGTGCCAGGACGAGCTGTGTCACTCGCTGTCCTTCACGTTGTTGCCCGTGGACGGCGGTTCGGGCGACCGCGGCGGCGGAACGACGCTCGGCAGGTTGATGCGCCTGGCCGGGACTCGCTGGTGCGGGCGCGCGAACAGCAGCACATAGATGCCGGCCGCGATGACCAGGAACAGAATCATCGGGAAGCCGAACGTCCAGTTGTAACCGTGCGGCGTATTAGCTGGCGACACCGCCGCCAGCAGGATGTGTCCGGGCACTGTTGGCCTCCTGCCACGAATCTAACTAGGTCGCTACGGTCACCTGACTCCTGGCCGTGACGGCCAGGAGGACTTCCGCGGGCTCAGCAGCCGGTCCAGGCCGACCGACAACTCGGCCGACTCCTCGTCGCTGAGCCACCGCATCAAGATGGTCACGCCAGCCAGGATCATCGGCGGCAACATGCCCATCCACAACACGGCACCCGCGAGCTGCTGGTCGTCAAGCACGGTCATGATCTGGTGGCCCGACCCGCCGTAGGCCGGGTAGACGACGCCGGACCCGAAGACCAGGACCATGCCGAGGATGGTGCCGACCCCCACGGTACCGATCAGCATCGCGGCCCGGCGCAGCGGCGGAGCCGCGGGAGTCAGCGGCCGCGAGCCGATGAGCTGCAGCCATAGCAGCAGGCCGCCTGCCACATAGGTCGCGTGCTCGACTACCGCCAGGCCGCTGTCCGCGCGGGCCGCGTCGAACAGCACCGGCAGCTGCCAGCCCACCCAGATCACATTGAACGCGATCACCGCTGCGACTGGATGCGCGAGTGCCCGCGGTGCGACCGCATCCCCGCAGCGCCCGCGCAGCCGCCGGAAGGCGTTCCATGGGCCTCCTGCCACGATCAGCCCGGGGCCAACGAAAGCCACCAGCAGCTCCTGCACCGCGCGCACCCAGATGTAGACGCTGGACCAGTAGCCAAGCGGAGATACCAGCGCGAGCACCGTGACTAGCAGCCCCGCCTGGCACAGCGCAGCTTCGCGCCACTGCGGGAGACGCTTGCCCTGGATCCTGGCGGTTCCGGCCAGGTGCCCGGCTGCCACGACCAGATAGCACGCCAACGCTGGCCAGCTGGCGGACCAGTGCGAGAAGAGTACTGTCATGGTGCCGACGGGTCCCGGGCTCAGTGCACTAGGTAGAACAGCACCCAGGCGACGACGGCGATGCCAGCGAGGTAGTTCCAGCAGACGGTGAATGCACTCAGCGACGCCTGGAACTGCTGCACCGAGAACGCCTCGGCGTAGGTGGGTGGCTGCTCGACGAACGAGATCTCGGGAATCGCACGGCAGCGCATGATCAGCATCTCCAGCCAGACCAGTGCGCAGAACGCGATCGTCACGTAGATCGGCCAGAAGCCCACAAAGACGCTGGCGAACCCGGATGCGCCGGGCCAGAACCCAAGGTCGGTCAGCTGCCAGAGCTGCAGACCTATCGCGGCCAGGCCGAGGACGAGCGACACCGCGGCGCCGCGTATCCAGATGCCCTTGTGCCCGGCCTTGATCCGCTGCAGCACCAGCGTCTGGAACGCCGCGCTCACCACCACCAGGCCCATCACCACGGTGCCCGTCCACAACTTCGGCACCGTGGCGAGGTGACCAGACGGGTACCACAGGTGGTAGGAGTTCAGCGACCTCAGGTAGAAGAACGCGAACACGAACGCGCCGAACAAGAAGGACAGCGCGCCGATGGCCAGTCGAACTCCGGTCCAGCTAGCGTTCAGCCTGGCCTCATGGTAGAAGGCGGCTTCTTCCTCTGCCCGGGTCAGTTCTGCCCCGCCTGGCGGCGTTGCGGTCGTCTCGGCCATCTGTCATGCCTCCGCTCGGACCGTGCTCGCGCCGCTGATCGCCGTCGTGATCACGCCGGGTGGCGGGTTCAGGTCGGCGACCGGCAGGGCGTCCTTAACGCCGTAGTCGTACGGCCCGGACAGCACCACCGGGATCTGCTCAAAGTTGCCAGGTGGCGGCGGCGAGGAGATCTGCCACTCGAGGCCACGGGACTGCCACGGGTTACCGGTCTCGCGCTCCCGCACGACCACGGTGGACCAGACGAAGTTGATCACGAACAGCAGGATCGAGAAGCCGAGGAAGTACGAGGAGATCGACACCCAGTCATTGAGTCCGGTCAGGTTCCGGGCGTACTCGAACACGCGGCGCGGCTGCCCGTCCATGCCGACCGCGAAAAGCGGCAGGAAGGTGGAGTTGAAGCCGAGGAACATGATCCAGAACTGCCACTTGCCGAGCTTCTGATTGAGCTTGATCCCCATCATCTTGGGCAGCCAGTAGTACAGCCCGCCCATGAAGGCGAAGATCAGCCCGCCCATGATCGTGTAGTGGAAATGCGCCATCACGAAGAAGCTGCCGTGCTCGGTGGTGTCGGCCGGCACGTCCGACAGGAACACACCGGAGATGCCGCCGATCAGGAAGTTGAAGTACATGCCGAGCGCGAACAGCATCGGCACGGTCAGCCTGATCTTCGCCTTCCAGAACGTGCCCATGGCGACCAGGTAGATGAACCCGGTCGGAATGGAGATCAGCTCAGTGGTCAGCATGAACAGCGGGCGCATGTCCGGGTTGATGCCGCTGTCGAACAGGTGGTGCTGCCAGACGAAGAAGCTGAGCAGCGTGACGCCCAGCATGCCCGCCGCCGCGGTCTTGTAGCCGAACAGCGGCTTGCGGCAGAACACCGGAATGATCTCCGACACGATGCCGAAGCCCGGCAGCGCCAGGATGTACACCTCGGGATGACCGAAGAACCAGAACAGGTTCTGGTAGAGGTAACTGCTGCCGCCGAGGCGGCCCTCGAAGAACGCGGTCTGGGCGGTGCGGTCGGCCAGCAGCATGTACATGCCACCGACCAGCACGGGCGCGGCCAGGACCATCATGAAGGCCGTGGTCATCATGGCCCAGCAGAACATCGGCAGCCTGCTCCAGCGCATGCCGGGCGCGCGGTAACAGATGAGGGTGACGATGATATTGAACCCGGCCAGGATCATCGACACGCCCATCAGGCCGAACGCCACCGCGTACGAGTCGGCTCCGACCGTCGACTGGATCGACAGCGGCGCATAGCCCGTCCAGCCGAATGGGAAGCCGCCGAGCAGCAGGCCGGACAGCAGGATGAGGAATGCGCACGGCGTCAGCCAGAAGGACAGCGCCTCGATCTTCGGGAACGCGACCCGCTTGCTGCCGATCATGATCGGTACCAGGTAGTTACCGAACGGACCGAGGATGACCGAGGTCATCAGCATCATCATCATCGTGCCGTGCTCGCCGACCAGCTCCACGTACACCTGCGAGGTGAAGACGTGATGCGTCGGCGAGAGCAGCTCGGTCCTGATTGCCATCGCGAACAGGCCAGCGGTGCAGAAGTAGATCACCATGCCGACCAGGTACTGGATCCCGACCACCTTGTGATCGAGGGAGTAGCGGAAGTACTTGGCGAGCCCGCCGACCCCGTTTTCTGGTTCCGGCCTGGCCGGCCGGCCAGCCATCTGCCGGAAGACGTCATTGAACACGCCGAGGCCTGCCAGCCAGCCGACGACCCCCAGCAGGTAGCCGATCACGATCGGCCAGTCCTCGGAGTCGGACAGCGGGACATTCGGGTACTGGTTGGCAGCGCCGGTCGCACCCGTCAGGTAGTCACCCAGCAGGTGACCGACCAAGTAGCCGATCACTGCTCCGACGATGGCGGTGTGGATCGCCGGGCGCCGCCACCAAACCCGCGAGCCGTGCGCGGATGCCGGCTCGCCGCCGCCAGAACCCTGCGCGCGCTCGGGCTGTGTCTCGATGGCCATCAGGCACCTACCTCACTGGTCACTGTCAGGATCTCGGCCGGCCCGCTCAAGGCTGTACTGCCAAGGCCACTCAAGGCTGTACTCCCAAGGCCGCTCAAGGCTGTACTCCCAAGGCCGCTCAAGGCTGTACTCCCAAGGCCGCTCAAGGCTGTACTCCCAAGGCCGCTCAAGGCTGCACTCCCTGGCCCGCTCAAGGCTGCACTCCCAAGGCCGCTCAAGGCTGCACTCCCAAGGCCGCTCAAGGCTGCACTCCCTGGCCCGCTCAAGGCTGTGCCGGATCGTTTGGCGGGTAGTAGTAACCGTTGGCACCAGCGATGCCGGACTTGGCCATGGCCTTGTTGATCTGCGGGACCACCGTCGGCTCGTAACTGGTCGCGTAGGGCGGCAGCATCTTGGTCACCGAAGCGAGCTGGACCTCGGTCTTCTGAGCCCAGGCACGGAACGCCGACACCGACTCGACCTTGCCGAAGTTGTACATCGCGCCGTGCCACAGGCCACACAACTCGTCGCAGCGCACCGTTACAGTGCCGGTCTGCAGCGCCTTCGTGAACGCGACGTTGTCGACCCCGGGGTTAGCGTCGGCCTTCACCCCAAGCTGGTAGGCCCAGAAGCTGTGGATCACGTCGAGGGAGGTGACGTGGAACTCGACCTCCTCGCCGACGGGCAGCACGAGCTGGGTGGTCTCGAAGCCGCCGTACTGCGGGTACCGGTAGGTGAAGCGCCACTGCTGGCCGATCACCTGCACCTGCAGCGGCTTGCCGCCAGGGGTCCAGATCGGGCTCGGCCCTTCGCCAGAACCGGCGCCGTCGGCACCGGCCGGACCGGTAGTGACCAGCTCGTAGCTACCGAAGCCGGCCAGGAACAGCACGAGGACCGACGTGATGGTGATCCAGCTCGCCTGGATCCGGGTGTTGCCCTGGATGGCCGGGCCATCCTCGGTGTCGCCCGCCTTCTGCCGCCAGACCACGAGCGCGTAGCCGAAGTAGATCAGCACGAAGGCCATCACCGGAGCTGCCATCACGGCCATGATCTTGATGTCGAACTGCTGGCTGCTCGCGGAGGTCGACATCTGTCCGGGCGGCAGGTGCGGACCCCAGACCAGGTAGATCAGCAGATCCGCGGCAACGGCGACGGGCAGCCAGAGCAGGACGAGCCGGAGCCCGTGGTTCGGGCCCTTGGCAGTCTCCGAGGGAGGCTGCGCTGCTGCGGGCGCGGCCATCAGCTCACCACTTCCATGTTGCCGGTCATGAAGCCAATCGTTTGCATCGGACCGCCGAATCCGTCCACGAAGCCACCGCCGCACGGCACCCGGCACTGCCAGAAGTAGGTGCCGGCCGTCTTGGGCGTCATGAAGCTGAAGGTCATTGTCTTCTTCGGGCCGGATGTGCACGGGGACGGGCCGCACAAGGTCGCGGTCAGCGAGGGCGACGCCATCGGCGCGTTCAGGTTGATGCCGGGGATCGAGAAGGTGTGCCCGACATTGCATCCCGACCAGGAATTGATCTGCGTGACGGGCTTGCCGTCCACGTCCTCGGTGCCGCCGATGGTCCCGGTTACATGCCCGAAGTACGGGTTCCGCAGCGGGGTGCAGCCGTCGTAACCGAGGATCGTCATGTCGACCTTGCTGCCGGCCGGGACCTTGAAGACCGTCGTGTGCACCCATTGGCCGGTCTGAGGACTCTTAATGAAATAAGAAACCCAGTCCGGATGGGTAGTCACAGTGTTCTGCGGGTCCTCCTGCATCACCACTTGAACGGTGGCGCCAGTATCCGGCTTCACGTTCGCGGTGAAGTCGACCGTCGGCGGGCCGCCGAGGAAATAGTGGATGACGACGAAGGCCCCGACCGCTACGACGGCCAGAAAGGCCACCAGTAGGGTAACGACCCGGGCCAGCAGGGACACCGGCCATCACCTCGCTTCTCGGCTGCCGACAACGTGCTGAAGGCCGCCCGCGTGCTGCGGCGGCCTGCACATCCTTGGAGGAACGCCTCAGATACTCCAGGGTCACTTCTGTCACGGGCAAGAACGACGGCCATGGATGACGAAATTGTCATCGTGACTAGCCAATACGCATTGCGACCAGATCGCCACAGCCGGCGACGGTAGGGGCCAAACAGGCAATGCTATGGTGTCCATCGCTGCGCACTGCTTGACCGTGAGCGCGTCATGATGTAGATGCTCTTGCTGCGGCCGCCTGACTAATCGGGCCAGATCACGCAACACTGATTAGGCACAACTGATAGGCAGCGCAGAGATAGGCCAACATCGGATAGCAACGAAGAGCAGAGGTACCAGGGGTGATCCCCGCGCATCCCGACGAATCTCCGAGGCGGATCCTCGTCGTTGACGACGAGCCGCTGATCCGGGAGACGTTGGTCCGTGCCCTGGAGTCGGCTGGCTATCCGACCGACAGCGCCGCAGACGGCGCCGCGGGCCTGCGCGCCGCGCTGACCGGTCGCTACGACCTGGTCATCCTGGATCTGATGCTGCCCGGGCCGGACGGGCGGGCGGTCCTGACCAAGCTACGACAGGAGCGGCCAGACAAGCCCGTCCTGGTGATGTCCTGCATGGCCGACGTGACCACGAAGGTGGACCTGCTGGACCTTGGCGCTGAGGACTTCCTGGCCAAGCCATTCGCACTGGACGAGCTCCTCGCCCGCGTCCGCGTCCAGCTGCGGGGCGAGCATCAGTCGAGTGAGACCCTGCGAGTTGGCCACCTGGTGCTCGATGTCGCCCGCCTGCAGGCCGATGCGGGCGTGGGGCCGGTCCCGCTGACCCGGCTGGAGTTCCTCCTGCTGCGGGAGCTGATGGAGCATCACGGCGACTCGGTGGCCAAAGGCAAGCTGCTCGCCACGGTCTGGGGCATAGACTTCGACCCCGGATCGAACGTGGTCGATGTCTGCGTCCGCCGGCTTCGCAGCAAGCTTGGGTTCGACCTCATTGAGACGGTGCGTGGTGCGGGATATCGACTTGCTTCCTAGCAGCGTGTCCCACCTCCTGCCATGGCCGGACATGACTCGAGTGCGGTCCTGGCGGGGCTGGATCGACCTGGCGTGGGTGGCAATGTGGCTGCTTGGCCTCGCCGGGATCGTGATCTTCGAGCGCTGGGAGGCCATTCCCTTCCACCTGATCTGGATCATCTTCGCGCTCCTTTACAGCTTCCGGGTCCGCAGCACCAAGCCCACGCTCTTGCTGCTCGGGGCCATGGTGATCACCACCTTCGCCGCTATCAGCGTGGACGTGCTGCGTGGCGCCCAGCCGGCCGACGAACTGACCGAGGTCCCGCTAATGGCGGCCATGTTCTGGGTCATGATGTGGCACGGCAAGCGGCGTCAGCTCGCCACGGTTCAGTACCAGCGCATCAGCGAGGAACATCAGCGGCTACTGGACATGCAGCGCCGGTTCCTGCAGGACGCCTCCCATCAGCTCAGGACGCCGATCACCATCGCGCTCGGGCACTCCGAGCTGCTCGCCCGCAATCTGGCCGACAACCAGGACAAGCGCGATATCAATGTGGTCGTCGGCGAGCTGAACAGGCTGCGCGCACTAAGCGAGCGGCTCCTGCTCATTGCCGCCTCCGCCACCCGGGATTTCCTGCAGCCTGAGCCGCTGTCCCTGGCGGATCTCGTCTGCGAGGTGATGTCGCGCTGGCAGCCCGCCGCCGACCGGCGCTGGCAGGTCGGCCGACTCGACGAGGTGACCGTCAGCGCCGACCGCGAGCGGCTCAGGCTGGCGCTGGACGCGCTGCTGGAGAACGCGACGCAGCACACCAGCCTGGGCGACAGCATCACCTTGTCGGTGGTCGCCGACGGCCAGCGCGACACCGCTGCCCTTGTCGTTGAGGACAGCGGGGAGGGCATCGCCCCGGCCGAGATGGCGCATATCTTCGACCGCTTCGCCACCGGGGCCAGCCCGGCCGGGCACCGCGGTACCGGGCTTGGCCTGGCCCTGGTGCGGGCCGTGGCGGACGGCCACGGCGGCGAGGTGACCGTCCGCAGCTCGCTCGGCCAGGGCAGCACGTTTGAGGTGCGCTTGCCGGTGCTGGCGGGATCGGTGACCGAGCTCGCCCAGTCCACCTATGCCGCAGACCCGCTGACCGGTGTCCTTTCTGCGGATGGCCAGCTGCGGGCCTGGAGCCGTCCATGAGCCAGGCCTTCTCGCTCCCGGCGCGGCTGCGCCGGCTCCGGCGGAGCACCAAGATCGTCTACACGGCCGGTGTCGCCATCTTGGTGGCGATCGTCGTCGTGACCTTCGCCACTGGCGCACTTGGGAAGCGCGCGTCGCTCCCGCTGGCCAAGCCGTTCACGCTCAGCCAGCTCGGCAGCGCGGGCGGCGAGGTCTCGCTCGCCTCCTATGCGGGGCGGGCGGTCATCGTCAACTTCTTCGCCTCCTGGTGCGGTCCGTGCAAGCGCGAGACGCCGCTGATCGCTAAGTTCTACGCGGCCAGCAAGGGCAAGGTCGCAATTATCGGCATCGACGCCAACGACGAGGCTGGCCCGGCGCTGAAGTTCATGAAGGCGGCCGGCGTGTCATATCCGGTCGGGGCCGACCCGTACCCCTCGAGCACGACCACCTCGTACGGCGTCTTCGCGCTCCCGCAGACCTTCTTTCTTAATGCGCAGCACCGGATCGTCAAGCACATCGAGGGCGGCGTGACTGAGCGGGAGCTGACGGCCGGAGTCTCGCTAATGGACAGGGGATAATCGAGGATGTCGTCGCCGACCCGCACCAACCCGCCCTACATCCCGATCCGCTCCAGCGCGTGGCCAGCTCGCCGGATGCCGCGCTGGTGGCTGCTCGCGGGCGCGGTGCTGGTGGCCTGTGCGATAGCGGTCGCGCTGGTGCACAAGCCGAGCACCGCGGAACGGGCCTCCGATCTGCGCGGCGTCCTGCGTGATGTGACTGCCGACATCGAGTCGTGCGCGGGCGGAGTCGGCGAGTCGCTGGCCGCGCTGCACCAGGTCCAGGCAACCGGCTACCAGAGCAGCTCAGACGTCAACGACGGGATCAGCGTCGCCCAGCAAGGCGCCGCGAATTGCGCGCCCGCCAATAACGAGCAGATCGATGACCTGGAGAACTATCAGGTGCCAGAATCGCTCTCTAGCTATCGCCTGGCCGCCGTCGTGACCGGCCTGGTGGCCTGGGCGGCGCCGGATGCCGAAGCTGTGCAGACCGACGTTGCCACGGTGCTGGCGGCCCGGACGCCTGCCGCCCGGGCCACCGCGCAGGCGGCGTTGCAGCGGGCGCTCACCAAGCTGGACGCGCAGCGGACGGCCATCGACGCGATCGTGAACCCAGCCATTAAGTCGCTCGGCGTCAAGGCCGCGCCACCTCGGTTGCCCGGCTGATCCAAGGGAGCCTAGCCATATGCCCGGGATGAACACCGGCATCAACGATACGAATCCCACGGTGGTTGCGGCCTTCAAGGCCGCGCTCCTGCATCAGGGCCTGCTAGCCCTGGCGGTGCTCGTGGTTCTCGCGCTGGCCTGGGTGAGCGTGCGGGAGTGGCTCCCGTCGGCTCGAGCCGCGGCCGGGAGCGCGGGCGGCCAGCGCGCGACACCGGAGGCAGCCGGCCGTCGGCTACTGCGGATCGGCTTCGGCATCGTATGGATCTTCGACGGCATCCTGCAGGCCCAGTCGGCCATGGCAGTCGGAATGCCGTCCCAGGTTCTCCAGCCGGCTGCGGCCAGCTCGCCAACGTGGGTTCAGCACGTGATGAACTGGGCCGCCACGGCCTGGTCCTACCACCCCATCCAGGCGGGAGCTGCGGCGGTCTGGATCCAGGTCGGCATCGGGGTCTGGCTCGTAGCCGTGCCAGCTGGCCGTTTGTCCCGGCTGGCCGGGCTTGTCAGCGTCGGCTGGGGTCTGGTTGTCTGGGTGTTCGGCGAGGCATTCGGCGGGATCCTGGCTCCCGGCCTGACCGTGCTTTTCGGCGCACCCGGGGCAGTGCTCTTTTACTGTGCGGCTGGTGCCTTGGTGGCGCTGCCCGAGCACTGGTGGCGCCGGCCCGAGCTGGGCCGTCGCATCCTGGCTGCCCTTGGCCTGTTCTTCGTCGGGATGGCGGTGCTCCAGGCCTGGCCGGGTCGTGGCTTCTGGCAGGGCACAGCGGGAGGCCACGCGGGCACGCTGGCCAGCATGGTGGCAGCGATGTCTGGTACTTCCCAGCCGCACTTCCTGAGCAGTCTGGTCAGCTCGTTCGCGTCAGTCGCCACCGATCACGGCATGGCGGTGAACCTGATCGCGGTGATCGCAATCGCCTTGATCGGCGTCGGCTTGATCGACGGCGGCCGCACTGGCCGACGGCGACTACTCAGGCCAGCGATGGTCCTGATGATCGTGTTCTGCCTCGCCGACTGGATCCTGATCGAAGACTTCGGATTCTTCGGCGGAGTCGGGACCGACCCGAACAGCATGATCCCGATCGCGCTGCTCGGGATCGGCGGCTATCTCGCCCTGACCCGCGTGCCTGCTGAGCAAACCGCACCGGCGCCAGCCGTTACCGAAGCAACTAGCGCCGAACCAGCTATGGCTGAGCCGGCTGTGGCGGCGGCTGCCGCGGTGGCGCGCGACCATGGCCGGCCCGATCTCCGCCGCCTCCTGCGCGCCTTCGGGAGCCTCAGCAGCCGTACGCTGCTGGCCGGCTGGGCCGTCGTCATCGTCCTAATCGGCGCCGCCCCCATGGCGGCGGCGCAGACCAACCGGGACGCTAGCCCGATCATCGCCCAAGCCATCGACGGCAGCGCCGCCCCGCTGAACTTCCGCGCGCCGTCGTTCGCGCTCACTGACCAGAACGGTGCTCCGGTCAGCCTGAGCGGGCTGCATGGCAAGGTTGTCCTGCTCACGTTCCTCGACCCGGTATGCACCTCGGACTGCCCGGTCATCGCGCAGGAGTTCCGCGCCGCCGACGAGTTGCTCGGCGCGAGCGCAAGGAACGTCCAGCTCGTCGCAATCGCGGCAAACCCCGTCTACTACTCGACCTCGTACCTGCGGGCCTTCGACGATCAGGAGCGCCTCACCGCCCTGCGGAACTGGCTGTTCCTGACCGGGCCACTCAGCGCCCTCCGGCAGGTCTGGGCGAATTACTCGGTAGCAGCCCAGATCCTGCCGGCCGGCGGCATGGTCGCGCACTCCGATGTGGCCTACGTCATCGATGCCGGGGGCCGGACCAGGACGGAACTGAACTTCGACCCGGGACCCGGCACGAGCACCACCATCGCATCCTTCGCGGAGGAGCTGGCGACCGCCGCGAGGCAAGCCTTGAGGCACGCGTGACGGCCAGGCCTCGGTTCGGGCGACTGCGCGGCAGGCCGGCCGCTTCGCACCGCACCGCGCTGGCAAGCTGTCTTGTCCTCGCAGGCTGCGCCGCGCTGGCCGGCTGCGGCCGCGTCGCAGCGCCCGGCACTGCCGCAGCCTCGCTGGTCCCGGTGAAGCTGTCCCTGGCCACCTCGGTGTCGGCGAGCGACGGCGCCGACTGGGCGGTCGTGCAGCTGGGTACCAGCGCCAAGGACCACAACAACTTCTGGGAACTGTTCGTCCGGCCGGCCGGCGCTACTGCTGCCTGGAAGCTCGCGACCCCGGCAGGTGTCGCCAGCAACGGCGGCTTGGTCGCAGCACCCGCGGCCGACCAGGCCGGCCGGCAAGGCGCGCTGGCGGCCGGATTCCAGCCGAGTCAGGATCTGACGTTTTCCCCGGTGACCGCCACTACCGACGACGGCGTCCGCTGGTCGCAGGGCGCGCCGCTGGCCCCTGGGCTCGCGGACCGGCCCGACGCCCTTGCGGCCGGCGCGGCAGGCCGCCTGCTCGCGGTCACGCGGGCCGGTAACGCGGAACTCAGCACCAACGAGGGAGCGTCCTGGACCAAGCTCGCCACCGCGCGGTCGCTGGCCGCGACCGCGGCCGGCCGGGGCTGTCGGCCGACCGAGATCACCGGCGCGGCGCTGACGGCGGCTGGCGTGCCGGTCCTTGCCGCCACCTGCCAGCGGCCTGGCGCTGTCGGCTTGTTCGCACAGGAGGGCGGGAGCTGGCGGCTGGCCGGTCCGGTCCTGCCTGCGGCGCTACGCGCCAGAGGCGTCAGCGTGCTGCGGCTGGTGAGCGCGCAGGATCGGATGACCGTCGTGCTGGCCGCCGGCTCGGGCGCGGACGCCGGGATCGTGACGGCGTGGCTGCCGGGCGCTGCCGCCGCGAACGGCCAGGCGTTTGCCTGGCAGGTCTCCCCGGTGCTCCGCGCATCTCCGGCTAGCCTGCGGTCGGTGGCGGTGTGGGGCGGCGGCACGGTGGGCCTGGTGCGGTCCGATGGCCGGACGGAAACTGGCGCCGTACTTGCCCGACCTGACATCTCGGCGGCCGGAGCCCGCACCGGCTGGCAGTCGCTGCGCACGCTGCCAGCAGGCACCCAGACGCTGGCGACCGGATCCGCCGGACAGCCTGAGGCCCTGACTGCCGCTGGCGGCACGCTGACCATCTGGCAGTTCTCCCGGCAGACCGGCGCCTGGACCAAGGCGCAGACAGTGCGCGTGCAGATCCCTTATGGATCATCGGGCTGAGGAGGCCGCATGAGCTATTTCACCGGCCATTGGTCCTTCGACCCGTTCCTGATCGTCGTGGCCGTGCTCGTGGCGTGGCACGAGATCGGACTGGCCAAGCTAGCCCACCGGTCCCGGCCAGACCGGACCCGGCAGCGGCGCGTCCGCTCACTCTGGTTCTACGGCGGCCTTGCGGTCCTGCTGCTCGCCGTCCAGTCGCCGATCGACTACTGGGCGGATAAGTACTTCTTCGTCCACATGATCCAGCACCTGCTGCTGATGTTCGCGGCGCCGTGGCTAGTGGTGCGAGGGGCGCCGTGGCAGCCCTTCCTGGACGCCCTGCCGGGCAAGACCGGCCAAGCCACGACGCGAGGAGTGCTGACCGGCGGCTGGTCACGGCCGCTACGTGCGATCGGCAGCGCGGTCCTGCGGCCCTGGGTCAGCATCACCCTGTTCAACGTCGCGATGCTCGCCTGGCACCTGCCCGTGCTGTTCGACCTCGCCGAGCGGAACCAGGCTGTGCACATCTGGCTGATGCATTCCAGCTTCTTCGTAGTCGGCATCCTGTTCTGGCTGCAGTTCGTGCCGTCGGTGCCGTTCCGTATCAAAATGCCGCCCGCATCCCAGGCGGCCGCGCTGCTGCTGACCAACATCGCCATGTGGGTGCTCGCCATGGCGATGGGCATTCTCAGCAGTACCAACTGGTACCCCGTCTACGACCACGTGGCCGGCGTGACGTTGCCAGCCTTCGCCGACCAGCAGATTGGGGCCGGCATCCTGTGGATCTGCGGCGACTTCTGGGCTATCCCGACGATGATCGCGGTGATCCGGCGGCTGATCAATGAGGACGGCAGCATCGGCGCGGCGCTGGACAAGATGATCGGACGCGGCGGAGGCGCGACCTGGGCCAGCCGCGGGACACGGTCGTCCGGCTGGGCTAGCCGGGGCGGCAGCTAGTGAACACTGCTAGCGGAGGGACCCGAGCACCTCGGCGAGCACCACAGCCTCGTGGCGGAGCCGAGCGCCGGCCACATGCGAGCTGACGGCCGTCAGCCCGGGCCCGGCTGACACGGCGACGGCTTCGGCATTCGCGATCGCAGCTAGCGCGGACCGCATGATCGACGCTGCGATCTTGTCCTGGGCCCGCAGGGCCGCGGTCAGCTCGCTGTGCAGCCTGGCGGCAAGGGGCAGACCGGCCGGGCGTGCCGCCGGTGAGCTCATCCGGCCAAGGTAACGCCCGCCGGGCCCGCCGCACGACGGCTTTTCGCCGCGCTCACTGCGGGCGCGTGCATTCGCGGCGCGCCGCTGTGCTTGCCGCCCTGCTGCAGGTCACCGAACAGGAACGAGAGCACGATAAAGGTGACAATGAGGGCAAGCACCCAGAGCACGCAGCCGATCGGCAGGCGTATCCGCCGCGATCCGCCGCTGCGCGCCGCCCGGCTCCGGGATCCCCAGGTCACCGATGAGTCACCTCCGCTACCAGCCTTCGCTCGTAGCGGCACCCATTCCCTGCCCGCCGCGAGTTATGAGCGACTGGGCTGTTACTCGGCCGCCGCTAGTAGTCCAGCAGGATCCGCAGCGCGGCGGTGACCTTCGGCTCGGTGGGAATTACCTGCTCCTCCAGGGCGTCGGCGAACGGCAGCGGTACGCATTCGGCAGCTACCCGACGGATCGGGGCATCAAGCAGCTCGAAGCCCTCATCCGCCACGATCGAGGCCACCGTCCCGCCCCAGCCGCCCTGGTAGGGGTTCTCCTCCACGATCAGCAGGCGCGACGTTCGCGCCACCGAGCTGAGCACGGTTGCCATGTCCAGCGGAACCAGGCAACGCAGGTCGATCACCTCGGCCTGCGCGCCCGAGCGGGCCAGTTCCCCGGCCGCGGCAAGGGCGACCGGCACGGTAGCGGCGAGCGCCACGATCGTGACGTCGGAGCCTTCGCGGACGATGGCGGCCTGGCCAAGCGGCACCACGTGCCCGTCCGGCGGTGCCTCTCCCCTGCTCGCCATCAGCCCCTTGTGCTCGAAGAACACGACCGGGTCGTCGCTGCGGATGGCGGCTGCGAGCAGCCCGATCACGTCCGCCGGCGTGGCAGGCGCGGCGATCTTCAAGCCGGGGACCGTCAGCGCCCAGTTCTCGACCGACTGGGAATGCTGTGCGCCGAAGCCGAGTCCGCCGCCGTTGGCCGTCCGCACCACGAGCGGCACGGTCACCTGGCCGCCGGTCATGTAGCGCATCTTGGGGATCTCGTTGGCCAGGTAGTCCCAGCAGCAGGCCAGGAAGTCGGAGAACATGATCTCCGCCACCGGCCGGATGCCAGTCATGGCCGCGCCCATGGCCATGCCGACGATGGCCTGCTCGGAGATCGGGGTATCGCGGACGCGGCGCGGCCCGAACTCCGCAAACAGGCCCACCGTGGTCTTGAACACCCCGCCAGCGGCGCCGATGTCCTCCCCCAGGCACACCACCGCCGGATCGCGGCGCATCTCCCTGGCCAGGCCCTCGGCAACCGCGTCCCGATAGGTGATCAGGTCCGCCATGCGTAGCCTCCGTCTGCCCACACGTCAGCGAGGGCGTCGGCCGGATCCGGTCCGGGCGCCGCCTTCGCCAGCGCCACTGCCTCGGCCACGGCGCCAGCCGCCCGGGCGTCGGCCGCCTCAACCTCGGCGGTTGGCACGCCAAGTTCATCGAGCCTGCGGCGGGCCACGTCCAGCGGATCGTGGGCCAGCCAGTGCTCCACTTCGGCCGCTGGCCGATAGCTGCCCGGGTCCGTCCGGCTATGGCCGAAGTGCCGGTACGTCATGGCCTCCAGCACTGTCGGTCCGCCGCCGTCCCTGGCCCTCGCGGCGGCGCCGGCCACCGCCTGCGCCACCACGACGACGTCGTTGCCGTCGATGACCTCGGCCGGCAGCCGGTAGCTTGCCGCGCGGTCGGCCGCTGGATGCTCGGCGGCCGTCACCGAGCCAATCGGCGTGTACTCCATGTACTGGTTGTTCTCGCACACGAACAGGACCGGCAGCGCCCAGACCGAGGCCAGGTTCAGTGCCTCGTGAAATGCCCCGATGTTGGTCGCGCCGTCGCCGAAGAACGCCACGGCCACCTGGCTGGTTCCGCGGAGCTGGGCGGACCATGCGGCCCCGGCGGCCAGCGGGAGGTGCGCGCCCACGATCGCGTAGGAGCCCAGCATCGCGACGGAGGCCTTGGTCAGGTGCATGGAGCCGCCCTTGGCCTTGCAGACCCCGGTGCCCTTGCTCATCAGCTCGGCCAGGCACTCGGCGGGCGAGGCCCCGCGCGCCATCGCGTGGTGGTGACCGCGATAGGTGGCGAACACGTAGTCGTCGGGCCGCAGCGCTGCGCTGGCTCCGACGGCGACCGCCTCGTGCCCGGCCGCCAGGTGCGTGGTGCCCTTGACCAGCCCGGCCAGGAACGCGTCGTGCGCTGCCTTCTCGGTGCCGCGGATGACAGCCATCTGCTCGTAGAGGCCGAGCAACTGGTCCGCGCTGATCTCTGCCGTCATGCTGAATCTCCGCGGCCTGCGGCGGTGTTGAGGTTCGACTGGCTCTCGCGCAGGGTGTCGAGTGCGCCGCCGGCCGTCCAGTACTTGCGGCCGGCCACCAGCAGCTCCTCCGCCGGGAACTTGGTGATCACCTCGCACCCGTCGGCGGTCACCACGACCTCTTCTTCGATCCGGGCGGCGGACCAGCCGTCGGCCGCCGGCCAGTAGGTCTCCAGCGCGAAGACCATGCCTTCCTCCAGCGGCTCGGGATGATCGAGGGATACCAGGCGACTGAAGATCGGCTTCTCCCAGATCGACAGGCCGACACCGTGCCCGTACTGCAGCGCGAACGCGGCCATCTCGTCCGGGAACCCGAACTCGGTGGCCGGCGGAAAGGTCGCCACGATGTCGCCGGTTGTCGCGCCAGGCCGGACCATGGCGATCGCGGTATCCATGTACTCACGGCAGCGGGTATAGGCATCCCGTTGCGCCCGAGAGGCACTGCCCACCGCGAACGTGCGGTAATAGCACGTCCGGTAGCCGTTGTAGCTGTGCAGGATGTCGAAGAACGCGGGATCGCCGGGCCGGATGAGCCGGTCCGAGTACACATGCGGGTGCGGTGAGCAGCGCTCGCCTGAGATCGCGTTGACACCCTCGACGAATTCGCTGCCGCGGTCGTAGAGCACCTTGGCAACCAGCCCGACGCACTCGTTCTCGCGCACGCCCGGCCGCAGGAACTCGTAGAGCTCTTGATAGGCGCCGTCGACCATCGCGCAAGCCTGGCTGAGCAGCCAGATCTCGTCTTGCGTCTTGGTCCGCCTGGCCTCCATGAACACCTGCTGGCCGTCGACCGTCTCGATGCCCGCGTCCCGCAGCGCGGCCAGCACGGGCAGTTCCGCCACGTCCACCCCGACCGGTTCGCTGGCCAGGCCATATTCATGCAGTACGCCCGCCACTTGCGCGGCAACCTCCTGCGCCATCCCGGCGTCCGGGTGCAGGGCGCCGCGCAGCGTGGAGATGCCCGCGCGTGCGCCGGTAGCCCGAGCGCCCTCGGGGGTCGGCGGCCCGCCGGTGTGGTCAAGCCAAGGGTTGTAGATCTGGTGGTGCCGGGCCGCCGAGCCGAAGTCCCAGACCACCGGCTCACCCCCGCGCGGCAGCAGCGCGTACCTGACCAGCTTGTCGATCGCCCACGTGCCGATATGCGTGGCGGTCATGTACCGGATGTTGGCGAAGTCGAAGCTCAGCAGCGCACCGAGCGACGAGGACTCGAGCTGGCTGCGCAGCCGGGCCAGGCGCTCAGCCCGTAGCCGGCCCATGTCGACGCGCTGCTCCCAGTCCACGGCGGCGGGACCGTAGGTGTGAATCGCCATCGTCACCTCACTGTTGTGGCCGGCCCCCGAGGTAGAGCGAGCCGATCTCCGGGTGCGCGAGGACCTCGCTGCCGCTGCCCGTCAGCCGGACCCTGCCGTTCTCCAGCACCACGCCGTGGCTGGCCATCTGCAGCCCGGCGCGGGCGTTCTGCTCCACCAGCAGCACGGTCTTGCCGCCAGCGTTCATCTCCCGGACGGCAGTGAAGACGGTGCGCATCACCCTCGGCGCCAGGCCCATCGACGGTTCGTCGAGGACGATGACGTCCGGGTCGAGCATCAGGCAGCGCGCGAACTCAACCAGCCGCTGCTGGCCGCCAGAAAGGCTGCCCGCCTTCTTCTTCGCCCAGCCCGCAACGTCGGGGAACAGCGTCTGCACCGTCTCGCGCCGTCGCGCCACCTGACTCCTGCTGCCGAGCATGTAGCCGCCGAGGTCGAGATTCTCGGCCACCGTCATGTCGGGGAACAGGCTGTGGTTCTGCGGCACCTGGACTACGCCGGCGCGCAGCACCTCCCGCGGGCTCTTGCCAGTGAGCCGACGGCCGTGATGCATCACGTCGCCGGTGCGCGGCCGGAGCATTCCGCTGATCACCGCCAGCAGCGTGGACTTGCCCGCACCGTTCGGCCCGACGATGCAGGTGATCGCGCCGGCTGGCACGCTGAACGAGACATCGTGCAGCACGTCCCCGCCGCCGTAGCCGGCGGTAATGCCGTCGATGACCAGCGCGCTGTCGGTCATCGCTCGCCGTCATCGCTGGCATCATCATCGGTGACGTCCAGGCCGAGATAGGCATCCAGCACCCGCGGGTCCTGGCGGACCTGCGCAGGGGCGCCCGCCGCGATCACGGCACCAGAATCGAGCACCGTGACCTGATCGCATAGCCCCATCACGAACTCCATGTTGTGCTCCACGATCAGGAAGGTGCGGCCCGACTTGTTCAGCTCGGCGATCCGCTCGGCGATCTGACCGACGAGCGTCGGGTTGACACCGCCGGCAGGCTCATCAAGCAGCACCAGATCTGGGTCGGCGACCAGCACATAGGCAAGCTCGAGCAGCTTGCGCTGGCCGTAAGACAGCGTGCCGGCCAGCTCTTCCGCGTGCCCGGCAATGCCGGTGAACGCCAGGAGCTCCATCGCGCGCTCGCGCTGAGCCCGGCGGGAACGCCCGCGCCTGGCCGGGACCAGCATGTTCTCCAGCACGCTGAGCCGGGGGAAGATCCTGGTGAGCTGGAATGTGCGGCCGACGCCGAGGTCGAAGACCCGTTGCGGGGACGCACCCGTGATCCGGCTGTCTTTGGCGAACACCTCCCCAGAGTCCGGCTTCTCGTATCCCGTGATGGCGTTAAACAGCGTGGTCTTGCCCGAGCCATTCGGGCCGATCAATCCGGAGATGCGGCCAGCCGGCACGGTCAGCGTGCACTCGTCGAGAGCGCGGACGCCGCCGAAGGACTTCGTCACGCCCTCCACCCGCAGCGCAGGCAGCGCCGTCATGAGCCCGCCGCCACGGCCGGGTCCGGTTCGGGCTGCGGCGAGCTGCGGCGCAGCGATCGCGCCCGGATAGATCTGGCCAGCTCGGCGCCGGTGGGGATGACGCCACGCGGCAGGAACAGGATGACGACTAGGAACAGCAGGCCGAACGCGATCTCCGCGGAGTATCCGTTGGTCTGCTCCAGGTTCAGGTACAGCTGAGCCGGCTCGAGCAGCAGCGCCCCGAGCACCGGGCCAGCCACCGTGCCGAGGCCGCCGAAGAACGCCATCATGACGACGGCGAGGTCGAACAGCGGATCGAAGACGAATTGCGGGTAGGCCTGGCCGATGAAATACACCCAGAGTGCGCCTGCCATGCCGGTGATGAACGCGGAGAACACCAGCGCGCCCAGCTTGACCCGCATCGTGTGCACGCCCAGTCCAGCGGCCCGGTCCTCGTCATCGCGTATCGCCCGCAGTTGCAGCCCGAATACCGAGCGCCGGGTCAGCCAGGAGATCACCACGGTCACGACCGCGATGATCAGCGCGAGGTAGTAGAAGGGATTGTTGTAGGTGGCGGGGTCCCAGTTATTCGGCACCGGTGCGAGCAGCCCGGACGAGCCGCCCGTCACCTTCAGGTTGGACGCGGACAACTGGGCGATGAAAAAGAACGCGATGGTGATGACCACGAAGGTATGCCGGCGAACCCGCAGCGCGATGAGGCCGAGCGGCACCGCGACCACCGCGGCGACCAGGCCGGCCAGCGGCAGCAGCCAGAACACGGCAGCGCCGTCCAGGTGCCAGTCCTTGGCCGCGACCACCAGGAAATAGGCGCCAGCCCCGTAGAACACGGCGTGCCCGAGTGAGAGGTAGCCGGAGAAGCCGGAGAACACGTTCCAGGCCGCCACCACCGCCACGAAGATCAGCGTGACCACGCCGAAGTTCGTCACGGTCGCGTTGGTGAAGACCAGCGGGAACACCGCGAGGGCGGCGGTCAGCGCGACGATGCCGACCGTGCGGGTGCCGGTCGTGTTCAGCGCTGCAGCCCTCATTGGGCTCGCACCGCACGGCGGCCGGCCAGTCCGGCAGGACGGACGACCAGGATGATGACCATGGCGAGGTAGAACACCGCGACCGCCCACTGCGGCTGCCAGATATCGACCACCGCCTCGGCCGTGGTCATGAAGACGGCCGCCGCGAGCGCGCCGCCGACGCTGCCGAGGCCGGCCAGGATCACGATCGCGAGCAGCCGGGAGATGAGGTCGTAGCCGCTGTTGGGCGTGAAGCCACCGCTGATCGCCCCGTACACCATGCCGCCGATCGCCGTCACCGCCGTGCCGATCCCGAACGTCAGCGCGGAGACGCGGGTGACGTCGATGCCGATCAGCCGGGCCGCCGCCGGGTTCTGCATCGTCGCCCGGACCGAGCGGCCGAACGTCGTCCGGTACAGCATGAGATACAGGACGGCCATCGTGACCACGGCCAGGCCGAAGCCGATCAGGTAGATGTCGGCCAGGTAGAACCCGAACAGGTGCACGCTCGCCGTGATGTACCAGGCCTTCAGCGAGACGTAGTTGGACCCGAACTCCCGGTACAGCACCCCCTCGATGATGAGCGCGACGGCAAAGCACGCAAGCAGCGTCATCGAGGTCCGCTCCGCACCGCGCAGCGGCCGGATGAACAGCCAGTAGATTCCCACGCCGAGCACGAACATCGCGGGCACCGTGACGACCAGGCCGACGAGCAGGTCGAGGTGCAGGTGCACGGACAGCACGTAGCTGAGATAGGCGCCGAGCACCACCAGGATGCCCTGCGCAACATTAATGATGTCGAGGACGCCGAAGACCAGCGTCAGGCCCGCGGCCATCAGCGCATAGACGCCACCGCCGAGGATGCCGGCCGCAATCGCCTGCGCTATCTCGCTGCCCATCTCAGCTCCGTGCCAGTGTCCGCGCGATCAGCTTGACCAGTTCGGCTTGGGATAGAGGACCGGCACCGAGCCGGTCGCGCCAACCGGCAGGATCTGGACGAACTTCCCGTTCTGCCACTGGAAGACGAACGCGATCGCCTTGGTGTTCTCACCCAGGCTGTTGAACTTGACCGGGCCCTGCACCGAGCTGAGCGTGACGCCGCTGTGCAGGTACGCAATGATCTTCTTGCCATCGGTTCCGCCGGTCGCCTTCACTGCCTCCGCCGTCACCTCACCGACCGCGTAGGCCTCCGCCACGTCCGCATTGACGCCGGATGCGTTGCCGCCGTATTTGGCCACGTACTCGCGCACCATGGCCTGGCTGGTCGCGTTCGGGTAGCCGGGGTACCAGGCATCGGGAACCATCACGCCGTTGGCGTTCGCAGTGCCCACCGCCGACAAGAATGCCTGCCCCTGGTCGGGTCCAGCCGCCGCGACGAATAGCTTCGGGCTGAAGTGCTGTTGCTCGAAGCCGTGCATGAACGACGACACGGTCGGCACGTCGGTTGACCCGAGAATGACGGCCTGCGGCTTCTTCGAAGCGACGATGTTGGCATTGGGCAGGTAGTCGGGCACCTCCTCCGGGAAGATCTTCGAGTAGACCGTGCTGACGCCGAGCGCCTGCAGCTGGCCTTGCGTCCGCTGCACCTGCGGGGTGGCGAACGGGTCGTCAGCCATCGGGTAGGCGGCGGTCGTTGGCCGCTGCGAAGACGACAGCGACTTGAGCCAGTTCGTGAGCGGATCGAGCTCGTTGACCACCGGCAGGCTGACGTCGAACACGTTGGACAGGTGCTCGCTGAAGACGGAGGGAGCACCGCCGGCACCCTCCACGAAGGCGAATCCGTACCGATGCGCCACCTCCGCCGCTGGCGCGGTCAGCAGCGACGAGAACGGGCCAAGGGTGAGGTCGACGTGCTTCACCGTGATCAGGTCGGTGTAGTTGGTGTCGACCTGGGTCGGGCTGCTGTTGTCGTTCAGGATGATCAGCTGGACCTTGCGGCCATCGATGCCGCCGTGGGCGTTGACGTCGCTCTCCCACAGCTCGTAACCGCGTTTGTACGCCTGGCCGTCGGTAGAGAAGTCGCCGGTCAGCGACAGCGATGTGCCGATGAGGATCGGGCTGGACTTGCCCGAGCCGGCTGTGCTGCCACCGCATGCGGACAACAGCATGGCAGAGAGAATTGCGGCCGTGCCTATGGTGAGGTACCGGCCGAGACGCGTTGGCGATCTCATCCCCGGCATCCTCCTTCCGGTGGAAGTGTCAGTTGGTGGCCGGCGCGGTGGCCGGCGTAACCGCGCCGTCGGCGACGGGTTGCAGCCCGTCCGGTACGAACGCGTTCTCGCTGGCTAGCTCCAGGCCGGCGGATCTGGCCTGCACCTCGATGAGGGTGGCGAAATCCTGCTGTCCGTAGCCCTGGCCGACCAGGCCTTGCACGATCTGGTGCACGAGGGCCGCCACGGGCATCGGGACCTCATTCTCGCGTGCGGCGGCCAGGCCGAGGTCGAAGTCCTTGCGCAGCAGTTCGGCGGTGAACGTCGGGTGGAAATCGAGGTTCACCAGTGCTGGGGACTTGTACCGCGTGAAGGTCGAGCCGAGCACGCTGTCGTTGATGCAGGCGAGGAAAGCCTGCCTGCTGACGCCAGCCTTCTCGGCCAGCACGGTGACCTCGGCAAGCGATTGAGTCACCACGCCGAGGAGCAGGTTGTGGCAGAGCTTGACGGTCCTGGCGATCTCGCCGGCCCCGACGTAACTGGCACCCGCGCCGAGGATGTCCAGGTACGCCTCGGCTTCGGCGGCCGCGTCCGGCGAGCCGGACACGGCAAAGGTCAGCCTGCCTGCCGCCGCGACACGCGGGTTCCCCGAGACCGGGGCGGCCAGGAACTGCGTGCCGCGGCGCGCCAGTTCCTGTCGGACCTGCCCGGATGCCTCGACCGAGACAGTGGACAGGTCGATCACGATGCCGGGAGCGTGCGCACCCGACATCAGCCCGGCTGCGCCTAACAGCGCATCGAGCAGGTCTTCTGAGGTGCCGACGGTCACGAACACGACCCGGGCTGCGGCCAGATCGCTAGCGCGGCCGACAAGATGCGCGCCGTCGGCCGCCAGTGGCTCAGCCCGCGCCCGCGTCCGGTTGTAGACAGACACGTCCAGCCCGGCCGCGAGCAGCCGGCGAACGAGTACCGTTCCCATGCGGCCCGTTCCCAGCCAACCAGCCTTGCCATGCGGACGCTCGGCCATGCCTGCCTCGCCAGCTCGGGGTTTCTACAATCGTTTGCGCGACTGCTGTTTGCGGTAGAGAGTCGCGTATCCGCATTCGGATGTCAATGCCAGAAATGACAAAATTATCTCCTCGCTGCCGGCGCTGCGGTCGAGCCTCTGATGACCAGTTCTGGCGCCACCGAGAGCACCCTGACCGCTTCGGCGGTGCCGTCCATCCGCTCGATCAGCAGCTCGGCCGCCTCCGCACCCACCTGGTAGTGCGAAAACGCAATGGTTGTGAGCGGCGGCCGCAGCATGTCGATAAAGGGCATGTCGTTGAAGCCGACCACAGAGACGTCGTCCGGGCAACTGCGGCCGGCATCATCGAGCGCCAGATAGCAGCCAACGGCCAGCATGTCATTGCCCGCCACGATGGCCGTGCAGCTAACCGGCCCGGCCAGTAGTTCGGCGGCGCACCTGCGGCCCTCGGCGATCGAGAACGCCCGCGCGAACGACACCAGCTCTGGCCGGACCTCCAGCCCTGCCTCCCGCAGGCCGGTCACAAAGCCGCGGTATCTGGCATGGCCGGTGGACAGCTCCTGCGGCCCGGCGACGCACGCGATCCGGGTGTGCCCGAGCGCGGCGAGATGCCCGATCTCCAGCCTCACCCCGCGCTCGTTGTCGGTCGTCACCGCCGGGAAGCTGAGGTCCTCGGCGACCCGGTTCATCAGCACGACCGGCAGCTCTGCCCGCGCCGCCTCGGTCAGCACCGGGTTCCGCAGCTGGGCCGTGGCCAGCGCGAACCCGTCGACGTGGCGCGCCTGCATTTGCTCGAAGATGGTGCGTTCCCGCTCCGCGTCGCCGTCGGTGTTGCCGATCAGAGCGACGTAGCCGTCCAGCCCGAGCCTGTCCTCCAGGCCGCGGACCATCGGCGGGAACATCGGGTTGGTCAGGTCGGGGATCAGCACGCCCACGGTGTGCGACCTCCTGGTGCGCAGGCTCCGGGCTACTGTGTTCGGCCGGTAGCCGAGCTGCTCGGCCGCGACCAGTACTCGCTTCGCGGTGTCCTCGCTGACCAGCAGCCTGGTCTGGGGGTTCAGCGCCCGCGACGCGGTGGCCGGATGCACGCCAGCCAGCCGGGCCACGTCCTTGAGAGTTACCGCCTCCATCAGATCAGTGTCGCCATGAATGCCTCCGCAGGCCATAAGAGCTGACCGGAAAGCAATTGCTACACGCGAATCCGGTGCTGTGTCGCGCTGCTACTTAACTTGTTCACCCGGTGTGACGGGCAATTCCACCTGGAAATTCTGACGGAGTTGACTCCGGACCATGACGGCTTAGAGTAAACCAACAGATGGCACCGCGACATGTGGAGGCGGCGGATGGGATCGACGCTCGGGCAGCGCTTGCGTGCGCTCCGAGTCGAGCGAGGGCTCAGTCAGGCCGATCTCGCCGGTGACCTGGTGTCGGCGAGTTATGTGTCGCTGATTGAATCGGGCCGCAGATCGCCCGAGCGAGCCGTGCTGGACGGTCTTGCTGGCAGGCTCGGCTGCTCGGCAACCTATCTGGAAACCGGCGTAGTGCCGGAAGAGATCAATGAACAGCGCCTGCGGCTTGAATTCGCGGAGATGGCCCTTGCTAATGGTGCCGTCGACGAGGCGCACGAGCGGTTCAGCGAGCTAGCACAACTCGCCAGCACCGAGCTGAGGCATGCAGCCGCCTGGGGCCTGGTGCGGACCGAG
>DASXMP010000113.1:0-29995 GCA_036495585.1 Streptosporangiaceae bacterium
AGAAGGCGCACGGCGACATCTTCAACTCGCTGCTGCAGATCCTGGAAGACGGTCGGCTGACCGACGCCCAGGGCCGCGTGGTCGACTTCAAGAACACGGTCATCATCATGACGACCAACCTCGGCACGAGGGACATCTCCAAGGGCGTCACGGTGGGCTTCGGCGCGGCCAGCGAGTCGAAGGGCTCGTACGACCGGATGAAGAACAAGGTCGGTGAGGAGCTCAAGCAGCACTTCCGGCCAGAGTTCCTCAACCGCGTCGATGATGTCATCGTCTTCCACCAGCTGACCCAGGACGAGATCTTCGAGATCGTGGATCTCATGGTCAGCAAGGTGGACGAGCGCCTGCGCGACCGCGACATGGGCATCGAGATCCGGCCGGCAGCCAAGAAGCTGCTGTCGGAGAAGGGCTACGACCCGGTTCTCGGCGCCCGGCCGCTCCGGCGGACGATCCAGCGGGAGATCGAGGACCACCTGTCGGAGAAGATCCTCTTCGGCGAGCTGAAGGCTGGCCAGATCGTGATCGTGGATGCCGAGGGCAGTGGCGAGGACGCGAAGTTCACCTTCACCGGTGTCAACAAGCCCTCCGACGTCCCCGACGCTCCGCCGGTCGAGGTGGAGAGCAAGGCCGGAGCTAGCGGCGCCACCGCTACCGCTACGGACTAGGCAGGGTCTGCGCCGAGCGCCAGTGAGCCATCTGGCTGCTCGGTGACCAGGCCATCGGCGACCAGCGCAGCGAGCGATCGTGCTCGCTGCGCTGAGTCGTTCCAGGCCTCGGTGAGGACGCTCGCCGGCACCGGACTTTCGGCCGCCCGCAATACGGCCAGCAGACGTCCCCGGCATTGCCGGTCGCTACCTTCGTACGCGGCCGCAGTGCGGCGCACAGGCGCGGGCGGGCGGCCGCTGGCCAGCCATTGGCACTGCCTGGCCACCGGGCACTGCGCGCAGCCCGGGCGGCTCGCGCTGCACACCAGGGCGCCTAGCTCCATCACGGCGACCGACCAGCGCGCCGCCGTGCCGTCCGCGGGCAGCAGCGACTCGGCCAGGCGAACCTCGGCGACCGACTGGTTCCCGCGCGGGAGGTCCTGTCCGGTCATCAGCCGGGCCAGGACGCGGCGCACGTTGGTGTCCAGGACCGCGTGCCGCTGGCCAAAGGCGAAGCTCGCCACCGCGGCAGCGGTATAGCTCCCGACGCCGGGCAGGCCGCGCAACTGCTCGACCGAGGCGGGGACCTCGCCGCCATGCCGACTCGTGATGAGCTGGGCGCTCGCGTGCAGACGGACCGCCCGGCGCGGATAGCCCAGCCGGTCCCATTGCCGGATCGCGTCGGCCTGGGTGGCCGCAGCCAGGCTGGGCGGGTCGGGCCAGCGGCGCAGCCACTGCTGATGGGCGGGCAGGACCCGGCTGACCGGAGTCTGCTGCAACATGAACTCACTGACGAGAATCGACCACGGCGTGGCGTCGGAACGGCGCCATGGCAGGTCCCTAGCGTGCGCCGCGTACCAGCTAAGAATGGCATCAGTGACGGGTGACTTCATGATCACTCGATCGTCCCACGGCCGCCGCCGAACTGGCACGTCACGAGATCCGGAGCTCGCCGTCCGCCCACGTGCCAGCGACGCGCTGAAACCTGGTCCCGTCATCACGGCAGAGCCGGACGGCGGCTACTCGCAGAAGACGAGCACTTTGGCATCGGGCTGGTCCACCTCGAGGGTCAGCTCCTCAAGATGCTCAATCAGGGCCTCAAGCTGGTCGGGCTTGAGCTGCACCAGGTCGAACGGAACTCCCGTCCGGCTGAGTTCAGCGTTGGCCTGAGCCAGCGCCTGCGGGGGTATGAGTGCGGCCAGGCGCACGCCCGCCCGCAGCAGTTGCAGCGGCACCCGCGCGTTCACGCGGCCAGGCTCGCCGTGCTCGTTGGTGTTCTCCACCACCAGCCGTAGGTACTTCGGCTTGCTGCCCGGCCGGAGCTGCGCACCGGCCAGCGACGGCGATAGATCTCGCTCGAGCGCCGCGATCAGCTGCTCGGCTTCCGCTGGGGTGATCTTGCCCTCGGCCAGCATGCCGAGGATGTCCTTGCGCTGTTCGCTCACGGCAGCCTCCTGTTTTCCTAACGGATACCTACGTGCACGCCGGTACGTCCCTCGTGAAGGTTGAGCCGGGTGCCCGGCAATGCGCAGACAAGCCGGCCGCCAGCGCAGAATGCCGACATCATCCTGACTCGGTAGATCCGGCACGCGACGGCCGTTGCAAGCGCGGCGAGAACCAGCAACGGTGACAGCAGTAGAGCGACGGGGAGCACCGGGAGCCAGATCCGGATCGTTCGACCGTGCGGGCGTTCAATCCGCACAGTCAGCAACTGCGGCATCATCCGCCACCGTCCAATTCCGACAGTGCCTCCTGCGTGGTGATCTCGCCGCGGCGCAGGCGGTCGATGATGTCAGCTCGCGATGGGGCCGGATCTGTCTCGACGAAGTCGAGCAGTGCTGAGATGCGGTTCAGCCGCGACTTGATCGTCGGGTAGCTCACCCCGAAGATCCGCTCCATCTCCTTGATGGACCCGTGGCACCAGACGAAGGCCGTGACGAAGACCTGGTCGTCCACGGTCAGCTGAGCCAGCTGCGGCACCTCGAACTCGCCCTCTATGGCGACGCCGCTGCCAGCCAGACGCACCCGCTCGACGACGAACGGCTGGCCTCTGGTCAGGTTCGTGAGTTCTCGCCAGTCGATCGGCCGATCACTCATATCTCAAGTTCTACATTGAATAACTTCATTCTTCAATGGCTAGGAGTTAATTTTCTTAACGGCAGCGCCTCGGCCGACAGCCCTGGCCCGGCACCAACGTTGTCGTCGCGGCCAGCGCCGCGCGCGCGAGCAACTCACCGACGCATCGGCTGAACCTGGACCAGTTGACTAACTGCAGGAAGCCCGCCGTCCTAGCCGTAGCGGTCCATCAGCGCCGACTCCGCGAGCCTCGACAAGCCCTCCCGGACGCGCTGCGCCTGGCCAGGTTCGACGCCCTGCACGCCCTGCAGGTCCTGGGCGGTGGCCGACAGCAGCTTCTGCAGGCTGCCGAAATGCTCGATGAGCCGCTCCGCCGCGGCGGGCGGCAGCCGCGGGATCTGGCCGAGCAGCCGGTAACCGCGGGCGCTGACCTGCTGGTCCAGACCGTCGCCGGCCAGCCCGAGCGCAGCTGACACGACCGGCAGGTCCAGTAGTTCGTCGGGGCTCAGAGCGGCCAGCTGGTCGGCTCGGCTCCCGGCCGGCGCGTAGTCGCGCAGCAGCAGCTGACGCTGCAAGTCCCCGCCCGCGACCATTTCCTCAAGCTGGAGCCCGAGCAGGCCGCCGTCGGTGCCGAGCTCGACCAGGTAGCCCGCAATCTCGTCGGTGACGCGGCTGACCATCTCTTGCCGCTGGGCCACGACCGCAACTTCTCCGATGGTGGCGCGATCCTCGATCTCGAGCACCGACAGGGCGTCGGCGGCCTCGTCCAGGCGCCGCTTATACCGTTCGAGCGTGCCCATGGCCAGGTGCGCGCGGGCTAGCAACGCAGCGGACTCCTCGAGCACGAATCGCTCGTCGGCGGCAAAGACTGAGATGGTCCGCATCGACTTGCTCACCGTGATCACCGGGAAGGCGGCCTGCCTGGCGACCCGTTCGGCGGTGCGATGCCGGGTGCCCGACTCGGCGGTCGGCAAAGCGGGGTCTGGCACCAGCTGAACCGCTGCCCGGAGGATTCGGTCCGCGGCGTGGTTGAGTACGACCGCGCCGTCCATCTTGGCCAGCTCCCGCAGACGGGTCGGGGAGAATTCGACGTCTAGCTCGAAGCCGCCGGAACAGATGCTGCCGACGACGGCGTCGTAACCGAGGACGATCAGCGCTCCGGTATTGCCGCGGACGATCCGCTCGAGCCCGTCCCGCAGCGGGGTGCCGGGCGCGACGACAGCGAGGACTGAGCGCCTAAGCTCCTGCCGTCCATCCCGCCCGCGGCTCACCGTCAGCACCTGCCTCCGGAGCGATACTGTGCGTCGGCCTGGCCAACTCTGGCCGTCACGGCAGTCTAGCTACCGTCGGCGGCGCGTCCGGCCAGCTTGCTGCCGAGTGCGGCGCAGATCGCCGCCTTGAGGTCGGCCGCCTCGGTGACCTCAATCTCCGCCAGCGCCTCGGCGACCTGCGAGCCTGCCGGCACGATGGCCCGGCGGAACCCCATCCGGGCTGCCTCCGCCACCCGTCGCTGAATCCCTGCCACGCGCCGGATCTCGCCGGCCAGGCCCACCTCGCCGATCGCCGCGACGTCGGGCGGCAGGCCGAGGTCACCAACCGC
Organism: Streptosporangiaceae bacterium; assembly: GCA_036495585.1. GTDB lineage: Bacteria > Actinomycetota > Actinomycetes > Streptosporangiales > Streptosporangiaceae > JAJYUU01. The sequence continues at coordinate 4,321 of DASXMP010000113.1, forward strand.
GCTGGCGATCGCCAGCCCGATCGCCAGGTCTGCCGACGGCTCGGTGAGCCGCATCCCGCCGACCGTGGCGGCGTACACGTCATGGTGGGAGAGCTTGAGCCTGGCCCGGCGCTGCAAGACCGCAACCATCATGCCGACTCTGGCGAAATCCAGGCCGGACACCACGCGCCGGGGCGGCACCCCGTCGACCGGGCAGACCAGGGTCTGGACCTCTGCCAGCAGCGGCCGGCGTCCTTCCAGCGTCACGGTGACGCAGGTGCCGGGCACCGGGTCGTGCCGCTCGGACAGGAACAGGCCGCTCGGATCGGGCAGCTCGATCAGCCCTCGCTCACCCAGCTCGAAGCAGCCGAGCTCGTCGGTCGGGCCGAACCTGTTTTTTACCGCTCGCACCATCCGGAGCTGGCCGCGCGGATCGCCGTCGAAATGCAGGACCACGTCGACCAGGTGCTCGAGCGTGCGGGGCCCCGCGACGGACCCGTCCTTGGTCACGTGGCCGACGAGCATCGTGGTCAGATTGCGCTGCTTGGCCAAGGCAGTCAGAGCCGCCGTGATCTCGCGAACCTGGGTCACGCCACCGGGTACGCCGTCGACGTCGGCTGCCGTGATCGTCTGCACCGAGTCGACGATCAGCAGCGCCGGATCGACCGCCTGCACATGCCCGAGTACGGCGGCGAAATCCGTCTCTGCGGCCAGGTAGAGGCCCTCACTGACCGCGCCGATCCGGTCCGCGCGCTGCCGCACTTGCGCAGCCGACTCCTCGCCCGTGACGTAGAGGACTCGGCCGGCTGACGCGGCTAGCGCGCCCGCGGCCAGCAGCAGGGTCGACTTCCCCACGCCCGGCTCGCCCGCCAGCAGCACCACCCCACCCGGCACCAGCCCGCCGCCCAGCACGCGGTCGAGCTCGGCCAGACCGGTCGGCCTCGCCTTGGCCGCGGTGGCATCGACCTCGGCGATTGGCCGGGCGGCCTGCATCGGCTCAGCCGGCCGCAGCTGGGTCCGGGCCGTGGACTGGCCAGGCGTCAGCCGCGGGCCTGCCTCCACCGTGCCCCAGGCGCCGCAGTCGCCGCACCTGCCCGCCCACTTGCTGGTCCGCCAGCCACAGGCAGTGCACTCGAATGACGGCGTCGCCGCCGACCGCGCTGAGGCTGTCGCCGATCTCCCCATGCTGGGAACGTACCGGGGGGTACCGACAGTGGGGAGCGGTGTCGTCGGAGCTATCAGCAGACCGGCATAAGCTGGTCTGCGGGGGCCGGGCCTGGCCCGAGCCCGCGGGCAAAGGAGATGCGATTGCGCAGGTCACCGAGGTGACGGCCATGAAGGTTGCGCTGTCGACCGCCTCAGTTTTCCCGGAGCGAGCCCCGGATGCGTTCGAGACCGCCGCACGGCTCGGTTATGACGCGCTCGAGATCATGGTCACCACGGACCCGGTCAGCCAGGACGCCGCGGTGCTCGGGCGGCTGTCGGAGTACTACGGCATCCCGGTGGTGGCGATCCACGCGCCGAACCTGCTCATCACCCAGCGAGTTTGGGGCCGCGATCCCTGGGTCAAGCTGCAGAAGTCCCGCGAGCTTGCGCTGGCGCTCGGTGCCCGCGTGGTGGTTGTGCACCCGCCGTTCCGCTGGCAGCGGGATTACGCCAGGGATTTCGAGGCGGGGATAAGCGGGATGGACGCTGAAGGGGACGTCGCGTTCGCGGTGGAAAACCTCTACCCGCTGGTCCGTGGCGAGACCGAAGTCGCCGCCTACGCTCCGCACTGGAACACGGTCGAGATGGACAGCCCGGCTACCACGCTGGACGTCTCCCACGCAGCGGTCTCGGAGCTGGACGCGCTGGAGATGGCCAAGGCGCTTGGCGGCCGGCTGCGGCACGTGCACCTCGGCGACGGCACCAAGGCCGGCCTGCCGGACGAGCACCTGGTCCCCGGGCGCGGCACTCAGCCGTGCGCCGAGCTGCTCACCTGGCTGAGCGAGACCGGTTATCAGGGCTATGTGGTCCTCGAGGTCGACACCCATCGAGCGGCGACGCTGGCCGACCGGCAGGCCGACCTGGCGGAGTCGCTCGCCTTCGCTCGGCGCCACCTGGCTCGCGCCGAGCAGGGACCGGCTATACCTCGAGGATCAGCGTCACCGGGCCATCGTTGACAAGTTCGACCTGCATGTCGGCCCCGAAGACGCCGGTCTGGACGGTGGCACCGAGGGTCCGTAGCGCGTCGGCAAATGCCGTCACCAGCGGCTCGGCCACGGGCCCCGGCGCGGCTGCGCTCCAGCTCGGCCGTCGTCCCTTGGCCGTGTCCGCGTAAAGCGTGAACTGGCTGACGACCAGCAGCGGCGCTCCCGTCTGCCCGCAAGACTGCTCACCGGCCAGAATCCGCAGGTGGTAGACCTTAGCGGCGAGGGCTGCCGCGACCTGCGGCGTATCGGTGTGGGTGACGCCAACCAGTACCACTAGGCCGGGCGCGGGCAGCTGGCCGACGACCGCGCCGGCTACCGTGACGGCAGCGCGGCTCACACGCTGGACGACCGCTCGCACGCTTGGCGATTCTGGCATGACCACCCGCGCGGCCCGCATTTGACTGCCGGATGAGAACATCGATTTGACGCGAACGCCGCCGGGCGGGCTCGGCGCGGGCGCCGGTGCGGCGTCAGGTGCGGAAAGGACGGGATCCGGATATGGCGGTGCAGCACTCGGCGGCCCGGCGCACGCTGATCACCGTCGCGCCAACCGGTGCGGAGTCCGAGAAGGCGGCCGTGCCGGCTCTGCCCGTCACGCTGGACGAGCTGGTGGCGACGGGACGCGAGTGCGAGGCGGCAGGCGCCGCGGTCATCCATGTACACATCAGGGATGCTGAGGCGCGGCCCACGCTCGACGCTGGCCGGCTGAAGGACACGGTCCAGGCACTGCGTGAGGCAACGGACCTGATCGTTCAGCTGTCGACCGGAGGTGCCGTCACCGACCCCTACGACCGGCGGCTTGCCGTCCTGGACGCGGGACCGGACGCGTGCTCGCTGACCTGCGGCACCGTCAACTTCGGCGATGACGTGTTCATGAACTCGTGGGGCTTCATCTCCGAGCTCTATGCCCGGACGCAGCAGCTCGGCGTTGTACCGGAGTTTGAGCTCTTCGACTTCGGTCACATCGCCACCCTGCACCGGCTGCTCGGCGAGCTGGGGCCGCCGGCCGGCGGACACGTGCATTGCGACCTGGTGATGGGGGTACCGGGCGGCATGCCCGGCGACGCTGCCACCCTGACGCAGGCGGTTGCGGCGCTGCCGGCCGGGGCGACCTGGTCGGCCACCGGCATCGGCCGCACTACGCTGCCGGTCCTGTTCGCCGCACTGGCGGCGGGCGGGAACCTGCGCGTTGGCATGGAGGATACGATCACCTTCGCCCGCGGCCGGCCGGTCGCCAGCAATGCCGAGCTCGTCGAGCGAGCCGCCGCGGCGGCCGGCCTGGCGCAGCGCCCGGCCATGACCACAATTCAGGCGCGAGAAATGCTAGGGGTCCGCGATCACTACTGACCAGATCACGACGAACCAGCCAACTGACAATTCCGGTGCCGGCAATCCGGCCGCGGAGAATCCGGTACTAGCCGAGGTGGTGCGATCGGGATTCACCGAGTCGCGCCACCGTGGCCCGATCGCGGTGCTGGCCGCGGATGGCTCGGTAGCGCTGGCTGCGGGCGCCGCAGGCGCGGCGACGTTCCCTCGATCGTCCAACAAGCCCTTCCAGGCCGCCACCATGGTGGCGTGCGGCCTCGACCTGGATGGCGAACTGCTCGCCCTGGTCGCAGCCAGCCACTCTGGTGAGGACTTCCACGTGGCGGGCGTGCGGGAGATTCTCGGCCAGGCCGGCCTCGCCGAGGACGCGTTGCACTGCCCGCCGGATATGCCGCTCGACGAGCAGGCTCAGCGGGCCATGATCAAGTCGGGCGCAGCGGCAGACCGGGTGCACATGAATTGCAGCGGCAAGCATGCCGGCATGCTGGCCACCTGCGTGGCGGCTGGCTGGCCGACGCAGAACTACACCGATCCGGATCATCCGCTGCAGGTGCAGATCCGGGCCAGGGTGGGCCGGCTGGCCGAAGAGCCGGTCACGCTGATCGGGGTCGACGGGTGCGGTGCGCCGATCATGGGCATCTCCGTTGCCGGCCTGGCCCGTGCGTTCCGCGCCATGGTGCTGGCCGCGCCCGGTACACCGGAGCGGAAGGTCGCCGACGCGATGCGCGCGCACCCGGCCTGGACATCGGGCACCGTCCGGCCGGAACGCAAGCTGATGGCCGCGATCCCCGGCCTCCTGCTGAAGTCCGGTGCCGAAGGCGTAGAAGGGTTCGCCCTCGCCGATGGCCAAGCGGCAGCGTTCAAACTCGAGGACGGTGCAGCCAGGGGCCGCGTGCCGGTGACCGTTGCGTTGCTGCGCCGCCTCGGGGCGCTGAGCGAGCCAGGCGTCGACGCCGCGGCCGTGGACGCTCTGGCCACCGTTGCCGTGACCGGCGGCGGGCGCAAAGTCGGTGAGGTCAGGGCCGCCGCGCTGCCGACGGCCTAGGGCTGCTGGGCGATTTCGCCGCCGCTCCTCCGCTGGCGCGGGCGCTCGGGCTCGTGCTGGCACCGGGGCTGGTGCTCGCGCTCGGCGTCGCGGACGGACTGGGCGAGGCGATGCCGGCGGCGACTGACGGCGGCAGGCTCACCAGGCAGCGCGAGCGCTGACCGCCGGCCGGGAACGCCGCGGCCAGGCCGGTCGCGATCGCCTTGGACCGCGCGGCGTAACCGGTCGAGGTGTAGTGAATGCCGTCAGAGATGAACCACGGCCGTTCCGCGACAGCGGCCCAGTTGAACACCCGCATGTTCGGGTACTGGGTGCAGGCATGCGCCAGCGCCGCGTTCCACTTGAGCATGTTGGTCTCGGCGTAGGGACCGCTACGCAGCAATGAGATGACATTGACCCACATCACGGGCTCGCCGCGGGCGGCCGCCATCATCCGGCTGATCCGCGCCGGGAGGGTGACATTGGAGCCCACCGCCACATCGGCGGTGTCGTTGGTGCCAAGCGCGATCACCCAGCAGCCGCGGAAACCCTGGTGGTTGAGGCCCACGGCGGCGTCGTAGCCGTTGATCGTGCCAGGCAGGGTCTCGGCCACCGACCTGGCGCCGACGACATTGGTGTAGACGGTGTGCACGCCTACGTCCTGGTATTGAGCCGGGATCAGCTGCTTTTGCGGCAGGTAGGTCGTCGAGACCAGGCCGTCGGACGTGGAGTCTCCGATATGAGCCACCGCGGTGCACGAGGTTTTGGGCACCCAGCCGGGTTGGCCAGGCGCGGGCACGGATGCCGCGTGCCGGCGCGACTTGGCAGTCGCGCCATGGCCGGATCCGGCCGCCGCGCCCTTGGCGCCCGTGCTGCTGACCGAGTTCGACGAGGCCGATAGTCCGCTGCCGCCGGCCAGCTCCGCCGCGTTTCCCGCGGTCGCGGGCACCCGGACGGCGCCAGCGAGACCCGCGCCCGCGACGGCCATCACGCTGGCCGCACCGAAAGCGCCGGCCAGCCCGAAGCGATTGACCTTCGTGAGCTTTCGCGTCCGCAGCTGGCGCCAGGCTCGTTCCAGCGCGCCGTGCCTGATCGGCTCCTCGACGTACCGCCACGACAGCGCCGCCAGAATGATGCTGACAGCGATCTGCCCGGCTGCTCTGGGCAGGCCGATCGGGCCGTTTGCTGGCGAGGTCAGCACGATGACCGGGTAGTGCCACAGATAGATGCCGTAGGACCGGACGCCGAGCCAGCGCAGCGGCGGCACGCCAAGCACCTTGGTGGTCCAGCTGTCGGGGCAGGCGGCGGCGGCGAGCGCTGCCGCCGTGGCCACCGACAGCAACACGAAGCCGCCCCGGTACAGGAAGGACGAGTACTGGCCCACGCGCCAGACCATCAGCAGGATGACCACCAGGCCGGCGAACGCGGGCACGTCCAGAATCCTGGCGGTCAGCTTCCTGGCCTGGCCGGCTCGGCTGCTCGACCAGACCATCGCCAGGGCGGCCCCGATCAGCAGGCCGCCCGCCCGGGTGTCGGTGCCTTCGTAGACCCTGGTGGGGTCGTAGCCCGGATGGTAGAGCGCCACCGCCAGCACGGCGGAGCCGGCCGCGAGCACAAGCGTTGGCAGGGCCAGCCACCGGACCGCGGCCATCGTGCGGTGCCGGAGCACGATCACTCCGAGCAGCAGAAGCCAAGGCCAGATGAGGTAGAACTGTTCCTCGACAGCCAGTGACCAGAGGTGGTCGAGTGGCTGCGGGGGGGCGAACCTGGAGAAATAGGACTGTCCCTTGATGATCACATACCAGTTGCTCCAGTAAGTCGCCGCCGCGCCAACGGCGCCGCGCAGGCTGGACAGCCGCGCCCGGTCGGCGATGGTGACCCAGGCGGTGACCACGATCAGCAGGACGAACAAGGCTGGCAGCAGCCGCCGTGCCCGCCTGCGCCAGAAGTCCGCGAGGTGCAGGCTGCCGGTGCCGAGCCAGCTTGACAGCAACAGGTCGGTGATCAGGTAGCCGCTGAGGGTGAAGAAGACCCCGACGCCGAGCAGGCCCCCAGGCGCCCACCTGAACTGCTCGTGGAACGCGATGACGGTGAGCACGGCGAGCGCGCGGAGGCCATCGAGCCCGGGCATATAGCGCTGGTCCGAGCCAACTGGCTTCGGCATGTCCCCCCCTGGCCAGGCAGATCGCAGATGCCCAGGTGAGCTACCCCGAGTAGTCTAAAAACTACTTAGAGTTAGAGGAAAAGAACCGCCGCGTGACGCGAGGCTAGCCGAGCCGACAACGGGGCTGGCCAGGGCTGACCGGCGGGCGCGGTGCACTGACCAGCAAGGTTTGGGCAGGCCCGCCCAGGAGGTTGGCTAGCTCATTCCAGACCGCATGGTGCAGCGTCAGGAGCCGACGACGCAGCCGCTCGAGTGCCCGCCGGCCGGGAATGCCTTCGTCAGCGCACCGGCGATGGCATGCGCCCGGATTGCGTATCCAGCCGAGGTGTAGTGGATGCCGTCGCTCAGATGCCAGCTGGGCTGGACCAAGCTGGCCCAGTCGAAGATCCGCATGTTCGGGTAGGTGTGGCAGGCCGCCACCAGTGCGGTGTTCCACGCTTGCATGTTCGCTTCCGACCAGGGGCCGGAGGTCAGGTCCGTCTGCGTGTTCACCCACATCACCGGCTCGCCGTGCGCGGCCGCCATCATCTCGGCGATCCTGGCCGAGATGCCGACGTTCGAGCCGACCGCCACATTCGCCGTGTCGTTGGTGCCGAGGGCGAAAACCCAGCAGCCGCGATAGCCCTGCTGGTACCAGTGCGTGGCTACCAGGTCGCCGTTCAGCTGATCGGGCATTTCCTCGACAATGGAGCGGCCACCGGAGGCGTCGATCCGGACATGCTGCACGCCGACGTCACGGTACTGGGCCGCGAGCCGCTCCGCCTGGTCCGGCAGGGATTGCGCGGAGACCATGCCGACCGAGGTCGAGTCGCCGATGTGCGCCACCGACGTGCAGGAGGTCAGGCCGGCCCTGGCCGCTGCCGACCCGCCCGGGCTGGCCGCATGCTTCGCGCCCGGAGCCGGCCTCGTGGCTGGGCTCGCGCCGGAGGCCGAGCGCCCGCCGTGAGCACCCGCAGACAATGCCGCCGCTGCCGGGCGGCCGCCGAACACGCCGGCAAAGCTGGCGCTCAGGATCGCAGCCAATACGACGGCCACGCCAGCAAGGACGCCTACCGTGCGCTTGGTGCTGCGCGGGCGTGTGCTCGGCAGCGCCTTGGGGCGGAAGCGCACAGTAATTCCTCCACGTCGGGTCGGGAGCGGGGGTGTAGTACGTCGAACGCCACATCTGACCTGAGCGATTCCCAGCCCTGAGATCACCGGCGTCAGCCGGGTGCTAGCAGAGCGTTTGCAGCTGCAAGCGGCCGGTGGCAGACTGTAGCCATGAGCCCGGTGAACGTGAACGCCATTGGCGCCTATATCAGGGAGCAGCGGGAGCAGGCCAAGATCTCGTTGCGGCAGCTCGCGCAGTCGGCCGGCATCTCCAACCCTTACCTCAGTCAGATCGAGCGAGGGCTGCGGCGGCCGAGCGCGGACATCCTGCAGCAGATCGCCAAGGGCCTGCGAATCTCGGCAGAGGCCATGTATGTCCAGGCCGGCATCCTCGAGGACCGCCCGCCAGGCTCGGTGGTCCGCGAGGCCGTGCTGACCGACGCCGAGATCACCGAGCGGCAGAAGCAGATGCTGATCGAGATCTACGAGGCATTCCGCAAGGAGACGGCGATCGCCCGGTCCGCGAGCGCCGGCGAGGTCGAGGACGACCAGTCCGGCCTCGCGCCCGACGCCGCCGGCCTGGAATGGCCAGAGGACCTCGGCCCGGCAGCGCTGGCGCGCCCCCGGCACCTCGCCATCGCCCCGTCGCCATCGCCAGGTGACACCGAACACGGCGCCAGTGATGATGAGTTCCCGCCTGAGCCCGGTACCAGGTAGCGTGACGCCGTGTCTTCCATCTTCGCGGGCTTCGGCCCGGTGGACTACTTCTTCTACGCGCTGCTGGCCGCGGCCTTCGTAGTGGAAGCCTGGGCGTTCATCGACGCCATCATGCGGCCAGCGCAAGCCTTCACGGCAGCGAGCAAGCAGACCAAGCCGATCTGGCTGATCATCCTCGGCGTTGCCCTGCTCATCGGGGTTGGCGGCATCTTCGGGAAGATCGGGCTGTTCAACAGCTTCCTCGCGCTGCCCATCATCGCCTTTGTGGCGGCGGCGATCTACCACGTCGACGTGAAGCCAAAGGTGAAGGCGATGAAGCGAGATGCCAGGCAGGGTCCCTACGGCCCCTGGTAGACCTGGGTTGTGACTGACTCAGAGAAACCCAGCGACTGGCGGACGCACCGGCTAGAGCTTGCCGACCAGACGTTGCGCGAATGGGATGCGCTGGTGCTCGACTCCGGTCCCGATGGCATCGTGCTGGATCGCTCGGCGTTCTATCCGGGTGGCGGTGGCCAGCCCCCAGACGATGGCGTGCTGCTCTGGGGTGGCGTGCAGACTCGCATCGCCGGTGCCCGTAAGGGCGATGACCTGTATCTGATCCCGGCCGAAGAAGACCCGCTACCGCCGCGCGGCACCCCGGTTCGCGGCGCGCTCAACGACGAGCGGCGCACCGCACTGATGCGCACCCACTCGGGCCTGCACGTGCTCTGCGGCGTGGTCTTCCGTGACTACGGCGCGCTGGTCACCGGCGGCAATATGGAGGCGCTGTCGGCCCGGATGGACTTCGACCTGCCCGAGTTGCCACCCGGTTTCAAGGAAGCCGTCGAAACTGCCTGCAATGCCGAGATCAGCGCGGACCGCCGCATCGACGTCCGGGTGCTGCCGCGAGCAGAGGCGTTCGAGCTGCCAGACATCATCAGGACCGCAACGAACCTGGTGCCAGCGAACGTGACCGACGTCCGGATCGTCGACATCGTCGGCCTCGACCAGCAGGCTGATGGCGGCACCCACGTGGCCAGCACCCGCCACATCGGCCGGATCGAGGTCGCCAAGGTGGAGAACAAGGGCCGCGGCTTCCGGCGCCTTCGGATCCGCGTCGCCGACTAGGCGGCCTGCGCCGGCCCGCCTGGCTAGCTGATCGGCAGCACGAGCAGTACGGCCGGGACCGCGACGATTGCCGTCGCGACCGCGATCACGAGCGCCAGGGCAGCGCGGCTCAGCCCGGGAGCGGGCCGCAGCAGCCGGATCACCCGAGCCGCGACCTCGCCGTCGACACCAGGATCGGCAACTGCCAGGGTGCCGGCCGGGGTGCCGCCGCCTGCCGCGCCGACCCGCAGCAGGGCCGTCGCCAGTTCCCTGGCGGCGCGCTGGCGCAGCGCGCGGTCGTCGGCATGCATCTCAACCAGGAGCCCGACGGCACTGTGTGCCTGCTTGGCCACGGTCGCCCAGCGGAACGCACGCAGCAGAGCGATGAACGGCAGCAGCACGAGGTCATGGCGCTCGCGCAGGTGCGCGCGCTCGTGCGCGAGCACGGCCGCCAGTTCGTCGGTGTCCAGCAGGTCGAGTGCGCCGGCGCTGATGACGATCGCAGACCGCAGGCCGGGCAGGCAGTAGGCGGCGGCGGCCGGATGGTCGACGACCAGGGCCCCGGGCACTTTCGGGTCGCCGTGCGCCAGCAGGATCAGCAGTTCGCGTTGTCGCTGCCTGGCCCGAAGCGCGCAGGCCGTAGCGGCCGCCAGGATCCAGCACAGCAGCGCGAGGAGCAACAGCCCGCCGACCAGGCAAGCCAGCCTGATCGCGCTGGCCGCTGTGGTGGTCGCGGGCAGCCGCCCGGCCGCGGCGATTTGGTCAAGCCTGCGAACTGCCCCTGGCAGGACGGCGGTGGCCGGCGTGGTCACGCCGATGCCGATTAGCGCGCCCACCGCGGCCAGACCCCAGCCGAGGCCGAGGGCCTGCCAGAGCAAGATGGCCGCCACCGGCGACCGGCGTGGCCAGGAGGCAGCAGCTAGTGCCCTGGCGGCCGGGATACATCCGATGGCGACAGCGGCGAGGATGACAGCGGCGGCGGACACGAATCAGCCTCTGGGCACCTCGCCGAGCGCTCCCAGTGCCCGCAGCAATGCCTGGGCCTCGGTGCCGGAGACACTGCGGGCGAATCTCGCCAGCGCTGCCTGCCGGTCGCCGGTCTGGTCCAGCGCACTCAGCATTAGTTCGGTCACGTAAGCTTCCCGGCTCTCTGCGGCACGATAATGCCATGCTCGCCCATGGCGCTCCCGCCGGGCAAATCCCTTCTTGGCCAGCCGGTCGAGCACTGTCATCACCGTTGTGTGGGCCAGGTCACGGTCGGTGAGCCGACCGCTAACCTCGCGGACGCTCAGCGGCTCCGCTGATTCCCACAGCACGTCCATTATGGCGCGCTCGAGCTCACCAAGTCGGTTCACGGTCGTAATTCTAACCCGGACGAATCGACCCCTCCAGGCCAGGTGGACGAGGGAGCAGCCGCGTCGCCGGGACGTGCACTAGCGTGCCAAGTGTGACCGTGCCAGCGAGCACTACCGTGCCCCGCATCGGCGTCAGCGTCGACCTTGTCATTCTGACCGTCCGCGGTGGCCAGCTCTCCGCGCTGGCCTGGCGCCGGGATGGGGAGCCATATGCTGGATTGCAGGCTCTGCCTGGCGGCTTCATCCGGCTCGACGAGGATCTGCCGGCCGCGGCCGAGCGGGTCCTCGGGGAGCGGGCAGGACTTCCCGGTGCGCCGGTCCACCTTGAGCAGCTGCGTAGCTACGGCTATCCCGACCGCGACCCGACCAGGCGCGCCGTCTCGGTGGCGTATCTCGCCCTCGCCCCGGACCTGCCCGCCCCGGACCAGCCCCAGATGAGCTGGCAGCCGGTGGCGGCGCTGACTCAGATGGCATTCGACCACGAGAAAATCCTCAACGACGGAGTGGAACGAGCGCGATCCAAGCTGGAGTACACATCGCTGGCCGCGGCGTTCTGCCGGGACCAGTTCACCGTGGCAGAGCTCAGGCGCGTCTATGAGATTGTCTGGGGCACCCGGCTGGACCCGCGGAATTTCCATCGCAAGGTCACCGGCGCCCACGACTTCCTGATCGAGACCGGCTCGATGACCACCTCGGGTGGCCGGCCCGCGATGCTGTACCGGCGGGGCGGCGCCGTGCTGTTGCATCCGCCGATGCTCCGGCCGACGTATTCTTCGTGAGCACGGGATGAGCCTCCGAGAAGGGACAATGGTGTCCGAGCAGTCACCGCGCTTCCGGCGGATCCTGGACCAGTTCGCCGGCTACAAGCCGGGCAAGGCACCGACCGCGATCGGCGGCCGGACCTTTAAGCTGTCCGCCAACGAGTCGCCCTACGAGCCGCTGCCGTCGGTGGCGGCGGTCATCGCCGACGCGGCCGCGCACGTCAACCGCTACCCCGACAGCGGAGCCACGGCCCTGACCGAGGCGCTCGCCACACGCTTCGACGTGCCCGCCGGGCACGTCGCGATCGGCTGCGGATCGGTAGGGATTGCGCAGCAACTGCTGGAGGCGGTCGGCGAGCCGGGCGCGGAGGTCATCTACGCCTGGCGGTCGTTCGAGGCCTACCCATACCTGGCCGACCTGGCGAACGCCACCTCGGTGCGCGTGCCGCTCCGCGACGGCTACGACCACGACCTGCCTGCGATGGCCGCGGCCATCACCGAGCGGACCAGGCTGATCTTTGTCTGCACGCCGAACAACCCGACTGGCACCGCGATCCGGCGCAGCGAGCTGACCACATTCCTGGACAAGGTGCCAGCGGACTGCCTCGTCGTGCTCGACGAGGCGTACGTCCAGTACGTGCGCGATCCGGACATCCCGGACGGGCTGAAGGTGTATCGCGATCGGCCGAACGTCGCCGTGCTGCGGACGTTTTCCAAGGCGTACGGGCTTGCCGGCCTTCGGGTCGGGTACCTGGTCGGGCCCGAGCCGGTGGCCCAGGCAGTGCGCAAGACCATGCTTCCGTTCGCCGTGAACTCACTGGCCCAGGCCGCCGCCATCGCTTCGCTCGCAGCCGAGGCCGAGCTGCTCGAGCGGGTCGAGCTGGTGGTCAAGGAGCGTGACCGGGTCCGGCGTGAGCTGCTCGGGCAGGGCTGGACCGTGCCGACGACCGAGGCGAACTTCCTCTGGCTACCGCTCGGCGAGGGCTCGGCAGAGTTCACCGAGCACTGCGACGCGGCAGGGGTGGCCGTCCGGCCGTACCTGCCAGACGGGGTCCGGGTCACGGTGGCGGACCCGGAGGCGAACGATGCTTTCCTCGCCGCCGCGGCCAGCTACCCGCTGCGCGCATGAGTGCCCGGAGTGTTCGATCTGACACTGGCGTGCGGCAGATGCTGGGCCATACTTGGTTAATGACTGGACTTGCTGTCGTAACCGCAGGATCGGCCCGGGTGGTGCTACGCCGGGCGGTCGCCGAGGACGTGCCCGCTATCGCCGAGCTGCTGGCAGCAGATGAGCTCGGGGCCGACCGGGATGGCGTGCGCGACCAGGCGGACCTGGCCGCCTATGCCGCTGCCTTTAAGGCGATCGACGCTGACCCGGCCCACGTGCTGCTGGTTGGCGACGCCGACGGGGAGATTGTCGGCACGCTCCAAGTCACGTTCCTGCCCGGCATGTCCAGGCGGGGCGCCTTGCGCGCCCAGCTCGAGTCGGTCCGCGTGGCGCCGGTGATGCGCGGCACCGGCCTTGGCACCGCCATGTTCGAGTGGGCGCTGGCGGAAGCCAGGAGCCGTGGCTGCGCGATGGTGCAGCTCACGTCTGACAAATCGCGGACCAGCGCGCACCGTTTCTTCCGGCGCCTTGGATTCGTGGCCTCGCACGAGGGGATGAAGCTCGCCCTCCAGTGAACTCCTCAGCCAAGGTCTATGTCCTGCACGAGAACCCGGACTGGTATGCGCCCATCGCGGCTGCCCTCCGCGCCGCTGGGCTGCCGCACGAACAGTGGCTGCTCGGCGAGGCCGTGATCGACCTGGAAGAAGGTCCGCCGCCCGGTGTCTTCTGGTCCCGGATGAGCGCCTCCGCGCACACCCGCGGCCACCCGTACGCCAAGGATCAGACCAGGGGCGTGCTTGCGTGGCTGGAGGCGGGCGGCCGCCGCGTCGTGAACGGCCGCCGGGTCCTGGACCTGGAGATGAGCAAGGTCGAGCAACTGGCGGCACTGCGGGCCTCGGGGTTCGACGTGCCAAGGACTATTGCCGTGGCCGGCCCGGGCGAACTTGCGGCCGCCGCCCGGAAGCTGCCCGTTCCCTTTATCAGCAAGCACAATCAGGGCGGTAAAGGTCTCGGCGTTCGCCTGTTCAGCAGCCATGCCGACTTTGATGAGTACCTGGCCGGTCCGGGCTACGAACCGCCGGTCGACGGCATCACGCTGCTGCAGGAGTACCTGGTCGCGACCCGGCCGCTGATCACCAGGGCGGAGGTCGTGGGCGGCGAGTTTGTGTACGCGATCACGGCGGACACCGCACGCGGCGGGTTCGAGCTGTGCCCGGCCGATGCGTGCGCCGTGCCGGCCGCTGGCGCGGAGCCCGAGCCGAGCTTGTTTAACCTGCGGGCGGGCTTCGATCACCCGGTGCTCGGACAGTACGTCGAGTTCGCTGCCCGGCACGGGATCGAGATCGCCGGCTTCGAATTCATCGAGACCGTGGACGGCCGGCTGGTCACCTACGACATCAACACCACGACGAACTACAACGCAGAGATTGAGGCAGCGGCGCCGCGGCCCGCCCTGTCCGCGGTAGCAGAATTCCTGGGCCAGCTGCTGGCACAGGTTGGCGACTGACGGTCCACAGGAGGACAGGGTGCGCTTCGGGTACTGGATGCCGATCTTTGGCGGCTGGCTGCGGAACGTGCGGGACGAGGGCATGCCGGTGTCTTGGCCGTACGTGCGGGATCTCGCGGTGGAAAGTGAGCAGGTCGGGTTCGACCTGTCGCTGATCGCCGAGCTGAACCTGAACGACATCAAGGGTCACCACGCCCCGTCGCTGGACTGCTGGACACTGGCCCCGGCGATCGCCGCCGCGACCAGCGAACTGGAGCTCATGCTCGCGGTCCGGCCGAACTACCACGCCCCGGCGCCGACCGCCAAGGCACTATCCACCCTGGACGTGATCGCCCCGGGCCGCATCTCGCTGAACGTGGTGTCGTCCTGGTGGAAGGACGAGGCCGCTCAGTACGGTGCGCCGTTCGACGTGCACGATGCCAGGTACGCGCGGACGGAGGAGTGGCTTGAGGTCGTGGACCGGCTGCTGCGCGAGGACACCGTGACGCACTCCGGGTCTTTGTACGAGCTCCAGGGCACGGTACTCGAGCCCAAGCCAAGCCGGCTGCCTCCGGTCTACATGGGCGGCGAGTCGCCGAAGGCCAAGGAGGTCATCGCAGCGCATGCCGACGCCTATGTCATGCACGGCGATGCGCCCGAGGTGATCGGCGGCAAAATCGCCGACCTCAGCGCGCGGCGGGCCGCGGCCGGCGGCGAGCCGCTCATGTTCGGCGTCGCCGGGTACGTGATCTGCCGCGATACCGACGCCGAGGCGCAGGCGGAGAAGGATCGCATCCTTGATGTGCGCGCTTCACCCGAGGCGTACGCGTCCTACCAGGACTTCGTCGCCGGGTCACAACTGGAGTCGCAGGTCTCGCTGGAGGAATACAGCGTCTCCAACCGGGGCTTGCGCACCGGCCTGGTCGGCACGCCGGACGACATCCTGGCGCGGCTGCACGCCTATGCCGACGCGGGCGTCGACCTGATGCTGCTGCAGTTCTCGCCGCAGCGCGAAGAGATGGCCCGGTTCGGCCGGGACGTCATCGCGCGCTGGCGGGCCTGACCCGCGGCGCCGTCTTTACTGGGCGGCGCGCTGATCCAGCTTCTCGATGATCAGCCGGTAAGCCTGTCGCGGCCGGCCTGGATGCCGATTGCGGCTCGGCGGCAGCGGGAGCGCGAGGCCCTGCTCGGCGAGCGCCCGCAGCTGCCGCCGGGCAGTGCGCGGCGTCACGGACAGCAGCCGTCCGGTGAGCTCAGCGTCGACGATCGGGCTCGCGTCCGCGGCCAGTTTCTGGGCGAGGCGCGCCAGCGTCTCCAGGCTGCGCAGCCTGGAAAGACCATCCACTGGGGCCGGGAACGTCGTCACCTTCTCCGCGCGGTCGTTCGCTCCGTCCGCCGCCGCACCGGCCAGCGCGCCACGGCTGGCGATCTCCCGGACGACGACGGCCGCCCGGCTGACGGGCTGGACGCCGGCGGTCGCGCCGGGTCCCCGGCCCTTACCCGGCGCAGCGCGCCGGTGCGGCGCCAGTGCGAGCCTGGCTTGATCTTCGGCTTCCTGCTCGCTGCGCCCGAGGCCAATGCCCACTTCGAGGGTGACGCCGAGGAGCTCGCGAGCCGCGGCGACGAACGGCGGATGTGCGGCCGCTTCGGCGGCTAGCGACCCGCGGGTGGCCAGAACCAGGAACGAATGGTCGCTGACCTGGCTCACCGTGCCGCCGACTCGCTGCGACTCGCGGACCAGGAAGCCATGGACGGCCAGCCGGAGCTCTTCCCTGGCTTGCCTGGCGGTCGGCCGCCCGGTCGGGTCACGCAGCGACGGGATCTCGACCAGCGCGACCGCGAGCTGCGAATCGGCCAGCACGCGCCGTCCGGCCAGCAACGTCGCAATCCGCAGCGCCGAGCTGATAGCGGTCTCCGTGGCGCGGACAGCGAAGACCGGCACGCCGGCTGTCTTCAGGCGGCGCGCCACCTCGTCCAGGCCGGTGCAGGCCACCGAGGTCACACCGACCTGCCACAGCCGTGCGTGGTAAGACGCGAGAGCCGCCGGCCCCGACACCTCTTCCTGGACCTGTGCGCCGTCGGCGGACAGGCCAAGGTCGGCGAGGGCACGCTCCGCATCTGCGCGGCTCACCGTGTCGAAGCTCGGCCGGGTCACGTCGGCGCCCATGCGCTGCGCCGCGAGCAGCGTCGCCAGCAGCGGCCCGCCGCCGAGCTGGATGGGCACGCTTGGGCAGACCAGCACGCCGGCGCGGCGCGCGTACTCCAGCGGCACCCGACTGGCGAACAGGCAAGCGTCCACGCCGCGGCCGAGCCTAGCCACTTTCTCCGCTGCCTCTTGCTCGCTGCGATAGGCAGCCATGTGCAGCCGGTAATGCAGGCCGTCATCCGACGGCAGTACATACACAGCTGGCCCGGGACCCGCGCGGCCGGGCAGCCCGGCCAGCACGATGCGCTCAACGAGCTGATGCGGGCCGACAAGCCCGACGGCCACCTGCTGATCATGCTGCAGGACTCTGCCAACCGCAGTCATCCGCGTTCCCTCAGCACCCCGGAGTCAATCCGTCCCGGCCCCCGTAGCCGAGCGTCCCTACTCATTGGTAACTCAGACTCGCGCGAACCGGAAGAGGTAAATTCACCGCTCGGCAATCCATTGCGGCGAAGAATGACACACGCCTGGCGCCAAGACGCTTCGTCGTCGGCGGACCCTGACGCTGTGCGGAGTCGGAGGAGCATCGCGTGATACGAAGATTCCTCGAAGCGGGGGACCTGACGAGCTTCCTGCGCGCGCACCGGCCGGAGCGCCAGATCGCGCAGCTGACCCGGCTGGCCGAGGCAACCACCAAGGGCGTGTACCGGATCACCTACGACGATGAGACGACGCACATCCTCTACGCCTGGGCAGACGCGGAGAACTATTGGCCCGAGGGTCCAGACCCGGCTGGTGCTCCCTTCCGCCAGGCGAGCGGCGGTAGCGAATTCAGGGCCTGCCATGCCGAGCTCGCCGCGGCTGGAGTCCGCGTGCCGCTGCTGCATGTGGTCGACCAGTCACAGCATTTCTACCCTGCGGACCTTGCGCTGGTAGAAGATTTTCCGGCTGGCTCGCTGGAGGACCTGCTGGAGCGCGACGCCGTCGCCGCTGACCGAACGCTCTGGCAGTTCGGCGAGCTGCTTCGGGCGATGCACGATCGGACGAGCCCGCGGTTCGGCAAGGTGGGCGTGACTGGTGTCACTGGCTGCGCTGAGGAACGGCCGGAAGAGTTCGCTGCGCGTCGCGCGCTGCGGCACCTGGCGGCAGCGGCGCGCCGGGCGCCGCGGCTGGCTGAGGCGCGCGAGCAGGTAGTCGCGCGCATTTACCAGCTGCGGCAGGCAATCGCCCCGCGGGCGGAGTTCCGGCTGGTGCACGGGGAGCTGCACCCAGGTCACGTGCTGCTCGACCAGAGCCTGGCACCGGTCCTCATCGACATTGAGGGGCTGACTTACTTCGACGTCGAGTGGGAGCACGCGTTCCTGCGGATTATCTTGGAGCCAGAGCACTACCAGCGGCTCGACCCGCCGGCGGTGGATGAATCGCGGGTTGCCTTCTACGACTTCGCGCAGCGGCTGTCGCTGATCGAGGGGCCGCTACGCATCGCGGCGACCGACTTCCCTCGTGGCGACTTCATGCGCGAGATCGCCGCCTATCACCTCGGCCGCGTCCTCGAGCTCAGCGCACCTTAGGCGACGGCAGTTCGGTTCGATGGCGTGTCCAGACAGGAGTCGGAGGAGCATCGGGTGATTCGGAGATTCCTCGAAGCGGGGGACCTGACGGGCTTCCTGCGAGCGCACCGGCCGGAGCGCCAGATCGCGCAGCTGACCCGGCTGGCCGAGGCCACCACCAAGGGCGTGTACCGGATCACCTACGAGGATGAAACGACGGAAGTGCTCTACGTGTGGAGCGCCGCCGAGGATTACTGGCCCGCCGGGCCGGAGGTCGCCGGCGATCCGTTCGGCAGCGGCAGCGGAGGTGGGGTAGCTGCCTTTGGTGCCTGCCACGCCGAGCTCATGGCGGCGGGCGTCCGCGTCCCTCGGCTGCATGTGCTCGACGACTCGCGGGAGCACTACCCGGCCGACCTCGTGCTGGTTGAGGACCTGGCACACGGCACGCTGGAGGACCTGCTGAACAGCGATGCTGCCGCGGCGGAACTGTGCCTGCCGCGCCTCGGCGAATCGTTGCGTGCGATGCATGACCGGCTCGGTCCGCGATTCGGCATGGTCGCGCCGGGCCAGCCCGGTTCCGCTGACACGCGGAACCCCAGCGGTGCCAGCGCCGCGGACATCGTCGCCCGGCGGGCGCTGGCGCACCTGGCGGCCGGGGCGGCGATGGAGCCACGGCTGGCGGCAGCGCAGGCGGAGGTGACCGGACTAGTCGAAGCGATGCGCGCGGCGATCAGACCACGGGCGGAGTACCGGCTCGTGCACGGTGAGCTCGGCCCCGATCACGTGCTGCTCGACGACGACCTGGCGCCGGTGATCGTCGACATCGAGGGACTCACCTTTTTCGACGTCGAGTGGGAGCATGCCTTCCTGCGGTTGCGCTTCGAGCCACCGCAGTACGCCGCGCTCGATCTGCCGGCCGTGGATGAGGATCGCCTGGCGTTCTACGACCTAGCCCAGCGGCTGTCGCTGATCGAGGGACCACTGCGCATCGCCACGACCGATTACCCGCAGCGAGAGTGGATGCTCGGCCTCGCCGACTATCAGCTTGGCCGCGTGCTCTCGCTGGTCAGCTGACTGCCTGGCGGACCAGCTGGCTAGTCGAGAACCTCGCGGGTGATGTCGGCGCCCAGGTTGGCGAGCCGGGTCGCGACGTCGGCGTGACCGCGGTCGATCAGGTATCCAGGCGCAACAATCGTCTCGCCGGTGGCGGCGAGGCCGGCCAGCACCAGTGCGATGCCCGTGCGCAGGTCGTGCGCGATCACTTGGCACCCGTGCAGTGGCGTCGGGCCGTGCACGAGGGCGGCACTGCCCGCGACCTCGACCTTCGCGCCCATCTTGTTCAGCTCGCCGGCCAGCATGTAACGACCGTCGAAGATGGTCTCGCGAATGTAGCTGGTGCCATCGGCCAGGCAGCTCAGCGCCATGATGGGCGACTGCAGGTCCGTGGCGAAGCCGGGGTAGGTGTCGGTGATCACGTTGATCGGCCGGAGCTGGCGCTCCCGGCGTACCTGCAGGACCGCGCCGTGCGTGGAGAACTCCACGCCCATCTGCTCCAGCTTCCACCGCGCGACCCCGAAGTGATCGACGGAGGCGCCGACGAGGCTGATCTCACCGCCCGTGATCGCTGCCGCCATCGCGAAGACACCAGCATCGATCCGGTCCTCCATCACCGTGTGCTCGACCGCGGTCAGTTCGTCGACGCCCTCGACCGTGACGAAGCCGGTGCCGCCGCCGGTGATGCGCGCGCCCATCTTGGTGAGGAACGCGATCACGTCCAGGACCTCGGGCTCCAGCGCGGTGTTATCGATGACTGTCGTGCCCGGCGCCAGCGCGGCGGCCATGATGAGGTTCTCGGTCCCGGTATGCGACGGCGTATCCAGGTACAGGTGCGCACCGCGGAGTTGGTCGGCCTTGATGTGAATGACGGTTTCCTGCTCATCCACGATCGCGCCGAGTCGGGCGAAGCCGCGGTAGTGGAAGTCCAGGTTCCGGCTGCCCAGGTTGCAGCCGCCGACGCCCTCGATCGTGGCCTCGCCGAAACGATGCAGAAGAGCGGGCACGAACAGCACGGACGCGCGGAACCGGCGCGCGATGTCGGCCGGAAGCACCGAACTGGTGAGCTCAGAGGCGTCCACCACGAGCGTGCGCTCGGCCTCGTGGAACTTGACGACGGCGCCGAGAGCCTGGGCGAGCTCCGCGGCGCGCCGGACATCCTCGATCACCGGGACATTCCGGAGGACGGTGCGTCCCTTCGGGGCCATGAGTGACGCTGCGATCATTTTCAGTGCCGCGTTCTTCGCGCCCTGGACGAAGACGGTGCCCTGGAGCGGATTGCCGCCTCGGACGATGTAGCGGGTCTCTGGACCGCTCGTCATCAGGTTGGAACTCCCGTCGGTTGGCTGCATCGCGCCGCTGATTCCGCTGATCACCGGGTCGTGCGGCCATGCAGTTAGCAGGCTGTCGTTGTCCTTTATGCCCGTTCGTCGTGACGTCAAGTATTCCACCGCTCCTGCTCCCCCCTGACCATGTCGACGGTGTTACTGAACGTAGCCGAGCGCAGCCATCTAGTGAGGGAAGGGGGCTACTGATCGCCGTCCCAGCGCATGCCGGTGATACGCTCATACGCCGTCACATAGGTCTGCCGGGTTTGCTCGACGATGCCGGCAGGCAGTGGTGGCGGCGGCTGTCCGGAGGCCCGGTCCCAGCCAGCTGCTGGGGAGGTCAGCCAGTCGCGGACGAACTGCTTGTCGAAGGACGCCTGGCTGTGCCCCGGCTGCCAGGAGTCGGCTGGCCAGAACCTGGACGAGTCAGGCGTGAGCACCTCGTCGGCCAGCCGGAGCGTCCCGGCCGCGTCGTAGCCCAGCTCGACCTTGGTGTCGGCAACGATGATGCCGCGCTGTGCTGCGATGTCGGCGCCGCGCTGGTACACGCCAAGCGTAATGCGCTCGACTTCGGCTGCGGTGTCCGCGCCCACGAGTGACACGAGTTCAGCCTTGGTCAAATTCTCGTCATGCTCGCCTTGCGGCGCCTTCGTGTCCGGGTCAAAGATCGGCGCCGGCAACCGCGATCCATCGGTCAGTCCAGCCGGGAGGCGAACGCCCGCGACCTCACCGTCGTGGCGATAATCGGCCAGGCCTGTCCCGGTCAGGAAGCCGCGTGCGACGCATTCCACGGGCACCATGGTGAGCGGCTGGCACGCCATCGCGCGGCCGGCGAACTGGTCAGGCACCGGCGCGTCGACGAGATGGTTGGGCACGATGTCGGCAAGTTGCCCGAACCACCACAGTGACAACTGGGTCAGGATTTTGCCCTTGTCAGGGATCGGGGTTGCCAGCACGTAGTCGAAGGCCGAGATCCGGTCGGTGGCGACCAGCAGCAGCACCCCGTCGCTGGTCTGGTACAGCTCCCTGATCTTGCCTGAATAGACGTGCTTCAGGCTGGGAGGGAGCCCGCCGGGCTCTCCGGTGTCCGCAGGGACGTCGTCTCCAGTGCTGTCGTCTCCGGTAAGCCCGGCCGTCACGCCAGCCGCTCCAGGCGGTCGAATATCAGGCCGGTCCGGCGCACGTAGTGCTCGGGGCTGCTGATCTCGTCCAGCCTGTCCTCGTCCAGCTTCTGGTCCCGGCTGGCAGCGTGCTTGCGCAGCGTCTCCCGGAAGTCGACACCGGTTTGCCAGGTCTCCATCGCGGCGCCTTGCACGAGGGAGTAGGCGTCCTCCCTGGCCATGCCGGCGGCGACGAGTTCGAGCAGGACGGCCGAGGTGTAAATAAGCCCGTGGCTTGACTCAAGGTTTGCCAGCATCCTGGCGGGGTCGACGGTAAGCCCCTCCATCACGGCCGTGGTCTCCGCCAGCAGATAGTCAGTAGCAGTCGCCGCGTCCGGCAGCGCGACGCGCTCGGTGGAGGAGTGCGCGATGTCCCGTTCGTGCCAGAGCGGGATGCCCTCCATCACCGGGACGATCTGCGCGCGCACGATCCTGGCGAGGCCGCAGATCCGCTCAGCCCGGACCGGGTTGCGTTTGTGCGGCATGGCCGAGGAGCCCTTCTGCCCGGACCCGAATGGCTCGGCCAGCTCAGCCACCTCGGTCCGCTGACCGTGCCTGATCTCCAGCGCGATCGCCTCGCAGGTCGTCGCGACGATCGCCAGCACGCTGGCCCACTCGGCGATCCCGTCCCGGAACACCACCTGGCTGGCTACGTCGGCTGGCCGCAGGCTGAGCTCTCCGAGCACCTCGGTCTCGATCGTCGGATCGATGTTGGAGTAGGTGCCGACCGGCCCGGATAGCTTGCCGACCGCCACGGACTGCCTGGCCCGGATGAGCCGGTCCCGCGAGCGGGCGATGGCGAACGCGAAGTCCGCGACCCGATGTCCCCAGATGTCGGGCTCGGCGTGAATGCCATGGGTCCGGCCGGCTCGCAGCGTCGAACGATGCGCCAGAGCGTGCTCGCGCAGCACGTGCAGCAGTTTGTCGCACCGGGCCGTGAGCAGGTCGGTGGTCTCGGCCAGCTGCAGCGCCAGCGCAGTGTCCAGCAGGTCGGAGGACGTCATGCCGTAGTGGACGTAAGCGGCGGCCTCCCGCGGCGTGGTGTTGTTGGCCCAGGCCGACAGGAACGCAATCACGTCGTGGCCGGTCACAGCCTCCAGGGCTGTCACCGCCTCGGGTGTCGGCGGCGACGCGGCGGCTACCGGAGCGACGGCGCTCTCTGGCACCGTCCCGGCCCGCGCATGAGCTGCCAGCACCAGGGTCTCGATCCGGCACCAGAGCTCGTACTTGTGCGCCTCGCTCCAGACGTGGCCCATTTCCGGCAGGGTGTAGCGATCGATCACCCCACTATCCTGCCGCATCGCCGCAGGCGGGCTCGCGCTGGACCGTTCACCTCTGGTGGGAGCCGATCTAGTGTCGCTCTAGCAGCACCAGATCGGCTCCCATGAATCTGGCAGGCCGCAGCGGCCGAGTCATCCTGCGCTGGGCCGCGCTCGGCGATCAGCGGCGCCACCAGGAGCGCTGTCACCAGCAGGAGCTGAGCCTCGAGGCCGACGGTAGCGCCGAGCGCGATCGTGGCGAGGCAGGCAATGGCCGCGACCAGCCGCAGCCGGAACGGCCCAAGGTGCAGCAGGTGCCGTGCGATCACATCGCCGGCCAGGAAGAACGCGGCCCCGGCGGCCAGGAGCGCCGCCTGGCCGGTGCGCGCGGCCAGGTCCAGGCCGGCTCCGCCCGGGCCGGCCGCCTGGGCGACCGCGCGCGCCACGCTGGCAGCAAGGGCAACCAGGCCAAGCAGCAGCGGGATGTTGCCGTAGAACAGGGCGCGCAGGACCAGGCTGGTGCGGTCCGCGCTGGCATTGACCCGGTAAAACAGCGTCGCGTGCACGAGCACGACGAGCAGGTAGCCGAGCCCGAGGGCAAGGCTGTAGCTGGCGAAGCCCCGCGGGATGGCGAGGCCGACCACCAGGAACCCGGCCATGCCGACGAGCAGCAGCAGCCTTTCGGTCGTGTGCTCGGGTGGCCGGGCGTTGGTCAGCCAGGCATAGCCGCCGTACATCCACCACAGCAGTCCGAACATCAGCAGCACCTGGCCGACTGCGAGCCAGGACAACCGGTCGGCCAGCACCGAGGCGAGCTGGGTCAGCGTGAAGGCGAAGACCAGGTCGAAGAAGATCTCCAGCGTGCTGACCCGCAGCGGAGCGTCGGTGCTGCGGTCCGCGGCCGCGATGCCGGCGCCGACGGCCCGCTCCGCGCCACTTCGCGGGGCCGGCGGACCCTTGCCGTCCGCCTCCGGCACGCCTGCCGTCACCCGCCGGGTCGCGTGCCCGGTGCAGGCTCGGCGGCGATATCGCTGCGGTACCAGCCACCGCGCATCGAGATCAGCCCGGCGGCCTGGTAGGCCGCGCCGCGTGCGGCAGGCAGGTCCGCGCCGGTCCCGACGACGTTGAGAACCCGCCCGCCGGCCGAGGTCAATTCGCCGCCCGGAGTCCTTGCCGTCCCGGCGTGCAGGACATAACTACCGGGAACGTCGCCGGCCAGCGCTAGGCCGTCGATCACGTCGCCGCGCATCGGGGCATCCGGATACCCCTCGGCCGCGACGACCACCGTCACGGCGGCACCCGGCCGCCAGGTCAGGCCGGGCGCCGTGGCCAGGTCGCCAGTCGCGCAGGCAGCCAGCAGCCCGGCCAGCGGCGTGGCTAGGCGGTCGAGCAAGACCTGGGTCTCCGGATCGCCGAACCTGGCGTTGAACTCGACCACCCGCAGGCCTCGCTCGGTGAGGCAGAGCCCGGTGTACAGGACTCCGGAGTAGGGGCTCCCGCGGCGAGCCAGCTCGGCTAGCGCCGGGCTGACGACGCTGGCCATAGTCTCAGCTGTCAGGTCGTGAGGTGCCCACGGCAGCGGTGCATAGGCGCCCATACCGCCAGTGTTCGGACCCTCGTTCCCGTCAAAAGCGCGCTTGAAGTCCTGCGCCGGCCAGAGCGGGACTGCGGTCGCGCCGTCGGCCAGCGCGAAGACCGACACCTCCGGGCCGTCCAGGAACTCCTCGATCACGACGGTCCCGCAGGCACCAGCATGCCGCAGCGCCGCATCCAGGTCGCCAGTCACCACAACGCCCTTGCCCGCGGCCAGGCCGTCCGCCTTGACCACGTACGGCGGGCCGAATTCGGCCAGCGCGCGAGCCGCTTCGGCCGGGGTCCGGCAGGTCCAGGCCGCCGCCGTCGGCACGCCAGCGGCGGCCATGACCTCCTTGGCGAACGACTTGGAGCCCTCGATCATCGCCGCGGCCTGGCTCGGGCCGAAGCAGGCGAACCCGGCTGCTCGCACGTCGTCGGCCAGGCCCGCGACCAGCGGCGCCTCGGGGCCGATGACCACCAAGTCAGCAGTCAGCTTGCCGGCCAGGGCGACGACCTCCGCCGGGTCGGTCGGGCTGACCTCGTGCAATTCGGCGAGCTCGCCGATGCCAGGGTTGCCCGGCGCGGCGTGCAGTTGCGTGACCGCCGGGTCGGCAGCCAGGGAGCGGACTAGCGCATGCTCGCGGCCGCCCGATCCGAGCACCAGGACCCGCACGTCACAGCACCTCTCGCAGCTGAATGGTCTGGTCGCGGCGCGGGCCAACGCCGATCGCGCAGACCGGAGCGCCGATCATGTCCTCGAGGGCCCGGACGTAGTTTTGCGCATTCTTGGGCAGGTCAGCGAACTCGCGGACGGAGGAGATGTCCTCCCACCAGCCATCCAGGTACTCGTAGACCGGGACCGCATGATGGAAATCGGTCTGCGTCATCGGCACCTCGTCGTGCCGTGTCCCGTTCACGTCGTATGCGACGCACACGGGTACCTTCTCCAGGCCAGACAGGATGTCCAGCTTGGTGATGAAGTAGTCGGTCAGCCCATTGACCCGGGTCGCATACCGCGCGATCACGGCGTCGAGCCACCCCGTGCGCCTCGGCCTGCCGGTCGTGACGCCGTACTCGGCGCCGGTTTTGCGTAGCCACTCACCCTGGGAATCGTTCAGTTCCGTTGGGAACGGTCCAGAGCCCACCCGCGTCGTGTACGCCTTCAGGATGCCGATCACCCGGGTGATCCTGGTCGGTCCGACGCCCGAGCCGGCGCAGGCGCCACCCGCGGTCGGCGAGGACGAGGTGACGAATGGGTAGGTGCCATGATCCACATCGAGCAACGTGGCCTGAGCGCCCTCCATGAGCACCACCTTG
>DASXMP010000114.1:0-14761 GCA_036495585.1 Streptosporangiaceae bacterium
GCAGCGGCGACCATCACCGCGGCGCCCGCCGCCACGCCGATCCGGCGGCGGACGCGGATGCCCTTGCCCCGATGCATGGTCGCGGCAACTGGTGCCGGGCCCGGGTCGACGCGGTCGAGCAGCCCGCCAAGGCGCTCGGTAAGGTCCCGCTCTTCCTGGATGTTCACAACAGTCCCCCTTCCAGCAGCGCGGAGCTGACCCGGAGCTTGGCAAGAGCACGCGAGGACTGGCTCTTCACATTGCCGACCGAGCAGCCGAGGATGGCGGCTGTCTGGGTCTCGGTGAGGTCCAGCCAGTACCGCAGCACGATCGCGGCGCGCTGCCCGTAGGGCAGTTGCATCAGCGCGGCAACCAGCGCGTCGCGCTGATGTCGCTGATCGCTGCCGTCCGCAACCGCCACCAGATCAGGCACTGCGTCGGTCAGCATCTCCGGAACGCGGACCTTGCGGAACCTGGTCCGGTTCGCGTTCACGACGATCTTGCGCAGATAAGCATCGGGGTCGTCGGCCCGCCGGACCCGGCCCCAGGACGCGTATACCCGCGCGAATGCGGTCTGCGCCAGGTCCTCCGCCAGTTGCACGTCCCCGGTCAGCCCATAGCCGAGCCGGACGAGCTGGGACCAGCGGCCATGCATGAAGTCACTGAACTCGGCGTCAGCAGCGGCGTCCATGGCCACCTCCTTCATCCGCTCAGACCACGTGGAGGGCCCATATCGTTGCACGCTCGCGGCGCGAATGGCGAGACACGACGACGCCGCTCAGCTCAGGTCGAAGGCAGCTTCGATGGCGCGGGTGAGGGCGGCCTCCTGCGCGGGCAGGAGGTGCCCGATCTGGCGGTCCAGCGCGTGCTTCGGAATGGTCACGATGTTGTCGCAACTGATAACGGAAGCTTGCGACAAGCCATTGGCGCGGCCGACGGGTACCTCCGTCGACAGACCCCGGATCGTCGTGGTGATCGGCGCGACTATCACCCGCGCCAGATAGGGCTGGACCAGCTCGCGCGTGAGGATCAACACCGGCCGTACCTTGTCCAGCCGGGCGACATAGATGGGTCGCATTACTCGATAGCCATCTCCGTGCCAGCCGCGTAGTCGGCCAGGCTGTCCAGGTCCGCATCGCCGACAGCACTCGCCAGGATCGCGGCGTCCCGCTCGGCGAGCAGCCGACGGAACTCACGCGCCAGGGCGCGCTCCACCACCGACGCCCGGCTCTGCGCGTGTCCGTCGGCGACGAGCTGATCAAGCTGCGCCACCATCTCGTCAGGCAGCCGGACGGTGATCTGAATGGTCACAAGAAGATGTTACCAAGGCTGGGATGACATTTGAATCCCACATCGGGATTCAAATGTCACGCGCTACGCCGCACCGGCCCGACCCGGCGACCGCGCCCGTGGCAGGACAGTCAGCCATGCAGCCCAGCACTTTGATTTCGGTGCACGTCGGTACGCCGCTGCCGGCATGAGTCAAAACCGCCTAGCGATCCCTGGCTGGTGCGCCAGAGATCGCTAGGAGCCGGCCCCGGTCACGAGGAGGCCAGCCAGCGCGACCGCAATCGACAGCGGCACCGCCACGAGCCCCAGCGCGCTGGCCCTGGCCAGCGAAGGCCGGGCGCCCGCATCCCGCGCGGACCGTAGCCACAGCAGCCACGCGAGCGAGCCGGTCACGCACAGGTTGGGTCCCAGGTTGAGACCGATCAGGAGCGGGAACGGGTGCACCGGAGTCCGGGCCGCCAGCATGCTCGCGGCGGGCAGGTTATTGATGACGACCGATGCCGCCGCGGCGAACGCCGCCGTCGCCCAGGCCGGCAGGTGGGAAAGGAAGACCGCCGGGCCAGACCAGGCGCGCCCGAGGGTGCCGAGCGCCACGGCAGCACCGAACAGGCCCAGCAGCACCGGGACGCCGAGGACTTGCCAGGCGCGCCCGGCCGTCAGCGCCGCTCCCGCTTCGCTCCCGCGCGCCGGGGCAGCCATCCGGATCGCCACGGCCACCAGGCCGATCGCCAGCACCGGCAGGGCGGACGCGCGAATCACCACCACGCAGACGGTCGCCGCCGCGATGGCCACGAGGCCGACGCCGATCACCGACCGCGGCGCGGCCTCCGTTTCGGTCGGCACCGGGCGGAGCGACCGTCGTTCGGCAACGCCGACAACCGCGGCGGTCACCACGATAGCGCCGAGCCAGGGCAGCCACATCCGGGCCACGAACTGGCCGCCGGTTAGCCGCAGGTGGCCGAGCACGATCAGGTTCGTCAGGTTGGAGCCAGGGAGCAGCAGTGAGCCGGCGTTGGACAGCAGCAGGCAGCCGTACAGCAGCGCCGGTTCGCCTTCCCGGCGGCGTTGCGCCGTGTGGACTAGCACCGGCGTCAGGAACGCTACCGACGTGTCCAGGTTCAGGGTCGCGGCGACAGCGCTGACGAGACCGACCGCGCCAGCGAACAGCGCGACGCCGCCGGGTGCCGCGACCGCAAGCCGTGCCCCGGCCGCCGCGAACAATCCGTCGGCGTCGGCGACCAGCCCAATCAGCAGGAGCCCGGCAACCAGGACGAACGGCGACCAGTCCTGGCTAGCCGCCCGCCCGGCATCGGCGGCCCGCAGGCTGATAGCTACTGCCAGACCGGCGACGCCGCCTGCCGCCAGCAGCCAGCTGGGCGGAGGGCTCAGCGGGGCAAGCCGGCCGAGCCCCGCCGGCCGACGGCGTGGCAAGCTCGGCTACGCCAGCCCGGTGACCCGCTCGCGGGCGGACTCGATCCGCCGCAGCGTTTCCTGCCGGCCGAGCACGGCGAGCGATTCGAACAGGGGCAGGCCGACAGTGCGGCCGGTCACGGCTACCCGCACTGGAGCCTGCGCTTTACCCAGCGACAGCCCGAAAGACGTGCCCACGGACTCAAGCCGCTCGCGCAGCGGACCAGCCTCCCAGGGCACCTGCTCGTACGCCGCCGCCACCTCGGCCAGCAGCTCGGCGGCGGGCTCCTTCATCGCCTTGGCCCAGGACGCCTCGTCACGCACGGGGTCGGCCAGGAAGGCGAAGTCCACCATTGGCACGATCTCTGGCAGCAGCGCTACCCGAGTCTGGGCCAGCGCGGCGAGCTCGGCGAAGACAACGGGGTCAAACTTCTCTGCGGGCCAGGGGACGACGTCGGGCCGTAGCCACGGTTCGCAGGCAGCGATGAAGTCTGCCACCGCCATCGCCCTGATGTACTCGCCGTTGAACGCGCGCAGCTTCTTGACGTCGAAGAAGGCCGGCGACGAGTTCACGTCCTCGATCCGGAACTCGGCCACCATCTCGTCGAACGGCAAGATCTCCCGGTCGCCGGCCGGCGCCCAGCCGAGCAGCATCAGGTAGTTGCGCATGGCCGCGGCCAGGTAGCCCTCGTCCCGGTAGGCCTCCAGCGCGGCCTTGTCCCGGCGCTTGGACATCTTCTGTCGCTTCTCGTTGACGATGATCGACAGGTGCCCCCAGGCCGGCGGCTCGAGCCCGAGCGCCTCGAACAGGAGCTGCTGCTTTGGCGCGTTCGGCAGATGCTCCTCGCTGCGCAGCACGTGCGTGATCCGGTGCTCGACGTCGTCGACGACGTTGGCGAACAGGAAGAGCACCGAGCCGTCGCCGCGGGCCAGCACGAAGTCCTCGATCGACGAATTCTCGAACACGGTCTTGCCGCGCACCAGGTCGTCGATCACCGTCGCGCCCTCGTCCGGCGTGCGGAACCGGAGCGCGCGTCCCTCGCCCGGCCCGAGGCCGCGGTCACGGCAGTAGCCGTCGTAACCGTGATGCTGATCGCCGGTCCTGGCCACGATGTCGGCACGGGTGCAGTCGCAGTAGTATGCGCGGCCTTCGGCGTAGAGCCGCTGGGCTGCCTCGGTGTGCTTGCCGAGATTGGCGGACTGGAAGTACGGCCCCTCATACTGGCTGCCGTCGATGCCCAGCCAAGCCATCGCGCTGATGATGCCCTCGGTCCACTCGGGCCGGTTGCGGGCGGCGTCAGTGTCCTCGATGCGCAGCACCAGGGTGCCGCCCTCGTGCCGGGCAAAGGCCCAGTTGTACAGGACCGACCGCGCACTGCCGACGTGGAACATGCCAGTCGGCGACGGCGCGAAGCGCGCCCGAACCGCAGATCCCGAGCTAGTCACGAACGTGAAGCTTAGTCGAGCCCCCCGGACCGCCGGCGACCCGATTACCTGCCGGGATGGCGAGCATGGCGATAGGCACGACGCCCATGACGGCCATCGCCCACGTCAGGCCGAGCCACTGGGCTATCAGGCCCACGGCGAGTGGGCCCAGGCCACCGACGAGCCCGGCCCCGCTGGACAGCGAGACCGCCAGGCCGCTGCGGCCTGGCAAGCTGCCGAACAACTCGGCCTGCAGGACCGGATACCAGGGTGCCGTCGCGATTGTCAGCAACGCCAGCACCACCAGCTTGGCTCCAAGCCCCGGCACCAACAGGAAGGCCGGGAACAGCACGCAGGTCAGCCACACGCTGACGCGCAGTACCCGCCTGGCGTCCAGGCCGTCCAGCACCCGGATCAGCAGCACATCACCAGCCAGTCCGGCACCCAGCCGGACCGCGACGCCGAGCGCTGCCACGCCAGGTGAGGCATGTACCACCACCACCAGGTACAAGGCCAGGAACGAGGTGAGCACGTCGAGGAGCACGTCCGAGATCTGGAGCAGGACGAGCCAGCGGACGGCGCCGGATCGGCGGATAACCGCAGCGGCCTCCCGCCAGCCCGGCCAGTCGCCGTAGTCGGCTGAGTCAGACTCGGCTGCCGGAGCGAGTCCGCCTTCCGCAGCCTCCACGGCCGTGGACTCAGCAGGCCCGGACTGAGCAGGCCCGGACTGAGCAGGCCGGGACTGAGCAGGCCCGGACTGGGCGGGCCCGGATTCAGCAGGCCCCGGCTCAGCCGCCTGGACGGGACGTCTGCCGGGCAGCCGAAGCCGAACTCGCCGGCCAGCCCCAGCGACGGCAAGCCACGCCGCCGCCGAAGCCGCGCCTACCAGGACGATACTGAGCCGCCAGGTGCCGCCGACCGCCAGCACGGCCGTGACCAGCAATGGCCCGGCCACGCCGCCGAGCGACCCGGCCAGCGTCCAGCGGGCCATTCGCTGCGCCCGCCGGCCTGGTTCGGCATCGAGCAACTCGGCCTGAGTCAGGCTTACGAAGATCCCGGAAGCCGGGAAGAACACCACAAGCGCGACCAGAAGCATCCAGAACGAGCGGGCCAGTCCAGCGGCCAGTACCGAGGCCACGAAGACCACGCCGCCGGCCAGGATGAAGCGCCGCCGTCGGGCGCCGGTCCCGCTGAGGACACCGAAGGGCAGTTCCAGCATGCTGCCGAGCAGCAGCGGCACCGCGGCCAGCAGTCCGACCTGCACATAGGTCAGCGCCAGGTCGTGGCGGATTAGCGGTAGTGCGGCACTTTTCGTGCCGTCGAAGAGCTCATCAGCGAACTCAACCGCAAGGGCGGCCAGCAACGCGCCCAGCCCGGTACGGGTCAGGCGTCGTCCATACCGGACCCGGCGAGCCCGCTGGCCCGGTCCCGTTTCCTTCTGCGCAAGCCTCATGCCTCGTCCCTCCTCGTCGTCAGTTACCTGGGCCGACGAGAAAGGCGGGCCACGGCCCGCTAGCTCAGCTCATTGTCAAAGGAAACCCATGCCCCCAGCTTAGCTCGTCCTCGTGGCGTCGGACGGGCAGCAGCCGCCAGAGGCACCGCAGCGCAGCAGACCCGCGGCTAGGCTTCCGAGTGATGACGAATTGGACCAATAAGGCAGCCATCGGTCGCTGGGCGGCCATGCCGCGCGCGGTGCTCGCGGATATGGCGGCCGACGGCGACTTCTCCAAGCGGCACCTGGTCAACCCCGTACTGCTGCGGATGCTCGGCGACGTGCGCGGCAGGCGCGTCCTCGATGCAGGCTGCGGCAACGGGTACCTCAGCAGGATGCTAGCCAGGGCAGGCGCACACGTGACGGGCGTCGAGCCAGCTGCCGCGCTGTTCGAGTTCGCTGCCGACACCGAGCGGGCGGAACCGCTCGGCATCCGGTACCTCCAGGAAGACCTGTCTGACCTGGCCGGTCGCCAGCCGCTGGATGCGTATGGACCGTTCGATGCGGTGGTGGCCAGCATGGTCCTGCCCGCCATCCCCGACTGGACCACTGCGATGAGCGCGTGCGTGGCGCAAGTCCGGCCCGGCGGCCGGTTCGTGTTCAGTGTGATCCACCCCTGTTTTGAGCAGCTCGCCTCGACCTGGCGGGAGCACGGTCACTATCAGCTGGGTGAGTACCTGGCGGAGTACCCAATCGACGAGCGCTACGCCACGGACTTCCACCGCCCGCTCTCGGCGTACCTCAACGAGGTAGCGAAGCTGGGCTGCCGGATCACCGAAGTGGCCGAGCCGGGCCTGGACCAGGCTGCCGCCGAGGCCGACCCGAGCTCATATCCGGGCGGCGAGCATCCGTACGTGCACCTGCCGAACTTCCTGATCGTGGCCGCCGACCGGCTGTGATGCCTGGGCCCCAGCCGAACTTAGGCGGCCGCAGGCTGGCCTGGCCGGGCCAGATTCAGGCTCCGCCGCCCGAAGCACCGCCGGCCGGCAGCTCGGGCGTCTCCGGCGCGCTGCCGAGCTGCGCCTTCATGGCAGCCAGTTCCTTGTCCACCTCAGCGTTCGCACCAGCTTCGTCCAGCTCCCGCTGGATGTCGTCGGTGTTGCCGCCAACGTCTTCCAGCACACCAGACTGCAGCAGCTCGTCCGTAGCACTGGCCCTTGACTGCATGAGCGCGATCTTGTCCTGGGCTCGCTGCAGCGCCGCACCCGAGTCGTTCAGGCCCCGCGAGATACCGGCAGCTTCCTCGTTCACGGAGGCAGTGGCCGAGGCCGCCGTGTATTGGGCCTTCATCACTTCCTTCTGCTGACGGAAGTTGTTCACCCGCGTCTGGAGCGTGGCCAGGGCCTGCTCCATCTTCTGCTCTTCGCCGACGAGCTCATCGTGCTGGGACTGCAGGCCGGTCACCTCCTGCTGGGCGGCGGCCTTGCGAGACAGCGCCTCCCGCGCCAGGTCCTCGCGGCCCTGCGCGAGCGCAGCCTGTGCCTGGTCCTGCAGGTGGTCGGCAGAATGCTGCAACTGCTGCTGCTGCAGCTCGATCCGCTTCTTGGAGGCGGTGATGTCCACCAGGGCGCGCCGCACCTGGGTGATGTGATCGAGCATCTGCTCGTAGGAGTAGTCGAGCATCTCGTTCGGGTTCTCGGCCGCATCGAGTGCCTTGTTTGCCTTGGCCGCGACGATGTCGTGGGCTCGCTGGAACAGACTCATGTCCGTGCCCTCCTTTGCCGCGCGGGCGATGCGAGGCGTCTGCAGCCGAGGCTACACAGCGGGACCCGGTGATCGCAGTCCAAGCTGCGCCAGGGGCCGCGCCGTCCGCGCGTCTTGCCGCCGGCGGCTTGTCGCCCCCACATAGTTGCCCCCCGCCGCTACGCTCTGCACGGTGGACGTGCGATCTCTCGGCTACCGGACCGACCTGATGGTGCGGAGACTTGAGGGCAGCCAGATCGAAGACCACGACGACTGCCTGGTCATCCGCTCGCCGCAAAATCCGACCTACTGGTGGGGCAACTTCCTGCTGCTCCAGGGTCCGCCGGAGCCGGACCGGACGAGTGCCTGGCTGTCCCGCTTCGCCACCGAGTTTCCCGGCGCCCGGCACGTTGCGATCGGCATCGATGTGACCGAAGCAGCGCTGGTCGAGCCGGCCGGGCTGCTGGCGGCAGGCCTGCGCGAGCAGCGGGCAGGCGTGCTGACCGCGGCCCGGCTGAGCGAGCCGCCGCGGCCAAATACGACCGCGACCTACCGCGCCCTGGCTGGGGACGACGACTGGCAGCAAGCCGCGGAACTGCGCGCCGTGCTCAGCGCAGGCGAGCCAGGCGGAGAGCCGCTATTCCTGGCCGCCAGGATCGCTGCCGAGCGCGCGCTGGCCGAGGCTGGCCACGGTTCCTGGTTCGGCGCGTTCGTCGACGGCCGACTGGTTGCGCAGCTCGGACTCATCACCGACGGCGGCGGCATCGCCCGGTACCAGAACGTCGAGACCCATCCCGCGCAGCGTCGCCAGGGACTGGCCGGCACGCTGGTCTGGCAGGCAGGTCAGCAGTGCCTCGCCACAGGGGCGACCACCCTGGTGATGGTCGCTGACCCTGATGACGTCGCGATCCGCGTGTACCGGTCGGTGGGCTTCACCGACGCCGAGACCCAGATCGGATTCGAGCGACCGCCCGCGGCAGGAAGCTGACCTGCGAAAACCGGCAGCAACTGTCCGCCGTTCCCGGTGAAACTGGTCCGACAACGTACTGACCGGCCGTCGCCGTAAGGAGGCTCAGATGTCACCCGCCGGGTCAGCTGTCGATCCGGCCCGGCTTGCTCTGTGGTGCGGCGAGCATCTGGGCAGCCCGCCTGCGGCGGAACTGTTCAGGTCCGGGTACCTCTCGGCCGTGATCGGACTGCGCCTGGCTGATGGCCGGGAGGTCGTGGTGAAGGTGCGCCCCGCCTCGCCCCGGATAGCGGCATGCATCGAGGTCCAGCGCCGCCTGTTCGAGGCCGGTTATCCGTGTCCCGAGCCGCTGTCTGATGCCGCCCCCTTCGCCGACGACGTGGCAACCGCCGAGGTCTACGTGCCAGGCGGTGCGGCGCTCCCGGGCGCCGATCACGCGGCGTTCCTCTTCGCTGCGGCATTCGCGCGCCTGATCAGCCTGGCTCCCCGGCCCGCCGAGGTGGCTTCTCTGGACCCGCCACCTTCGTGGGCGGCGTGGAACCACGCTGAGGCCGGGCTGTGGCCACGTCCCGAGGACAGCGACGTCGACCTCAACCAGGTCGCCGGTCCGGAGTGGATCGACCGGGCCGGGCGCCTGGCCCGCGACCGGCTGCGGACAGGCGCGTCCGACGCCGTGATCGGCCATTGCGACTGGCTGGCTGGCAATCTGCACTGGAGCGGCGACAAGCTGCTGGTGGTGCACGACTGGGACAGCGCTGCCGCCGACAGCGAAGATGTCCTCGTCGGCTTTGCCGCCGCCTTGTACTCGACGGTCAGCGCGACTAAGTGCGCCACCGTTCGGGAAACCGAGAGCTTCCTCGACAGATACGTCGAGGCGCGCGGCCAGGAGTTCAGCGCCGACCAAGTACAGCGATCATGGGCGGCTGGTGTCTGGACGCGCGCTTACGACGCCAAGAATCAGCACGCCGTCGGCAGCCCGGTCGCGTCGCTGAGCGAGGACGAGGCCCGGGAGCGCCTCCGTCGTGCCGGGCTCGCCTAGCCAAAGACCGTCCTGGCCCATGGAGCGCTGCGCTAGCGCCCACCGCCTTGCAAGGGCGCGTTCTGGCTGGTCAGGTGGGGGATAACAGGTATCGAAGCGGGCGGGGGATGTGCGAGGATCACTTTCCGTGGAACTGCTCTCCGTCAATGTCGGCCGACCGCAGCCCAATCCGTGGAAGGACACCCTGACGACCGGGATCGACAAGCAGCCGGTGGACGGCCCGGTCATGGTGACCGCTCCCGGGCCGAAAGGCGCGGGCGATGTTGGCCTGGCGGGCGATCGCGTCTTCGACGTCAAGAATCATGGCGGCACGGATCAGGCGGTGTACGCCTACGCGCGCGAAGACCTGGACACCTGGGCTGCCGTGCTCGGCCGACCGCTGGTCAACGGTGCCTTCGGCGAGAACCTCACCACCGTCGGCGTGGACGTCAACGGCGCTCTGGTCGGCGAGCGCTGGCGTGTCGGCGACGCACTAGTTCTTGAGGTCTCCTGCCCGCGGATCCCCTGCTCGACATTCGCGGGCTGGCTCGACCGCAAGGGCTGGGTCAGGCAGTTCACCGAGGCGGCGATTCCCGGTGCGTTCCTGCGGGTTGTCGAGCCCGGAGCAGTCCAGCGCGGCGACGCGGTGCAGATCCTCCACCGCCCAGATCACGAAGTAACGATCGCTGTAGCCTTCCGGGCGGTGACCCTTGAGCCGGACCTGCTGCCGCTGCTGCTGACAGCCGAGGGCCTGGCCGCCGAATCCCGGGACCACGCGGCCGCCCGCCTGGGTGACCGGGGCGCGCGGGCCGTCGGCTAGCCTGATCCGCGGAGTACGGGAGCGCGGCGGCACCGGAACACGGGGCATCCGCCCGGCGGAAGGAGCGGCGTTGGCGATCGTGACGCTGATCCTGTGGATCGTCACCGCGGCGGCCGGCTTTACTCTGCTCCGCGCCGGCGGCGCCGCCCGCCGCGCTGCTGCCCCGCCGCCTGCTGAACCTTCCGTGACCGAGCCAGTGCTTGCCGGGTCGGTGCTGGCCAGGATCGGCGCCGTCCCCATGCAGCCCGACGGCCGACCGCCTCGCGGTCCGCACGCTCAAGTCTCCGCCCCGCCCGGCGAGCATCCCCTGCTGGAGTTCAGCCACCCGACACTCGCCGTGACTGGCGTCGCCTGCTGGCTGATGTTCACGTTCGTGCACTACCGCCCGCTCGCGTGGATCGCATTCTGTATCCTGCTGGTCACCATGGCCATCGGGGTCTGCTGGATGACGATCAACCGCCGCGCCGCGATCCGTCACGTCAGCGGAGCCTGGGACTTCCCGCCGAGACTGATCGCTTTGCACGGGCTGGCGGCCGGGCTCTCAATTGCGCTCACCGTGCTGACCGCCCTGTCGGTCTTCCACTAGCCAATCGGCGGTTCTGCCTCCGCCCGGCATCGAGACGATGCATGGTAGATGCCAGCACATTACTTAGCGTGCACGCCGTGTCTCTAAACGTGACCAAGGCGAGTCGTTCGACGGAAAGGGAACGCCCGTGTCTCGCACGTCCGCCCAGCACCGGAGGCGGCCGCTCGGCCGTCAGCCGGGGACGGGGGGGCATCGAGCAGGCGGCCGGCATCGTCGGCTCAGGCGCAACCTGGTAGCGACCATCGCGGCTTGTTGCCTGGCCGGCGCGGTCTTCGCGGCCGCGAGGCTCTGGCCTCCGGACCCCGCGGCCGCCAGGACTCAGGCGCGAGCCGCCTCCCTGCTGAACGGGCTGCAGCTCACCGCGATCAGGTTCGGCCACATTATGAGCAGTGGCTCGGGCCGTCATCAGAAGCCTGGCTCCGGCACGGCGACGAATGCTGCGCCAGCCCCGCCGGTGTACAACAACCCGCTCCGGGGTGTGACTGGCCTGTTTCCGGAGCGGATCGACATGGGTGTCGACTTCGGCGGATCCGGACCGGTCTACGCCCTCGGCGACGCGGTGATCACCAGGGCCAGCAGCGCCTACCCGGGCTGGCCTGGCGGCGGCTGGGTCACCTACCGACTGAGCGACGGCCCGGCGGCCGGCCTGATGGTCTACGTGGCCGAGGATGTGACGCCCGATGTCACGGTCGGCCAGCATGTCACCTCGTCCACGGTCGTCGCCACCATGTACAACGGCGGCGCCGGCATCGAGACCGGATGGGCCCAGCCGGACGGCTCGTCGGCAGAGTCACAACTGCCCGTAGCAGGCCCCGTGGGCGGGAACGGGCCGTTCCCGACGTGGGTCGGCATGAGCTTCGAGCGGCTGCTTGTGATCCTCGGTGTGGCCAAAGCGCCCAACTACGGCCAGGCGCCGTTCGGTCTCCTCCCGCCCGGCTATGCGGATACCTGGGCAATGCAGCGGGTGGCCGCCGCTGCCGGCCATTAGCGCCGCGCTGAGAGCGCGCTGCGCGAGATCATCGGGACATGCGGATTCTGGTCACCGGGCAGCGCGGCGGGATTGGCGCCGTTGTTGCTGCTCAGCTGGGGCGCAGCGGTCATGATGTGGTCGGCTTCGACATCGCCGACGGGCAGGACCTGCTGGACTCCGGGGCGGTCCGGGCCGCGGCGGCTGGCTGCGCCGCAGTGGTGCATCTCGGGGCGCTGGCGCACGACACCGCCGGCAGCCCGGAGCAGATCATGGCGGTCAACGTGCTCGGTACCTGGCACGTGCTGCTCGCGGCCGAGGCGACCGGGGCCGGCCGGGTCATTCACTTTTCCAGCGCACAGGTCTTCGGGACCGCCGAGGGCGAGCGCCTGCCCGATTACCTGCCGATGGACGACGCGCATCCCCGCCGGGCGATGCGGCCGTACGGCTTGTCGAAATGCCTGGCGGAAGACCTATGCGCGGCCTTCAGCGCGCGCACTGGCATCGCCTCCTTGTCGCTGCGACCGGTGTGGGTTCTGCTCCCCGACATGTACGAGCAGATCCGGGCCCGATGGCGGGCCGACCCGCGATCTGAGTGGGAGCCGTACTGGGAGTGCGGCGGCTATGTGGACGTCCGCGATGTCGCTGCCGCGACCGAGCTGGCCGTGACGGTTCCGCTGACTGGGCATCACCGGGCGCTGCTGTGCGCGGCCGACATCGCGGCCACAGCACCGGGCCTGGACTTGGCGGCCCGGATCGCGCCAGCTGTGCCAGTGCGAGATCGGGAACGATACCGGGACGATCCCTGGCGCGCCCTCATCGACAGTTCAGTGGCCACGGCCGTGCTGGGCTGGCGGGCTCGTTACCAGTGGCCGGATCGGATCGTTCCCGGTTCAGCGAGCCAGCCTGGCTAAGCCGTCGGCTCGCAGCGGGGCAAGCATGCACAATCTGGGGATGGGCAAGCTCGACTGGGATCACAACCTCTACTACCACCGCTTGCTGCTACGCCAGCTGCCACGCTCGTGCGACCAGGTGCTAGAGGTCGGCTGCGGGGCCGGCGCATTCGCAACGCGACTGGCCGGGCGGGCAGGCCACGTTGACGCCATGGACCGCTCACCGGTAATGATCGAGGCGGCTCGCCGGACTGTGCCCGCGAACGTCCGGTGCATTCTCGCCGACGTACTGGCGGAACCGCTGCCGGACGACACGTACGACGCGATCGTGTCCGTCACCGCCCTGCATCACCTGCCGCTGGAGAAAGCTCTGCCCCGGCTGGCGCGAGCCCTGAGACCTGGCGGGATCCTTGCCGCGGTAGCGCTGCCGCGGACAGACCTGCCGCGGGAGCTGCCCGTCGAGCTGGCTGGGGCCGTGGGCCATCGCGCCCTGGGCGCGACCTTCAAGGGGCTGCGGGCGGCCGGCGGCAGGGACTGGCTCGCGATACCGGAAGGCCATGACCTCATGCCCGTCGCCGATGCGGACCTGACCACTCGCCAGGTGCGCCAGCGTGCGGCCGCGCTACTGCCCGGCGCGCAGGTGCGACGACTGGTGTTCTGGCGTTACCTATTGCGGTGGCGCCGGCCTATCGCGACGCAGTGACGACCACCGTCGCGAACTGCGTGACGAAGCTGCCGCCAGCCGCGTCGATGGCCGCGCCAGTGTCTGCCAGCAGCTCGTCCAGGGTGGCCCGCGGGAACCGCGAAACGAAGCCGGCTGTGAGCGTCATGTCCAGCCACTCGTCGCGGGTGTAGGAACGTTCCCAGTCAAAGCGCCAGCGTTCCACGTCGCCGAACCCTGGGGTCTGCCTGATGCCGTCGGCGGTCTTCTCACACATCGTTGCGTACGCCTCGGCGCCGGGCGATGGACGATGAAACATCGGCGCATCCGGCAGGACTCGCCGGCAGACCGCCGCCACTGCCTCGCCGAGGTCTCCGGGCAGCTGGAAGGCGTTCCAGAACACCGCGAGCCGCCCGCCGGGGCGCAGGGCCTGAGCCACCCTCGCGGTGCCGGCCACCGGCTCGACCCAGTGCCAGGCCTGGCCGGCTACGGCCACGTCATAGCAGCGGCCGGCCGGATCCCAGTCCTCGATCTTGGCGACCTCGACCTGCAGACCGGCGCGTCTGGCCAGGTCGGCCATCCGCGCATCCGGATCGACGCCGAGTACCTGGCAGCCCGCCGCCTGGAACTGCCGAGCGACGATGCCGGTGCCGCAGCCGATGTCGAGAACGTCCGCGCCAGGACATGCAGCGAGGATCCGGTCGATCAGCGCCTTCGGATAGCTGGGCCTGGCGCGGTCATACCGCTCCGCGTCGGCGCCGAACGCCTCGGCCACGTCCCGGTGCTGGTGCGAGCTGCGAGCGGAGTACTGCTCCTGGCCGGGCGGTAGAGTGGGCATCCGCCCACTCTAAGTGGGCGGATGCCCACTTAGCTCCCTGGTTCGCTGACGGCGAAGGAAAAGGACAGGCGCTTGCCCACCGGGATAGCCATCAGGGACGCCCGCGAGCAGCTGTTCACCGCCGCCGAGCGGGTCCTGTTCCGGGCTGGACCAAGCGGTCTCACCAGCCGGGCCGTGACCGCAGAGGCGGCGGTAGCCAAGGGCGTCATGCACCGGCATTTCTCCGACTTCGACGGCTTCCTCGCCGAGTTCGCGATGGACCGGATCAGAGTACTGGAGGGCGAGGCCGCTCGCCTGCGCGAGAGCGCCGGGACTGGCACCGTCATTGGCAATCTGACAGCGGTGCTGGCTGACCTCTTCGGTTCGGCCGTATTGCCGCTCATTGCCCTGATCCTGTCCCGGGACGAGCTGCGCAACCGGCTTCGGCAGGCGGGCGCGGGCCGCGTGCCGGTGGCCGCCCAGGCCGCGGCTATGGTCGCTTCCTATCTCGCCGCGGAGCGCGATCTTGGCCGGATCGCCGCAGATGCCGACGTCGAAACCCTCGGCCCGATGCTGGTCGGGACCGGGCACCTGCAGTTTGCGGGCCGGGAAGCGACTCCGCCGGAGGCTGCGGCAATCCGCAGGGGCGTCATCGCCGTCATCGCGAGTGTGCTGCCCGACTCCTGATCCGCGGAGGCTGGCAGTTTTGGCCCGGCGCGCGACGTCTCGGCGATTCGGGCGCTGACGCGACGG
>DASXMP010000115.1:0-4983 GCA_036495585.1 Streptosporangiaceae bacterium
GAGGTGGATAAGGACCGCCGCGCCTTGGGAGTCCCCGATCAGGATGATCGGCTTGCCGCTGGTATGGGCGAGGAACCACTGCCAGGCGGGGAGCACGCTGTCGTAGGCGGTGGTGAAGGTCGAGCGCAGGAGCGCCTTGTCGCCGGTCAGCCCCTTCTCCACGGTTGGAAGGGTCTGCGAGCGGTAGGCCGGCGCCCACACGTGGCAGACCTGAGAGAACGGCGCAGCCTGTTCGATCGCCACAGCCGTGTCCACCTTGGTCACTGCCAGGCTGGTGTTGCCGGTCCCGGTGAGGCCGTCCGATCCGTGGACGTAGAAACAGTCAAACTTCGATGCCATCGCCGAGTGCGGCCAGGTAGCCGGCTCCAGGGTGCCGACCGCGGTGACCGTCGTGGCGGCGAGATCGGAGGCGCACGGGCCAGCCTTCTGGCCGGGCCGGCACACCCAGACAGGGCTCGCCTGTCCCGCCTTGCCTTGCGCGCCGGCGGGTGGGCTCGCCGATGAACAGCCCGCTGCTGCCAGCGTCAGGAGAAGAACGCTGCCGAGCATGGCCGTGAGGCACCGGGAATGTGGCCGGACGCGGCCAGGAACATTGCTCCGGGCGGACCGGCTGGCCGGTTGCGGATCGTCCGCGATCCCGGTGAATGCTCGCGAGTTCACGGCGAGCGGGGGGCTGGCGGGCTGGGCCTGCACGTTGCCATCGGGCGGGGGTGTCTGCTCGGGCGCGGCCCGCCGGGGCAGGAACAGGGTCAGGGCGGTGGCAAGAGCCATGACCTTGGACAGCGTGTTCAGCGTGACCGGGCCGGGAGCTGACGGGTAGCTGAAGCCGACCAGGGCCCAGCAGGCGAACAGCGCCAGCATTGCGGCCAGGCACCACAGTGTTGCCCGTTGCACCCGTACGGCCGGTGACAGGCACAGCAACG
The DNA here is from genome assembly GCA_036495585.1 of Streptosporangiaceae bacterium. Classification (GTDB taxonomy): domain Bacteria; phylum Actinomycetota; class Actinomycetes; order Streptosporangiales; family Streptosporangiaceae; genus JAJYUU01. The sequence goes on from DASXMP010000115.1 coordinate 924, forward strand.
CCACCGTCGTGATGCCGGTCAGGATCAGCGGCCCGAACAGCAGCACCCGGTAGAGCCCGGGATCGAGGAGGGGATGGGTCCTGGGCATGATGATGAGGTCGAACGGGACCTCGAAGATCCAGGGCCCGGCGGCGGCGCCGATCACCGCGCTGCCCGCAGCGACACGCCAGCCCCTGGCCTTCAGCGCAACGGCGATGACGACGAACAGGACGGCCGCTCCGGTCAGCGTGACAGGCGTGATCGGATCCGACCGCGGCGTGTGCGCGAGGCCCGCCCGGTAGACCCGCGTTTCGTAGGCCGCCACCGACACCAGCAGCGCCGCGATGGCGAGCACCCACACCGCCAGCATGATGATCTTTGCTGCCCGGCCGGGCCCTGGCGGCCGCGCGGGCAGCAGCAGCCTGATCCCGCGTAGGCAACAGCCGCGGCTGCCACCACTAAGACAACGATCAGCACGACCTGGGCGGTGCCGCCGTAGTTAACCCATTCCTGGTTTCCAGTCATGATGGTCTCCATGATCGAGGTGTCGGTACTGCCCCGGCATGACCGGGCACTTCATGCCCGATCGCGGCGGAGCGGTGCTGCCATTTCAGTGCGCGCACTGGCAGGCGCCTGCCAGGGCTGTGGCGTCTGCCATCCGAGCACTTACGCAAAGTGATATCACTTTGATATACCCATCGGCAAGACCACGGCCGTGGTTCAGTTGGTCAACCAGACGACGCTCGAGCAGCCCGGGTATCTTGCAGTGCGCGGCTCGCGGGCGGGCGCCACTTGCCGTACCGCGCGATGGCGAGCAACGCGATGCGGTCTGGCGTGAGCGCGACCGCGGTGTTGCGCAGTGCGACGGCGATCGGGTTGTGCAGTTGCTGGCCGAGTCGCAGTTGCCGGGTCGCTGTCAGGGACATTGCCTGGGTGCGGGGCCGGCGTTCGTGGTCGTAGCGGGCGAGCGCGGTGGCCGTGTCGGGGGTGTGGCTGATCGCCGCGGCCAGCACGATTGCGTCTTCGAGGGCCTGGCCGCCGCCTTGGCCGAGGTTGGGCGTCATCGCGTGCGCGGCGTCGCCGAGCAGGACGACGCTGCCCCGGTGGTAGCTGTCAAGCTTCGGCAGCCGGTAAATGTCGTGGCGCAGCACCGCCTGCGGCTGGGTGCGGGCGAGGACTGCCGGGATCGGCTCGTGCCAGGTCCCGAATCGGCGGCGGAGTTCCCCGAGTTCGTCGGGGTTGCGCTGGGCCTGGTCGGCGTTTGCGGCGGCATACCAGTATGTGCGTCCGTCCAGGAGAGGCATCACGCCGAATTCGGTGCCCTGGCCCCAGCTCAGGCTCATCTCGGTGACCGCAGCCGGCGATGACGTCGTGACCGCGCGCCAGGTGGTAGATCCGGAGTAGACCGGGGCCGGCGCGTCGGGCCAGCGCTGGGCGCGGACCCAGCTGTGCACCCCGTCGGCACCGACGACCAGCTCCGCGCGCAGCAGCGCGTCCTGGTCCCGGTGCCGGAAGCGGACCTCCGCCGGCCCGCCATCGGCGCCCCCGTGGATGCCGGTGGTCGTCACGCCCGCGATGAGGGCCTCGGCCGGCAGCGCGTCGCGCAGGATTTTGTGCAGCTCAGCGCGATGAATGGTAAGCGTAGTGGTGCCCATCCGCGCTTCCAGGTCGGCGCCGTCACCATCGATCCGCGACAGCCACCGGCCCGCCGCGGTCCGCATGCCGGTGGCGAGCATCGGCAGGCCGCTGCCGCGTACCGCGTCACCGAGGCCGACCGCGTCGAGGCAGCGGAGCCCGTTGGACAACAGCGTGATACCGGCGCCGATCTCGCCGAACCTCGCAGCCCGCTCCAGGACCGTGACCCGCCAGCCGGCCTGCCGCAATGCCACGGCAGCGGTGAGCCCGCCTATCCCGCCACCCACCACGACCGCCGACTTGCCGTCCATCTTTGAGTTCTGGTTAACCATCATCTCGACACCTCGCTCTCGGAAGCAGGAGGGTGGTGCCACCAGCGGCCGCCAGCAGGCAAACAATCGCCTGGATCACGCAGACGGCCGCGCCTGCGTACATGACCCTGACCGCCTGAAGGACCGCGGCTGGCGGGTCGGGGCGCTGGAAGTCGGACACTTGCGTTGCGTTCGGGTAGTGCTGAATCATCTCCACTTGCTCCTCATGGTTCGCGGAACCGCATGGTCGGGCCTGTGCGTCGAAGGGGCAGCAGCGGCGGCCGCAATTCGCCTTTCCTTCCGCGCGGTGCCTTCCCCTGAAGACAAGGCACCACCCGAAGCTGTGACAATCTCCAACCCGCCATTCCGGCGCTCCAGCCACTGGTCGCCCGGTCGGCATACGACCGGCACGACCCACGCTCGCCAGTCGCCGGCGACCAGCCGCGGCCGCAATCCCCCGTGGCGCGCATACTCGACCGGCTGTCCACCAATGTGAGCAGGTTGTCGGGGCGTTAGTGGCCTCGAAGGGACGCCGGCGTGATGCGGTCGGGTGCGTGCGCCTTCTAGCTAGCTAGCGCGCTGAGCTCTCCAGCGATTACGCCGCGTGCGTGACAGGAGTTGCATGAATGGCGTCGCGGCAGGGCTGCAGACCACGAAGGTCTTGCGCCGCTTGCTGGCCATGGCCGCCGCCCACGCGGGCGGCCCGGGTCCTGACGTCCCGAGCCGAGCGAGCCTGGCGACCTGGTGGACAGCCACCGTGCCGTGTCGCCCGCACACCAGATCCTTGCCGCCGTCGCCGGTGATCTGGGTTTCGGGGCACGCGCGCAGCCCGTGCGGCGTCTGGGATCTTGGCCTGGTGATGCGCCGCTACCTTCGACCGCGAGGGCTGGTCTGGCCGTCAGGGCCTTGACCGTTGATGTCTCGGCGTTCGAGCACGGGCGGCGCAAGCGCGCCACGTTCAAGGCGAGCTTGAAGTACTGGACAGTCACAGCTTTGGGTGCTGACTTGTCTTTAAGAGGAAAGGGCCACTGCCCGGAGGGAAGGTTGATACGAGTGTTTGCCGCGTGCGGGTCCCCGAACCAGGGGGGCAAGGAGTGAGCCCGGCTGGGAGCGGCGGTCAGCGCGCCGGCAGGAGGGAGTCGGTGCTCGGGTCGGCGCCCGAGACGGGTGCGGCCGGGTACCGGCCGCTGCTGTTTTCCATCGCCTACGGGATGACCGGATCGGTGGGCGATGCCGAGGATATCGTGCAGGACGCGTTCCTTGGTATGGCCCGGGCGCGCCAGGCGGGAACCGTGATCGCCGATCCGAAGGCGTACCTGACGACGGCGGTGACGCGGCTGGGAATCAACTACCTGCGGTCGGCGCGGGTGCTACGGGAGACATACGTGGGGGACTGGCTGCCCGAGCCGGTCGTCGTAGCCGCCGACGGGCCTGGTCCGGCCGAGCACGCCGAACTGGCCGACTCGCTGTCCATGGCGTTCCTGGTGCTACTGGAGGCCCTCGCGCCGGTGGAGCGGGCGGTGTTCATGCTGCGGGAGGTGTTCGGGTACGGCTACCCCGATGTGGCGCGGGTCACCGGCAAGACCGAGGTGAACTGCCGGAAGATCTTCGCCCGCGCCCGGCAGCGCATCGCTGCCGGAGGGCAAGCGCGCGACATCGTGCCGGTCCCGGCCCGGCGTGCGGAAGGCGAGGAACTCGCCCGCAGGTTCTTCGAGGCGGCGGCGGGCGGCGACATGGACGCCCTACTCGGCATGCTCGCCCCCGACGTGGTGTTCCACGATGACGGCGGCGGCAAGGCGCTGGCGATCGGCAGGCCGCTGGCCGGGCGGGAACCCGTCGTGCGGCTGCTCGCCAGCCTACTCAGCCGCGACCGGATGGCGGACACATCTCTGCGGCTGGCCTGGGTCAACGGCCGGCCCGGCGCGGTCGTTTACGACGCCGGGGGGCGGGTGGCCGGCGTGATCGGACTCGACTTCGCCGGCGGCGTGGTCCAGACGATCCGCGTTGTGGTCAATCCCGACAAGCTCTGTCATGTCGGGCCGGTCTCTGATCTGCTGCGCAGGACTTGGGGACGCGCTCGGCGGCGCGATGGTGGCGCGGAGGCGCAGGACACGCAGGTAAGGGGCTCAGATGTC
>DASXMP010000116.1:0-1636 GCA_036495585.1 Streptosporangiaceae bacterium
GCCACCGGGGACCGCGCGCTGATCTCCTCCGGGCCGCGCGAGTCGCTGGCCAGCCACCTCGCCGTCTTCGCCGCCGAACGAGCGCGGCTGAACGGCACGGTCGAAAACATTGATCCCGAACGGGCCGGGTGACGGCTCAGCCAGCGACCACGTGCACCCGCCAGGTCTGGCCGCGGCACGGAGTCGACACCATGACCTCACGGCCCGCGTTGGTGTCCCGGATCGCGTAATGCGCCGCCGAGCCGTTCAGCGTCACCTGATGGACCGTCGCCCCGGCCGGCACCGTGGCGCCGACGTGCAGGGTGCACGCCAGGCCGGCGGTGACGGTGGTCGTGTACGAGCTGCCGTGGTGCGTGGCGGCCACGTCGACGGCGCCGGTGCCGACCCTGATGTTGGTCCCGCTCACCGACGACTGGCCGGCCGGCACGTCCGGCAGCACCTCGAGCAGGCCGTCGCCGAGCTGCGGATCCACCCCGAGCTGCTGGTTCACCACCGGCCAGAGCACGCCGTAGGTGCCCCAGGCCTGGTTCAGCGAGGACCGCTCGTTGAACGGCTGGCTGACGTTAGCGGCGAAGTCGGGCGACGGGCCGATCTCCGGCATCGCGCCGGGCTGCTCGGCCACGCTACCGAGCTGCAGCGTGGCCAGGTCGTCGGTGTACCGCTGCTGCTGGCCCGGGCCGAGCAGGCCGTAGTTGCCCAGGCCGACCGCCATCACGCCGGTGTTGAGGGTGTAGGCCTGCTGGGTGTGCCCGGTGTAGGTGCCCGGGTCACAGCCGGGGCCGCCCTCGACGTACAGGCCGTAGGTGCCCGAGTAGCACGACGTCTCGCGCAGCTTGAGCGCGGGCAGCGCCTCGGACGGCGGGACCAGGCCCGGCGTGGGTACCCCGTCGGGGTATAGCTGGGCCTCCATCGGGGTGACCCCGGTCCACCAGCGCTGCATCAGCTGGGTCTTCCCCCCGTCCGCGAGCGAGTCGGCGAACTGCGGGATGCCCGGCATCCACCAGGCGGCCGAGAACTTCTTCACCAGGGCCGCGGCGTGGCTGTCGGCCCACTGCTTCGTGGCGGTGTCACCCTTGCTCGCCGCCATGTCGGCCAGGTCATAGAAGCCGCGGATGGTGTACACCGCCGCGTCGACCGCGTCCGGGCCGAGCACGTCGGACTCGACGTTGGCCGCCCCGGCCGGCCACGGGTCGTCGCCCTTGATCAGGGTCAGCATGTACTGCATGTTCTTCTTGGTGAACGCGTACATCTCGTCGCGGAAGGCGTTGTCGCCGGTCCAGCGCCAGACCATGGCCACGGCGTCGGGGAACTTGGCCGTCTCGTCGATGTCGCCGGGCTCGTCGTTGAGCCCGAAGTACACCGAGCCGTCGGTGACGGTCTCGTGCACCACCTTGCCCGAATCGTGATTGGCGATCATGCTCACCCGGGCCAGCGAGCGCAGCCCGTCCTCGGCCGTGCCGAACTGCCCGGCGGCGAGCAGGGCGAACATCGTGTACTCCTGGTCGGTGGCGAACATCCACGGGTAGTCGGGGAAGCCCGCGCCCTCGAACCTGATGCTCGGCACGGTGGCCAGCGGCGCCGGGTAGAGGGTGCCCTCTTCGGTGTCGCGGATCTTCAGGTTGTCCGCCTGCTGGGT
>DASXMP010000117.1:0-38493 GCA_036495585.1 Streptosporangiaceae bacterium
GGCTCGGCGAGGTCAAGCCGGAGACGGTGGCCCAGGCGATCTCCAAGTACCGGCTCGATCTCGCCGTCAGCGAAGCGCTGTAAGCAAGAGCTAGACGATGCCGTACCGGCTGCGGATGAGCGCGGAGCTCGGCGACTGGCTAGCCGAGCTTCGCGCCGCCCAGCCGGCCACCGCGCTCCAAGCCGGAGCCGCGCTGGCGTTACTGCTGAATTCGGCTGAGCTGCCCGGTCCGCCGCTCGTCACCGACATGTTCGGCGGCAGCAGCACCGATCCGGAGGATCAGCTCGCCGAGCTGGACTACATGTACCAGCGGCTGGCCGATAACCTCGCCGGGCTGAGCCGCCGGGCGCCGGGAGGGACCGGCCAGGTAGTTAGCCGCCGCTACGGGCCGGCTCAGGCGCCGGAGGACATCACGCCTACCGTCGACGAGGTAATGGCGGCGGAGACGCGCATGCGGGAACTCAACGTAGCTCTGCAGCACTGGTCCACAGTGGTGGACGAGTTCCGGACTAGCAAGGAAGTCATCAAGGCCGGCTACATGGCCGCCACCGGGCTCGCCGAAGGGCAACGATCTGTGCTCGCGGCCTCGGACACCTCCGACGCCGAGCGCGCCAGCGCGGAGGCGCAGCTTGAGGGCGCGGAGCAGCAGAAAGCCAAGGCGCTCGCGGCGCTGGCGCGGCTGCTCGCTCGTGCCGCCGCGATCCGCCGCGGCCTCGCGCAGGCTGCTATCGATCCGGCCGGGAGGCAGGCCACCGGGCCGCTCGACCTCCCCGAAGGACTGCTAGAACTGCACGCCGATCCGCTCGGCAGCGACGCCAGGATCCTGTTCGCCGTCGAGCCGGCCGGGACAATTACCCTGCTCGCCGTGCTGGACAGCGCGGCAGCCGTCCACCGGCACCGCGACGCCGCAGTCGACCTCGCCTGCAGCCTGCTGGTGGAGATCCGCGACCAGGGCTGGCCCCAGCCGCAGGAAGATGCTGAGCCAGACGAACTGACTTTCGCCGACTCTGGGGCGTTCCTGCTCAGGTACTTCCCCGACGAGGTCGCCGCGATCACGGCGCGAGCTACCGTTCTGGCGGGCGCCCGCCGGCTCGTCGGCGTGCGCCGCGAGCATGGGCTCAGCGCCAGCGTGCTGGCCCGCAGGTCCGGGCTCAGCCTGGAGCAGGTCGCCGGGATCGAGCTAGGCGGGCTCCGGCAGGCCACCGTCGCCGACGCCGCCGCCTATATCGCTGGCCTCGGTGGCCGGCTGCACCTGGTCGCCGATCTCGGTCCCGGCGAGCAAACCGAGATATCCGGCTAGCCTGGCCCCTGCTCAGTCCGGCGCGGCGGTCAGCCGCCCTTCCTGCTGCGCCAGGACCGCGGGCCACGCCTGGGCGTGCCCGTCGCGGGCCCGCTCGTGCGGGAAACCCTCGTGGCTCAGGCGTACGTGGGTGCCCGCACCGGCCGGGCTCAGCTCGACGGTCACGACCGTCTCGACGCCTTCGGTGCCGCCGTCGCCGGTGACCCAGGCCAGCTCGACCAGGCGGCCAGGGTCGAGGCGCAGGAACCGGCCGTAATGCGGATGCCGACGGCCGCCGAACTCGGTGAAGAAGTAAAACGGTACGTCGATGGTCGCGGTCATCAGCACCGACCCAGGCGCCGCGAACCACCGGTCCCATTGCTCGGTCCACGCCCGGTAGAGCACGTCAGGGGCGAGCGGCATCGTTCTTTCAGCGGTCAGCCCGTAACCCGGCTCGGCCGGGGTCGGCTGGTGCGTGGTCTCGATCACATGGCTCCCTCGGCAGACGCTCACTTCTGCTGGCTACCTTGCCACGCCCTCGCGCCGGGCACCGGCCAGAGCTGGCGCGGCCAGGACACCGGTAAGCTGCCAGCACGGCGGGCGCCAGGTACCGCCACAGCGACACGATGATGACTCCGCAAGCCGACAGCGCGCGCAAGGGACGGGTCCGGGACGAGACCATCGCCCGGCTGGAGGCGTCGATGGGCGCCCTCGGCGCGGCCGCTCTCCAGTCCATGGAGCGGCGGCTGCCCTGGTTCCGCACGATGTCCGCGGAGAACAGGTCCTGGCTCGGCCTTGTCGCCCAGGCCGGCGTCGCCTCCTTCGTGGACTGGGTCAAGCACCCGGAGCGGAGCCGTCCAGCGGTGGCCGGCGAGGTCTTCGGCACCGCGCCGCGGGAGCTGGCCAGGGCGGTGAGCCTGCAGCAGGCGGTACAGATGGTCCGCGTCATCGTGGACGCCGTCGAGGCCCAGGTCGTGGACATGGCCGCACCAGGCGGCGAGGACGAGCTGCGGGAGGCGGTGCTCCGCTACACCCGCGAGATCGCGTTCGGCACGGCCCAGGCCTACGCACGGACGGCCGAGGCGCGCGGCGCCTGGGACGCCCGGCTGGAGTCCCTGGTGGTGGAGTCGCTGGTGCACGGCGAGGTGGACGAGGGGCTGCAGTCCTGGGCTTCGGCCCTGAACTGGTCGTTCACGCCGGTCACGGTCATCATCGGCGCGGCCGGGGACGGCGACGCCGCGGCAATGATCGACGAGTTCCGGCTGCAGGCCAGGCGCGCGCGGCTGGACCTGCTCGCTGGGGTTCATGGCCACCGGCTGGTGCTGGTGGTCGGCGGCACGGCCGAGCCGCTGTCCGCCGCCCGGCACTTCGCTGGCCTGTTCGGACCCGGCCCGGTGGTGGCCGGACCACCCGCCGCGGACCTGCAGTCCGCCGTCAGTTCCGCCGCGGTCGCGCTGGCGGGCTGGCGAGCCGCCGACGGGTGGCCGGAGGCACCGCGGCCGGTGCTGGCCAGCGACCTGCTGCCGGAACGTGCGCTGGACGGCGATGAGTCGGCCCGCGACAGCCTGGTCGAGGAGGTGTACGAGCCGCTGATCAAGGGCGGTACCGCCCTGCTCGACACCGTGATGACCTACCTGGAGCAGGGGAACTCCCTCGAGGCCACCGCCCGGCTGCTGTTCGTGCACCCCAACACGGTCCGGTACCGGCTGCGCCGGGTCACCGAGCTGACCGGCATCGTTCCAGGTGACGGCCGCGGCGGATTCGCCCTGTGGACGGCCGTGGTCCTCGGGCGGCTCGCGCGCAAGCGAGCGTGAACTTCCGCACAAGCGGACACTGCTTGTAGCTTCTCGACATACACCTGCGCCAAAACTTCGTTTACTTCGGCATAGGTATGGTGGAGTTCTACAGTGCAGGCTATGACAATGCTTCTTATCGCGGCTCCTGGTCAGGGGTCCCAGACTCCTGGCTTCCTGGCACCGTGGCTTGAGCTGCCCGGATTCGCCGACCGGCTGGGAGCCTGGTCGGATCTCGTCGGCTGCGACCTGATCGCAGCTGGCACGACCGGCGATGCCGACCGGATCAGGGACACCGCAGTCGCTCAGCCGCTGCTGGTGGCCGCCGCCATCGCCGCCGCGACCGAGCAACTCATCACCGGGGCGCACCCCGTCAGCCGCCAGTCCGTCGCCGTTGCCGGGCACAGCGTGGGCGAGCTCGCGGCCGGCGTCCTCGCCCAGGTGATCTCGGCCGAGGACGCGATGCGCCTGGTCGGGGTCCGGGCGCAGAGCATGGCCGCTGCCGCCGCCGCTGAGCCGACCGGCATGACGGCCGTGCTCGGCGGGGACGAGGCCGAGGTACTGGCCGCCATCGAGGCCGCTGGCCTGACGCCTGCCAACGTGAACGGAGCCGGCCAGATCGTCGCCGCCGGCACGATGGACCAGCTCGCCGCCTTCGCTGAGCACCCGCCAGCCGGAGCCCGGCTGCGCCCGCTGGCGGTGGCCGGCGCTTTCCACACGCACCACATGGCGCCCGCCGTTGACGCGCTGGCCGCCGCGGCGCAGGCGGTGCGCGCTTCGGACCCGGTCCACCCGCTGCTGTCCAACCGGGACGGCGCCGTGGTCAAGTCCGGTCCCGAGTGGCTGGACCGCATCATCAACCAGGTCAGCGCGCCGGTCCGCTGGGACAAATGCATGCAGACCATGGACAGCCTGGGCATCACCGCCATGATCGAGCTACCGCCGGCCGGCACGCTCACGGGTCTGGCCCGCCGGGCGCTGCGAGGCATCCAGCTCGTCAGCCTCAAGACGCCCGACGATCTGGACGCTGGCCGCGCGCTGCTGGCCGAGCACGCGGACAGTCACTCCGACCACCACGCACCGGAGTGGCGCCTGGTGGTCGCGCCGGCCGCCGGAACCTTCCGCGCCCCGGACGGCCACCCTGAGGCAGCCCGGCCAGGAACTCCCGTCGACGCGGCGACGGATCTCGGCCACGTCCAGATTCGCGGCGGCAACCAGGACCTGCGGGCCCCGTTCCCGGCCACGGTCATCGAGTGGCTTGTCGAGGACGGTGACCCTGTCAGCGTCAGCCAGCCCCTGATCCGGCTGCTGCCTCAGGCAGCGGAGTAACTCCACCACTTGCACCGCAGTAGTCCCCACACGACGGCGAGAGGCAGATAGGGATGCGACTGAATGAGGGCCACCGGGCCGCACGCGTGCTGGCGTTCGGCGGTTATCAGCCCGCCCGCGTCGTCACCAACGACGAGCTCGCGCAGACGGTCGACACGAACGACGAGTGGATCCGCAGCCGGGTCGGCATCGCCAGCCGTCGCATTGCCGGGCCCGATGAGACGGTAGCGGACATGGCAGTGCAGGCCGGCGGCAAGGCGCTGGCCGCTAGCGGCCTGACCGCTGCGGACATCGACCTGGTGATCGTGGCCACGTGCACGCAGGAGACGCAGATCCCGAACGCGGCAGCGGCGGTAGCCCGGCGCCTTGGCATCATGTCCCCCGGCGCCTATGACCTGAATGCGGCCTGCGCAGGCTTCTGCTACGGCCTCGCCAACGCCGCCGACGCGGTGCGCGGTGGCACGGCCACCAACGTGCTGGTGATCGGGGCCGAGAAGCTGTCCCAGTGGGTTGACTGGACCGACCGCTCGACGTGCATCATCTTCGCCGACGGAGCCGGGGCCGCGGTGGTAGGACCGGCCGGACCGGACGACGACGCGGGCATTGGCCCGGTGTTCTGGGGCAGCGATGGCAGCATGGCCGACAAGATCTGCGTGGCGGACCGGAACTCCTACATCGCCCAGGAAGGCCAGACAGTATTCCGCTGGACCACGGGCGAGCTGCCCGCGGTCGCGCTGGAAGCCTGCGCGCGGGCCGGCGTCGACCCGACCGAACTGGGGGTGTTCGTCCCGCACCAGGCTAACCTGCGTATTGTCGAGGCCGTCGCGCGGAAGCTGAAGGCGCCGCAGGCCGTTGTCGCTACCGACATCGTGACGGCGGGCAACACCTCGTCCGCCTCGATCCCGCTGGCGTTGTCGCGGATGATCGAGCGCGGTGAGGTCGAATCGGGGCAGTATGCACTGCTGGTCGGCTTTGGTGCCGGCATGTGCTACGCCGCGCAAGTGATCAAGGTACCCTGACCCGGGCCCGACCCGGGGCCGTCACACAATGAAGTACCTCAGAAGGAGAGCAGAAGTTCAATGGCCAATTCGGAGCAGGAAATCCTCGCGGGCCTCGGCGAAATCATCGACGAAGTCGCCGGTGTCCCGGCCGACCAGGTAACCCCGGAGAAGACCTTCGTTGACGACCTCGACATCGACTCGCTGTCCATGGTGGAGATTGCCGTCGCGGCACAGGACAAGTTCGGCGTGGAGATCCCCGACGACCAGCTGAAGGACCTCAAGACGGTTCAGGACGTCATCGACTATGTCCGGCGGGCTGACGTTTCCGCCTGATCGCGGCATGCCAGCCTGATCGCGACAGTCGCCCCGGGCGGGGGCCCGGGGCGGGACTTGAGGAGAAACAACGTGGCTACCGACCGGACACGCGTCGTCGTGACCGGCCTGGGCGCAATCACTCCGGTGGGAGCCGACGTGGCGACCACCTGGGAGGCGCTCAAGGCCGGCCACAGTGGCGTCCAGCAGCTGACCGACGACTGGGCAGCCCCGCTGCCGGCCAGGATCGCGGCGCGGGCTGCGGTGGACCCGGCGACGCTGATCGACCGGGTGCAAGCCCGGCGTCTTGACCGGTGCGAGCAGTTCGCGCTGATCGCTGCCCGCGAGGCATGGGCTGACGCCGGGTCGCCGGAGGTCGATCCGGAGCGGCTCGGCGTGGCGATGGCGACGGGGATTGGCGGCGTGGCGTCAACTCTGTCCGCCCAGGAAACGCTGCGGGAAAAGGGCTGGCAGCGACTGTCCCCCTACACGGTGCCCATGCTCATGCCGAATGGCGCGGCTGGCTGGATCGCCATCGAGCTCGGCGCCCAGGCGGGCGTGCACACGACAGTCAGCGCCTGCGCGTCGGGTGCCGAGGCGATCGGCTATGCGATCGACATGATCCGCTCCGGGCGGGCCGACATGGTGCTGGCCGGGGGCACCGAGGCGGCCATCATTGAGCTGAACATCGCCGCGTTCTGCGCGATGCGCGCCGTGTCCACCCGCAATGACGAGCCCGAGCGCGCGTCCCGGCCGTTCGACCGGGGGCGCGACGGGTTCGTGCTGGGCGAGGGCGCGGCGGCGGTCGTGCTGGAGTCAGCCGAGCACGCAGCACGGCGGGGCGCGACCGTTTATGCCGAGGCGGCCGGCGTCGGCTATTCCTCTGACGCGCACCACATCGCCCAGCCGGAGCCCGAAGGCATCGGCCTGAAGCTTGTGCTGGGGCGGGCGCTGGCCGACGCGCGGGTCGATCCGAGCCAGGTCGTCCACGTCAACGCGCACGCCACGTCCACGCCCGCGGGCGACGTCGTGGAGGCGCTCGCGATCTCCTCGGTGCTCGGCGACTCGGCGCCGGACGTGGTCGTGTCCTCGACCAAGTCGATGACCGGGCACCTGCTTGGCGGCGCGGGCGCCGTCGAGTCCGTCGCGGCCATCCTGGCGCTGCGCGATGAAGTCGCACCGCCCACGATCAACCTGGAGGACCCGGACGAGGATGGCGGACTCCGCATCTCGGCCGAAGCGCAGCCGCTGAAGGCGCGGACCGCCCCGAGGGCTGTCATCAACAACTCGTTCGGATTCGGCGGCGCGAACGTCGCGCTGATCTTCACCGAGGCCTGACCCGGCGCCAGCCGCCATCCCAGCCACCAAAGGAGATCACCGTGACGATGGTCGCGCGCGGCACCGCCACGGCCGAAGCGCAGCCCGTGAGCGTGCGCCCGGCCGGCCTGCGACGCGACCCGCAGTCGCGCCTGGAGGCGCTGTTCGACGAGGGCACCCTCGAACTGCTGCGGCCTGCCGACGACAGCGGCACCCTGGCTGGCACGGGCAGCATCGGCGGCGTGCGCACGGTGGCCTTCGCCAGTGACCCGCGGGTGCAGGGCGGCGCGATGGGCAGCGAAGGCTGCCAGACCATCGTGGCCGCCTACGACCACGCCCTCGAGGTCGGCGCGCCGATCATCGGCCTGTGGCACTCGGGCGGCGCGCGGATCCTGGAGGGCGTGGAGAGCCTGCACGCCGTCGGGACCGTATTCGCGGCGATGACGCGGGCATCCGGCAAGGTGCCGCAGATCTCCGTCGTGCTCGGAGCGGCCGCGGGCGGCGCGGCCTACGGGCCCGCGCTGACCGACCTGGTGATCCTTTCCGAGCAGGGGCGGATCTTCGTCACCGGGCCGGACGTGGTGCGCAGTGTCACCGGCGAGGACGTCGACATGGAGCGCCTTGGCGGCCCCGAGCCACACAGCCGCCGCTCCGGCGTCGTGCACCTGGTCACGCCGACCGACGGGGAGGCGATCACCCGGGCCCGCGAGCTGGTGCTGCTGCTCGGCCAGCAGGTGACCGAGTCACAGGAAGGCGCCGAGCTGCCGGATGCGGACCTGAAGACACTGCTTCCGGAGTCGCCGCGGCGGGCGTACGACGTACACCCGGTTGTCAGCGCGCTGCTGGACGAGCCCGGCATCGAGCTGCACCCGCGCTGGGCACCCAACATCGTCACCACGCTCGGTCGCCTTGGCGGCCGGACCGTCGGCGTGATCGCGAACAACCCGCTGCGCCTTGGCGGCTGCCTGGATGCCACCTCGGCAGACAAGGCAGCCAGGTTCGTGCGCATGTGCGATGCCTTCGGCGTGCCGCTGGTCGTGCTCGTGGACGTGCCCGGGTACCTGCCCGGCGTCGGCCAGGAGTGGGACGGCGTGGTACGCCGCGGCGCCAAGCTGCTGCACGCTTTCGCCGAGGCCGTGGTGCCGCGGGTCACGCTGGTGACCCGCAAGGCCTTCGGCGGCGCGTACATCGCGATGAACTCCCGCGCGCTCGGCGCCACGAAGGTGTTCGCCTGGCCGGGCGCAGAGATCGGGGTGATGGGCTCGGTCGCCGCCGTGCGCATCCTGCATCGCCGCACTCTGGCGGCCGCGCCGGCGGACGAGCGCCAGCAGGTCGAGGCGCAGCTCGCCGCCGAGCACGAGGAGATCGTCGGCGGACTGGAGCGGGCGGTCTCGCTCGGCGTTATCGATGAAGTCATCGACCCGGCGAAGACCAGGCAGACCATCCTGACCGCTATCGCGGCGGCGCCGGGCCAGCGCGGCCAGCACGGCAACATCCCCCTCTAGTACCCCGCGGGCAGATCGCCCGGATCTGGCGGTATGACCGGCGCTGGCGTTCCGCCTCGCCGAAGATTGGATCGACCAGGCGGGCGGGCGGCGGTACAGGGTGAGCGAAAACTTCACGGGCGTCGCTGGCCTGCCGCCAGGCAGGCCAGCTGGCTTAACGCCCGGCTCTCGCCTGGCTAGCTACTACCTGGAGGACCGCATCGGCGCGGGCGGAATGGCCGTGGTCTACCGAGCGTACGACGAGCGGCTGCGCCGGCCGGTCGCGCGGAAGGTCATGTCACCGCAGGCGGCGCCGGACGCGGCATTCCGTCAGCGCTTCGTGCTCGAGGCCCAGGCCGCGGCGGCTGTCGACGACCCGCACATCGTCCTGGTGTACGAGGCCGGCGAGGGAAACGGGACCTTGTTCATCGCGATGCGCTACGTCCCGGCCGGCGACGTCCATTCGCTGGTGCTGCGCGGCGGCCCGCTCGCGCCCCCGCACGCGCTCGCCATCCTCTCCGGTGTGGCCTCGGCACTGGACGCAGCGCACGCCGCCGGGCTGGTGCACCGCGATGTCAAACCCGCGAACATGCTGCTTGATGTGCGGCCGGGACGTCCCGATCACGTCTACCTGTCGGACTTCGGGCTGACCAAGGGCACCATGGCCACCCACGGCTTCACCGCCGCTGGCCAGTTCCTCGGCACTCCCGACTACTCCGCCCCGGAGCAGATGCAGGCCAAACCGACCTACGGGCGGGCCGATCAGTACTCCCTGGCCTGCGCTGCGTTCGAGTTGCTGACCGGGGCGCCGCCTTACCCGCGCGAGCAGGTGACGGCCGTGATCTGGGCGCACATGTCCGAGGCACCGCCGCCGCTGTCGTCACGTGTGCACGGCCTGCCTGCCGCGGCCGACACGGTGCTCGCCAGGGCGCTGGCTAAGGCCCCCGGTGACCGGTATGAGACGTGCCGGGCGTTCACCGACGCCCTGCGCGCGGCCCTCGGCCTGGAGCCGTACAGCTCAGGGTCCGGCAGCCGGCCGCCGGCTCCCCCGCCGGGCGTTGCCGCCTGGGCTTCGGTCCCGCATCCGGGCAAGCGCGAGCAGAGCCCCGCGAACTGGTGCAGCCGAGCGGCGGCCCGGCCCACCGGTTGGCGGCGCATGCTGCCCGCCCGGGCGGGGCTCCCGATACGGGCCGACGGCGGCTGCTGGTAGGCGGCGCCGCCGCCGCCGTGGCTGGCGGGCTCGTCTATGCCAGCAGTCCGGGTTACGGCCTGGTGGGATACCGGGCCCGCACCGGCCAGCTAGCCTGGCATGCACCGCACGGTTACCTTCACCACGACGCCGGCGGTGGCTGGCGGCGTCGTGTACGCCGCCAGCACCGCCGGCGCCTACGCGCTGCTGGCCTGAGGGCTTGCGCTCACCGGTTTACCGTGCTCATGTCGCCGTACCGGTCGCCGACTGCCCGCGGCACGTTCTCGTCCAGCCAGGCAAGATCCTTCTCTGTCAGCTCGATGTCTGCGGCCCGGAGGTTCTCCTCCAGATAGCGGCGCCGCTTGGTGCCCGGGATCGGCACGACGTCCTCGCCGCGCGACAGCACCCAGACGAGCGCGACCTGGCCTGGCGTGCACTCCTTGACCGCAGCCAGTTCCTCGACCGACGCCACCAAAGCCATGTTCTGGTCCAGGTTCTCGGTGCCGAACCGCGGGAACCGCCCGGCGGCCCGCGAGTCGTCCTCCGGCAGGTCGGCGGCGCTTTTGATGGCGCCGGTCAGAAAGCCGCGGCCGAGGGGGCTATAGGCGACGAAGCCGATGCCAAGCTCGCGCACCGTGGGCAGGATCTCCGCTTCTGCCTCGCGGGTGAACAGGCTGTACTCGGTCTGCAGGGCGGTGATGGGGTGCACCGCGTGCGCGCGCCGGATCGTGGCCGGGGACGCCTCGGACAGGCCAAGGTGGCGCACCTTGCCGGCCTGGACCAGGTCTGCCATGGCGCCGACGGTGTCCTCAATGGGAACGTTCAGGTCAACCCGGTGCTGAAAGTACAAGTCGATGTGGTCGGTGCCGAGGCGGCCAAGCGAGGCGTCGCAGGCCTTCCGGACGTACTCTGGGCGGCCATTGACCCCGACGAAGGAGCCGTCCACGCGGCGCTCGTTGCCGAACTTGGTGGCGAGCACGATCTCGTCCCGCCGCCCGGCGATGGCCTTGCCGAGCAGGACCTCGTTGGTGAACGGCCCGTACATGTCGGCGGTGTCCAGGAAGTTGCAGCCCAGCTCGAGGGCGCGGTGAATAGTAGCGGTCGACTCTGCCTCGTCTGGCGTGCCGTAGAACTCCGACATGCCCATGCAGCCGAGGCCGATGGCCGAGACCGTGAGTGATTCAAGATGGCGTGTCTGCATGGCGCCAGGTTAACGGACGCGCCTCCGGTTAACGCATGCGGGGAATGCCGCGCGCCGTCCTGGTGCTGTCGCTGCCACATGAACACTGCAGATCAGCCGCCGGCGATGGTGGCCCCCTCGCCAGCCCTGACCAGTCCAGCGGACCCGGCAGCAGGACCGCAGGCGACGGCAAGCCTGCCGCTCGGCGTGCTGGACTTCGTCGGCATCGAGTATGGCGAGAGCGCGTCATCTGCCCTGGCCGGGGCGGTGAGCGTCGCTCAGGCGCTGGAGGCCGCCGGCTATCGCCGGTACTGGGTCTCCGAGCACCACAACATGCACAGCCTGGCCTGCAGCGCGCCGGAGCTGCTGATCGCGCACGTGGGAGCGTTCACGTCCCGGATCCGGGTGGGTGCGGCCGGGATCATGCTGCCCAACCACTCCTCGCTCAAGGTCGCCGAGATGTTCCGGACGCTGCTGGCCATGTATCCGGGACGGGTCGACCTGGCGCTCGGGCGGGCGCCGGGCACCGACCCGGTGACCGCGCACGCGCTCCGCCGGGGCATGGTCGCCGACGCGGCCGCGGAGTTCCCGGCCCAGGTTGGCGAGCTGCTGGCCTTCCTCGGCGATGGCTTCCCCGCTGGCCATCCGTACCGCTCCCTGGTCGCCGCGCCCGTCGTCGGCGAGCGCCCGGAACTGTTCATGCTCGGCTCCAGCCCGTACGGGCCGAGGTTCGCCGCGATCAACGGGATGAGCGCGGTCTTCGCGCATCACATGAGCCCGGATCTCGCGATCGAGGCGCTGCGCGATTACCGGCGCCACTTCGAGCCTCGTACGCCGGGCGCCCAGCCGTACTCCGCCATGTCAGTGCTCGCCTTCGCTAGCACCGACGATCGGTCCGTGACCGACTTCGAGGCTGCGTGGACGCTGACCCGGCGCAACATCCAGCGCGGCGTCCGCGAGCCACTCGCGCCCGAGGCGGTCCGCGAGTTCGCCGACTCTGACGACTTCACGACCTCTCGCCAGCGGGATGGCCGGATGGTCACCGGCGAGCCCAAGGCGGTGGCCGAGCGGCTGCTGGAGCTCAAGGCGGCGGCAGGCGCCGACGAGATCGTGGTGGTGACCCCGAGCCTGGACCGTGACCGCCGCAAGGCCAGCTTCACCGCGATCGCCGACGCTTGGCGCGCCGCGAGCTAAGTCTGGCCAGCCAGCGGCAGCCGCCCGCCGCATCCGGGTTACCCAGCCGGCGGGCGGGTACCGAGACCAGGGGCGGTTACGGGGGGCTCGGCAATGATCCAGCGACTTGTCATCTTCGGCGCGACCGGCGACCTGACTGCCCGCTACCTGCTGCCCGCCCTCGCCGCGCTCCGCGTGGCCGGCCACCTGGGGGACGAATTCGAGCTGATCGGGACCGCCCGGGACGACTGGGATGACCAGCAGTTCCGCAACTGGGCGGCAGACCGTCTCGACCGCCACGCCGCCGATGTGCCAGCCGCCGACCGGGGCGCGATCGTCTCTGCATCGCGCTACCAGCAGACCGACCTCGGGGACCCGGCCAGCCTCGCAGCGGTGATCGGGTCAGGCCAGCCGGTGGCTGCCTACCTCGCGCTGCCCCCGGCCGTCTTCCCGGCCGCGGTCACCGCGCTGCACGAGGCTGGTCTCCCGGCCGGCAGCCGGGTCGTGCTGGAGAAGCCGTTCGGCGAGGATCTGGAGAGCGCGGTCGCCCTGAACAAGCTGCTGGCCGGCGTCCTGCCGGAAGAGGCCGTCTTTCGGGTCGACCACTTCCTGGCCATGACCACTGTGCAGAATGTGCTCGGCACCCGGCTGGCCAATCGGATCCTGGAACCGCTGTGGAACAGCTCGCACATCGCTGAGGTGGAGATCGTCTGGGACGAGTCGCTGGCTTTGGAAGGCCGCGCCGGTTATTACGACGGCGTCGGGGCGCTGAAGGACATGCTCCAGAACCACCTGCTGCAGCTGCTCTGCCTGGTCGCCATGGAGCCGCCCGTCAGCCTTGGCGAGCGCGATCTGCGCGACCGCAAGGTCGACGTGCTCCGCTCGGTCCGGCCGCTGACCGACGATGAGATCATCCGCCGGACCCGGCGAGCCAGGTATGTGGCCGGGCGCATCGGCAGCCGCGCGGACGGCCATGACGTGCCCGCCTACGTCGATGAGGACGGGGTGGACCCGGCCAACCGCACCGAGACATTCGCGCAGATCGAGTTGAGCATAGACAACTGGCGCTGGCCGGACACAGCCTTCCGGCTGCGGACGGGGAAGGCTCTCGCCCGCGACCGCAAGGAAGTTGTGGTCCGGTTCCGCCCGGTGCCGCACCTGCCGTTGGGTGAGGGCGACGCCGCGCCGAACCAGCTGAGGTTTGGCCTGGACCCAGAGGACCTGCGGCTAGATCTGACCGGCATCGGCGCGGACGCGAAGTCCCTCGCGCCGCTGACCATGTCGGCCCGCCTGGCGCCACCCGAGCTGCCCGCCTACGGCCGGCTGCTGCACGCTGTGCTCACCGGAGATGCCGCCCTCTCGATCCGCGGCGACGAAGCCGAGCAGTCCTGGCGGGTCGTGGCCCCCATCCTGGCCGCGTGGGCAAAGGACCTCGTGCCGCTGGAGGACTACCCGGCCGGCTCGGCTGGCCCGGCCCGCCACTACCAGGCTTAAGCAGCCATGACCGGTCAGCGACAGGACAGGACCCGATGACGACGACAGCGCGGCCAATACTGCGCAGCCAGCGCCTGCGCATGATCAACCACCAGGGTGACGCGCTGCGCCTCGGCATGAACTGGACCGAGGAGGATCTCGCCAAGCCGCAGGTGCTCGTTGACAGTGCCGACGGCATGGGCCATCCCGGCACGTTCCATTTCAAAGGGCTCGTCGACGAGGTCAGTAACGGCGTCTACGAGGCAGGCGGCAAGCCCGGGGTCTTCACGGTCAGTGACATCTGTGACGGCGTCGTGCAGGCAACCAGTGGCATGAGCTACTCGCTGGTCTCCCGCGACATCATGGCCGCCATGGTCGAGATCCACGCGCTTGGCCACCCGCACGACGGCATGGTGCTGATCTCGGGCAACGACAAATCGGTGCCCGCGCACCTGCTCGCTATCGCCCGCTGCGACCTGCCGGCCATCCACCTGCCGGGCGGCACCCAGCTGAACGCACCTGACTTCATCACCTCCAACAAGATGTGGGACATGGGCGCCGAGGTCGAACGCGGCGAGATGCCCCGCGAGGACCTTGAGACCGCCCAGCGCACGGCCTGTCCCACGTGCGGGGCTTGCCAGTTCATGGGCAGCGCCAGCACCGGCCAGGTGCTGGCCGAGGCGCTCGGCCTGGCGTTGCCCGGGTCGGCCCTGACCCCTGCTCCGCTCGCCAAGCTGCTGCGCTACGCGCGCGCCACCGGCAAGCAGCTCGTCACCCTGATCGAAGAGAACCTCACCGCGCGCCGCATCCTGACCAGGGACGCGTTCGAGAACGCCATCGTCTTGCACGCGGCCGTCGGCGGTTCGACGAATGCCCTGCTGCACCTGCCGGTCATCGCGCGGGAGGCGGGCGTCGACATCGGCATCGACGACTTCGACCGAATCCACCGCCGGGTGCCCGTACTGGCCAACGTGAAGACCACCGGCCGCTACCCGGTGGAGTACTTCTGGTACGCCGGAGGCGTGCCTGCCATCATGCTCGAGCTGCGGGAGATGCTGCACCTGGACGTCCTGACCGTCACCGGCAAGACGCTTGGCCAGAACCTCGAGGAGATCGAGCAGTCTCCGTCCTATCTTGCCGAGCGGCTCGGCTACCTGAAGAACGTCAAGACCGAGCGGGACGAGGTCATCCGGCCACGGAACGAGCCGTTTGCCACCGACGGCGGCGTCGCGATCCTGTACGGCAACCTCGCGCCAGGCGGGGCGATGATCAAGGCGTTCGCCGTGCCGCCGGAGATGCACGTGCACACCGGGCGTGCCCGGGTCTTCGACTTCGAGGAGGAGGCGGTGCACGCGCTGGTCGGCCGCACCGTCACGCCCGGCGACGTGCTCGTCATCCGGTACGAGGGGCCGCGTGCCAACGGCATGCCGGAGATGTACTACGCCGCCGCCATCTTGTCCGCCGACCGGGTCCTCAACACGACGACCGCCATCGTCACCGACGGCCGCTATTCCGGCGCCATGCGCGGGCCGTGCATCGGACACGTCGCACCCGAGGCGCTTGAGGGAGGCCCGATCGCGCTGGTGGAGGACGGCGACCTGATCGAGATCAACATCCCGGAGCGGCGGCTGGCGGTTGTCGGCACGGACGGCGAGCGCAAGCCGCCCGACGAGATCGACAAGACGCTGTCCGGCCGCCGCGATATCTGGAAGCCGCCGCGGCCCCGGCACGACACCGGCATCCTCTCGCTGTACTCGCGGGTGGCTCGCGACGCCGGTGCAGGCGCCTCGATCACGTAGTCCCGATCCTCGGCCGGAAGGGAGCCCGACATGGCTCACACATCCATGGCTGATACGTCTGCGCAGCAGAGCGTCGTCATCGCTGACCACGACTTCGGTGACGTCGACATCGAGCGAGAGATCATCGACGGCGCGGGCCTGCGCCTGGAGGCAGCGCAGTGTAGGAGCGAAGACGACGTCATCGCCGCCGCACGCGACGCGGATGCGATCATCGCCCAGTACGCGACCGTGGGCGCGAAGGCGATCGGCGCGCTGACCCGATGCCAGCTGATCGCGAGGTACGGCACCGGGACCGACATCGTCGACGTTGACGCGGCCACCCGCCACGGCATCCTCGTCACGAACGTGCCGAACGACTGGTGCGAGAACGAGGTCGCCGACCACGCGATGGCCCTGCTGCTCGCCGCCGCCCGCAAGATCTGCCGCTACGACCAGGCGACGCGGTCCGGCACCTGGCAATGGCAGACCGGTGCGCCTATCCACCGGATCAGCGGCCGTACGCTTGGCCTGCTCTCGTTCGGCGCGATCGCCCAGGCCATCGGCCGCCGCGCGGCCGGGTTCGGGCTGCGGATCATCGCCAGCGACCCGTATATGCCGGCCGCGGACATCGCGGCGCGCGGTGCCGTTCCCGTCTCGTTTGCCGAACTCCTGCACCAGTCGGACTACCTGGTCATCCAGGCGCCGCTGACCAAGGAGACCCATCACCTCATCGGCGAGCGTGAACTGCGCCAGATGAAGCCCACCGCCATCCTCGTGAACACCGCCCGCGGGCCGATCGTCAGCGACGAGGCGCTGTACCGGGCGCTCAGCGAGAACTGGATCGCCGGGGCCGGACTGGACGACATCGAGGAAGAGCCAGCCAAGCAGGCTGGCTGGACGCCGGAGAACCCGCTCTTCCGCCTCGATAACGTGATCATCACGCCGCACGCGGCTTATTACTCCGAGGAAGCCATGCGCACCGTCCGCGAGTTCGCCGCTCGCGAGGTCGTCCGCGTGCTCACCGGCCAGCCGCCGATGTCGCCGGTCAACGACGGCGCTCTCGCCGCACTCCGCGAGTCCCCGCCCTCGTAACCAGGCGGGCTGCTGACCTCGGGACGACTGTGTCTCAGCAGGGCTGGTATCCGGCGATATCTCCCCGTGGTCATGCCGGGCAGGGCGTGTCAAGCTGAGCAGCAGAAGCTTCGCCAACGGAAGGATGTCGATGCGTGGAGTGAGGTTTGCTTTAGCCGCGGCAGTGTCCGCGGCGGCACTCGGGCTGAGCATGTCTGCGGGCGTCGCGGGCGCAAGCACCGGCTCGGGAAGTGTTACGACGGGAACCGCAGGCGCAAGCGCCGCCGAGGACTGTCTCGCGCACATTGTCGGCGGCCTCAGTGCGGCCGCGGACTCGGACTGGAACAGCTACTACACGCCGGGCTGCACAGGTCACGACGAGCCTGAACTCGACCCGGTCTCGTCCGCGCCAGGCTCGGCGCAGAACATCACGTGGCGTGCCGTTTTGCCCGCCGACGGAACGTTCCCCGTGTCGAGCGTTGGGCCCACCTTCTGGTTCGGCGGCACCGTCAAGGACACCAACCCGAACAAGATCGGGGGCGAGGGTTTCCTGGAGCTGCAGTTCTACCCCGACTCGTTCACCACCAGATGCTCCAAGAATGGCGGCTTCAGCGTCGAGCACGAGCCGGACGTGTACACGGCGTGCTCGCCGGTCTGGTCGATCGAGGACCAGAATGGCCAGGTCATCGAGCCGGCCGCGTTTAACGGCATGCTCACCGACGCGGCCGGCACTGGCCCCTTCGTGATGCACGCCCTCGACACGGTCGACGTGCACATCTGGGCACCGTCGCCGGATGCGGCTTACCAGGAGCAGGTTACGGACGAGACCAGCGGGCAGACCTCGAGCGTGCTGGTGCTGAACAGTCCTGGCGATGGTCCGCTCACCCCGGAGTTCAGCACCCAGCAGATCGGAAACGCACTCGACTGGGGCAGCGTGTGGGACACGCCGATGGCCTTCGTCTACGAGATCGGGCACTCGGACCTGTATGGCGCTGAGCCAGGCGCGTTCTGCGTGCCAGGACAGACCTTCTGCGGCTCGTTCAACAACGACAACTGGGCCGGCCAGCAGCCAATCCAGATCCTCGGCGTCACCTTCGGCGACGGCTCCCACCCGCAGAACTGGGCGGTGGTCTCCGATACCGGCGGCAAGGCCGAGGTGCTCGGCAATTCGTTCGTGGGCCCGACCGACTGCCCGAAATACGGCGGTCCGTTCTGCATCTATCCGTGGTACTCGTGGGACGGAAGCGCCATCAACTTCGGCGTCAACTACCCCAACACAGCCGACAGGCTCGGCCAGGAGAACCAGTTCCGGAAGAACACGACCTGCCCGGAGGACGGCGTCTTTGCCGGCAACACCTACTGCGACACCATCGTCCGGTAGCTAGCGACTATGGCGGGCGGGCATCAGCGGTGCCCGCCCGCCGTCAGGACGCGGCTTGGTTGTCAGACCTGAGCCCGGACGCCGTTGTCGTGGGCGATGGCGGCCGCCTCGGTCCGGCTGGAGGCGCCGAGCTTCCCGAGAATGTTCGACACGTGCACCGACACGGTCTTGTCCGAGATGAACAGCTCGGCCGCGATCTCCCGGTTGCTGCGCCCGGCCGTGAGCAGCCGCAGCACCTCAAGCTCCCGGCTGGTCAGCGCGGCGAGCGGGCTGCCAAGCGGCGCCGCGGACCCGGCGCCGAGGCGGGCCCGGCGGCCGAGGGCGGCCAGCGCCTGCCGCAGCCGGGTGGCGCCCATCTCGTCGGCCTTCGCGACCGCGAGCTGCCAGTTCCGCTGCGCCTCGTCCCGGCGGCTGGCCTCCGCCAGCGCCTCCGCCAGCCGCCAGTGGGATCGCGCGGCCTCGTAGGCGAACCCGGGACCGAAGGCATCCAGTACCGCCTGCCAGTTCTGCGGGTCGTTGTCGTCCTCAGCGCGGCGCAACTCGGCCTCCGCGCGGGCCAGCCAGCCGCGGCCGTCGACGCCGATCGAGGCGGCTACCTGCCACTTATTGTTCTGCACGCTGGCGCGGGCGATGCTAGCCAGCGACCTGGCCTCGGCCAGGATTTCCGCGTCGCTCTGCCCGGCGGCGCGGGCGTGCCTGGCCTGGTCGGCGAGCGCCGCGATCCCGATCGCGGCCGGGCGGATTACCTGGGGCCCGTAGTCCCGGTCCGGGCCGGCGGCGGCTGCGATCGTCGCCTGCACGGCCGACACCGCGCCCTCCAGGTCGCCGGCCCAGTAGGCGTCCTCGGCCAGCATGCCGCGGGCAATGTAGTCGGTGAGCCAGTCGTCGGCCTGGTAGGGCTCCAGCCAGGCCCGCCGCTCGGCCACCCGGTGTCCGCCCCTGGCGACATCGATGAACAGCGCCATGGCCGACAGCCGGGCCTCGGCCACGTTGCTCACGCGGACTGGGAACATGTCCGCGATCTGCTGGGCGTGGTCCCACCGGCCATCGCAGTAGTGCGCCAGATAGTGCAGGTAGCGGAGGGTAAGCCCGAACGGAGCCATGCTCAGGCCCGTCGCCACTGCTCGCTGCGCGCCCAGGTGCGCGGTCCCGGCAGCCGCGGCCAGGTCACCAGACTCCAGCTGCACGCGCGCGAGCAGCGACATGGCCCGCATCTCGACACCCGCCCGGTCCGATGTGCGGGCTAGCTCGACCGCCCGTGCGCTCGTGGCCTTCGCCTCGTCGATCAGGCCAGCCCGCTCGCGCACGACGCTCAGCGTGGAGAGCGCGTCGGCCTGCAGCCACGGGGCGCGCGCCGCGCTCGCTGCCGCGTCCGCCTCCAGTGCTCGGGCCCGCGCCGGCTCGGTGTCCGGGAAAGAGAGCAGCGCCCTGGCATGCGTGGCCAGGGCGCCAGCACGCTCCCACGTCGGCGGGTCAGCGGGCAGTACCTCGACGGCGGCCCTGGCCGCCTCGAGTGCCTCAGCGTCTGCGTCCATGTCCAGCAGGAAGTAGCTAAGACGCTCCTTGACCCGGCACAGCAGCCGCAGATCGGCATCGCCGGCCCGCTCCATCGCCGTCGCGAGCTGGCGCAGCTGCCGGACAGCGTGCGAGACGCGGCCGCTGTCGGCCGCGCTGAGCGCCGACCGGAATGCCAGCTTGTGCCGGCTGAACCCGGCCAGCTTCTCCGCCTCTTCCACCCGGTCCCAGAGCCCGAGCGCCTGGTCGAACTGCCGCAGCGCCTCCGCCGGGGCGGCCAGCCGCCACGCTTCCTGGCCGGCCCGGATCGATGCGGCGAAAGCTCCTGGGATGTCGTGGCTGGCCAGGCAGTGCACGGCCAGCTCGGCAGCCGAGCCAGTCACGTCCTCCAGCCGCTGCTCGTCGGACAGCAGCTCGGCCAGGCGGCTGTGCAGCCTGGTGCGCTCCCCCGGCAGCAGGTCGTTGTAGATGGCCTCGCGCAGCAGCGCGTGCCGGAAGGCGTAGCCGGTCGGCCCGTCCGGCACGAGCAGCTGGTGCGCCACCGCCTCCCGGACGGCCGCCTCGTACTCGCCGATGGCCAGCCCGCTGGCTCGCATCACCAGGTCGTCGTCGATCCGGCGGCCGGTCACCGCGGCCGCCCGCAGCACCTGCTGTCCCGCCTCGGACAGGTCGACGGTCCGCGCCAGCAGCAGGTCCGCCAGCCCGGAGGGCAGCTCGCTGCCGCTTTGCGCGCTCACCGCCGGGGCGCTCGCGAGCAGTTCCTCGGCGAAGTACGGGTTGCCCTCGGCCCGGCGGATCACCCGGTCGATCGCTGTCCGGTCCGGCTCGCCGATGGACAGGTCACCGAGATGCTCTGCCATGGCCACGGCGGCCAGGGGGCCGACATCGATCGCGGTGACGCTCGGCAGCCTGGTCAGCTCGGCGACGACCGGCCGGAGCGGGTGCCCGCGGTAGATGTCGTCGCTGCGGTAGCTGACCGCCAGGGCGATGCGCTCGTCCCGGAGCACCCGCGACAGGAACGTCACCAGATCACGGGTCGACCGGTCGGCCCAGTGCAGATCCTCCAGTACCAGCAGCACCGGCTGGGCACTGGCCAGCTCGGTGAGCAGGCCGAGCACCGCGCCGAACAGCTGCTGCTGCGCCATGCCTGGCAGGTCGCCCGGCTGCCGGACGATCTCCCGGTCCGGCAGCAGGCGGGCCAGTACCGGCCGGGTGTGCAGGGCGTCCTGCAAGGCAGCCGACGAGCCGCGCAGCGCGTCCGCGAGCGGCAGGTACGGGATCGTGTCAGTCAGCTCGGCGCAGCGGCCGGACAAGACCGCGAAGCCGCGCCCTACCGCCTCGGCGGACACCTCGGCCAGCAACCTGGTCTTGCCCACCCCAGCGTCACCGCTGATCAGCATCACTACCGGCTGGCCGCCCTCAGCGGCGGCCAGCAGGTTACGCATCAGGCCGAGCTCATCCGCCCGCCCGACTAGCCGCCCGCCCGCAGTTCCCAGCACACGTCGATTATCCCAGCTAGGTCTGACAACTCAGAACGGTTAAGCCGGCCGTCCAGCCGTGATTGCGAGCAGGTCAGCTCAGGTAGTGGAGGCGATCAGGACCGAGCAGGGGGCGTTGTGCGCCACCGAGTTCGGCACGCTGCCGAGCACGCGGCGCATGCCGATCATGCCCTTGTTGCCGACCACGATGAGGTCGGCGCCTACCTCGGTGGCAACCTCGCAGATCACCTCAGCCGCCGCGCCCACCCGGGCGTGCGTCTCGACCTCGACGCCGACAGCCCGGGCCCGGGACCCGTGATCGGCCAGCACCGACTCGGCGAGGTCGCCCGTCTCGAAGCCGCCCTGCTCGGTCTCAGGTGCAGTCAGATGCTGCGGCCGGTAGGCCGAGACCACATGGAGCTTGCCGCCGGTCAGCTGGACCAGCTCGATGGCCTGCCGGACGGCGTCGGCCGCCGTGTCGGAGGCATCCGCGCCCACCACTACCGTCTGGAACACTTTCACTCCATCCCCGGCGGCCCGGTGGCCGTGTGAGTGTGGGCCGCTTTAGCCTTGGGCGGCACTATAGCCCGTTTGTCCGCCGTGATCTCAGTCTGCCGGTACCGGCTTCATCGCGAATTGGCCGCGAAACGTTCCAGCTGCCTCGCGCCCTAGTGCTACGTCGGTTGCCTGCACCCGCGACAGCTGCCGTCCCGCCTGGTAAGCGGCCTGGTAGGGCTCCTTGCCCATCAGCTCGCTGAGGACTGCATGCTCGCGCTCGATGAGATCGCGCTCCGGCTCGGACAGCCGGATGCTGAGATCGGCCAGCGCGCCCTCCAGTGCCACGTCCGCGGCGCCGAACAGCCGGGCGGCGCGCTCGTGGTCGCCGCGCCAGGCAACCACGCAGGCAGCCCCGAAAATGACCTGCGACACGTCGATCAGGACACCCGTACGCCGCGCCAGCAGCAGGCGGTGGCGCACCAGGGGCTCCGCCGCCGCGTACTCACCGTCCATCAGCAGGACCAGCGCGAGGTCGCCGCGGAATCCGCTGAGGAAGACCTCATCTCCGAGCTCAGCGGCAAGTGCGGCCGCCTGCTCCAGGCCGGCCCGTGCTGCCGGGACATCCCCGGTCACGAGCGAGAAGGCCGCCAGGTCGTGCAGCTCGTTTGCCATCGACAGGGTGTCACCGGCAGCCCGGTACGTCTCCAGCGCGGCCTGGTGATAGCTCCGCGATTCCTGGCCCCCGAACCGGGTCCCGAGCGTGGCGACCTGGGCCAGGTCGGCAACCGCGCGGGCGTCTCCGCTCTCGCGCGCCGCAGCCAGCGCCTCCTGTGCCAGCCGCTCGCCAGCGCCGTTGCCCTCGATGTAGGCGACCGCTGATTGCATGCCAAGGGCCGCCGCCACGATGGCCCGGTCGCCGACCTGGCTCGCGAAAGTGCAAGCCGCGTCCGCATGCTCCCTGATGACCTGGAGCTGGCCGGGGTCCTTGCGCGTGAGCGTGCCGCAGAGCTCGGCGACCGCCAGGTGGCCGCGGGCGGTCAGCGCGCTCGGCGGCTGGCCCGCGAGCGCGCCGCGCATGACCGCGATGACACCCGCATGCCCGCGGCTCGTCACGAACCGCGCGACTGCCACCGTCAGCCGCAGCACGTCCTGCGACCGGCCGCCGTCACTGAAGTGGCCGAGCGCCGCCTGCAGGTTGTCGGCCTCGCGGTCCAGCCGCCGCAGCCACGCGCCCTGCTCGCTGGCCCGCAATTGCGGCCCGGCCGTCTCCGCGAGCTGCAGGTAGTAATCGGCGTGCAGCTCCCGGACGCGGACGACCTGGTCGTCGCCGGCTGCCCGGAGCAGTTCGGCCGCACAGTACTGCCGGATCGTCTCCAGCTGCCGGTAGCGGACCGAATCCGCCTGCCGGTCCGCGACCACCAGGCTCTTGTCCACCAGCGACCGGACCAGGTCCATGACGTCCAGCTCGTCGACGTCGCCGCCCGCGCACACTGTCTCAGCGGCTTCCAGCTCGAACCCGCCCACGAAGACCGACAGCCGGGTCAGCGTCTCGCGCTCAGCCGGGTTCAGCAGGCTGAACGACCAGTCCACGGTTGCCTGCAGCGTCTGCTGACGCGGCATCGCGTTCCGGCTGCCGCCGGTCAGCAAGCGGAACCGCTGATCCAGCCGCGCCGCCACCTGCGCCAGCGACATCGACGACAGCCGCGCCGCGGCCAGCTCCAGCGCCAGCGGGATCCCGTCCAGCCGACGGCAGATAGTCGCGACCTGCTGCGCCACCGCGTCGTCGAGCGCGAATCTTGCGTCCTGGCCCTTGGCCCGGGCCACGAAGAGCCGGACCGCGTCGCTGCCGGCCAGCTCGCCGGCCGACTGAGCGTCGGCGCCCGGCAGCGATAGGGAGGGAACGCGGTACACGGTCTCGCCGCCGATCCCCAAGGGTTCGCGGGACGTGGCGAGGAACCTGACGTCAGGGCATTGCCGCAGCACCTCGTCGCAGAACTTGGCCGCTGCGTCGATCACATGCTCGCAGTTGTCCAGTACGAGGACCACCCGCTGCCCGGCCAGCGCCTGCGTGATGGCGGCCGCCTGGTCACCGGAGTCCGGCAGGCCGAGTGCCAGGGCCACCGCGCGCGGGACCTGTCCGGGGTCACTGATTGGTGCCAGCTCGGCCAGCCAGACGCCATCTGGGGCCGATTCCAGCAGCTCGGCAGCAACCTGGAGGGCGAGCCGGGTCTTGCCGCTGCCGCCAGCGCCGGTCAGCGTGACCAGCCTGGCCGAAGCCAGCAGTTCGCGAACGTCGGCGAATTCGGCCTCCCGGCCGACGAAGGGCGTCGCCGCCGCTGGCAGGTTGTTGGGCAGTTCCGGGTTGTCCAGCGACGCCAGCGGCGGGAAGTCCGGCTGCAGGAACTCTGCCTCCAGCTGGTAGACGTGCTCCGGCCGGCCCAGGTCCTTCAGGCGGTGCAACCCGAGATCGCGCAGGGCGATGTCCTCGGGCGCCAGCTCAGCCGTCGCGCCGGAGAGGAGCACCTGGCCGCCGTAGGCGACCGCCTCCAGCCGCGCCGTCCGATTGACGACGGGCCCGAAGTAGTCACCGTCGCGTTCCTCGCACACGCCGGTGTGCAGGCCCATGCGCACCCGGACCACGCGGCTGGTCGGCCAGTCCTCCTCGCCCAGCAGCCGCTGCGACGCCAGTACCGCCGCCAGCGCGGCATCCGCGGACCAGAATGTGGCGCAGAACGCGTCGCCGACGGTCTTGAACACATACCCGCCGGCCTCCTCGATCGAGCCGCGCAGGATCTCGTCGTGGCGCCGCAGCGCCACCGCCATGGCGTCTGGCTCGGCCTCCCACAGCCGCGTCGAGCCCTGGATGTCGGTGAAGAGCAGTGTCACCGTGCCGGTGGGGGTCGGCCCGCTCACGCCGCTACCGTGGTGCGGGGACCGCGGCTGAGGGCCAGCGCGACGGCATCGGGCATGGAGAGCAGCGCGCCGTCCCGGCAGGCGGCCTCGAACCCGGCATCGCCCATCGCCGCGCGGAGTGCGGCAACCTCGCGGTCCTGCGCGGCGACCTCCGGACCTGACCAATCCAGCGACCTGTCCGCGACGCCCGCCTTGAGTGCTGCGTCTGCAGCGCCGTGCAGCCGGGCGCCACGCTCACGGTCACCCTCGGCCGCGGCGCAGCATGCAGCCGCGAACAGCACCTCCGCGGTGCCGGTCTCCAGCCCGGTCCGGTGGGCGGCCAGCAGGCAGCGCCGGACCAGCGGCGCGGCTGCGGCATAGTCGCCCTGGATGATACGCAGCACGCAGAGGTCACTGAGGAAGAAGAAGAGGAACACCTCATCGCCAAGCGGCTCGGCCAGCGCCACCGCCTCGGTCAGGCGGGCCTCGGCCCGGCTCATGTGGCCCGCCCGCAGCTCCATTCCGTAGAGCATGGACAACTCGCCAGCGGCGCCGAGGTCGTCGCCGACCCGGCGGAAGCAGTCAAGCGCCTCCTGCCGGGCCTCTAGTTGCTGGTCCGGCGTGCCCACGAGGGCGGCGAGGCCGAGCACATCACCGAGGAGGTCCAGGTCGCCCGCCTGCCGGGCCAGGGCCAGGGATTCCGCGGCCTGGCGCTCGGTGCCAGCCACGTCCCCGACCATGAAGCAGAATCCCGCCAGCACTGCCAGCGCCTTCGCCTCCAGTCGCCGATCACCGATCTCGCGCGCCATGGACAGGGCGCGGTCGGCGAGCTCGCTGCCTTCGGTCGCGCGTGTCATCAGCCCAGAGCGCTCGAACAACAGCATGAGCTGGACCATCGTGAGCAGCCCGGCCGCGAGATCGGGCCCGGGAGTGTCATACGTCGCGATCGCGTAGCGGAAGGCCCCCAGCACGCTGGTGTGTGCGCGGCTCAGCACGAACTTCAGCAGTGCCGTGCCCAGCCGGAGCACGTCCAGCGCCCGCCCTTCAGCCTGCAGGTGCGTGAAAGCGGCACGCAGGTTATCCCACTCGCTGTCCAGGCGCGCGAACCACTCCCGCTGCCGATGGTCGCGCAAGGCGGACTCCGCGGTCCGCGCCAGCTCGAGGTAGTGCTCGGCATGCCGGTCACGCAGCTGCAGGACCTGCTCGTCTCCGGCCGCGCGCAGAAGCTCGCCCGCGCAGTACTGCCGGATCGTCTCCAGCAGCCGGTAGCGGATCATGCCGCTCGCGCGATCGGCCACGACCAGGCTCTTGTCCACCAGCCAGCCAAGCAGGTCCATCACGTCGAGCGCGTCCACGCTTTCGGTCGCGCACACGTGCTCGGCGGCCTCCAGCTCGAAGCCGCCCGCGAACACTGAGAGCCGGGTCAGCACGTCCCGCTCGGCCGGGGTCAGCAGGCTGAACGACCACTCCACGGTCGCCTGCAGCGTCTGCTGACGCGGCATCGCGTTCCGGCTGCCGCCGGTCAGCAAGCGGAACCGCTGATCCAGCCGCGCCGCCACCTGCGTCAGCGACATGGACGACAGCCGCGCTGCGGCCAGCTCCAGCGCCAGCGGAATCCCGTCCAGCCGCCGGCAGATGGTGACGACTTGCGGCGCCGTCTGATCGTCCAGGGTGAATCCGCCGTCCTGGACCTCCGCGCGCGCCACGAACAAGCGGACCGCGTCGCTGGCGGCGAGCTGGTCGGCCGCGTCGGCATCGGCTGGCGGCAGGGACAGGGACGGCACCCGGTAGACGCGCTCACCATCGATCCCCAGCGGCTCGCGGGAGGTGGCCAAGATGCGTACGCGCGGGCAGTGCCGGATGAGGTGGTCGCAGAACTTGGCCGCGGCGTCGATCAGGTGCTCGCAGTTGTCGAGCAGGATCAGCGCGTCCTGGGCGCTCAGCGCGTGCGTGACACTTGCCGTGGTGCCCGGCCCGTCCCGGTCGGGCAGGCCCAGGGCGGCGGCGACCGCCTGCGGGATCTGGTCGCCGTCGGTCAGGGCGGCCAGCTCAGCCAGCCACACTCCATCTTCGACCGAGTCCAGCAGCTCAGCGGCCCCCTGGAGGGCGAGCCGGGTCTTGCCGCTCCCGCCCGCGCCGGTCAGCGTCACCAGCCGGGACTGGCGCACCAGCCCGCCGACCTCGGCCAGCTCCGGTTCGCGGCCGACGAACGGGCTGAGCAGGCTGGGCAGGTTGTTGGGCAGCTCCGGGTTGTCCAGCGACGCCAGCGGCGGGAAGTCCGGCGGCAGGAATCCCGCCTCCAGCTGGAACACCTGCTCGGGCCGGCCCAGGTCCTTCAGCCGGTGCAGCCCGAGGTCACGCAGCGACGCTCCGGCCGGCAGAGCACCAGACAGCAACTCCGCGCTAGCCCCCGAAACCAGCACCTGGCCGCCGTGTGCCGCCGCCTCCAGGCGGGCCGCACGGTTGACCACGGGCCCGAAATAATCACCGTCCCGTTCCTCGCACGTGCCGGTATGCACGCCCATCCGAACCCGCACCGGGCGGCTGGTCGGCCAGTCCTCGTCGCCCAGCAACCGCTGGGCCGCCAGCACCGCGGCCAGCGCAGCCTCCGCGGACCAGAACGTGGCGCAGAAGGCATCACCGACGGTCTTGAAGACATACCCGCCGGCTGCCACGATCGAGGCGCGCAGGATCTCGTCGTGGCGCCGCAGCGCGACCGCCATCGCCTGCTGCTCGGCCTCCCACAGCCGCGTCGAGCCCTCGATGTCGGTGAACAGCAACGTGACCGTGCCCGTCGGGATCTGCGCGGGTCCGGTCACCAGATCAGGATAGGGGCGAATAGCCCGCTGAGGTCGTAAGTGCACGTGAAACAGCGGCGCGCGGCGCGGACCTCAATCAGTCCCGATGCACGAGGGTCCCGGCCCTGACGCTGATGTGCCCGGGCACGCCGAGATCCTGCGGTAGCGCGGGATCTGCCCTCGGCTGGCCCCACCTGGCCTCGAGCGGGAGTTCCCCGGCCCAGCGACCAAGCGCGGCATCGGGGCTCTCGGCGTCGCTCGGCGGCCCAGTCCTGATCTTCACGGACGCCTCGGCCAGCGAGAGCGCGATCAGGCGGGTGGCCGCGAGTTCCTTCCGGCTCGGCTGGCGAGCGTAATCCCACTGACCGGGAGCCAGGTGCTCCGACAGCAGGCGCAGGCCATGGAGCCGCTCCGCCGGGTCGGTGACGACCCGCGGCTGACCGTAGATCATGGCGCTGCGGTAGTTGACCGCGTGCTCGAACACCGACCGGGCCAGCACCAGCCCGTCCACGATCGTGACCGTGAGGCAGGCGTCCTCCGACCCGGCCAGGCTGCGGCTGGCGACCGATCCGTGCACGTAGACGTGGTCCTCGTCGAACCCGTAGCCGGTAGGCACCACCATGACGGTGCCGTGGACGCGGACACCCAGGTGGGCAATCAGGCCAGCCGACAGGACCGCGATCAGCTCTGCCCGGTCGGCCCGGCCCTGCTCCCGCAGCCGGCTATGCCGGGTGCGGTCGGTGGACGATAGCGCCCTGCCAGCTACCTCGGAGGATGACACAGAGTAATCGGGTAGCTGCGCTGCGGTATCCGGCAAAACTTGTCCTTAACTCGACTGAATCCGTCGTAGAGCACATAGTCTACGACGGATTCAGTCCCCAGATGCGCTGTCAACTAGCCATATGCGGCTAGCCGCTTCCGCAACCGGGTCCTGGCGCGGTGCAGCCTCGACATGACGGTGCCGATCGGCACGTCCAGCATTTCGGCAACCTCCCGGTATGCGTAGCCCTCCACATCCGCCAGGTAGATCGCCGCCCGGTAGCACTCCGGCAGCTCTGCCAGCGCCTCCCTCACCTCGGAGTAGGAGAACTGGCTCAGCACCGCGTCCTCGGCCGATGCCTCACTGACGGCGGTCGGATCGGGAGCGGCGGCCAGCGTCAGCGTGTCGAACTCCGAGCTGAGCACGCTCAGCGGCTCGCGCTTGCGCTTGCGGTAGTTGTTGATGAACGTGTTCGACAGGATGCGGAACAGCCAGGCCCTGGCATTCGTGCCGGGGGTGAAGTTCCGCAGTCCGGCGTACGCGCGGGCCATGCTCTCCTGGACCAGGTCCTCGGCATCGCTGGCGTTCTTGGTCAGCCGGAGCGCTGCGGGGTAGAGATCACTCCGCCAGCAGGCCATTTCCTGCTCATAGAGCAGTTGGTGATCCGGGGCATCGACTGGGACATCGGCTTCGGCAGCCATGCGCACATCGCCTCCTCCGCGCGGGTGACGACGACGCTGGGTAATGCGCCAGCCCCGCACATATGTGCGCTCTGCGAACACTCGCAGGCACAAAAATGCGCCTACTTACAAGTTTCAGCTGGACGTCGCGTTACGGGGGCCAGCGCGTCGCACCACAAACAACTAAACCAGAAGTATTTAATCCGCTACTGAAAGTTATGTCAAAGGAGCCACTTCAGTAACACACTGCACACGCGACGAAATCCGCACCACAGCGTTCGCTATGCGGACATCGAATAAGTTCGCTATGCGGACATCAACAATCGGGCTGCGGCCGCTCACCCCGTGGCGTGCAGCCAGCGTACGGGCGCGCCGTCACCGGCCCGGCGGAACGGCTCCAGCTCGTCATCCCAGGGCTGCCCGAGCAGCAGGGACAGCTCGGCCTCCAGCGAACCGCCGAGCGCAGGATGGCGGGGCCCGTGCAGGTCCACCAGGCCTCCCAGCTCCTGGCCGGCGCCTCCGGCGGAGGCAGCCAGCGCCATCGCCGCCCGCAGCCGCCCCTCGGGGACCATGACGTCGCCGTTCGCGCTCACGGCGGAGGTGAACGTGCCGAGTGACGGTGTGTGGCTGTACCGGACCGCGTCGCAGCCGGGGCTCGCGTCCTCGGTTACCTCGAAGCGCATCAGGTTCCAGCCAGCCAGTGCCGAGGTGATCGCGCCGGCCGCTCCTGGCTTCCCCTGCCAGGTCAGCTCGGCACGCAAAGCGCCGGGCGCAGCAGCCTGATCAACCCACGGCATACTCGAAGGCACGCCAAGAACCCCGGCCACCGCCCACTCAATGTGCGGGCATAGCGCCGGGGGCGCAGAATGCACGTGCAGCACGCCGCGCACCGACAACCCAGCTCCTGACAACCTGACCTCCCTGCAGCAAGACGAGGTGCGTCTTCCCCAACGACCTCGCTGTGCTGCCGGCCTGTGCTGCCGGTCTGTGCTGTCCTACTCGGCGCCCGGACTGGATCGGCCAGGCGATCGAGCCTGCGGTGTACCGGACTCATTGTGCCGCACGTGATCGGCGCGCACCAGCACCGCCCCGCCATTCCGCCATTCCCGTGATGTCATAGTGGGGTGATTCCTGCCAGCCCGGGCCCGTTGTCCGCGGCGGACCGTGATGGCACCGGCCTTGTCTGCGTCGGCGAGATGTACGGGCTGCAGGTCGATCAGCTCGCCGCGTTACTGAACCTGACCGCCCGCGAGGCGAGCGCGGCGGTCTCGCGGTGGACCAGGCGCGGCCTCGCCGAGTCGGCGGCGCTCGGCCCCGGACCGCCGTGGCTGTGGCTGACCAAGGCGGGCCTGCAGGTCTGCGGGCTGCCCTATCAGGCGACGCAGCCGGCGCTGTCGCGGCTCGCGCACCTGCGCGCCGTCACTGCCGTGTGGCTGGCGCTGCAAGAAGCGCCGGAGTATGCAGCCGGCGGCGCGCACTGGCGCAGCGAACGCCGGCTGCGCTCCCATGTCGGCGGCAGGCTCGGCAGCCGCGAGCACCTGCCCGACGCCGAGGTGCACTGGCCGGACGCCAGCGGGCTCGCCTGGGCCGGCGAGTGCTGGGCGATCGAGGCGGAGCTTGCGCCGAAGACGGTCAGCCGGACCACGGCGATCATGCGTGAACTACTGGCCCGCACCGGGGATTACGGCTGCCCGCCGGACCAGGCGCGCGTGCCCGGCCTAGCGGCCCGGCACGCCCGCGCGGTCTACCTCTGCACGCCCGCGGCTGGACGCACGGTCGCGCGTGCCCGGGCAGCCCTCGGCAGCCTCGCCGCGCGGGTAGAGATCCGCCCTCTGCCAGCAAGCGCGGCCTGGCCATGATGCGCGCCCTCGCCCGCCGCACGCTGCGCGTCGCCGCGGTCGTCGCCGCCGGCGCGGTCGCGATCGGAGCAGCCGTCGCGGTGTTCCCGGCCACGCTGGTCGCGGCCGGGAGCGTCGCAGCCGCCTGGTACCGGGGCTGGCAGCCACGCCGACTGTTCGCCGCCGCCGCGTGGTGCCTGCCGATGGTCGCAGTCTGGCTCGCCGCCGGCGCCATCGCCGGTCACGGGGCCGGCGGCATCGCAGTCGCCGCGCGACTCGCCTGGGTGGGCATGTGGCACCGCGTCGCCCGGGGCGACTACCTCGCCGCGGCCGTGCTGTGCGCGCCGCCCGCCGTTCCGGTCGGCCTGCTTCTCGGTGGCTGGGCCTGGTCGCTGCGCCTGCGCTCGATGGCTGCGGGAGCCGGCGGACGCTCGCCCGCGTCGGCCGTCGGATTCGACGACCGGCAGTGGCGGCATCAGGTCCGTAGCGCCGTCGCGCGCATCGCGGCGCCGGGGTCGGCCCCGTTACTGACGGCGGGCGGCGACTTCGTGGCCGGCGCGGTCATCCGCGCCGTCGGGCATCCGGACCGGCCGGACGCACGGCTGCCGGCCGAGCGGCTTCGTTCCCATCAGATCGTGGTGGGCGCAACCGGAACCGGCAAGACCACGCTGCTGCTGCGCCTGTGGGCCGGCTTCATGGCCAGCGGCCTGCGGCGGCACGCCGCCGGCCGCGGCGGCGCGCCCCTCCTCGTCGTCATCGATTGCAAGGGCGGCGCCGATGCGCGTCGCATCGCTGACCGTTCCCAGCGGGTACTGCGGGAGTCAGGAGCCCGGAACGTCGCCGTCTGGCCCGATGAGGCGCGCCTGTCGCTCTGGTCGCTTCCGCGCCAGGCGCTGGTATCGACGTTGGTCGACTTGATTGAGCACGGCACCGGCGGCGCTGCCTACTACGCCGATGTGCTGGAGGCAGTGGTCGCGCTCGCGGTCGACGCGCCTGGTGGCCCGCCGGTCAGCACGGCCGACTTCCTGACGCGCCTGGATCCGGGCTGGCTCGCGCTCGCCTACGCTGCTGGCGGATACGAGGACCAGCTCGCGCTCGCGCGCTCTGCGGCCCGGCACGTGCCGGAGGTAGCGCTGCGGTACCGGACGCTGTTCCGCCGGCTCGGCCCCGGGCTGGACGGGCCAGGCAGCTTCGCCGACGCCGACGCCTGGTACTGCATCCTGGAGGGAACGGCCGAGATCTCGGTCGCCGAGGCGCAGGCCCGCGCGCTCGTCGGCCTGCTCGCCAGCCACGTGACGCAGGCGGGCGGCCCGTTGCAGGTGCTGCTCGCGGTGGACGAGTTCAGCGCAGTCTCCCGCCGGCTGCCGATCTGGGTCCTCTACGAGCGGGCGCGCTCGCTCGGACTGGCTGTGCAGGTGTCGGCCCAGAGCTGGGACGGGCTGGCGCAGCGCGAGGACGAGCGGTACCGGCTGGCAGCCACGGCCGAAGGCGGTATCTGGCTGCTGCGCACGCCGCACCCCGAGCCCGTGATCGCCCTGGCCGGGCAGCGCAGCATGGTGGAGAGCAGCCGGCTGCTGCGGGGCTGGCTGCGCTGGCACCGCGCAGGTACGTCGCGTATCGCCGGCCAGCCGGTCGCCGACCCCGAGCGGGTCCGGCGCCTGGACGTGGGACAGGCCGCGTACCTGTACCGGGGCGGAGTCACTTTCACTCAGATCAAGCGGCTTGTCGCCGGCCCGGCCGCGCTCGCGCCGACGGCGCTGCGCCCGACTGCTGTGCCGCCGGTCGCGGTGGCCGCGCAGGAGCCGCCGGCCACGCCCGCCGTCTTGGGCGGGGAGCTGCCAGACATCGGGACGTTCCTGGACGCGATCTTCGGACCGGCTTCTGCTGACGGACGCGTCGATGAGCGGTGACCTGTTCCGGGTGCTCGGCCTCGATCGCCGGGCCGATCTCACCGACGAGGACGTGCGGGCTGCCTGGCGCCGGGTCGCCGCCACGACGCACCCGGACCGGGGCGACGGCGGTGACCCCGCGCAGTTTGCCGAGGCAGCCGCCGCGTACACGGTGCTGCGCACGCCATCTGGACGCGGCGAGGCGCTCGCTGACTTGCTCGGCCCGTCGTCTTCGGCGGCCGCGCCAGACACCGCCACTGGCACCTCCTCGGTCCTGGTCCGGACCTGGCGCCAGCTCCGCGGCGGCCGGCCGGGCAGGCTCGTGCTTCGCCTCACGGTCATCGCCGCGGTCGCGGCGGTGTCAGTCCTGGCGGTGGGCTGGCGGCCGGCCAGCTTCGCGGTCATCGCCGGCGCGCTGACCTGGCTCGCCCGCACCTGCCGCAACGACCTGGCTGATCGCGGTTAGCGCACAGCGCGCACTAGGGCCCCAGGCCCATGGTTGTCGGCGATGTTGGCAGCGCGATACGCCGTGCCTGGCAGCCACGCCTGCCCGATCTGAGCTATGTCAGCCCGGCGCTGGACATGGCCGCGCGGGTCGACGCACGGCTTGCGGACCGAGCCCGGTCGAAGCCGGCCAGGCAGGGCCAGCGATCTTTGACACGACGCGTGGCGCGCGACGCACTGGCCGCCGGCGCGGGGGCACTGCTAGTCGTCGGTGCTTGTCGGGCTTCACGGCCTCACCAGCCAGCATCCCGGGCGCCTGCCATCAGGTTTGGGACTGTGCGCATGTGCAGGCAGAGCCCGCAGCAGCCGGTGTCCTGCACCAAGGCGGAAATCCGGAGCTTCGTCGTCATCGGCAACGGCCAGGTCAAAGCCGTGGCGCCTGCCCCGGCTCGATGAACCGGTGATCCGCCGCTTCTAGAGCGCGGTCCGCGGTCTGCGTGGCGGTCGCCGTATCCCTAGTCCAGCGGCTTAGCGAGTACCGCGAAGCTGAGGTCGGGACGTCGCGGGATGCCGAAGCGCTCGTCGCCGTACGGGAACGGCTTGCTTTCGCCCGTCCGCCGGTAACCGCGCCGCTCGTACCACGCGATAAGATCCTCGCGCTGCGCGATGACGGTCATCGCCATGGTGGTCGCGCCCCAGTCGTCACGCGCCAGCCGCTCAGCCTCGGCCATGATCTGCCGGCCCCACCCCCGGCCCTGACCGGCCGGCCGGACCGAGAACATCCCGAAGTACGCCTGGCCGTCCGCCCGCTGCTCAAGCTGGCAGCAGCCGACCAGTTCGCCGTCGGCCTCGGCCAGCAGGAGCACGCTGTCACGGGTTGCCAGGACGGCAGCGACACCCTCCGGATCGGTGCGCTGGCCGTCGAGCAGGTCTGCCTCGGTGGTCCAGCCGGCCCGGCTGGCATCGCCACGGTAGGCGGACTCGACGAGGCCGACGATCGCAGGAATATCGTTCTGCCCGGCGGGCCTGAATTTCAGCGCGGCGGTGGGCAGAGGGTCGGTCATCGCGGACGGGGGGACTGCCGGTTGCACTTGCGAAGACTCCGGTATCACGCACCTATTATCGGGCCTCAGCCGATAGCTACTGAACCTTGACGGCCTGTGCTTCGTTGTCGTCCGCATGCGGCAAACGAACACGTGGAAGACGCCGTGCGGGTCATCCGCAGGCAGGTCGGGCTGCCGCCGCCACAGTCAAGCTGATGGCGGTGCGGCCAGCTGACTTCAATCCGGCAGTTCCGGGCGGTCGATGACCCGCAGCCACGTCCCGTCCGGTTCCCGCCGCACTACCTGGACGCGC
Organism: Streptosporangiaceae bacterium; assembly: GCA_036495585.1. Classification (GTDB taxonomy): domain Bacteria; phylum Actinomycetota; class Actinomycetes; order Streptosporangiales; family Streptosporangiaceae; genus JAJYUU01. Next base: position 33,909 of record DASXMP010000117.1, read on the forward strand.
GTGCCCTTGCCGTCCTTCGACCGCGTGGAGGTCAGTGCGAAATCTCGGTAGGTGACCGTAGGCAGCGGCTCCTCGGCTGGGAACGGCTTTGGTCCATGCTGCACGAGTTCCTCGAGCACCTTCCTGATCGCAGCCCGGCCCGCAGTGGCCGAGCCAGGCGGGAACGCGAGGACCGCGTCCTCCGCGTAGAGGCCGGCCATGCCGTCTACGTCGCCGGCGTTCGCGAAGTCCACGAACAGCCGCGTCAGGTCCTCTGGGGTACGGGCAGTTGCCGTCGTGGTCGTCATCTCGGCTCCCTTCTTTCCATCTCGCACCGTGCCCGCAGGACCTGCGAGAAGTCAAAGACATGCTGTTGCTAGAGTCTATAATCACAGCTTATGGAACTGCACCAGCTCGAGTACCTGGTCGCTGTCGCTGAGGAACGGAGTTTCACCAAAGCTGCGGACCGGCTGCTGGTCAGCCAGCCGGGCGTCAGCGCGCAAATCCGCAAGCTGGAGCGCGAGCTAGGACAGGACTTGCTCGACCGGTCGGGCCGCGCCGTCCAGCCAACCGCGGTCGGAGCGGCAGTCCTCCCCTACGCACGGGCTGCGCTCGCAGCCGTTGACGGCATCCAGGAAGCCGTCAGCGAGCTGACCGGGCTGCTCGGCGGGCATGCGGCGATCGGCACCGTGACATCACATACCGTGGACCTGCCTGGCCTGCTCGCCGACTTCCACGACCGCCATCCGCTGGTTGAGATCACGCTGTCCGAGGCCACCACCGACGACCTCCTCGACGGCCTGCGTGCAGGGCGGCTAGACGCCGCGATCGCCAGCGTGGGCGACACGCCGCCGGCCGGCCTCGATGTGCACGTGATTGTCGACCAGCCCATCGTGGCTGCCGTCAGTCCCGCACACGAACTGGCCGCAACCGGAGTCATCGCCCTCAGTGAGCTGCGCGAGCGCCCGCTCATCAGCCTGCCCCGCGGCACCGGGCTGCGGGCCCGGCTGGACGAGGCGTGCGCGGCCGCCGGCTTCGCGCCCGTCATCGCGTTCGAGGCAAGCGTGCCCGAGACGCTCGCGGACCTGGCCGCCCACGGACTCGGCACGGCTATCCTGCCCGGGCCGTTCGCCCGCGCCCGGTCGGATGTCCTGTGCGTCCTGCGGATCGATCAGCCCGCGCTGCGCGGCCGGCTCGTGTTCGCCTGGCGAGCCGGCGGGCCCGCCAGCCCGGCGGGACGCGCCCTGGTGCGGCTTGCGCTCGACCGGCTGCCGCCGCCCGAGGTCACACCGTGACCGGTTAGCGCGCTGGCCGCCACAGGTCCGTGATCGCCACGCCAAAGTCAGCCAGCAACCGCCGCAACAGCGGCATGCTCAGGCCGAGCACGTTGGTCGGCGAGCCGTCGACACTGTCGACGAAGGGCGCGCAGAAGCCCTCGATCGTGAATGCGCCGGCCACGCTGAGGGGTTCGCCGGTCGCAACGAGCGCCGCGACTTCGGCTGGTGACGGGCTGCCGAAGCGGATCACGGTCGACGCCACCTCGCGCACCACGCGGGCGCTGCCGACATCGATCAGGCAGTGCCCAGTCAGCAGCGTGGCGTGGCGTCCTGCCAGCCGCTGCCACAGCTGCACGGCCTGGTCGGCCCAGGCTGGCTTGCCAAGTGGCTCACCGTCCAGGTCGAGCAGCGAATCGCAGCCGAGCACCAGGCCCTCCGTCAGGCCGGCCGCGACGGCGGAAGCCTTGCGATGCGCGAGCAGTCCGACAGCGGTCTGGGTGTCGAGGCCGTCCACGGTCTCGTCCACGCCGCTGACCAGGACCTGCGGATCCAGCCCGGCGTCCCGCAGCACGCGCAGGCGGGACGGGGAACCTGATGCCAGGATGAAACTTCGAGCGGGTGAGGACACTCGGCAAGGCTATCGGCGAGCGCGGTCGGAATGAGGCCGCCGGCCAGCTGGTTGTGCCGGGTATGGCTGAAGGACACACGATCACGATCACCCCAGCACAGGCCCATGTCGAAGCCTGGCTCGACGGCGTGCAGCTGGCTAAATCCGACCGCGCCATGAAGCTGGAGGAAACCGGCATCGCGCCCCGGTACTACCTTCCGGCTGAAGACGTCCAGACCGATCTGCTCGAGCCGACCAGCACCCACACAACCTGCCCGTTCAAGGGCGAGGCTTCGTACTGGTCGGTGCGCATCGGTGACCAGGTGCACGAGGACGTGGTGTGGGGTTACCCCGAGCCTATCCCGGGCGCGGCGGGCATCGCCGGACTGCTCTGCTTCTACACCGAGCGGGGCGTCGAGCAGACCGTCAGCTGACAGACGGCGGCCAGGCACGACCGTGACCTGAGGCGCCGCTGGAAGACGTCTCGGCGTCGTTCGCGGGCTCGCGGCCGCCGCGCTGCCTTCGTGGTTCGCCATTGGGCGCCGCCGTTGTAACAATGGGTGTGGCCGTCTCGTCGCCGGCCGATGGGCTCCTCCTTCCAGTAGCAAGGGCAGAAGAATGGCCATCGAGCCGTTGACGGCTGGCGATCCAGTCCAGGTGGCCGGTTACCGGTTGCACGGGCGGCTGGGCGCGGGCGGGATGGGCGTTGTCTACCTGGCCTTCACCCCGGGCCGCCGTCCGGTGGCGGTGAAGGTCGTCCGCCCCGAGCTGGGCGCTGACCCGCAGTTCCGGCGCCGGTTCCGGGATGAGGTCGACGCCGCGCAGCGGGTGCACAGCTTCTACACCGCGCCGCTGTTAGACGCCGACCCTGACGGCGACCCGCCGTGGCTGGTGACCGGGTATGTGGCCGGGCCGTCGCTATCGGCGGCGGTGGCCGCGCATGGCCGGATGCCCGGGCGGACAGTGCTGCTGCTGGCCGGCGGGGTGGCCGAGGCGCTGGCCGTGATTCACCGGGCCGGCCTGGTGCACCGCGACCTGAAACCATCCAACGTGCTGCTCGCCCGCGACGGCCCGCGGGTCATCGACTTCGGCATCGCCCGGGCCCTGGATGACTCCACCCTGACCGCCACCGGCGCGCGGGTCGGCACCCCGCAGTACATGTCACCTGAGCAGGCCCGCGGCGCCCAGCTGACCGCCGCCGCCGACATCTTCGCCCTCGGCGCCACCCTCGCCTTCGCCGCCACCGGCCGCCCGGCGTTCGGCGACGGCGACCCCGCCGCCGTCCTGTACCGCATCCAGCACCAGGACCCCGACCTCGCCGGCTGCCCAGCCCGGGTCCGCGCCATCATCGACCGCTGCGTAGCCAAAAACCCCGCCGACCGCCCCAGCCCGGCGGAAATCATGACCGCGTGCCAGGCGACCCCCGCCGTCACCACCATCGAATACCAGCCCGGCTGGCTCCCCCGCGCGATCACCGCCGAACTCCCCAGGCACGACATCCCCGCACCCGACGCCACAGCCCCTGGCACGCCAGGCTTCGGCACGCCCGCCGGCGCTGGCCCCGCCGCCGAGGCGGCCGGTGCGGTGCCGGGAGCTGCACTGCCTGGTCCCGCCCTGCCCGCTGCCGCCCTGCCCGGTGCAGTACTGCCCGGTGCAGTACTGCCCGCTGCCGCGCCTGGTGCAGCCGTGCCAGACGCAGGCGTGCCCGACGCGGATGCGGCTACGCTCCCGGCGCCGCGGGCCGGAATGCCGACCGCACCGCAGACGGCCCCGACCGCCCCGGCCGCAGCCGAGATGGCGGCTCCCCCGGTCCCGCCGAGCGGCGCAAAGCCAACCCGGCGCCTCCTGCGCCGCTCCGCGATCGCCGTCGCGGCCGCCACCCTGATCGCCGGCGCCGTGGCGGGCTACGCATTCGGCCTCAACGGCGGCCACAAGGCAAACGACGCCGACCGCAAGACAGGTATCGGCGCCGCAGCAGCCACACACGGAACAACAAGCCCGTCGGCAAGCCCGAGCCCGAGCAAGAGTTCTGGCCTGGACTCCTGCCTGATCGGCACCTGGGACGGTGTCTCCGAATCCTGGAGCGACGCGATGTCCTCGGTGCTGACAGTCACAATGCATAGCACCGGCCCGACCCAGATCTTCGGGCCGCACGGTGTCAACACCACGATCTGGCGCGCCTCTGCACCGGATACGGCACATGCCAACGGCGTCAATTACAGGGCTGTCTACAGAGGCACCTCAACGGATGACTACATGACGCGCAACGGCACGATCTACGAAAGCGACCTTCAGTCCCATGGCTCCTGGGTGCTCTACCGCGATGGCGCCGTCGACAACACCGGAACCTTCACGCCATCCACGGCGCCTGAGCTCTACACCTGCACGGTGACGAGGCTGACCCTTTACAGCACTCCGGAAAGCTGGGCCGAAACGCTCAGACGGGCAACGCCGACAAGTGCCGACTCGCCTGGCGTCGCAGCCATTCCCAGGAGCACATCCTCGACCCCGACCGGATCGTAGGCCTATCGAAGGCAAGGCCAGGCCGGGCTATGCGGCGAGGCGTCAGCCGCAGCGGCCGACCCCGGCTCGCCGAGTTAGGAGAACACCCGCACGTAGCTGACCAGGACGCTGCCCGGGATGCCCAGCGTGTTCTCACCGGACGCACTGACATCATCGAAGACCAGGTAAGCGGGCTTACCGGTGATGTAGCTGCCCGCGG
>DASXMP010000118.1:0-12926 GCA_036495585.1 Streptosporangiaceae bacterium
GGCCAGGCCCTCGTCCGGCAGCAGCCGGAGAAACGCGGACTGACCGATGGTGTTCCCATCGTGGCCGATGAGCCGGCGGCCGCCCCAGCCGAACCGGATCCAGCCCAGGCCCCATGAGTCGCCAAGGGTGTGCTTCTCCGGTAGTTCGGCCTGCAATTCGGTCATCGCGGCTGCGCTGGCGGCCGACAGCAGCCGGGTGCCGTCGGCCGCCCGGCCGCCGGTCAGGTGCAGTCGCGCGAAGCTGAGCACGTCCGCGACGGACGCGGTGATCAGGCCGGCCGGGCCGACTGCGCGCGGCAGTGTCCAGACCGGGGCACGAGCCGGCTCCGCGCCGCCCTCGCTGACGTGTCCCACGGCGGCCCGGTGCAGCAGCGCCTGCTCGGGCAGCGGCCGGCAGCAGCCAGATTTGGGCCGGGCCGTCCTTCGCGCGCAGGAACGCCACTCGGTTGCCGTCCGGCGACCAGGCTGGGGAGGTGTCCGCGTTGCCTCGGGTCAGCTGCACCGCCTCCCCGCCCGGCCTCCGATCCGCCACAGTGCTCTCACCGGGGCATCGGCAGCGGTATCGCAGCTGCGCAGAACGTAGACGACCTGGCTGCCGTCCGGGTTCAGCGCGGGCTGCTCGGGCACCGCGAACGTGGTCAGGTCGTGGATGCGAAGGCGTCGTGTCACCGGGTGGTTCCTCCTCGGTCCGGGCTGTCACCTACACACATGATCGCCTGACCCGGCGTCAGCGTGGCTGACGATTTATCCGGCAAGCCGCGCCGTACAGATGCCAGCCGACGAACAGTTGCGCGCCACCGTGCCCGCGCGGACAAGCCGCCGTCATTTCTCTGGCCAGGGCGATCGCCCGCGACCAGAGCCGGGCCGGCCGGGTCCTCAGCGGACCCGGCCGCACACAGCGATCAGCGGCCTGCTGTTACGGCACCCAGACGAGGGCGTCGCCGTCGGGGCGTTCGGTGCCGTCAGAGGATGTCGTGACGTACTGTCCGTCGGCGACTAGCTGGGTCGGCCCGCCGCCGTCGAGGCCTTCGGCGTTAGCGGCTCCGAGGTCTATCAGGGCCGCGGATTCCTCCGGGAAGTTCACTCCAACGCCTGTCGTGGCGCGCGGCCTTGCCGCTCTAGCATCGTGAGGTGGCGGTTGCGGCAGAGGTCACCGAGGCGCTCGGCGCATGGTCGTGCCCGGTCGCGTCTATCACCACGCTGGGCGGAGGCTGGAATTCCAGCACCTGGCTGGTCACTACGCGGGATGATCAGCGGTTCGTGGCCAAGCTCGTCGATCATCTCGACGCCGACGCGCTGACCGGCGGCCTTCAGGTGGCCGAGTTCGCGGCCGAGCGCGGACTGACCTGCGGTGCGCCGCTGCGGACGGCAGACGGCAGGCTGACAGTCGGGCTGCGGAGCGGCGTCCTGACGCTGTTGCGGCATGTGCCGGGCACTCCGCCTGATCTGCGCGCAGCCGATCACGTGCGCCGCGCTGGTCAGGTGCTCGGCCGTGCTCACCAGATCCTGGGTGACTATCCGCCCGGCGATGAACCGAGGTACCACTGGCCATGGGAGTGGATCAGCACATGCCTGGAGACGGTGCCGATGGCGCCGGACCTGAAGGGCGCCGCATGGCGGGCGTGGGATCAGATCGTGGCGATGGTCGACCGGCACCAGCTGCGGGTCTCCCTCATCCATGGCGACCCGGGGCCCGACTCGTTCCTGCTCAGCGGCCGCGACTCCGGCCCCGACGCACTCATCGACTGGGCGACGACACTGCGCGGTCCGCTGCTGTACGACCTGGCGAGCTTCGCCGTCCTCAGCCGGGAGGCCGGTCCGCGGCCGATTCGGTGGCTGGCGGAGGGTTATGCCGAGGTCGGGCCGCAGATCAGCACGGAGCTCAGGCACTTGGATAGCCTGCTGCGACTGCGATGGATCGCCCAGGCGATCTGGTTCGCCTCGCGCATTGAGCGTGGCATCGACCGCGGCCCTGGCGCCACGACCGCCAACGAGGACGGCCTGGCTGCTGCGTACCAGGGCATCATCGGGCGGGAATAGTGGCCGGATGCCACCTGTTGCCAGCGAACGTGACTGCGCAGCCAGAAGAATACGAAGAGATGCAGTTCTGGTTCGACCCGCTGTGCCCGTGGGCCTGGATCACCTCGCGATGGATGCTCGAGGTGGAACAGGTTCGACCGGTGCGAGTCGACTGGCGGATCATGTCGCTGGCCTACCTCAACCTCATCCAGCACGAGGGCAAGGACCTGAGCCCGGAGTACCTCGCGCGGATGGAGAAGGCGTGGGGACCGATTCGCATCGTCGCCGCAGCAGCCCACGAGGCCGGCGACGGCGTGCTCGGGCCGCTGTACACGGCGATCGGGACCAGGCTCCACAACCAGGGTCGCCGGGAGGATCCGCAGATCATCCCCGAGTCGCTAGCCGAGGTCGGGTTGCCGGCGTCGCTCGCGAGCGCGGCCGAGAGCACCGAGTTCGACGACGAGATCAAGAAGTCGCACCACGAGGCGTTCGACGTTGTCGGTACCGACGTGGGCACCCCGGTGATCCGGATCCGGGGCAACGCCATCTTCGGCCCGGTCGTCACGCCGATCCCGCGCGGTGAGGCGGCCGGCCGGCTCTGGGACGGCGTCGCCCTCGTGACCGAGACCGACGGCTTCTTCGAGCTCAAGCGGACTCGCGACCGCAAGCCCACGTTCGACTGAGCAGCTCAGCTCCGCCAAGGCGCTGAGCATCTCCGCACCGTGAATGCATGAGCGTCTCTGCACCCGCGAAGGTAGAGTACTTCGTAACCTACCTTTCCGATCGGGGGCGCCCTTGCTCACCGATACCAAGCCAGTCGGGCGGAACCTGCGACCCGCCAAGGCCGGCCAGATGATTGCGGCCTACCTGCGCGGCAAGATCGTCCGCGGCGAGCTCACTGAGGGCGAGTTCCTGCCTGCTGAGGTCGAGCTGATGCGGCAGTTTGACGTGTCCAGGCCGACGCTGCGCGAGGCGTTCCGGATCCTGGAGACCGAGTCCCTGATCGAGCTGCGGCGCGGCGCCCGCGGGGCGCGAATCATGGCGCCGAGTGCCGGGGTGGCCGCCCGGTCCCTCGGACTGCTGATGCAGACCTCGGGTACCACGCTGGCCGACGTGTACGAGGCCAGGACCCTGCTGGAGATCGCGGCGGCCGGCCTGCTCGCGGAGCGGCGGACCGAGGCGGACCTGGCAGAGCTCGGCACGTGCGTAGCCGACCTGCAGGACATCACCAGCCCGGATCACGAGCCTCCGGATGCCGCCACCTGGATGGCCTGCGCCCAGCGTTTCCACGAGCAGCTGATCGAACGGGCCGGGAACAAGACCCTCGCCATCCAATATCGAGTGCTCCACGAGGTCGTGGACGCGCACGTGCTGCTCGCGAGCCGGCAGTCACTCGGCGCGGCGACCTCGCCCGGCAACCGCACCAAGGTCATTAAGTCCTACCGCAAGCTCCTCGCGCTGGCCGGGGCCCGCGACGTCCCGGGCGCGACCGCGCACTGGCGCCTGCATATGGACGTGGTCGGCCGGGTGCTGCTCCCAGAGCAGCTGAGGTCGGCGACCGTCCTCGACATGTTCAGCTGACGATAGGTATCGTAGTTAACTACCTTTGAGCGGCAGAGCCGCAAAGCTGGAGGGCACATGCGCGACGCAGTCATTGTCCAGGCGGTCCGGACCCCCGTCGGCAAGCGGAACGGCGGCCTGTCCGAAATCCAGCCATCCGACCTGTCGGCGCACGTGCTCAAGGCGCTGGCCGAGCGGTCGGGGATCGATCCGGCCATCGTCGAGGATGTCATCTGGGGCTGCGTCAGTCAGGTCGGCGAACAGGCCGGCGACATAGGCCGCACGGCGGTCCTCAACGCAGGCTGGCCAGAGTCCGTGCCGGGGGTCACTGTGGACCGGCAGTGCGGTTCCTCCCAGCAGGCGGTCAGTTTCGCGGCCGCGAGCGTCATCGCTGGTCAATGTGACGTGGCCGTGGCTGGCGGCGTCGAATCCATGAGCCGAGTGCCGATGGGGATGTCCTCAGCCGGCAAGTGGCCGTTCGGGGACGGCTTCGTGGCCCGCTACAACGGCGCGATCCCGAATCAGGGCGTCGGCGCTGAGATGATCGTGGAGCGCTGGGGCTTCAGCCGCACTCAGCTGGATGAGTTCAGCCTGGCCTCGCACGCCAAGGCCGCGGCCGCTCAGGACGAGGGCCGGTTTACCGCCGAGATCGTGCCGGTGACCGGGCCTTCCGGTATCAAGGTGGAAGCCGACGAGGGTGTCCGCCGCGGCAGCACGCTTGAGGCGCTGGCCGGCCTGAAGACCGTGTTCAAGCCCGAAGGCGGCACGATCACCGCGGCCAACAGCTCCCAGATCTCTGACGGCTCGGCTGCTTTGCTGATCATGACCAGCGAGAAGGCCGCTGAGCTCGGCCTCAAGCCGCTCGTCCGCATTCACACCGCGGTCGTGGTCGGCGACGACCCGATCATCATGCTGACCGGCCCGATTCCGGCTACCGCGCTCGCGCTCAAGCGCAGCGGGCTGTCCATCGAGGACATCGGCGCGTTCGAGGTCAACGAGGCGTTCGCGCCGGTGCCGCTGGCCTGGTTGCAGGAGACCGGCGCCGACCCGGCCCGCCTCAACCCGAACGGCGGTGCGATCGCCCTCGGCCACCCGCTCGGCGGCAGCGGCGCCCGGCTGATGACCACGCTGGTCCACCACATGGTCAGCACGGGCACCCGGTACGGCTTGCAGACCATGTGCGAGGGTGGCGGCCAGGCCAACGCCACCATCCTCGAGCTGCTCTGACGCCGGTGCCAGCCGAGCCAGGTCCCTCGGAGCCGGAGATGGCCGAGCAGGCAGGGCTGGAGCAGCCAGCACTGCTGTACCCAGCGTTGGAGATCGCGGCACAGGCGCCGGACAAGCCCGCGGTCGTGACGGCTGACGGCAGCCAGGTGGTCACCTACGGGCAGCTGGAGCGCCGCAGCCGCCAGGTGTCGCGGCTGCTTGCCAGCCTGGGCGTGCAGACCAGCGATCATGTCGCGGTCATGCTGGCCAACCGGCCCGAGTACTTCGAGATCGCCTGGGGTGCGCAGCGCAGCGGCGCGTACTGGACGCCAGTGAACTGGCACCTGACCGCGGCGGAAGCCGCCTACATCGTCGAGGACTGCGGCGCCAGCGTGCTGTTCTCCTCGCCCGAGACAGCAGACACGGCAGCGCACATCAGTGCACGGCTACCCGGCCTGAGGACGTTCGCTGTCGAGGGCGGCGCCGGTGACCTGCCCGGCCTTGCCGACTATGAGCAGGCGATTGCCGATCTGCCGGACGATCCCGTCACCGGGCAGATCGAGGGGAGCACGCTGTTCTACTCCTCCGGCACCACCGGCCGGCCGAAGGGGATCCGGCGGGCGACCGAATTCCCGCCGTTCGGCACCGGCTCCGCGCTGGACCTGGTGATGAGCTTCGTGTTCGGCTTCGGGCCGGACTCGGTATACCTGTGCCCGGCGCCGCTGTATCACGCGGCACCGCTCGGGTTCACCATGGCCGCGCACCGTAACGGCGGGACCGTGGTGCTGATGGACCGGTTCGACCCGGCCGAGTGCCTGCGCGCGATCGAGCGGCACAAGGTCACGCACGTCCAGTTCGTGCCGACGCACTTCGTGCGGCTGCTGAAGCTCGCCGAGGCCGAGCGCCAGGCCGCTGACCTGTCCAGCCTGCAGGTGGTCATCCACGCCGCGGCGCCATGCCCGGCCGAAGTGAAGCGGCAGATGATTGACTGGCTTGGCCCGAAGATCTTCGAGTACTACGCGGGCAGCGAGGGCAACGGGATGACGGTCATCGGCTCAGCCGACTGGCTGGCGCATCCCGGGTCGGTGGGCCGGTCGCTGGCCGGGGCGATGCACATCGTGGACGACGACGGTGTCGAGCTGCCGGCCGGCCAGGACGGCCTGATCTATTTCGAGGGCGCGCCGTTCGAGTACCACAACGACCCGGCGAAGACCGACGGCTCCCGCCATGCGCAGGGGTGGTCCACGCTCGGCGACATCGGGCACGTGGACGACGAAGGGTTCCTGTACCTGAGCGACCGGCGGACCGACCTCATCATCTCCGGCGGGGTCAACATCTACCCAGCGGAGATCGAGGCGGTGCTGATCACGCATCCCGCGGTCGCCGACGTCGCGGTGATCGGCGTGCCCGATGCGGAGATGGGCCAGTCGGTGCTGGCGATCGTCCAGCTCAGCGAGGAGGGAACGGCGTCGCCCGGCGTCGCCGACGACCTCGTCGCGCACTGCCGCTCCGGGCTGGCCTCCTTCAAGTGCCCGCGCGCGGTGGAGTTCGTCCCGGAGCTGCCGCGCACGCCGACCGGTAAGCTGCTGCGCCGCAAGCTACGCGAGGAACGCCAGGCGTAGGGGAGGACCGTTGGCGACGACGGGCGTTGCCGTGGTGACCGGCGCCGGGTCGGGTATCGGCCGGCTGGTCACGCGAAGACTGCTCACCGCGGGCTGGCGCGTGGCCGTGGCCGGGCGCCGCGAAGGTGCCCTGAAGGTAACGGTCGCGGACACCGGCGGTTCTGCCGCATGGTCATCGGACTCGTCGGTGGTCGTGCCCACCGACGTTTCGGTGCCCGCGTCGGTCGCGGCGCTGTTCGCCACCGTGGCCGACCGCTTCGGCCGGGTCGACCTGCTGTTCAACAACGCGGGGATGTTCGGCCCCGGCGGCGCGGTGGACGAATTGACGCCGGCGCAGTGGCAGCAGGCGGTCGCAGTAAACCTCACCGGCGCGTTCCTGTGCGCGCACCACGCAGTCGCGGCCATGAAGGCCCAGGACCCGCAGGGCGGGCGGGTCATCAACAACGGCTCGATCTCCGCGCACGCGCCACGGCCGCGCAGTGTCGCCTACACCGCGACCAAGCACGCGATTACTGGCCTGACGAAGTCGATCGCACTCGACGGCCGGGACTTCGGCATAGCCTGCGGCCAGATTGACATCGGCAACGCTGCGACCGAGATGACGTCCGGCATCGCCTCCGGTGCGCTGCAGGCCGATGGCTCAAGCAGGCCAGAGCCAAGGTTCGACGCAGCGCATGTCGCCGATGCCGTGCTCTACATGGCCGGGCTCCCGCTCGGCGCCAACGTCCAGTTCCTGACCGTCATGGCCACCGCGATGCCGTTCATCGGCCGCGGCTGAGCGGCTCAGGCGGCTCAGGCCGTCAGCAAGGCGGCGATCTCGTCCGCAGTGATGCTGCCCGGTGCGCGGCGCTGGCGAGCGAACTCGTTGGCCTTTTGCCGCAGCAGCTCATTCACCGGTGCCGGGACGCCGTGCTGCCGGCCGAGCAGGACGATCTCGCCGTTGAGGTAGTCGGCCTCGATCGATCCGGCGCCTCGGGACAGGCTCTGCCAGGATGAGCCGCCGCCGCGCCGGGAGCCATTCACCGAGGCCATCCGCACCTGGTCCGATCGCAGCTCCGCGAACTCGGCCTGGCTCGCATACTCAATGCCAGCCGCCGCGAGCACCGCGGTCGCCTCCTCGCGCGCTCGCGCCGCCAGCCGCGCGCCGGGCGCGTCCTGCTCGCCGCTCTCGGTCGCGCCGAACATCGCCTCGACCGAGTTCGCCAGGTTCGACAGCAGCTTGGTGTACTTCCAGCGCATCACATCGGCGCTGGCCGGCGCGAGGAACCTGCTGGCGCCAAGGTCGGCGGACACCTGCAGCACCGTTTCGTCGGTCCCGGCCGGGTACCGGCCGACCGGCAGGAGGCCGGACATCGGCGCACCCTGGGCTTCGATCACGCCGGGCTCCAGATGGGTGGCCGGCAGCCACACGCAGACTCCGTACACGTGCCGGAACCGGCGCAGCGCGATGCGCTCGCTGGCCACGCCGTTGAGGGCGCAGAACACCGGCAGTGCGTCAGCCGCGACGCCGGCACCGACAGGCTGCCACGCCCAGGAAGCGAGCGCCTCCCCGGCATCCTGCGTCTTCACCGTCAGGATCAGGACATCATCGCCGCGCAGGGTCAGCCCGCCCGGATCGGAGACCACGTGCACCGGCAACGTGACGGTGCCGTCCGGGGTAGCGAACGTCAGCCCGCGATCACGCAGTTCCTCCTGGTGGCGGCCCCGCGCGGCGAAGACGACTTCGTATCCAGCTTGCTGCAGCCGCGCGCCGATGGTGCCACCGACCGCGCCGGCGCCGATGATGATGTAGCGCATGTGTCCTAATGTGCCAGGGTGTAGTGGGCCGCCAGGATGTCCTCGCCGAAATCACTGCGCGGGCGCCGCAGCACTGTGTGCGCGTGGTTGCTATCGGGGACGTCGTACTCGATGAGCAGGTCGTCACTCTGCACGCGGTAGTAGTGGCGGGTGCCCGGGCCGGCTGGTCCTTCCCAGGCGAAATGCAGCTCGTGGCCGGCCAGTCGGCTTGCCTCGCGCTCGGCCAGCTCCGGCACGAGCCGGTCCAGATACACCGCGACGAGCGCGTCCAGCAGCGCACGCCCCATCGGTCCGATGCGGCTGGCCGCAACCCCGAGCGGCTGCAGCTCAGCGCCGGCCCGCGGCCTGGTAGCCGTACGGATGTCCAGCGGCGCCTCGGCTGCGACCACCGCCGCCGCCAGCGCGCCAGGGCCGAGTGACTCGAGCACGGCACGGCCCAGGTCTTCCTCGGGAGCGAGCGGCCTGGAGACGTCATACGGACCGCAGCTCACCCGCGCCGGATTCACGCCGAAGAACACCGGCGCCGGGGAAACCTGCTCGCCGTGCACCGTCATGGTGACCGACAGGTGGTGACCCTCGAAGCGCCACGACCACAGGTCGTCGGCCGCCGGGTCGCCGAAGACGCTCAGGTAGTAGCCGCCGCTGTGCCGGGCGAGCTGGCCGTTCTCGCGACGGTCGAGCACCTCCTCCAGCGAAGTGATCGCCATCGCCTGGACGAACGCGCGGTCGCTCAGCGCGGTCGCGAGCAGCCGGTGCGCCGCCTTGCGGCCAGCCGGGGGCATCAGTGCCAGGCTGGCGCCCGGCCGCGGCTCGGGCCGGTACTCAATCCAGCGCCTGGCCTGCTCGTCGGCGAAGGACAGCGCGGCCCGCGCGTATTCCTCGCCGTCCAGCAGCTGCAACAGTGCAGCCGCCGCATGCCGCATCTGCGCGGCGGTGCTGGCAGATGTCATTCTCCCGGTATATCCGGGATGCGGAGGGCGGGCAACCTTACAGCCGCTGCTCAGTGGCCGGGTCGGGCCGGCCGCCGAAGTAGTGCTCCAGCACTTCGCGGAAGGCAGGCTCGGCCGGCGCGGCCCGCGCGAACAGGGACATCGACGACCGCAGCTTCAGCGCGTCGATCCCGCCGAGAATCTGCTCGGCCGTCCGGCCGGACTGGCCAAGGAGCAGCCCTGCGCACTCCAGCAGACGTGGGCCAAGCACTGGGTGCGCCAGGTACGCCTGCGCCTCGGCCAGCGAGGCAATGGCGTAGCGCACTGCGGCCGGGCTGCTGCCAAGACCGGTTACCTGCGGGAAAACGAACCACATCCAGTGGCTCACCTTGCGACCCTGGCGCAGCTCCGCAGCCGCCCGCTGGTACGTGCCGCCAGCATCTTGCGCAGCCACGAAGCGCTCTAGGTCATAAGGGTCATCATTCGCCATACCGCTCACGCTCGTGCTGGGCTCCAGCGCAGATCCCGGTCGCGCCCTGGTAACTCTCCGGAGCTATCCTGCCACTAATTGTCTAACAGGTCCTGCAGCGCACGGGGGCGAGATGGCGACCGACGGCGACGTATTCGACGTGATCGTAGTAGGTGCAGGACCTGTCGGGGAAAACGCGGCGGCTCGCGCGGTCCGCGGCGGCCTGACCGCCGCCGTCGTCGAGCGGCGCCTCGCCGGCGGTGAGTGCAGCTACTACGGCTGCATCCCGAGCAAGGCGATGCTGTGGCCGATGGAGATCGCGGCGCAGGTGCGGCGAATGCCAGGCCTCGAGCTTCGCGGTCCCATCGACGCGGCCGCCGTGCTGGCCCGGCGTGATGACTTCGTGTACCACCACGATGACGCCAGCCAGGTGAACTGGATCGACAAGGTGCCTGCCACCTTCGTGCGCGGCCAGGGACGGCTAGCCGGCCCGCAGCGGGTCGAGGTGACCGAGCCGGGCGGCGGTGTCAGGGTGCTCACCGGCCGCCGTGCGGTCGTGCTCGCTACCGGCACCGATCCGATGATCCCGCCGATCCCCGGGCTGGCCGAGGCCGCGCCGTGGACGAACCGGGATGCAACCAGCGTCGAGCGCGTGCCGAGGCGGCTGGTGGTGATAGGCGGCGGCCCAGTGGCGTGCGAGATGTCCCAGGCGCTCCATTCGCTCGGGGCGGCGGAGACGACGATGATCGTGCGCGATGACCACCTGCTGCCGCGGTCCGAGCCATTCGCGGGCGAGATGGTGGCCAAGTCGTTCCAGGAGTCAGGCATCAAGATCCGCTTCGGCAGTTCGGCGATGCGAGTGGACCGGCCCGTCCCTGGCGGCACGGTGACGGTGGCGACGGACGACGGCACGCACATCGAGGCGGACGAGATCCTCGTCGCCACTGGCCGCCTCCCGGTGGTCGCCGGGATCGGCCTGGAGTCCGTCGGCCTGCATCCCGATGGTCCGCTGGAGGTGGACGACAGCATGCGCGTGACCGCCGTTCCCGGTGGCTGGCTGTATGCCGTCGGCGACGTGAACGGGCGGAACATGCTCACGCACATGGGCAAGTACCAGGCGCGGATCTGCGGCGATGTCATCGCCGCGCGCACCAAGGGACTGCCCGACGACAGGCCGTCCCTTCGCGACAGCGCGGACGGGCGGGGCGCACCGCAGGCAATCTTCACTGATCCGCAGGTCGTCGCTGCTGGGCGAACCGAGGCGCGGGCGCGGGCCGACGGATTCCGGGTGCGGACCGTGGTATTCGACCTGAGCGGCACCGCCGGGGCCCCCCTGCAGGCCGATGGGTATAGCGGCCGAGCCAAGATCGTGGTGGACGAGGACCGCAAGGTGCTGCTTGGCGGCACTGTTGTCGGCCCGGCCGTGGTCGACCACCTGCACGCGATCGCTATCGCGGTCACCGCCGAGGTCCCGCTTGACCAGCTCTGGCACGCCGTCCCGGCGTTCCCGACGGTGAGCGAGTTCTGGCTGTACCTGCTCGAGCAGTACGGACTGTAACTGGCTGCTCCGCATTTCGATACTCAAGGCGCAGCACGCGCGGGCACGCCTTGTAGGCTCAATTTCGCTACTCCGGTAGTGGAAATGGGGGAGACTTGTCCGAGACTGCGGCTCAGCGGGGGCGACCGCGGGATAGCGACGTCGACAAACGTGTACTGGACGCCGCCTGGGATCTGCTGGACACGGTTGGCTATGCGGGGCTGCATGTGGACGAGGTGGCCGAGCGTGCGGGTGCGGCCAAGACCACCGTCTACCGGCGGTGGCCGACCAAGGACCACCTGGCTGCAGCGCTAGCCGTGCGGATCCTCGCTGATGTCCCGATCGAGGACACCGGCGACGTCCGCCATGACCTGACCCGGTTCGCCACCACGCTCGCGGTGAACCTGAACCGGCTGCGGCTGGTCGGACACGGCCCGGGCGATGAGGCATCGGCTGGCCTGGCCGCGGAGATTGTCGCGGCGCTGGCCCGGCACGCCGACCTGGGCGACATGGCACGACCTTTGTTCGCCCGCCGGCACGAGCTCGTCCTGGCGCGGCTGGCCAGCGCGCGCGAGCGCGAGGGCCTTCGCGCGGACCTCGACCCCCAGATCCTGGTCGACCAGATTGCCGGGCCGCTGTACTACCGGGTCCTGATCACCGGCGCGCCAGTCGGCCGCGGTTATGCCGAGCACCTAGTCTCCGCGGTACTCGACGGCGCCTTCACAGGTGCTGCCCCGCCGGGCGAGGAAGGCTGACTCAGGCCGGCAGCTTCTGCGCGACCAGCCCGATGTGCCGCGGCAGGACGAGGCCGCTCCCGGCGAGCTCGCGCACCTCGTGCAGGCAGAGCCCGGCACCGGTGAACGCGCCGAGCAGGCCCTCCAGCGTCTTGTGGTGGAATCCGACGCGTCCGGCCACGTGCGTGCCGTCGCCGGAGCCGCGGCCTGACCAGCCGACCCGGCCGTAGCCGGGCATGAATGTCAGTCCGCGCTCAGCGGACTCCTCCAGCCGGTAGACGAACGGGCCGAGGAAGCACGGGTGCAGCCCGACGTAGACGAAACGCCCGCCCGGTTGCAGGCATCTGGCTATCTCGCACACCACGGCGGCGAAGTCCGCGACGTCGGTGTGGAAGAACATTCCCATGGCAACCGGGATGGCCCCATCCGCAAACGGCAGCCGCCGCCCGTCGCCGCACACCGCGGCACCGAGGCGCGGACGGGCGTACCTGAGCTGGTCGCGGGATAGGTCCACGCCCGCGACGCGGAGCCCGGCCGCCGCGACGGCTGCCCCATACCGCCCGGTGCCGCAGCCAACGTCGAGACAGACCGCACCACGGCCAGAACTCACGTGCTGACGCAGGAAGGCGGTCTCCTCGTCGGTCGGCCAGTGGCTGGTGGTCTCGTCGTACCAGTCGGCGTAGCCGTCATAGCGGGCCGTCGCTGTGCTCATGGCGCCAGGTTAATTGGTTTGCGTGACCCAGCGCGGTCTGCTGCAATACGGGAACGTCAAACTCGCCCGCGCACGGCGAAGGAAGGAGACCCAGGTGACTGCGCAGCTCATGTTCGCGATGGCAATGACCGTCTGTGCAAAGGACATGAGGCTTGGTGCGCATGCTCAATCTGGGGATTCTGGCGCATGTTGATGCGGGGAAGACCAGCCTGACCGAGCGGCTGCTGTTTGATGCCGGGGTGATCGGCGAGGTCGGCAGCGTTGATGCGGGCAGTACGCAGACCGACACGCTGGCGCTGGAGCGGCAGCGAGGGATCACAATCCGGTCGGCGGTCGTGGCT
>DASXMP010000119.1:0-19084 GCA_036495585.1 Streptosporangiaceae bacterium
TACGATCCGGCTACAGGACCGATGAGCTCGCCTCAGCCGCATCGTCTCCATGATGGGAACGCCCGTTCCGCACCTGCGAGCTGCCGAAGCTGGGGAATGACAGGAGCATGCACAGCATGGATCAGGAGAACTTGAGCGCCACACTTACCATCGCCGTGCCTGCCGCGAGGGTGTTCGAGTTGCTGGCGGACCCGACGACCCATGCCGCGATCGACGGCACGGGCTGGGTACGGGAAGCTATCGACCCGGCACCGCTGACGCAGGTGGGGCAGGTCTTCCGGATGGACATGTACCACCCCAACCATCCCGACGGTGAGTACCGGATGGCTAACCAGGTCCAGGTGCTCGACCAGGCGCGCGCCATTGGCTGGCTGCCAGGGCAGGAGTCCGACAACGGTCAGCTGGAGTTCGGTGGCTGGATCTGGCGATACGACCTAGCCTCGCTCGGTCCGGCCGAGACTGAGGTCACGCTCACCTACGACTGGTCGGCAGTACCGCAGCGCATCCGGGAGTACATCCGGTTCCCGCCGTTCGGTCCTGACCATCTCACCAACTCGCTCGGCCATCTGGCCGAGCTTGCCGCTCCGGCATCCGGGGCCTAGCCACCCGGCCGCCGGCGAGCAGGCCGAACGGTAACCGGCGCGGGCCACCGAAATCTGGTTACCGTGCTGGGATGAGTTTCCGGCTGGCGGCTTACGCCGTGTGCATCGAGAACGGGCGAGTGCTGCTCGCGCGTTACGTGTCACCGGAGGGCGACAGCAACTGGACTCTTCCGGGCGGCCGGGTCGAGCACGCGGAGGACCCGTTCGACGCGGTGATCCGCGAGGTCGCCGAGGAGACGGGCTGTGACGCAGTGGTCGAGCGCCTGCTGGGCGTGGATTCCAGAGTCATCCCGGCGGCCGAGCGCCGCGTCCCCGGGCCGCTCCCGCATCAGAATGTCGGCATCTTCTACCAGGTTCGTATCACTGGCGGCCAGCTCCGGCCCGAGCCGAACGGCGAGACCGCGGAGTCGGTCTGGACACCGATCCAGGCCGTCGCCCAGCTTCGGCGGTCATCGCTGGTCGATATCGGGCTCGCGCTGGCACAGACCTCTCCGGCAACCGGCCATGTCCCGCCCATTCGGGTCGGCGGACTGATCCAGCACTGAGGACACCCGCCGCGAGCGGCAGCCGGCCTGCCGGTCATGCACGGGCCGCGGCACCTTGGGAGTCCGAGGCGAGCAAGCCGGCAAGGCGCTCCCGCTGTTGCCCGTGGCTGCGGCAGGATGGCGGCTTATGTACTCTGAAGTCACCGCGGCCGCGACGCACTTCCCTGGCGGTCAGACCATCGTCCGGCGGGACATGTTCGCCGGCCGCGCCTGGTCCGCGACCCCCGTGCGGGTGATCAGCGACACGCCCGAGGCGCTGCTGGTCAGTCACTGGCCCGGCGTGCAGCTGTTGTCACCCCACCGCTACGTAGAGGCCGTGGAGTCGGGGCGCCGAGAGGACCGGCTCCGGCTAGTCCGCGAGCTGGCCGCGGGCCACTGGGAGCTGTGCGAGCGGCCGTGGCGGGACACAACCGTCCTCACCAGGGTGTCACCTGGTGCCTGGTTCAGCGTCCACCGGTTCTATGACGCGCACCACCAGCCTGGCGTCTGGTACGTGAACTTCGAACGGCCCGCGGCCCGGACGGCCCTCGGATACGACACCTGCGATCTGCTGATCGACCTAGTCATTGCGCCAGACCTGGGCAGCTATCAGTGGAAGGACGAGGAGGAATATGCCGTCGGCCGGGAGGCTGGTTTCATCAGCGACGCCGAGCACGAGAACGTCGAACGGGCCAGGGACACGGTCCTGGAGCAGCTAGCGAACCGCCAGGGCGCGTTCGCCCGGGACTGGTCCGCATGGCAGAAAGATCCGGATTGGCCTGAGCCAGTGCTGCCAGCCAATTCCTGGTAGACAAAAGGCCATGAGGACTCAGGTGACGTTCGACGCAGCCGATCCGCATGCCCTCGCTGAGTTCTGGGCGCAGGTGCTTGGCCTCGAAGTCGAGGACCACTCCGAGTTCGTCAATCAGCTCGTCGACACCGGGCGGATGCCCACTGAGGACCGGGTCATCATTGACGGCCGATCCATGTTCCGGGACGTCACTGCCTGCCGCGACCCCCAGGGCATCGAGCCGCGGCTGTACTTCCAACGGGTCCCCGAAGGCAAGGTCGCGAAGAACCGGGTACACCTTGACATTCACGTCGAGCCCGACCTCAAGGCCGCCGAGGTCGACAGGCTGACGGGCCTCGGCGCGGAGCTGATCGGGACGCACGATGACCAGGGCCCGCTGACCTACGTGCTGCGCGATCCTGAGGGCAACGAGTTCTGCGTCCACTGACGGTGGGGCTTAGCGTCCGAAGCACGCCGGGCCGGCAGGCGCAGCGTCGCGGGACTGGCACCGGGCCGTTAAGGACCGGCGCCGGTCTTAGGACCGGAACGCAGCGTAGATGATCGCCGTCAGCCGGTCGATCATCTCCTCCTTAGGCAGCCGGACCTCGGCGCTCATCAGGAAGTTGACTCGCTCGAGCATCATCAGGCAGGCGACCGCGGTGAGCTCGGCGTGCTCCGTCAGCACTCCGTCCCCGGCCGGGCTCGCCTGGGCTGCGGTCATGCCCTGGGTCATCACCTCGGCCACTCGGAAGAACAACTGCAGGCCGTCGCTAAATACGTTGTCTCCGACGACCTCGGCCTGGCTCAGGATCCGGATCACGGTCGCGTGCGCGCCATAGGTGTCGCAGAAGCTGGCCACCCAGCGCCGTAGCGCAGTCCGGCCCGCCTCGTTGCTGGTCACCACCGGGAATTCTTCGGTGATAGCCGCCACGTCGACCAGTGCGTCTCGCAGCAGGGTGCGGAACAGGTCTTCCTTGTTGGCGAAGTACAGATAAAAGGTGCCGTGCGAGGTCTTAGCGCGCCGAACGATGTCCTCGACCCGGGCGGCTTGCAGACCCGTCTCCTCGAATTCGTCAACTCCCGCTGCCAGCAGCCTGCGCACAGTATCCCGGCCGTGTGCGCCGAGTTCGCGCTGCAAAGCCGGGAGTCCGCCGTCCCGGGATGGCCGGATCGACGCCGTCGGCGCCGGCCGTCCGCGGCCGGCCGGGCCTCCTGAGCCCCCGCTGCCGGGGCGGCCACCGGAAGGCCGAGCGTCCCGGCTGCGGGTACCGCCAGTCCCGTTGGCCCCTCTGGGGTCGGGGTTATGGGTACTGCCAGTCCCGTTGGCCGCCCGGGGGTCGGGGTTATGGGTTCCGCCTGCCCGCGGGTCGGGGTTATGGGTTCCGCTAGTCCCGTTGGCAGCCCGGCCAGCAGGCCGCGGAACGCGGGCACGCTCGTCGGCTGCCTCGCGGGCACGCTCGGTAACGTCGCGCAGGGCCTCGCGTACCAGGCTCCGAGGCGCGGCGGGGCCTGGCGCGTCGCGCCCCGGACGGTTCGAGCCGGGCGCCGGGCCGGCAGGCTGGGCGCCGTCCTCCGGTCCGCCACTCTCGCCCCCGGCGGCTCGGCCCGAGATGCCCTTCTGGGCGTCCTCCCGAGGGGACGCCTTGGCCCGGCCACTGCCCTCCGCTGGGGCAGACGGTCGGGCAGTGCCCTCGCTGGCCGCTGTCTCCCCGGCGCCCTCGCCGGCCGGAGCACGCCCGGCCGGAGCACGCCCGTCTGGAGCACGCCCGTCTGGAGCACGCCCGTCTGGAGCACGCCCGTCTGGAGCACGCCCGTCCGCGCGGCCAACCGCGCTGCGACGGGCCGGCGCGCCGGCGCCGCTGGTATCGGTTATGTCTGTCAGGTTTGCCATCCTGCCAGCCTGGACTGCCGTAGCACCCGGCTGATTCCGCACTAGGGGATGCTGCCTGGATCCTTCACGGGGTCTCTGGCCTGCTCCCCGGGCCCGAGCGACCCTACCTGCCTGGGTTCTGGGCTCATGAGGCGAGACTAGCCGCCCGCTCGCTTGCGGGCCACTTGCGGGCCTCCATTGGTGTGATAAGGGTCACTGTCGGGGAGCAAAACTGACGCCCATATCAGGTGACGTTCGCGTCACTATTTGCATCTACGAACCGAGCCATGCGGAAATAGAGATCATGACTCCGGACCGGGCCGTAGCTGACGCCATGTCTCCGGCGGACGTCACGGCGAAGGCCGGGGCAGAAAACTTCCCCGTTGCGCTGCATTTTCTGCCGCGCAAATACCGGGACCATCTGATGGCGGTCTACCGGTACGCCCGAACCGTCGACGACGTCGGGGATCTCGCGCAGCCCGATCAGCGGCCGCGGCTGCTCGATGACCTGTCCGCCGACGTCAGGCGTCTGTACGAGCCGGGCGGGAAGCCGGTGCAGCCGGCCGTGGCCGGGCTTGCCACCGTGGTGTCGCAGTGCGGCGTCCTGGAACAGGAACTGGCCGACCTGATTAAGGCTAACCAGCAGGATCAGGTCGTCACCAGGTACGAAACCTTCGAGGATCTTCTTGGCTATTGCGTCCTCTCCGCGAATCCGGTTGGGCGTATAGTTCTGCACGTATTTGGCTGTTATACGCCAGAGCGCGCGCTGCTCTCAGACGCGATCTGCTCCGGTCTGCAGGTGGCTGAGCACCTGCAGGACGTGGCCGAGGACATGCAAGCGGGCCGGATCTATCTTCCGGCGGCCGACATGCACGAGTTCGGCTGCACCGAGCAGGACCTGACCGGCAGCACCGCGCCGCCGCACCTGCGGCGGCTCATCGCGTTCGAGGCCGAGCGGACCAGCGAGCTGTTTGCCACCGGCGCGCCGCTGGTGCGCACTCTGCGCGGCGCTGCGCGGGCAGCCGTCGCTGGTTATCTGGCCGGCGGCCGCGCGGCAATCGCCGCCGTGGCCGCGGCCGACTATGACGTGCTTGCGGCCACGCCGCGGCCGGGGAAGGGCCGGACGATTGCCGAGCTTGCGACTGCGTTCGTACGGGGCAGGTGACTGAGCCAGTGACGCTGCAGGCTCCCGCCAGCCCCGGGATCGACGCTGCCTACGCGGAGTGCGAGCGGATCACCCGGCAGCAGGCCAAGAACTTCGCCTACGGCATTGCGCTCCTGCCGCGGGACAAGCGGCATGCGCTGTCGGCGGTCTACGCCTTCGCCCGCCGGGTCGACGACATCGGCGACGGCACGCTGCCCACGGCGAAGAAGATCGCGGCCCTTCGCGACACCCGCGCAGCCGTCGAATCGCTCGCCGCTGGCAAGGACGCGCCAGCGGATGACCTGGTCCTCGTCGCGCTGGCCGATGCGGCGCGCCGGTTCCCGATCCCGCTGAGCGCCTTTGGCGAGCTCATCGATGGCTGCGAAGCGGACGTCCATGGGGTCATCTACACGACCTTCGCGGACCTGGAGCATTACTGCCGGTGCGTCGCTGGCTCCATCGGGCGCCTGTCACTCGGGGTTTTCGGCAGCAGCGACACCGAGGCAGCGCCGCAACTTGCCGACTCGCTGGGCGTCGCGCTCCAGCTCACGAACATCCTCCGCGACATCCGGGAGGATCTCGGCAACCAGCGCGTCTACCTGCCAGCGGCCGACCTGGCGCAGTTCGGCTGCACCCTGATGCCCGGCGACACCGGCGGCACGATCGCCGGCCCGATGGACAAGCTAATCCGGTTCGAGGCGAGCCGGGCGCGCGAGTGGTACGCGACGGGCATGCGGCTGATGCCCCTGCTCGATCGCCGCAGCGGGGCCTGCACCGGCGCGATGGCTGGCATCTACCGGCGCCTGCTCGAGCACATCGCGGCCAGGCCGGCCGAGGCCCTCGCGCACCGCATGTCGCTGCCGACGCGGGAGAAGGCCGTGATTGCAGCCGCCGCCCTGGCTGGCATGGGACGTCGTCGGCAGCCAGCCTGGCTGGGGCGCGGCGCCCGTACCGGGCCGGCAGCCACTACCGCGAAGACCCCCGGTGAGCTGCCATGACGGCGCGCGAGGTGGTCGTCATCGGCGGCGGACTGGCAGGCATAACCGCCGCGATCGAGCTGCGGGATGCCGGGCACCGGGTCACGCTGCTGGAGTCGAGGTCGCGCCTCGGCGGGGCCGCGTCGTCCTATGCCCGCGGCTCGATGACCGTAGATAACGGACAGCACGTGTTCCTGCGCTGCTGCACGGCCTACCGTGACCTGCTGGCTCGGCTGCGCGCCACCGGCCAGGTCCGCCTGCAGGACCGGTTCGACGTGACCGTGCTCGCGCCCGGTGGCAAGACCGCCCGGTTGCGCCGGACGTCCCTGCCGAGCCCGCTGCACCTGGCTGGCGCGCTGGCCGGCTACCAGCTGCTTTCAGTCCGGGAACGTGCCCGAGTTGGCCGGGCGGCCCTCGGATTCTGGCGGGCCGACCCGGCCAGTCCAGACCTGGACCGTCACCGGCTGGGGGACTGGCTGGCGGCGCGCGGTCAAGGCGAGCGCGCCCGGCGACGGCTGTGGGACCTCTTCGTCGTCTCCACGCTGAACATCGCCGGGGACGAGGCCAGCGTGCCGCTGGCAGCCACGGTGGTGAAGACGGGCCTGCTCGGCGCCCGGGACGCGGCCGACATTGGCATCGCGGCAGTTCCCCTCGGCGACCTGCATGGCACGGCCGCAGCGGCGATGCTGACCAAGCTCGGCGTCACGGTGCGGCTCGGTGCTAAGGCAGAGGCGATCGAGCGCTTGCCTGGCGGCGGGTTCCGGATCGGACTGGCCCGCGAGCGCGCCGGTGACGCTGGCGAGGACACGGTGCGCGATGATGGCGTAGACAGCGAGCCGGACAGTCCCGGCGGCCCATCGCTGTCGGCCGATGGCGTGGTCCTCGCGGTGCCCGTGGAGCGTGCGGCGCGGCTGGCCGCGACAGCCGGGCTCGCCGAGTCGAGCGGCTGGCTGGCACTTGGCTACTCGCCAATCATCAACGTGCATGTCCTGTATGACCGTGAGGTGACCAAGCTGCCGTTCGCCGCCGCTGTGGACTCGCCGGTGCAGTGGGTATTCGACAAGACTCAGCAGGCGGGTTTGCGGGACGGGCAGTACCTGGCCGTGTCGCTGTCGGCCGCCGACGAGTACGTGGACATGTCGGTAGCAGCGCTGCGGGAGCTTTTCTTGCCGGCGCTGGAGCAGTTGTTCCCGGCGGCCGCGACCGCGGGCATCACCGATTTCTTCGTAACCAGGGAACGTCGGGCGACGTTCCGGCAGGTGCCAGGTTCTGGCGCACTGCGACCCGGTGCCGCGACCTCGGTGCCGGGACTAGCACTGGCCGGTGCGTGGACCGATACCGGCTGGCCGGACACGATGGAGGGAGCCGTGCGAAGCGGACATAACGCCGCACAGGATCTGACGAGCCAGCTTGCCTGGCTGCCTGGCGCGAGCTCGACCGCAGCACTGGACGATGCCCGGACAGGAGCGTCATGACCGTGACGATGCCAGCAGGCGTGCAAACGGCTCGCGACCTGGTCGGGCCGGCCATCGCAGACGCGGTGACCCGGCTTAGCCCGGAGGTGCGAGCGGTAGCGGAGTATCACCTCGGCCTAGCCGACGCCAACGGCCAGCCGATCGCCGGCGGCGCCCGGACGGGCAAGGCGCTGCGCCCGGCGCTGGTCCTGCTGTCGGCGCGGGCGGCCGGCGTGGGTCAGGCGCAGGGTGTGCCGGCCGCGGCGGCGGTGGAGTTGGTGCACAACTTCTCCCTGTTGCACGACGACATCATGGACGGCGACACCGAGCGGCGGCACCAGCCGACGGCCTGGACGGTGTTCGGCATCGGCCCAGCGATCCTGGCCGGTGACGCGCTGCTGGCGCTGGCCCAGGACCTACTGCTGGAGGACCCGCCCAATGGCGTCTGGGCGGCCCGCTGCCTGTCCGCAGCGGTCCAGCGCCTGATCGCGGGTCAGGGCGCTGACCTCGCATTTGAGCGCCGGGACGACGTCAAGGTGGAAGAGTGCCTGGCGATGGCCGGGGACAAGACCGCTGCGCTGATGGCCTGCGCCTGCAGCATCGGCGCCATTTATGTCGGCGCTCCGGCTGATCTCGCCATGAACCTGGCTAGCTTCGGCGCACACGCGGGGCAGTCTTTCCAGCTCGTGGACGACCTGCTCGGCATCTGGGGCGCACCAGAGGTCACAGGCAAGCCGGTCGGCTCGGACCTGCGCGCCAGGAAGAAGTCCATGCCCGTGGTCGTGGCCCTGGCTAGCGGCACCGAGGCAGGGCGGGAGCTGGCCGCGCTGCTGTCGCAGCCGGAGCCGCTGACCGACGACCAGGTTGCCGAGGCCACCGCGCTGGTGGAGGAGGCCGGGGGCAAGTCCCGGACCGAGGCAGAGGCTCAGGTGCAGCTGTCCTCGGCGGCTGGCTCGCTGGCGGCCGCGCAGATGCCCGAGGACGTCCGGGACGAGTTCCGGGCCATCGCGGAGTTCATCACAGCCAGGCAGTGGTGACGACGTGTCAGCTGAGACTGTGTCAGGCGGGGCGGCGCTGGGCGGAGACGTGACCAGCGCGAACGGTGTGACCGGTGGGAGCGGCGTGACCGGCGGAAGCGGCATGACCGGTCGCGGCGATGCGGCGCGTGGCTCAGCGGCGGCCGCCGATACCGCGGCGGTGCGGGCTGCTCTGGACCGGGCGACGCGCCACCTGACCTCGCTGCAGAACCCGGCCGGATGGTGGCAGGGCGAGCTCGAAACCAACGTCACGATGGACGCCGAGGACCTGCTGCTGCGGGAATTCCTCGGCATCCGCACCGTGGAGGAGACCGAGGCGGCTGGCCGGTGGATCCGCGAGAGCCGGCGCGAGGACGGCACGTGGGCGAACTTCCGCGGCGGCCCGGCCGACTTGTCCACGACGGTCGAGGCTTACGTGGCCTTGCGGCTGGCCGGGGACGCGCCCGGCGAGCCGCACATGGCGCAGACAGCTGACTGGATCCGCCAGCAAGGCGGGATCGCGGTGACCAGGGTTTTCACGCGCATCTGGCTCGCGCTGTTCGGCGAGTGGTCGTGGGACGACCTGCCGGTCATGCCACCGGAGATCATTTACCTGCCCCGGTGGGTACCGCTGAACATCTACGACTGGGGCTGCTGGGCGCGTCAGACGATCGTGCCGCTGACGGTCGTCTCGTCCCTGCGGCCGGTCCGTCCGTTGTCGGTCGGCCTGGACGAGCTGCGCGGCCCGGACGTGCGTCCAGCACCGCCCAAGGGCGCACGGCTCGATCCGTGGGCGGCGACGTTCCAGACCCTTGACAAGGTTTTGCACACCTACGAGCGGTACCGTGGCCGCCTCGCCCCCGCCGACGCCGTCCGGCGCGCAGCCATGCGCCGGTGCGCCGACTGGGTCATCGCGCGGCAGGAACAGGACGGCTGCTGGGGCGGCATTCAGCCGCCGTGGGTGTACTCGCTGCTGGCGTTGCACCTGCTCGGGTTCGGGCTGGAGCATCCGATCATGAAGCGCGGGCTGGAAGGCCTGGACCGGTTCACGATCTGGGACGACGGGCCGGACGGCAAGCAGCGGCGGCTGGAGGCGTGCCAGTCTCCGGTCTGGGACACCGTGCTGGCCATGGTTGCGCTCGGTGATGCCGGGCTGCGGGCCGACCATCCGGCGCTGCAGTCGGCCGCCCGATGGGTGCTCGGCGAGGAGATCCACGGCCCCGGCGACTGGCAGGTCCAGCGGCCCGGGCTGGCGCCGGGAGGCTGGGCGTTCGAGTTCGACAACGACGGCTACCCGGACGTGGACGACACTGCCGAGGTGCTGCTGGCGTTCGGCCGGGTGGAGCAGCCGGACGAGGAGACTGCCGGGAACGTCGGCGCGGCAGCGGCGCGGGCCCTGGACTGGCTCGTCGGCATGCAGAGCAAGGACGGCGGCTGGGGCGCGTTCGATGCGGACAACACCTCGACGCTGGTGACCAAGCTGCCGTTCTGCGACTTTGGCGCGGTTGTGGACCCGCCGTCGGCCGATGTCACCGCGCACACGGTGGAGGCGCTGGCGGCGGCTGGCCTGGCTGGCAGCAGGGCAGTCCGCCGCGGCGTTGCCTGGCTGCTGCGCGCGCAAGAGCCGGACGGCTCGTGGTTCGGCCGGTGGGGCGCTAACTACATCTACGGCACCGGCGCCGTGGTGCCCGCACTGATCGCGGCCGGGGTGCTGCCTGACAAGCCATGCATCCGGCGGGCGGTGGCCTGGCTGATCTCCCACCAGAACCCCGACGGCGGCTGGGGGGAGGACATGCGCTCCTACGACGACCAGGCCTGGGCCGGCCGGGGTGAGTCGACGGCCTCCCAGACCGCGTGGGCACTGCTCGCGCTGCTCGCGGCCGGTGGCGAGGATGCCGCCGCGGCGGCGGCTCGTGGCGTGGCGTGGCTGGTGGCAACCCAGACGCCGGCCGGCACGTGGGACGAGCCGCTGTTCACCGGCACCGGCTTCCCCGGCGACTTCTACATCAACTACCACCTGTACCGGCTCGTGTTTCCGGTGAGCGCGCTCGGCCGGTACCTGGGCGGTGCTGGATGACCAAGGTGACCGTGTGCGCCCCGCTCGGCGTGGAGGCCAGGGCCTTGCGCCGTGGCCTGCGCGCGGGTGCCGCCGGCCATGACGGCCAGGTCGAGGTGGTCAGGACCGGGTACGGCCCGGCCAGGGCGGCGGCCGCCGCCGCCAGGATCGTCGGTGCCCGTGACGGCGGACCGGATGTCGCCACCGGCCTCGCGGTAGCGGGCGTTGGCGGCGCGCTGAGCGGCGACCTTCGGGTCGGCGATGTCGTCGTAGCCTCGCAGGTGAGCGACGGCACGGTGACGGTGCCGTGCCAGTCGGCGCCGCTGCTCGCCGGGGAACTGCGGCGCGCGGGCCTGACCGTCCGCACCGGACCGGTCGTGACGACCAGCCACCTGGTGCGGCGCGGCGAGCACGCTGACCTGGCGGCCACCGGCGCGATCGCGGTGGACATGGAATCCGCGCCGCTGCTGGCTGGCGCGGCGTCGAACGGGCCGGCCGCGGTAGTGCGGGCGATCTCCGACACCCCCGAGCACTCGCTGCCCGGACCGCGAATGGTCAGCGGCGGGATCACCGCGCTGCGGTCGCTGCGGCAGGCCGCGCCGGCTTTGGCACGCTGGGCTGCGGCCCTCGGTCCGCGCCGGGTCCTGCTGGCCAGTCCACGCTCGTTCTGCGCCGGCGTGGAGCGGGCCATCGAGATCGTCGAGCTGGCCATCGAGCAGCACGGCACCCCCGTCTACGTGCGCAAGCAGATCGTGCACAACGCCACCGTCGTCGCAGATCTGGAGCAGCGCGGTGCCATCTTCGTGGACGAGCTCCATGAGGTGCCCGACGGTGCCGTCGTGGTGTTCTCCGCGCACGGCGTCTCACCGGAGGTCCGGCAGGAGGCCGCACGCCGTGGCCTGGCCGCGGTCGACGCGACCTGCCCGCTGGTCTCGAAGGTGCACGCAGAGGCGCGCCGGTTCGCCGCAGACGGTTATCTGGTCGCGCTGATCGGGCATGCCGGGCACGAGGAGGTCGAAGGCACGATGGGGGAGGCGCCCGCGTCGATGGCGCTGGTGCAGACCCCCGATGACGTCGCCAGCCTGCAGCCGGAGGACCCGGACAAGGTCGCCTACCTGATGCAGACGACGCTCGCGTCCGACGAGGCCGAAAGCGTGGTGGACGCCATCACCAGGCGCTTTCCGGCCGCTACCGGGCCGGGCAGTGACGACATCTGCTACGCCACGACGAACCGGCAGCGTGCCGTGCGGGCTATCGCGGCCCGGTCTGACCTGGTGCTCGTGGCCGGGTCGGCGAATTCCTCGAACTCTCAGCGGCTGGTGGAGACCGCTGAGCGAGCTGGTACCCGCGCCTACCTGGTCGACGGCCCGGAGGACATCCACCTGGAGTGGCTGGCGGGTGCGGGCACCATCGGCCTGGCGGCCGGCGCCTCGGCGCCGCCCGCTATCGTCGGCCAGATTGTGACCGCGCTGTCCGGTCTTGGCGCGGTGGAGACCGAAGACGTGGTCGTCACTACCGAATCCGTGCAATTCGGACTTCCTAAAGAACTCAGGCAAGTTGACACCAGCCAGCCGGAATCCAGGCAGCTGGAACACAGATGAGAGAGACGGTGCCCTCGTGAGCATGCCGTTGCGTCAGAACCTGGCGATCGGGTCGTACCTGATGCGCCAGAAGCTGAAGCGAAACAAGAAGTTTCCGCTGATCGTCGAGCTTGAGCCGCTCTTTGCCTGCAACCTCAAGTGCGCGGGGTGCGGGAAGATCCAGCAGCCCGCAAGCTTGCTCAAGCAGCGGATGCCGGTCGAGCAGGCCGTTGCCGCGATCGAGGAGAGCGGCGCGCCGATGGTCTCGATCGCCGGCGGCGAGCCGCTGATGCATCCGCAGATCGAAGTCCTGGTTGACGAGCTGATCAAGCGAAAGAAGTTTGTCTTCCTGTGCACGAACGCGCTGCTGCTGCCGAAGAAGATCGACAAGTTCAAGCCGAACGCCCGGTTTGCTTTTGTCGTCCACATCGACGGGCTGAAGGAGCGCCACGACGAGTCGGTATGCAAGGACGGCGTGTTCGACGAGGCCGTCGAGGCGATCAGGGAAGCCAAGCGGCGCGGGTTCAAGGTGAACACGAACACCACGGTCTTCAACACCGATACTCCGCAGACCGTCATCGACGTGCTCAACTACCTCAACGACGACCTGCAGATCGACAACATGCAGATCTCGCCGGCCTACGCCTACGAGAAGGCGCCGGACCAGGAGCACTTCCTCGGCGTCACCGAGACCATTGAGCTGTTCCGCAAGGCGTTCGCCGACGGCAACCGCCAGCGGTGGCGGCTGAACCACTCGCCGCTGTTCCTGGACTTCCTGGAGGGCAAGAAGGACTTCGCCTGCACCGCGTGGGGCATTCCGTCGTACTCGCTGCTCGGCTGGCAGAAGCCCTGCTATCTGCTGGCGGATGGCTACGTCGAGACCTACAAGGAGCTGATCGAGGACACCGACTGGGACTCCTTCGGCCGGGGCAAGGACGAGCGCTGCTCGAACTGCATGGCCCACTGCGGGTACGAGCCGTCGGCCGTCCTCGCCACCATGTCCTCGCTCCGGGAGACCATCCGGGCGGCTCGCGGCGCCTGAGCCTGCGTCAGCTCAGTCCGCGGCTGGGTTGATCAGCTGGAACAGGAACATGTCCTGCCACCGGCCGGCGATCTTGAGGTAGGTCGGCGCCATCCCGATCTGGCTGAACCCGGCCCGGGCGAGCACCCGTTGTGACGCGAGGTTGTCCAGCAGGGTCTCGGCCTGGATCCGGTGCAGGCCGAGGCCCTGCTGGCCGCCATCGGCGAAGGCGATGCTGATGATGTCGCGCAGCGCCGCCGATGCGAGGCCGCGGCGGGTGAACGCGGCGCCGACCCAGTAGCCGACGCTGCACGACTGGAATGGCCCGCGCACGATGCCGTTGAGCGTGATCCGCCCGGCCAGCTCGCCGCTGCCGGTGCGGATCACGTGCGGAAGGCTGGTGCCCTGCGCGTGACTCGCGAGGGCGTTCCGGATGGCTGCGCGCTGGCCGTCGGGGGTGAAGTAGAAAGGGGCTCGTTCCGGCTCAAAGGGGGCGAGGAAGGCACGGCTGGCAGTGAGCAGCTCGGCCAGCTCCGTGGCGTCGTCTTCAGTGATAAGCCGCGTTACCCTCGCCTGCTGCACCGGTCAATACTGCACCAGGACCGGAGAACCTGCGACCCGGGGCCTGTTCCGGTAGACGAGCGATGAAGTCCC
Organism: Streptosporangiaceae bacterium; assembly: GCA_036495585.1. GTDB lineage: Bacteria > Actinomycetota > Actinomycetes > Streptosporangiales > Streptosporangiaceae > JAJYUU01. The sequence continues at coordinate 13,689 of DASXMP010000119.1, forward strand.
GCAATCAAGGCCTTCATCATCACGTTCGGCATCCGCTTCCCGGGCGCTGAGATCTGCTATCCCGGCGGGCCACTGGGGAACGCCGTTCGCCGGAAGGGCCCGGTGTGCGGCCGCCGCTGCCGGGTATGGCCACTCAAATCACAACCTGAACGGGTGTAGCGCCGCGTCGGCGACACACGTTGATGACTGGCGCTCGTGCCGCGCCCATCTCGTGATCAACAGGAGTGTCGAGGCCGAGTCCCGCGGCTACCTGGAGTACTACGGGCAGCTACGTCAGGCCGCCCTGTCCGACGAGGAACTGTTCAACGCCATGGTCGACCGCTACCGGACTGGGTCAGCCGGCAGCAATTCCTCATACTGGGGATTTTGAGTGAGATGGAGTCCAACTGATCGGAATGCACTCTGCTCTGCTGATCGCCGCTCCGGCAGTGGCTTGCTAGCAACTGCCGGCGCTCCTCCAGGACACGGCTGCTACCCCGCTGCCGCGCGGCCAACTCGGAGGAGCTGGGCACGGGAGCGCTTCGTCAGTCGCCGGGGGTCACCTAGGTGGCGCCGGCGGGATCGGTCGTTGGCGCTGCGGCCCGGGATGTCCTAACATCGCCGGGTGGCCGACAGGGTGCTCATCTACGGCGTCACCGGATCCGGCAAGAGCACCCTGGCTGCGGCGCTGGCGGAGCGGACCGGGCTGCCGTGGCATAGCGTCGACGACCTGACCTGGGAGCCTGGCTGGAACGCCGTCTCCGAGGAAGAGCAGCGGCGGCGGTTCGAGGCGATCTGCGCGCAGGACCGATGGATCCTGGACACCGCGTATGGGAGCTGGCGGGACGTGCCGCTGGCGCGGGTGGAGCTGATCGTGGCGCTGGACTATCCGCGCTGGCTCTCGCTCGCGCGCCTGATTCGCCGGACCCTGGCGCGGGCCGTGGATCACCGGCTGATCTGCAACGGCAACACCGAGTCCTTCCGGCAGCTCTTTTCCCGCGACTCGATCATCATCTGGCATTTTCGCTCCTTTGACCGCAAGCGCGCGCGGATGCGCCGGTGGGACGCCGATCCATCCGGTCCTGCCGTGGTCCGGCTGACCACGCCCGGCGCCACGCGGCGGTGGCTGGCCGGCTTGTAGGCGCCACCAGAGATCCGGCGATCCAGCGCGTGTTAGCGCGATGCCCCGGGGGCATCACAAGCGCGCAACACCGAGGGGGATCATGCCGGGGGGAATCGTCGTGCGGCGCGCCAGCGCGGCCGCGCTCGCCGTCGTCGCGCTTGCGGTCGCCGCGGCTGGCTGCAGCGGGCGTGCCGGGGCGGCCCTTGGCTCCGGGCGGACCGTGGAGCTGATCGTCGGCAATACCGCCGACCCGTTCTACGCGACGATGGCGTGCGGGGCCGAGCACGAGGCCAGCAAGCTGCGAGTGAGCCTGGTCGTGCGCGGGCCAGCCAGCTTCACCGTGCCCGGGCAGCTGCCGCTGGTCCGCGACGCGGTGGCCGCCAGACCGAAGGCGCTGCTGATCGCGCCGACCGACGCCACTCATCTGAACGGCGCGTTGGAACGGGTGCAGAGTGCCGGCACGAAGATCATCTTCGTCGACACCTCGTCTGCCGACCAGTCGCTCGGCTTGTCCCGCATCTCGTCGGACAACGCCGCCGGGGGCAGGCTGGCAGCCGACAGCCTGGGCCGGATGCTGCACGGCACGGGCACCGTTGCCGTGCTCGGCATGGCCATCGGGTCGAGCACGGACGCCCGGGTGCGCGGCTTCGAGCAGGAGATTGCGGCCAGGTACCCGGGCATCAGCCTCCTGCCCGAGCAGGAGGACATCGCTGCCACGCCCGTCGCGGCCACGACGTTCCTGGAGACGGACGTGTCGGCGCACAAGAACCTCCGCGGGGTCTTTGCCGTCAATACCGTGACGGCGCAGGGCGCCGCCGCGGCACTCCGGCACACTGGCGACGCCGGGAAGATCAAGATGGTCACCTTCGACGCCGGGCCTGCTCAGCTCGGCATGCTCCAGGGCAGCGTGGCTCAGCTCGTCATCGCGCAGGACCCGCGCATGGAAGGCCGCGATGGCATCGAGCAGGCGGTGAACGCGATGGAAGGCAGAGCCGTGACCAGAAGTATCCAGACTCCCTTGGTCGCGATCGGCAGAAATGATCTCAATGTGGACCGGAGCTACGCCTACCGGCTCAGTACCAACGGGTGCTAGGCGGGTTCAGTCGTGGCGCTCGGCAGGTAAAAACCGTCAATCAGGAGGGGAACGTCGCTCATCGAAGTCGGTCCGTGTTATGTTCTGAGCAGTTGCTCAAAGCGATAGCTCAGTAAAAGGCAGGCTCCCGGACTGACTGGAGCGAGCACCATGGCGAAGGCAGGACCGCGGCCCGCAGGGCCGTCGGAGGTACGCACCGCACAGTCGGCCGAGATTCGCGCGGCGCTGGTCGACGCCGCCATCAATGCGCTGCGGGAGGTCGGCTTCGCCGGCACCAGCGCACGAGAGATCGCCGCACGCGCGGGCTGCAGCCAGGCGCTGGTCTTCTACCACTTCGGGTCCGTCAACGGGCTGCTGCTGGCGGCGCTGGACGAGGTGAGCGTGCGCCGGATGGCCTCCTACCGCGGGCTCATCGAGCAGGGCAGGTCGGCGACCGCGCTGGCGTCATCGCTGCGGGAGATCTTCCTGACCGACCTGGACGCTGGCTACGTACGCGTCCTGATCGAGATGATCACCGGGGCCCAGTCCGTGCCGGGACTCGGCGAGGAGGTCGCGGCTCGGATCCTGCCGTGGCGCGACTTGGCCGAGGATGCAGTCCGCCGCGCGCTCGGCCGGTCGGCCGCCGGGCGGCTGATGCCGCCAGCCGAGGCAGCGCACGCACTGGTCGCCGGGTTCTTCGGGCTCGAGCTGCTGGCCAGCCTGGACGGCGACCGGGACGCCGCGCTCGCCGTGATCGACAAGGTTCGCTCGGCCGCCCGCGTCCTGGATGCCCTCGGTGCCCTGCGGCTGCCAGGGTTTCAGAGGGAGAACAAATGAGTCAGCTCGACGTGGTCACCGGTGCCTTCAGCTATTCGGGCGCGGCAATAACTGCCGAGCTGCAACGGCGCGGGCATCGCGTGCGGACACTGACCGGCCACCCGGACCGGGCGCCAGCCGACTCGCCCGTCGAAGTCCGCCCGCTCGACTTTGACGACGACCGGGCCTTGGCGCAATCCATCGCGGGAGCGGACACGCTCTACAACACCTACTGGGTCCGCTTCGCGCACGGCTCGGTGAGCCATGACACCGCAGTGGCGAACAGCCAGCGCCTGTTCTCGGCGGCAGTCAAGGCTGGCGTGCAGCGGATCGTGCACGTCTCGATCACCCATCCGAGCCTTGATGCACCGAGCTCGTACTTCCGCGGCAAGGCGCTGGTTGAGCAGGCGCTGGCCGAATCGGGCCTGCCGGGGTATGCGGTAGCCCGGCCAGCAATCCTGTTCGGCGGCGACGGCGTGCTGATCAACAACATCGCGTGGCTGCTACGCCGTCTGCCGGTGTTCGCCATCGGCGGCCGCGGTGACTACCGGATCCGGCCTATCCATGTGGGGGACCTAGCCAGCCTCTGCGCCGACCTGGGTGCCCGGCAGGACACAGTCGTGACGGACGCGGTCGGGCCAGAATCGCTGCCGTTCCGGCAGCTCGTCGAGGAAGTCCGGGCCGCGGTTGGCAGCCGCGCACTCATCGTGCGCGTCCCTGGCGCGGCTATCCCGGTACTCAGCGGCCTGCTGAACGCGGCGCTCCGCGACACGCTGCTGACCGCCGACGAGTACCGGTCGATGTCTGCGGGCCTGGCTGACTCGGCTGCGCCCGCGACCGGCCAGACCGCCATCACCAGCTGGATCGCCGCGCACGGCGATAGCCTCGGCCGCCGCTACGCGAACGAGCTTGACCGGCACTATCGCCCCGCGTCCGGCAGCTGAAGTTTGGCGCATAACGGTCGGCTTGCCGGCCCGCCAGCATCGCTAAGCGGGGAAGCGGATTCGACGTAGTAACAACTGTCCCTTGCTTAACGGGGCGCAGTTTGCGCGTTCTGGCGGCGTTCAGCCAGCCGACGGCGCCTGATGCACGGACCGGCTAGCCACTGGCGGCCGCTCGACGGCTCGATATTCGCCGTCGTCATCACGGTCATGTTCGGGCTCGGTCAGCGGCATCGGCTGCGCAGACGCGCGGATTGGAAAACGAGCTGGCCAATGACGGGCAGGCCGGAACCTATGTGTGGTATCTGCTGCGTTATCGGGTTGCCGAGATCCTTAAGCGCAGGCCGTCGCCGGAGGACCTAGATGAGCTTGTCCTAGGTGCGTGGCCGGGATTTCCGCAGGTCATGCGGGCGGGCTAGCACGTTCTGGAAGACATCCTCAGGAGTGTCTTTAAGCAGGAGTCTGCAGGTGAGGAAATTACCGGGGCGAAGCTCATCGTGCTGGGATCGGCAGCGCTGGGAGCACTGCTAAGGAACCCTGCCATGGAGTTGGAAGCCATGAGACCGCACCTCGCTGAGTGGTGGCGCCGCAATCTTGAGGACTTCCGAGCGCGGGGCCTCATCAACCCCGACGCGGAGCGCTTTTGATACAGAAATAGAAAGTTGAGCCGCGCCGGTCCGGCAAGAAGTGAGAATTGACGCGATCTCGCTACCGAGGCACGTGGAAGGCGACGTATAGCGGCGTCCCGACCACGGTTCGTACGTCGTCGGATCTGCCGATCATCAGCACCCTGGCAAGTGACGTAAGGGGCTCCGGGTTCCCTGCGAAGCCTGATCGCGTGTTCTCGTAGTAGTCGCCTGCAATTACCTTGTCGAAGAGGTGTTGCAGATATGCATCATCCTTCTCCGGCTGCCGCTGACGGAGATACTCATCATCAGTCATCGTCAACTGGTACATGGCGTCTAGCAGACCGAGTTGGGCTGAGGACGGAGCAGGCCATGAAGGTTTCCCGTCTTCAGCACGCCGGTCGAGCAGGTACTCGGCCGCGCCGCCGAGGACAAGATGCGCTTTGGAGTCTAGGAACAGAACCGTGCTCATAGGGGGGAACGGGACTCCATACGACATCTGCTCACCGGTCACCTGGAGCCACTGGCCTACTTGCAGGTCCGGATCGCCCAGCGTATTGACGCCGAAGTGCTTCATGATTGCCTGCTCGACGCGCGGGACCATGGCTATCACGTCATCTGCACACGGGTCCTCTCCGAGGTTCAGTCCCCCGCCAACCGGGCCGACCTTGACATCGACGCCGCGCAGACGCTTCCAGCCCGGCGTGCGCAGCGTCTGGCTCATGCGAACGACCTTGCGCACGGACACGTACAGGTAGTCACGGAAGCTGTTGGTCTTCCTCATATCCCGCAGGATCGCATGACGGTCAACTCGGTGCCACGACGTTGCCCACGCCATC
>DASXMP010000120.1:0-4967 GCA_036495585.1 Streptosporangiaceae bacterium
AGGTCGTCCTCGAGGGCCGCGCTGGTGAACGACAGCACATCCGGTCGCGCCTCGACCGCGCGCTGGTCGCGGAGGCCGCCGAGCCAGGACAGCTCGTTACCGGGACCGGGCGGGAGCAGCACCTGTCCGCCCGTGGTCGGCGCCGGATCCGATGGGTCGTACCGGAAGCGCGAGACCGCGTCGCCAGCGGCGCCGGCCGTATCGGCGGCGGGCGCCTCTGCTGACAAGGTTCCGTCTGCGTGCAGGTACCACCGCGTCCACTGCGTCCGTGGCAACGGCCAGTCGTCTTCGTCTCGCCAGACGTTGTCACCCATGACGAAGAGCTTGACGCGGGGATCGGCTCGTTCCCCTTCCTGGTCGTCGAGGAACCTGCGGAGGAAGCCAACCTGCAGTGCTTCCACGCCGATAGCTTGCGCTGACGCGGCCGGCCCGAAGCTCAGCTCCCCGGCCGTGCCGCTCTGATCGGAATGCGTCCACGGGCCGATGACCAGCCACTGGTTGCGGCGGGCGCGGTCGGTCGCCGCTTGCTGGCGCAGCGCCTGGTAGTTGCTCAGCGTGCCGCCGAGGAACAGATCGAACCACCCGCCGACATTCACGGCAGGCGTGCTGATTTTGTGGCGCGCGGCGGCATAGGACAGCCCCTGCCAGTACGCGTCCCGCTGCTCGTGCTCGAGCCAGCGGCGCCAGCCGGGGATGATCGCGCTTACCGCTGGCATGTCGCGCAGTGGCAGGTGCCGGTAGCTCGCCGCGAAGTCCGCGGTCAGATCGCGCAGGGCAGCAAGTTCGGCGCCGACGTCCTCGCCCGCGCCGGCCCGGTAGCCGAGCGTCTGCGCCGATTTCATCGAGTACCAGCCGAGGAGCTGGCCGAGCTGGAACGCGCCCTGGCGATAGGCCAGGCCCCAGTGATAGTCGGCCGGGGTGACGATCGGAGCGAGGCTGCGCAGCGCGGCAGGCGCCCGCACCGCGGCCGCGAACTGCACCATGCCGAGGTACGACATCCCCCACATGGCGATTCGGCCGTCGCTCCACTCCTGCCGCGCACACCACTCGATGGTGTCGATGCCGTCGTCGGCTTCCGCCTCGAACGGGGTGAAGTCCCCGTCCGACGTCCCGGTGCCCCGGCAATGCTGCAGTACGACCGCGAACCCTGCATCGATCGCCGGGAGCACCGGTGCACCACGCAGCATCTGCTCGCCATACGGTGACCTCACCAGCAGGACGGGGAACGAGCCACGTTCCGCCCGCCGGTAGATCACCGCGCGCAGCACCGTGCCATCGCGCATCGGGATCGCCGCGTCGCAGGTCACGGTGAGCGGGACGGAGGGCAGGTTCAGCTTGGCCATGCGCGGCTCCTTCGCCGGGTCCGCTCACGCGCACGGCGGGCGGCGAGCGTCTTGCCCATCATCGCGCCGCATGTGCTGGTTGGGTACTGCTCGGGCTGCGGCGCCGCGGAGGCTGCTCGTCCCGCCAGACGCCGGCGCCAGAGGCCGCGGGAAGTGCAGGCGGCGACCGCTGCGGTGAGCAAGATAACTTCGTTGAGGGTGAGGTCGCGGCTATCGCCGCCTGGATCTCACGACCACGAGGCCGCAGAGCCTTGCCATAGTCAGTTCAGCGGTATATAACGCTGGTATGGCTATACGTGCGATGCAGGAAGCGACCTTCCTGATTCTGACCGCGCTGGCCGACGGCAGCCAGCACGGCTACGGCATCATCAGCGACGTCGCGCGAATCTCAGACGGCAGGGTGCGGCTGCGCGCCGGCACCCTGTACACGGCGCTTGACCGGCTGCGTGCGGATGAACTGATCGATGTGGACCGGGAAGAGATCGTCGAAGGGCGGCTGCGGCGGTACTACCAGCTGACCCCGGAGGGCGGGCACGTCCTGGCCGCGGAGGCGGCCCGACTTCAGGCGAACGCCACTGTCGCGTTGTCGCGACTTCGGCTCGCGAGAGGACTGGCGACATGAGCGGCGCGGTGCAAAGCGAGCGGCGGGAACGGCTGGAGCGTAGCTACCGGCTGGTCCTGGCGTGGTATCCGAAGTCCTTCCGGCATGAGAACGGCGAGGAGATCCTCGGTGTCCTGCTGGCCAGCGCCGAGGAAGGCCAGACCCGGATCGGCGTCGCCGAGTCCGCCGCGCTGATCCGGGGTGCGCTGCGAATGCGGCTGCGGCCTGGTCCTGGCCGGCTGCCATGGACCGTCTTTGTCGCGGTCCGGCTGATGTGCGCTGGCGCCGTGGTGCAGTTCACGACGCTGGTCACCCTCCTGGCAACCAGCGCGAGCATCAGGATGGCCGCGGCGCGTGGCGGGACGCCGACGCACTCGCTGACCTTTACCCTCGTTGGCGAGGGGATCTTGCTGGGCCTCGCCGTAGCAATGTGGCTGTGGCTCGCGTGGGCGAACGGCCGCCGCCGGGATCCGGCCAGGTTCGTGTCGCTGGCGGTGTTCTTGCTGTACACGATGGGGCTGGTCCGCGATCTGAGCGGTCACGCCCTGGCATATGCGCCGGTTGAGATGAGCGTCGCGATCGTGGCGTGGGCAATCGGACTGGTCACGATCGTGCTGCTGTTCATCCCGAGGTCCTGGCCGTATTACCGGCAGGTGCCCGAGCTCGCGCGCCAGTAGCGAGAGCGCGGACTGGCTGCCAGCCCGGTCAGGGGCGCGACGGACGATCCGAGGGCGCTCATGGGAGCCGATCTAGTGTGGTCCTGGCGACACCAGATCGGCTCCCATGAACCGAGCTGGCTCAGTTTCCTGCGTGCTCGGTTGGCGGGCCGGTGGCCTAGCCTGAAGCCGTGAGTGTCCGCGAGTTGTCCCGCGCCGATGCACGGCGCATCGCGGTGCGCGCTCAGCTGCTGGCGAGCGAGCGGCCTGTCGAGCTGCTCGACCTAGCGCGGCATCTGACGGCGATGCAGGCCGACATGACCGCGGCCGTGGAACGGAGCGCCGACCTGGTGGCGTTGAGCCGTCTCGGCTCGTCGTACTCGCCTGCTGACCTCGCGGCCGCCCTCCGGGACCGGACGCTGATCGAGCTGCGCGGCATGATCCGGCCGAGTGAAGACCTAGCCCTCTATACCGCTGAGATGGCCGAGTGGCCGGGTGCCAGGCCATGGCCCGCCTGGCGGGAGGACACGGTCCAGTGGGTCGTGGCCAACGACAAGTGCCGCCTCGACATCCTGGATCGCCTGGGCTCCGACGGGTCGATGGTGGCGCGTGATCTGCCGGACAGCTGCGCAGTGCCCTGGAAGTCGACGGGGTGGACGAACCACCGCAACGTCTCGGTGCTGCTGGACTTCATGGTGCTTCGCGGGGAGGTCGCGATGGCCGGCTGGCGAGGGCGAGACCGGCTGTGGGATCTGGCCGAGCGCATCTATCCCGATGACCCGCCGGTCCCAGCGGAGCAGGCGCTGCGAATCCGGAACGAGCGGCGGATGCGCGCCCTGGGCATCGCTCGCAGCCGCGGGCCCTGGGCCGGGGTCGAGCCAACCGGCGTCGGCGAGGCCGGCGAGCCGGTCCTGGTCGAGGGCGTCAAGGGTAAGTGGCGGGTCGATCCGGCCCAGCTTGCGCGGCTCGGACAGCCCTTCTCGGGGCGGGCGGTACTGCTGTCGCCGCTTGACCGGCTGGTGCACGAGCGCAGGCGGATGACTGAGCTGTTCGACTTCGACTACCACCTGGAGATGTATAAGCCTGCCGCCAAGCGCCGATGGGGCTACTGGGCACTGCCGATCCTGCATGGCGACCGGCTGGTCGGCAAGCTCGACGCGGCCGCCGACCGGACGTACGGAGTGCTCCGGGTGAATGCCGTCCACCAAGATGTGCCGTTCACCCGGGCGATGACCGCCGCTGTGCAGCAGGAGATCAGGGATCTAGCCGACTGGCTGGGGCTGGACCTGCGCCTGGCGGCATGAGTCGCCTCCCGGCGGGCTGTCGGTGGTACGGGTTAGCGTTGACCGGGACAACAGCACGGCTCAGGTAAGGGATCGTTATGACAACTCTCCAAGACAGGCCGCGGACCGCTTTGCTCGTCATCGACGTGCAGAATGGCGTCGTCGCCGGCGCAGTCAAGCGAGATGAGGTCGTCAAGAATGTCGCCAGCCTGGTAAGGCGGGCACGCGAGGAGCGGGTTCCGGTCGTCTGGGTGCAGCACTACGACGACAACCTGGAGCGGGGGAGCGACGAGTGGCAGATCGTTCCTGAGCTGGCCCCGGACCCAGCCGAGCCGTTGGTGGAAAAGAGCTACTTCGACTCGTTCGAGGCGACCAGGCTCGAGGAGGTGCTGTCACGTCTGTCGGTGGGGCGCCTGTTCATTGCGGGCGCGCAGACCGACGCCTGCATCCGGTCGACGCTGCACGGCGCGTTTGTCCGGGGCTATGACGCGACGCTGATCAGTGACGCACACACGACTGAGGACCAGTCGGAGTGGGGCGCGCCGCCGCCGGAACTGGTCATCGCGCACACGAATCTCTACTGGGCTGAGCAGACCGCGCCGGGGCGCACGGCCGGCACGGTGGAGACCAAGGACGTCGAATTCGCCGCTCCTGCTGACTAGTGATGCCAGGGAAGGACGACCGGTACCTCGGGCAATCTTCCGGCAAGCAATTCGGCCATGAGACCGGCGAGGCCCGTCGGGTACACGGTCTCGCTCGTGGCGGCAAGCTCGGCGTGGCTCCACCAGCGATGCCCGGCATAGTCGCGGCGTTCGTAGTCCAGGAATCCGGCGGTGTTGACCTCGTGGCTCGGCACGGAACACAGGAAGAAGTCATCGCGGAACATGCCCGCCTTCCAGCCGAGGTCGGCGTAGCCGCTGGTGTAGGCGACCGGGTGCAGCTCACTCGGGGCGACCGCGAGTCCAGTCTCTTCCAGCAGCTCACGTGCCGCCGCGTGATCAAGATCTTCGCCGTCCTCGACACCGCCACCTGGCGTGAACCACCCATAGCGAGTGGCCGCGTCGCGATGCGTGAGCGCCCAGCG
>DASXMP010000121.1:0-19453 GCA_036495585.1 Streptosporangiaceae bacterium
CCCGGTAGGCCCGGCGCCAGGAGTTATGCGGCGCGATCCGGTCGCGCTCCTGAGCATCGCAGCGCAGGATGATCGGGTGGGTGAGCCACCAAGGGCCGCGCTAGGCAAGCTGCCGCCCAGGCCGGGTGTCTACCGGTTCCGGGACGCGGGCGGCCGGACCCTGTACGTGGGCCGGGCCGCGAGCCTGCGAGCTCGAGTCCGGTCGTACTGGGGTGACCTTGGCGATCGCCCGCACTTGGCCGCCATGGTCGGACGCATCGCGCGGGTCGAGGCGGTGGAGTGCGCGTCTGACCACGAGGCGGCCTGGCTCGAGCGCAACCTGCTGGAGCGGCACCTGCCACCATGGAACCGGACGCCCGGCGGCCAGGAGGTCGCGGTCTGCATCCGGCTCGATGGATCGGCCCGTTCGGCCGGCCTTACGGTCGTCCACCTCTCCGCGGCGACACCGCGAGCAGCCGGCGCCGCTGGCGTCCATTACTTCGGCCCCTACCTGGGCGGCACCCGGGTCCGCCAGGCCGCGGCCGGGCTGCACCGCGTGCTACCCCTGGCCTACGCCGCCGAGCACCGGTCCGCGGTGATGGCGGACTTGGCCAGGCAGCGCGGCATCGACGGGACCGACCGCCGCGAACTACTGCGTGCGCTCCAGGCCGTGCTGGAGCGCGACACGGCCGGAGTCGCCGGGGCGCGCAGGCAGCTGTCTGCGCGCCGTGATGCGGCGGCAGCCGCGGAGTCGTTCGAGCTCGCCGGGCGGATCCAGGCCGAACTGGCCGCACTGGACTGGATCACCAGCCCGCAGCGCGCCGCCGCACTCAATCCGGCCGACGCGGACATCGCCGGCTGGGCCGATGGGATCCTGGTCCGGTTCGACGTGCGCGGCGGCATGCTCCTCGGCTGGCGCCAGTTCCACAGAACCAGGTCGGAGGCCGAGCTCTTGCTGGCCGCCACTCCGCCAGACTGGCGCGAGTTCGCCCAGGACAACGCCGAACTCGCGGCCCGCCTCACCTACCCCTAGCACCGCCACATTCACCGCGACCGCAGCAGCCAAGCGCGCCCTTCTCCGCAGCCGCCCCGTGCCGGAGTCTCGGATTGCCTTGGCGCTGCGTGTCTGCCCCAGTTGCGGCCTGCTGAGAATGACCCGGAGCGCGACCCCGACCGGCGTCTTGCCCAGCCAGGGACCGCTCGCAACTAGACTTCGGTGCCATGTCCAGACCCCGCGTCTTCTCCGGTATCCAGCCGACTGCGGATTCCTTCCATATCGGCAATTATCTTGGCGCCCTCCGCCAGTGGGTGACGCTGCAGGAGACGCACGACACGGTCTACTGCGTCGTGGACCTGCACGCGATCACACTGCCGCAGAAGCCCGCTGAGCTGCGTCGACGCACCCGGGTCGCGGCCGCGCAGTTGTTCGCGGCCGGGATTGACGCGGACCGTTCCATTGTCTTCGTACAGAGCCACCTGCCCGAGCACGCTGAGCTGGCCTGGGTGCTGTCGTGCATCACTGGCTTTGGCGAGGCCAGCCGGATGACGCAGTTCAAGGACAAGTCCACCAAGGGGGGCAGCGACTCGGCCAGCGTCGGCCTGTTCACTTACCCGATCCTGCAGGCCGCCGACATTCTGCTGTACGACGCCGACCAGGTCCCAGTGGGCGAGGACCAGCGCCAGCACCTGGAGCTAACCAGGGACCTGGCGCAGCGCTTCAACCACCGGTTCGGCCATACGTTCGTGGTCCCGGGCCCGTACATCCTGGCCGAGGTAGCGAAGATTACCGACCTGCAGGACCCCACGATCAAGATGAGCAAGTCGTCCTCCGCGCCCCAGGGCATCATCGACGTCCTCGAGGAGCCTGATTCGATCCGCCGCAAGATCATGCGTGCGGTCACCGACACCGACGGCGAGGTGCGGGTGGACGAGGAAGCCAAGCCTGGCGTCACCAATCTGCTGCGCATCTACTCCGCGCTGGTCGGCGAACCGGTCGCCAGCCTGGAGCAGCGCTACGCCGGGGCTGGGTACGGCGCCTTCAAGAAGGAACTGGCCGAGGTCGTCGTGGAGGCGTTCGCGCCGATCCGGGAGCGCACCGAGAAGCTGCTTGCCAACGAGACCGAACTGGACCGCCTGCTGGCAGATGGCGCCGCCAGAGCTCGGCGGCTGGCAGGCCCCACGATGACGCGCGTCCGCGAGCGGATCGGCTTCCTCGCCGCAGGCTGACGCAGGCTTAGGAGTCCTTCGGCGGCCGAAGACTGGCGGAAACGGCATGGGCAAACGCCACAGAATGGCCGCTAAGGGCCTCATTTCAACGCCAAGATGATGTGTAATTAAGGGCTTGCTGGGTACTTGGCTGCGGCAGCAGGCACTAGTCCCCCCATGCCTGTGCAAGGAGTGATCAAGATGGCTGTGACGCTTCGCGTCCGGCGGAGCCGGGGCGCGCTGAGCGGGCTGCTGCTGGTGCTGCTTGGCGCGTGGGGCGCGCTTGCCCCGTTCGTCGGGCCGTACTTCCACTACGCGTACACGCCTAACCGGGCCTTCGACTACACGATGGACCGGCTGTGGCTGGAAATTCTGCCTGGGGCTGCGGCCCTGCTCGGCGGTGCCGTTGCGCTCGTTAGCCGGCACCGGCTGCTGGGCGTCCTCGGCGCCTGGCTGGCCGCGGTCGGCGGCGCGTGGTTCGCGGTCGGCCGGATAGTCGCGCCGCTGTGGACGAACTCGTCCGGCCTTGGCAGTCCGGTCGGCGACACGCTGCATTCGGTGCTGGAGCAGATCGGCATGTTCACGGGCCTGGGCATCGTGATCGTCTTCCTGGCAGCGGTGGCTATTGGCCGGTTCACCGTCGTGTCCACGCGAGACATTGTCCCGGCACAGGCGCCGAGCAAGGAAGATGAGCCGGAAACTGCCCAGTCGACCTCCACTGGGCCGTTGCGCGCCGCGCTGACAAAGGTCGTCTCGGGCCGGTAGCCCGAGCGAAATGATGAGTGCCGATCTACCCGCTCCCCCCTCCGGGTAGATCGGCACTCGCACGTCTACGCGCGATTCCGGCCGCGTCCAACCGCGCGCCGACCCTGATGCGCTTACCAGAGGTGGCGCAGGCGGCGGCGCTTGCGACGGCGTCGAGTCGCTACACCACCGAGGCTCAGCCCGGCTAGCACGACGGCGCCGCCGCTCGCGAGGGCAACCTTCGTTGCGACCGTGCCATTCGGCGGGCGTGAGCTCGCGAGCGTGTCCGACCGCTTCTTGGCACCCTTAGCGTGTGTGGCCGCCGATACCGGGGCGACCAGCTCGCCCACCGGCTTCACCTTGCTATTCATGGCGAAGCCCCAGTTCAGCAGCTTCTCACCGGCTGTGATCTCTTGCAGCGACTGGCAGTGCAGTACGGACACGATCAGCGTCACACCGTTCCGGCGCGCCATCCCGACATAGGTCGCCCCGGAAGAGATCGTCCAGCCGATCTTGCCGCCGAGGGCGCCCGGGTACTTGGTGAGCAGGTCGTTCTGGTTGACCAGCGTCTCCCACTTCTTGGGCTTGACCTCGAACCTGGCGCTGAGCGTCGAGTCGTAGATCATGAACGACGACATCTTGAGCGCCTGCCTCGCGATGAGCGCTTCGTCATAGGCGGACGTCACCTGGCCGGCCGCGGGCAGCCCGTTCGGCAGCTTTGCCACCACGTCGTAGGCCTGCAGGCGCCTGGCCTCGGCGTTGATCAGGGCCATCCCCTTAGCGAACGACCCGGTCGCTTCCGTCAGTGACACGGCGGCATCGTTGGCAGAGATCAGCAGGAGCGCCTGGAACAAGCTGGAGACCTTATAGGAACGACCCGCGATCAAGCCGGCCGAAGCGGGTTCCTGCGACGCCGCGAACGTGCTGGTGGGGATCATGGAGTTGGGGTTGAGCAGCGGGATCAGGGTGATCGCGGTGAGCACTTTGAGGGTGCTGGCCGGGCCGAATTCGCCATGCGGATCCCTGGCGGCCAGCACCTGGCCGGTATTGGCGTTGGCGATCACCCAAGCCGACGCGGGAATCTTGGGCAGCTGCAGCGAATTCGCGCTCGGATAATTCACTACGGTGCCGGTGCTCGCCATCAGCCGGCCGCCGACATTAAGGGCCGCAGAACTGCCCAGGGCGGGCTCGCCGGACGAGTCTGAGAAGGCGGCTGAACCCGATGAAGCCGCCCCGGTCGACTCGCTCGGTGTCGGGCTGGCGGTCGGCGTCGTGCGCGCGCTCGCCGACGGCGAGGGTTTAGCTTGGGCGGCCGACACGGCCATCACCAGCGGCCCTGCGAGCGCGCAGAGAGACGCAACGGCGGCCGCCAGGACGGCCGGCCGAGCACGCCGCCTCATTCCCTACCTCTATTATCTCCGCGCCGGGCGGTTAGGGACTGGTCAGGACAATACGGGCCGCCTGGGCAATACGGTAGCCAATGCCGCTCGGGGCGCAGGCGGAAACGCAGCATATGTGCCGCCTGGCCTCCGCGTGTCACGTGCAGTCACCGCCCCCGGTGAGCGAGGCCGCTCACGAACCTAACTTGCTCGATTCCGGCCGCAAAGCGACGTATGACGGGGACATTTTGCGAAAGCTTTGGCTCCTCGCGGACTCGGGCCGGAGCGGCGTTGCCGGGCACCGCGAGAGGCAGTAGGCCCGTTCCCTCAATGATCTTGTTTTGCCAGGCGTGGCGCAGTTCACACAGGCCATGCGAAACGCCTAGCCGTAGGCTTGGAGGATGGCGCGGATGTCGGAATCGGGGATCCCGATCGAGGGCGTGTACGGCCCCAAGGACGTGCAGAATCTGGACCCGGTAACCGATCTGGGCGAGCCGGGATCTTTCCCGTTCACCCGGGGCGTCTACCCGACGATGTACGCGACGCGGCCGTGGACCATGCGTCAGTACGCCGGGTTCTCTACAGCGGCCGAGTCCAACCGGCGCTACCACCAGCTGATCGAGGCGGGCACCACCGGGCTGTCGGTGGCGTTCGACCTGCCGACGCAGATGGGGTACGACTCCGACGCCCCGCAGGCGCGGGGCGAGGTCGGCAAGGTCGGCGTCGCCATTGACTCGCTGGCGGATATGCGCCTGCTGTTCGACGGCATCCGGCTGGACCAGGTGTCCACGTCGATGACGATCAACGCGCCAGCGGCGCTGCTGCTGCTGCTGTACCAGCTCGTCGCCGAGGAGCAGGGTGTCGATCCGGCCGCGCTCACGGGCACGATCCAGAACGACATCCTCAAGGAGTACATCGCCCGCGGCACCTACATTTATCCGCCGCAGCCCTCGCTCCGGCTGGTCGCCGACACCTTCGCCTACTGCCGGGCGGAGATCCCCAGGTGGAACACGATCTCGATCTCCGGCTATCACATGGCCGAGGCCGGTGCTACCCCGGTGCAGGAGATAGCGTTCACACTGGCGAATGCCCGCGAATATGTGCGCGCGGCGCTCGCGGCCGGAATGGCAGTGGACGAGTTCGCGCCGCGGCTGTCGTTCTTCTTCGTAGCGAGGACGACGCTGCTGGAGGAGGTCGCCAAATTCCGGGCCGCGCGCCGGCTGTGGGCGCACATCATGCGCGAGGAGTTCGGTGCGCAGGACCCGCGATCGCAGATGCTGAGGTTCCACACGCAGACGGCTGGCGTCCAGCTCACCGCGCAGCAGCCGGAGGTCAACCTGGCCAGGGTGACACTGCAGGCCCTAGCGGCCGTGCTTGGCGGTACGCAATCGCTGCACACCAACTCCTATGACGAGGCGATTGCGCTGCCGAGTCAGAAGGCGGCGACGCTGGCCCTGCGGACTCAGCAGGTGCTGGCATACGAGACCGACCTGACGTCGACGGCGGATCCCCTCGCGGGGTCGTACGCGATCGAGTCGATGACTGACGAGGTCGAGGCAGGCGCGCGAGAGCTGATGGCCCGGGTGGATGATCTCGGCGGCGCCGTGGCCGCGATCGATCAGGGTTTTCAGAAGGCCGAAATCGAGCGGTCGGCCTATCAGATCGCCCGGCAGGTCGATTCCGGCGAGCGCGTCGTTGTTGGGGTGAACAAGTTCGTCAGCAAATCGGAGGAACCGTACGAGCCGCTGCGGGTCAACCCCGCAATTGAGCAGGAGCAGGCGGCCAGGCTGGCCAGACTGCGGCAGGAGCGACACGCCGGGGAGGTCAGGCGCCGGCTGGACGAGATCAAGCGGGCCGCCGCGGCGGCCGGCGCCAGCCTCGCTGAGGCCGAGCGGGCGGGGTCGGCGTCCGGCCTGGCCGCACCGGGCTCGGCTGGCTCGGGTGCGCCCGGCGTGGGTCCGGCCGACGCGGGCGCTGGCTCGGGTGCGGTAGCGGCCGGCGCTGGCGGCAACCTGCTGTATCCGCTGCGTGAGGCGCTGCGGTCGATGGCCACGATCGGCGAGGTCTGTGACGCGCTGCGGGATGTGTGGGGCGTATACCGGCCGCCGGAGGTCTACTGACCTTGTCGCGGTCCCGCCCAGAGCGGACTGAGGCGGGTCGCGCAGGAAGCTGTCACGCACGCAAACCGGTCACGATGGCAAAACCGGTCACGGTGGCAAAACCGGTCACGAAGGCAGAGCTGATCGTGCACGCAAACGCGACAATCGTGCAAGTTCAGCGGCGCCACCGACCGGAGCGGTACGATGCTGGCCAGGAACAGCGAAAACTCGTTAAACAAATGACAAGGCGTGGTGCGGCGACCGGTGACGGCGCCTTCCCCATCGCTTGTCAGGCGATTGAAGTTTGCTTGTAAGCAGCGCGCTGAGGATTCGCCGTCGCGTGCGCAGAGGTTTCGGCAACGTAAGTGCTGGTATCTAGGCGCGCGTGTATCCACAGTCGAGCTGCGATCGATTTCCGGGCATAGATATTGCCTGGGCAGTTCTGGAGCGGGCACGTCACCAGGTCTGGGCGGGAGCTTGCGCGGCCAGCGCTGCGCTCCGGCCCGGCGAAGCTTGCTAGCGGACTGGAGTGAGGTCGAGGCCCAGATGAAGTATCCGCCGAGCGCAGCGGGGCACCGGCGCTGGAGATTCGCCCGGCGTGCGGATAACGAGAGGCTTGTTGCCACCGGGGAGGCAGCACATGGCCGAGCATGATCTTGACGGGGAGCTAGACGCGTTCCTGGCCCGCAATGAAGCCGACCTCATTGACTTCCGCCGTGACTTGCACGCGCACCCGGAGACGGGCTACCACGAGTACCGCACCACCCGGCGGATTGCCTTGCGGCTGGAGGCAGCGGGCTTGCGGCCCTCGATCCTGCCGAAGGGCACCGGGCTGATCGTCGACATTGGCACGGGCGGCGCGGACGAGCCCGTCGTGGCGCTGCGCGCCGATATCGACGCCCTCCCGATCTGCGACGAGAAGGACGTGCCGTACCGATCGCTCAACATCGGCGCCTGCCATGCCTGCGGTCACGACGTGCACACCGCGATCCTGCTGGGCACCGGCCTTTTCCTGGCGAGGGCGGATGCCGCCGGGGCGCTACCCGGCAAGGTCCGGCTGATCTTCCAGCCGGCCGAGGAAGTGCCGGGCGGGGCCGTGGACGTGCTCGCGGCGGGCGGCATCGCTGCGGTGGACCGGATATTCGCCCTGCATTGTGACCCGCGACTGGACGTCGGCCGTATCGGGACCCGGATCGGGCCTATCACCGCCGCATGCGACAAGCTGACCGTCAAGGTCACCGGACCGGGCGGCCACACCGCGAGGCCACACCTGACCGCCGACCTTGTTTTCGCGCTCGGCAAGATCATTACCGAACTCCCGGCCGCGCTCTCCCGGCGGGTCGATCCGCGGTCCAGCCTCAGCCTGGTGTGGGGCAGGGTGAGCGCGGGATCGGCAGCGAACGCCATTCCGGACGACGGCATTGTCGAGGGCACCATCCGGTGCCTGGACGACGTCGCCTGGCACGAGGCGCCCGATCTGGTGAAGGCGCTACTGGAGTCGGTGGCGAGCGCGTACGGAGTCGTTCCGGAGATCACCTACCAGCGGAACGTGCCGCCGACGGTGAATGAGGCGATCAGCACTGCGATGTTCGAGGCCGCGGCGGAGCGAGTGCTCGGCCCGGAGTCGATCACGGAGGCGCCGCAGAGCCTCGGCGGCGAGGATTTCGCCTGGTACCTGGACTCGATCCCTGGCGCGCTGGCCCGGCTGGGCACCCGGACGCCGGGCTCGGCCTCGGATTTCGACATCCACCAGGCCGTATTCGACGTGGACGAGCGCGCCATCGGTTACGGAGTGCGGTTGATGGCGGCCACCGCCCTCACCGCCATGTGCGGCGACGCAGCCGCCCCGGAGGCCATGCCCGACGCGGAAGCAACGCCGGGCCGGGACACGGTCGCGGACGCGGCAATCGCCTAAGCCAGGTCTCGCCCGAGCCTGGCGTCACCCGCGTCTGGCGTCACCTGCGCCTATGCGGGCGCCTGCTGTCGCGAGCCCAGCGGCTGGTCTCGCTGGTAAAGGACGTAAGCCGCGCAATCGCGCATGACATGGTCGATGCTCGCCTGAGGTGACTAGTGGCCCGGATGTTGCCGAAATCGCCGACGCCGGGCAGGTGCGCATACAGTGAGACGACCCGGGTCGCCGTCGGCGCTGGCCGATGTCTGCGGCCGGCGGTCTCCTAGATAGTCGGGACTACTGGGGTGGCACAGCGTGTCGGCGCACCACGAGGAGGCTCCCGTGACTGACCCTGAGCAGCCGCCTGCGAGCACTCCGCCGGCCGGCTCAGCGCCGGAGCCTTCGGGCCCAGAGCGGCCTGCTGTCTCCAGGCAGCCACCGCGGCCTGGGCAGGAGCCCGGGCCAGCGCAGTCGTCCAGCTCGGCGCAGCAACCCACGCCGACCCGTCCGTCCAGGCCAGGGCAGTCGTCCAGGCTGGGGCAGTCGTCTAAGCCAGGGCAGTCGTCCAGGGCGGTGCAGCCGTCTAGGGTGGCGCAGCCGTCTAAGCCGCGGCAGTCGTCCAGGCCGGTGCAACCGTCGTCCACGCCCGTTCCCGGATCGGAGCCCTGGCCAGGTCCGGCAGCCGCGGCAGGATCCGTACCGTGGCCCGGGCCGCCTGGTTCCACGCCAGGCGGAGGCATGAATAGCCTGGCGCGCCCGTGGAAGTCGACGAAAGACGGCAGGACCATCTTCCGCCGCATAGCGCCGCTGGTCATCTGGTGGATCTGGGTCGCCTTTGTGATCTTCAATCTAGGCGATGTGATCATCCCGCATCACGACTATTTCGGCCTTGAGCTGCTCGCCGGGCTACTGGCCGTGACCGGCGTGGCCTATGCCTGCACGCTGCGGCCCGTAGTCGTGACGGACGACGAGAACGTGCTGGTCCGTAACCCTATCTGGGACCACCGGGTGCCCTGGGCTGTGGTGAAAGGCGTCTTCCTGGGCGACTCGGTGGAACTCAGCTGTGCCAGGCCGGCCCCTCTGAAGGACAAGACCATCTACTGCTGGGCCCTCTACACCGGCCGCCGCTCGGCGATGCGCGCCCAGTTCCAGCGGTCGATTCTCCGGCCCGACCAGCAGTTCAGTCGCCGCGCCCCGGCCTCGGCCCCCGACCCGCCGCGGCAGGAGACGGTCAAGCTGATGGCGCAGGAAATCGGCCGCCGGGCCACCGCAGCCCGCAAGGAAGTCGCGGAACACGAGCAGGGCACCAATGAGCAGGGCACCAATGAGCAGGCAATCGAGGCCGTCTGGGTGCAGAGTCGGTGGGCCTGGCTTCCGACGGCCGGCTTCGTGCTGCCGACCCTGGTGCTGCTAGTGCTCCTACTGGCCCGCTGACAGGCCGCGTCGATCCGCTCAACCGGCAGGCTGAGCCAGGGCGGCAGGCTAGCCGATTGACGTGCACGGCCTGGTGCGCAGCCAGGCCACGTAGTCGGCCGGCGCTCCGGCGGCCTCGGCGGCATCGGCCACAATGCCCAGGTAGCGGGCTGACGGCAGCCCGCCCTCGTAGTCGTTCAGCACATACAGCCAGGCGAGCACGTCGCCGTCGAGGGTGCTGACGCGCACCTTGAACTTGCGGTAGTAGCCGAGGGTGGCGCCGTCCCAGCTATCCAGCGTGATCTCGTCCGCAGGCGTCATCTCGTACAGCGCGACAAAAACCCGCTGTCCCTGCTCTTCCACGACTGTGGCTAGCGCGCCTTCCCAGCCCAGGTCCTGCCCGCCGAAGGTCAGCCGCCAGCCTTCCAGCCAGCCGGTGCCCTGCTGCGGCGAGTGAGGGCAGCGGGCCGCCATCTGGGCGGGGTCCATGTTGCTGCCGTAGGCCGCGTATGTCGCCACGATCGATAAGAGTACGACTTGGGCCCGGCGCGGAGCGGGCAACCTGCCCGCAGCGCGGCTTTCCCCTCATGCGTAGCCCGCCTGCCAGCCGAATTAGGCCGGCACCGGCGCACTGGGAGCCCGCCGGGTAGGACAGAATGAGACAACGTGAGCCAGCCGCGCACGAGGATCGCGATCATCGGCGGCGGGCCGGGCGGCTATGAGGCTGCTCTGGTCGCCGCCCAGCTCGGTGCTGAGGTCACCGTGGTGGAGCGGGACGGCCTCGGCGGAGCGTGCGTGCTCACCGACTGCGTGCCGTCTAAGACCCTTATTGCCACCTCCGGGATGATGGCTGCGCTTGACGGCTCAGCGGGCCTTGGCATCCGGATCGGTGCTGAGGGGACGGGCGCCGCGATACTCGATGCTCCCCGCGTTTATGCCCGGGTCCAGGCGCTGGCCAGGGCCCAGTCCGCGGATGTGGCCGCCAGGCTGTCGGCCGAGGGCGTCAAGGTTGTCGCCGGGACAGGCAGGCTCACCAGCCCGCGGACAGTCCTGGCCGGCGACACTGAGATCACGGCGGATGCCGTGCTGATCGCTACTGGCGCGCGGCCGCGAATCTTGCCGGGCGCCAAGCCTGACGGCGAGCGCATCCTGACCTGGCGGCAGCTCTACGATCTGCCCGAGCTTCCGGCCGAGCTCATTGTCGTCGGCTCCGGCGTCACCGGCGCCGAGTTCGCCAGTGCCTACCAGGCGCTGGGCTCGCAGGTCACGCTGGTGTCCTCGCGTGACAGGGTGCTGCCGCACGAGGATGCTGATGCGGCGGTCGTGGTCGAGGACGTATTTCGCCGCCGCGGGATGACCGTTTTGTCGAAGTCCAGGGCCGAACGCGTGACCAGGATGCCCGAAGGCGTCGCCGTCATGCTCAGCGATGGCCGCACCGTGCGGGGCACGCACTGCCTGCTGACCGTCGGCATGGTGCCGAACACCGCCGACCTGGACCTGGCCAGGGCAGGGATCGAAGTGGATGGGCGCGGCTTCGTTCCGGTGGACAAGGTGTCACGCACCTCGGCGCCGGGCGTCTACGCGGCGGGCGACTGCACGGGCGTGCTCATGCTGGCGTCCGTGGCGGCCATGCAGGGCCGGATCGCCATGTGGCACGCCCTCGGGGAGGCGGTTAAGCCACTGCGCCTCAGCCATGTCGCGGCGACGATCTTCACCGAGCCGGAGATTGCCACTGTGGGCGTCCCAGAGACGGCGGTCGCGGCCGGCAAGGTCGCGGATGCCGTGGTCGTCAAGCTGCCGCTGGCCACCAACGCCCGGGCCAAGATGCAGGGGTTCCGCGACGGCTTCGTCAAGCTCATTGCCCGGCGCAGCACGGGCACTGTCCTTGGCGGCGTGATCGTCGCCCCACGAGCGAGCGAGCTGATTCTGGCCGTGTCGCTGGCGGTGGAGCGGCAACTCACCGTGGATCAGATGACGCAGACGTTCGCGGTCTATCCGTCGCTGTCGGGCAGCATCACCGAAGCTGCCCGCAAGCTCATGCAGCCCACCGAAGGCATCAGCGCCGACCTCATCTGACGGCGGCTGGCTTCTGGTAGGCGCGGCTGCGGCGAGTGCATGTTACCGTGGTAATATGGTAACGGTAGAGCGAGTCCAGACCGGGCTGCGGATCGAGCGGAACACACTGAAGGTCCTCAAGGGCCTGGCCGAGTATCTCGACCTCTCCCTCGGCGACCTTGTCGAGGGCATCGTCTTGCACGCGTTCGAGGGGACGGCGCCGTTCGGCCCTCCCACTCTGAGCAAGATCGAGCAGCTCAAAAACGTCTACGGGCTGACCCTAACCGCTGCCGACGCCCACAAGCTGACGGAGGGACAATGAGCACGGCCCGCAGGATGACCGGTCACCTGTCGGTCGACCTCCGCCCTGGCGAGGCCTTTCAGCTGTTCACTCCGCGAGGCGAGCAAGATTGGTCGCATGGGTGGCACCCACACTTCCCGACCTCGGTCGATGACGACACGAAGCCAGGCGTCGTATTCGAGACCCACGGTCACGGCCGGCCGACGATATGGCTTGTCACTGAGTGCGAAACGGGCTTGAGGATTGCCTACGCCCGGGTGACGCCCGGTCACCTGGCTGGCACAGTGACTGTGGCTATCTCTTCCCGAGGCGCGGCCAGCGACGTCGAGGTCACTTACCAGCTGACCGCGCTCGCCAGCGCGGCCGACGACGAGCTGAGTGAGTTCGCCGACGGATATCCCGCCTACCTGCACTCCTGGCATGACGCTATCGCCGCACTGCTGCGTCGCCGCCGGACCGAGCAGGCCGCGATGGTGGCAGGCAACCCAGCTTCCGAGCCCAGTCACACCTAGCCTCCGACCGCCCGCTGCCGCTCCGCCGCCCGCTGCAGATTGATCGGGAATCCCAATCAATCCTGCGAATTGGTGCTTGGCGGGCCGATGTCCGACCCTGACCCCGCCACCGGGGGTGGCCCTAATGGCTCGGGCGGCCGAGGTCGGGGTCGTTGGGCACTTCGAGGCCGTGCTGCCGCAGTCGGGAGCCCCTGATGTCGTCGGCGTAGGCGGCCACCGTGAACACGCTGCCGCAGAGGATCAGGCCCACCATGCCGCCCGCGAACCACGGCGACGACGGGATCAGCAGCAGTAGCACGACGGCCACTATCGCGCAGACTGGAATGATCAGCGCCAAGTGCCGCAGCACGGTCCGGCCGCGCCAGCCCGCGTCGGTCAGCTCATGCCTGACCCAGTCGTGGTACGGCTCGGGCAGCCGGAACCCAGCGGCGAACCAGAACCAGCGCAGCGGTCCCGGGTCGCCGGGCAGCCTAGCCACCGAAGCCGCCGTTACCGGATCTGGCAGATGACGGCACCGGCCGGCACGGTCTGGCCGACCTGCATGCTCAGCCCGGACACCGTCCCGTCCTTGTGCGCAGTCAGCGGCTGCTCCATCTTCATGGCCTCCAGCACCACGATCGCATCGCCCACCGAGACTAGGGCGCCATCCTCGGCGACGATCTTGACGATGGTGCCCTGCATCGGGCTGACCAATTCGTCCCCAGCAGGCGCGCGGCCACCGCCCCCAGCGCGCCGGCCGCCCGGCCGGGCCCGGCCGGGCGCGGGTACCGGCGCCGAGCCTCCGCCCGCTACGAGGGCCGCCGGGACGGTCACCTCGAGCCGCTTCCCGCCTACCTCCACGGTGATGCTCTCGCGCGGCTGCGGCTCGGCGGCCTCCCTGGCGCCGTGGTAGGGCGGGATTTCCGTAGCGAACTCGGTCTCGATCCAGCGGGTGTGCACGGTGAATGGCTCGCTGGTGAACGCCGTGTCGCGGACCACGGCCCGGTGGAATGGCAGCACCGTCGGCATGCCGTCGACCTCGAACTCGGCCAGGGCACGGCGGGCTCGCTCCAGCGCTTGCTGCCTGGTCGAGCCGGTGACGACCAGCTTGGCCAGGAGCGAGTCGAACGCCTGCGGCACGGTCATCCCCGCGGTATACCCGGCGTCAACGCGTACTCCCGGGCCGGCGGGCTGACGCCAGCCGGTGATCGTGCCGGGCGCGGGCAGGAAATTACGGCCTGCATCCTCGGCGTTGATCCGGAACTCGATCGAATGGCCGCGCTGCGGCGGGTCGGTGTAGCCGAGCGGCTCGCCGTCAGCGATCCGGAACATCTCCCTGACCAGGTCGATACCGCTGACCTCCTCGGTCACCGGGTGCTCGACCTGGAGCCGCGTGTTCACCTCCAGGAAGGAGACGGTCCCGTCCTGGCCGATCAGGAACTCGCAGGTACCGGCGCCGATGTAGCCGGCCGCGCGCAAAATGGCGGCCGATGCGGTATGCAGCAGTTCGTCTTGCTCGGCCGTCAGGAAGGGGGCCGGCGCCTCCTCGACCAGCTTCTGATGGCGCCGCTGCAGCGAGCAGTCCCGGGTCGACGCGATCACCACGTTCCCGTGACTGTCGGCCAGGCACTGAGTCTCCACGTGCCGCGGCCGGTCCAGGTACCGCTCGACGAAGCACTCGCCCCGGCCGAATGCCGCGACCGCCTCGCGCACCGCCGACTCGAACTGGGCTGGGATCTCTTCGAGTGTCCTGGCCACCTTGAGTCCGCGGCCACCGCCACCGAAGGCCGCCTTGATCGCGATCGGCAGCCCGTGTTCGGCCGCAAACGCGACCGCCTCGTCGGCACCGCTCACCGGGCCGTCGGTGCCGGGCGCCAGCGGCGCCCCGGCCTGCTTGGCAATATGGCGGGCCGAGACCTTGTCGCCGAGTGCCTCGATCGCGGCTGGCGGCGGGCCGATCCAGGTCAGGCCAGCGTCGATGACCGCGCCGGCGAACTCGGCGTTCTCGGCCAGGAACCCGTAGCCCGGGTGCACCGCGTCCGCGCCGCTGTCGGCGGCAACCTTCATGATCTTGCCGATATCGAGGTAACTCTCGGCCGCGCTCTGGCCGCCCAACGCGTAGGCCTCGTCCGCCATCGTGACGTGCAGCGCGTCCAGGTCAGCCTCGCCGTAGATGGCGACGCTTGCCAGCCCGGCATCGCGGCAGGCCCGCACGATCCGCACCGCGATCTCGCCGCGGTTGGCAATCAGGACCTTCTGCACCTACGTGGACTCCTCTTGTCGGCTGTGGAGGAGTCTAGGTGAAACCGGACTCGGCTCCCCGATCGGCCGGCGCGCCGGCGATCCGTGACAATCCCGGGGGGCGGCCCCGTCCTGAGCTCTGCCGGTCACTGTCCGCCTGCGGTCACTGTGCGCCCGCGGTCACTGTGCGCCCGCGATCACCGCGCGCCTGCGGTCACTGTGCGCATGAGATCACCGCGCGCCTGCGGTCAGTGGCCGGCAGCGATGAGTGGCCGGGTGCAATCAGCGCGGCAGCGCGCTCGCTCGCCACGCTCCTGGACCTGGATGCAGCTGCGGCCGCAGCTTGCTCGCCGGCGACGCCCACACCGAGCGCGGGCAGCTCGGCTCGGGCTGGCCTGCCTGCGCGGCGCGGGTGCCGATGACCACGGTGACGGCCGCTAGCTCGGCGGGCGTGGGCTCGCCGCGTACCACGGTGAGCAGGGGAGCGGGACTGTCATCACCGCCCAGGCGGTCAGGTGCCACGGACCTCAGCCCTTCGACTTGCCGACGCCCAGGCCGAACTGGCGGTGGACACGAGCCCAGAAGGCATCCCGGAGCCATTCCCTCGCCTCCTGGTAGGGGCGCAGCGAGGTGTTCAGCTCCTTCTCGGCATCCACCAGCAGCTCCTTGTCGATTACCGGCGGCAGGATGGGCCCGGGCAGCAGGTCGCGAATGTTGTCCTCGCCCCGCGTGACGAGCCATTTCTGGGCGACGTGCTCGCCCGCTTCCTCGACTCGCTCCCGGTCTGGGCCAAGCCGGGCCGCTGGGAGGTGCGTGACCGGCATGGGCCGAAACGCGGGCCGGGAGACGTGCCGCTCGCCGAACACCTGCGCCGGCGACGGCGCAACGGGCATGGCCTGAGCGGATACCGCCTGCCCGGCTCGGAGCGGCGCTGCCTCGACGGCCGCCGACTGGTCCGGCTCGGAGCTGAGCTGCCTGGTGAAGAAGGGCTCCATGAACGACCGTTCGAGCACGTCTACGGTGTCCGACTCCCAGACCAGGCGTTCGGCCTGATTGGTGCCGTACGGTGGCTCCACGCCCCACAGGTGCACCCGCACCCCGTAGGCCTGGGCGGCCTCGACGGCTGGAACCATGTCCTCGTCGCCGGCCACCAGGACCGTGTCGGTGACGGCGCGGTGCCGGGCCAGGGCTTCCATATCGGCCCGGATCTGCGCGTCCACGCCCTTCTGCTGGCCGCGGGCGTTCAGGTTGCCCAGGCGAAGCTTGACCATGGGCATCTGGGCAATCACCCGCTGATCGATCGTCGGCACCCGGTCCCTTGCCGCGTCGTACCAGTAGATGCGGAGCAGCTCACCGCGGACCTGCTCCTCCGCGTGCTTGCTCAGTGCCTGGATCAGCTTGTCCGCGTCGACCTTGTATTCCTTACGGGCCTGAGCACCGAAGAGAAGCTCGCCAGCCGAGGCATAGATGTATCCGACATCAACCATGATCGCGTAGCGCGACAGCAGCGGTAGTGAGCTCGTGTCGGTCATAGCAACTACGACTCTAATCGTTCCGTGGGGCCGTGAACTGCCCGAAGGCCGTACCTCATAGTGATCGCACTGTCACTATAGGCTGTTAACAGCCTGGCCAGCACGTTCTCCCTGGCTGCCCTCGAGGTTGGCTAGAGCGGGATATTGCCGTGTTTCTTCGGCGGCAGCGTCTGACGCTTGGTTCGCAGCGCCCGCAGGGCGCGAGTCACCTGCGCCCTGGTCTCGGCTGGCCGGATCACCGCGTCGACATACCCGCGCTCCGCGGCGAGATAGGGGTTGAAGAGGCGGTCCTCGTACTCGGTCGACCGCCGTTTGCGCAGCTCAGCTCGTTCCTGCTGGTCTGCGACCGCGGCCAGGTCACGCCGGTACAAGATGTCGACCGCGCCCTCGGCGCCCATGACGGCGATCTGCGCTGTCGGCCAGGCCAGGTTGATGTCACCGCCGAGGTGCTTGGAGCCCATGACGTCGTAAGCGCCACCGTAGGCCTTCCGGGTGATCACGGTGACCTTCGGCACGGTTGCCTCTGCGTAGGCGTAGATGAGCTTGGCGCCACGGCGGATGATCCCGCCCCACTCCTGGCCGGTGCCGGGCAGGAACCCGGGCACGTCAACGAACGTGATGACCGGGATCCCGAAAGCGTCGCAGGTCCGGACGAACCTGGCCGCTTTCTCCGAGGCGTCGATGTCGAGAGTCCCGGCTGAGTGCATCGGCTGGTTAGCGACCACCCCCACCGGGGCGCCATCGACGCGCCCGAAGCCGACGAGCATGTTCTGCGCGAAGCCTGCGTGAATCTCGAGGAACTCGCCCTCGTCGACGACATGCTCGATAACCGAGTGCATGTCGTAGGGCTGCCGGGGCGAGTCGGGGATCAGCGTGTCCAGCTCCGCGTCCAGGCCGGTGATCTCCAGCACGGCGACCGGGTCCGCCGCCGCCGGCAGCGTGGGCGGCTCCTCCAGGTTGTTCGAAGGCAGATAGGACAGCAGTTCCCTGGCAAAGTCCAGGCAGTCTTGCTCGTCGGTCGCCTGGTAGTGGGCGACGCCAGACTTGACGTTGTGCGCGTGCGCGCCGCCGAGGTCTTCCTGGCTGACTTCCTCGCCGGTCACGGTCTTGATTACGTCCGGGCCGGTGATGAACATGTAGGAGGTCTGGTCCACCATCAAGGTGAAGTCGGTAATGGCCGGGGAGTACACGGCGCCCCCGGCGCACGGCCCCATGATCAGCGATATCTGCGGGATCACGCCGGAAGAGATGACGTTCCGGTAGAAAATCTCGCCATACAGGCCGAGCGCGACCACGCCTTCCTGGATGCGCGCTCCGCCGCTGTCGTTGATGCCGATCATCGGGCAGCCAGTCTTGAGCGCGTGATCCATCACCTTGACGATCTTCGTCCCGTAGACCTCGCCGAGCGAGCCTCCGTTGACCGTGAAGTCCTGGCTGAAGACGCACACCGGCCGGCCATCGATGGTGCCGTAGCCGGTCACGACGCCGTCGCCGTAGGGGCGGCTCGCGGCCATGCCGAAGTCGGTGGCACGGTGCCGGGCGAACTCGTCGAACTCGGTAAAAGATCCCGGGTCGAGCAGCGCCTCGATCCGCTCCCGCGCCGTCATCTTGCCCTTGGCATGCTGGCGCTCGACCGCCCGCGCAGTGCCCGCGTGGATCGCCTCGTACTTGCGTTTCTCCAGGTCGGCGAGCTTGCCAGCGGTAGTGTGCGGATTCGGCTGCCCCGCGTCATCGAGGGGCCGGGGAGCTTGCGTCGTCATGCCGGACAGGTTAGGCCAGATCGCTGCTGGCCTGGCGGGCAGGCTGCGACTCGGCCTGGCTCGGCGCGGGCGCTTCGTGGGCCGGCGCACCGCCGGCGGGCGAACGCCGGAGCTGGGCCACCGCCAGGCCGAGGGCGAGGCAGGACAGCGGGATGGCCACGATGGTGTACCGGTACAGCGAGCCGGTCAGCATCGCCGGGCTCAGGATGCTGACGGCAGCGAGGCCCCACGGCAGTAGCTGCATGCCGCCGAGGCGGCGCCAGTCCCGGATTACCAGGACCAGGCCCGCGAGCACGACGAGCAGGAAGATCACGCCGGGAAAGTAAACCGGCTGCTGGTACAGCAGCATGAAATAGGACCACGGATGCACCGCGTGGGTGTTGCTGGTGGTCTGTGCATACAACTTGATGTCGTGCTGGTAGTAGCGCGGAAGCCTGGCGATCCGCGGTGATGCGGTGAAGGTCATGTCGGAGACGCGCTGCGGCCGGTCGGTCGTCCAGAAGGTGAGCAGGACGTTCTCCGCCACGACCCGGGCGTAGCTGGCCGGCTGCGCTTCGATCGCCCGGAGCGCGAACCGCCTGGCCAGCGCGTCGTTGGCGGGGTTGATGCCGGGGTGAGCGTCGGTGCGCCACCAGACGTCGGGCGCCCACAGGTAATCAGACGGCGTCGGTTCGCTGAGCAGCGCCGTCACTGACCAGGGCGCCGCCGGGCTGGTGCGGGCGACCGAGCGCTCCCGGTTCGGGCACAGCGGCAGCAGGTCGGCCGGGGGCTTGATCACCGCGCAATTAGCGAAGGTCGTCGTCCGCGACCACAGGAAGATCCCGTCGGATTCGGTGATGTTGAGCCGGCCATACTCGGCGTGGAAGGCGAGCAGGTAGCCGCCGAACGGCACCGCGAAAGCTGCCGCGGCTGCTGTCAGGGCGTGCCAGCCAACCCGGCGGATCAGCAGGAAGATGGCCACTACTACGGTCAGCGGCAGCCCGTTCCCGCGCAGCACGGCGGCGTAGGCCAGCAGCAGCGCGGCCAGCCCGCACTGCCATGGCCCCGGCGTCCGCTTGGTCAGCAGCAGTGCCGTCGCCGCGACGATCACCAGGCAGAAAAGCGTGTCCGGCAGGATGTAGGACTCCAGGGCGAGCTGGTGGCTGTCAAAGAGCGTGGGCAGCGTGGCCAGGCACGCACCCCAGGCCGGCAACCCCCAGTAGCGCAGCAGCCCGTACACGATCACCGCCACGGCGACGCCCATCAGGTGCTGCGCCGTGGTGACCGCCAGCAGCGGATGCGGCAGCCACTGGAACAGGCGCAGGAAGAAGGAGTAGCCGCTCGGCCTGATCACCCCGAGCTGGCCATTCACCGCCTCGCGCAG
>DASXMP010000122.1:0-8090 GCA_036495585.1 Streptosporangiaceae bacterium
CGGATCTAGCTGACAGCGCAATGTGCGCCGCAGATCGACGCCGGCCAGGTCATCGAACTTGCCCACGCCCTTGAACTGAGCAATCCCGGCACGGTAGTCAAATGGGCCAGGAATTGCCACGACCAGCGTCTCGCCCGGGGCGAGCATGAGCGCATCCGCACAGGCGATCATCGTCGCAATGATCGCCATTGCGCTGCCGCCGCTGTCCAGTGGCAATCGGTGGACCGAGCCTGGCACGGCTTGCCAGGTGGTGGTGTCGATGCGGCACGCCGGCGCGTGGGTTCCGCCTACTTCGAGTACGGGCTGTCATCGCACGACCGCCTGCACGATGCGCACCGCTGACCGGCCTTTGCCTTTTGCGGCCGCAGCTCGGCCATGGAGAAGCTGCGGCCAAGCACGGCCATGTCGGTCCGGCGTATCCAGTCCTGGTCGCGCACGCTCAGGTCCCAGAAGTGGTGATGGGCGTTCGATCACGCCATCGCAGTACATCTCGGCAGGCGTCACCCTGCCGGCGCAGCGATACCGCTGGAAGCCCTGGGGGTGGAGCGCGAGCACAGTCCCGGGCCCGGGAAGGCGGGACCAGCGCCGGTCCGCGGCCACGGGCACTCAGGGCTGAGTCGGGCCGGGCGGGCCCTTGTCGAGCCGCAGCGACTGCATGATGGCAAACGTCGTCGTCCGCGTGAACTCCGCGATGTCCGCCGCCGCGAGCACGCCGGTGTACTTGGCGATCACGGGCGCCGCGGCGCGGTCGGTGACGGCTTCAAGGTGGCCCTTCACGCCGGCCCAGACGTTCTCCCCGTAGTGCACGTAGTACGGCACCGGGTTGACGCTTGCCAGCGCCTCTCTGGAACTGGCCTCGATGTCGGCGATGTACTGCTGATGCACGGCAACGTCCTCGCGGGTAGCGAGCCGTCCGAGGTGCCCGGAGATAAGGTGCGACCACGAGTACGACAGGGCGATGCTGGGAGCCTCCATGTAGCCCGGCACGTCCTCGCTGAGGTTGGTGTTGAAGATGGGCACCCAGCCGGCGTTGACGACATCGATGAACATCAGGGCGTCGTGGCCGGGGAAGTGGATGTAGATGTTGTCCGGCGTGTGGTTGGAGCCGCGCCAGGCCAGCTCGACCCGCTCGCCACCGACCTCGAGTTTGTAGGTGTCGGCGAAAGTCTCGTCCGGCAGCGGCCGACCCGGGTCGCCGTCTCGCTGCAGCAGCCTGCGGGTCTCCTCGTGCCCGATCCGGAGGACGTTCTCGAACAACGAGGCGGCACCCGCGTGATCGGCGTGGTGGTGGGAGTAGACCAGGTGGGTCACGGTGTTACTGATGCCCTCCGAGGCGGCGACCTCGTCCACGGCGCGCTGGAGGTTGCCGCCGATGCTCGGCGGCGCGTCGAACAGCACGACCCCCTCGCTGGTGGCCAGGAACGCGCAGTTATACACCCCGTCGGTGACCCAGAACAGGTTCCGCTCCACCCGGCCGACGTGATAGCCCTGCTCGTTCAGGGCAGGGCCGAGCGCCGATTTCGGGATCGGCGCATAGTCAGGCAGGTCGGCGGTGCCGTTGCCGTCAGCTGATGTTGTCACGACATCTCCCTGTCGTCTGGGCCCGCGCCTGCAGGCCGTTCGGGGTTCGCAGCACTGGACACCCTCGCTGCGGGTCAGGTGAGCGGGCCTCACCGGATCATGGTGATTCGCGCCGGGCGAGCAGGTCAGCCGCCGTAGGCCGGCAGGATCGCTCCGCTCACCGGCGCCGCGGCGTCGCTCACCAGGAAGCCGATCAGGCCGGCGATGACCTCCGGGGCGACCGCGTGCGCCAGCACTTCGGGCGGGAACGAAGCCCTAGTCACCGAGGTGTCCAGCAGCTGGGGGGCCACCGCGTTAACCCGAATCCCGCTCGGCCGCAGCTCGACGTCAAGGACGCGAATCAGGTACGCCAGAGCGGCCTTGCTCACGCTGTACGCGGCCATCCCGGCCGTCGGCTCGAGCGCCGGCCGGGCGGTCACATGGACGATCACACCCGAGCCGCGTTGCTGCATGTGCGGCGCGACCGCCTGGCTCAGCCACAGCGCGGCCCCGAGGTTCACGTCGATCATGCGCCGCAGCGAGTCAGGTGTCGCCGCGCTCGCGTCGCCGAGCTCGAATGCGCCGATGGTGTTGACGAGTACCGCCGGCGGCCCGACCTCGGCAGCGATCCGCGCGACTAGGTCCGCGGCGGCGGCCGGGTCGGTGGTATCGGCTACCTCGGACCGCAGGCCGTCAGGAAGGTCGCGCAGCGCGCTCGCCTTCCGGTCCACGGCGACGACGGTGTGACCGGCCGCGGTCAGCGCCAGGCTTGTTGCCCGCCCGAGCTCCCCGCCCGCTCCGGCAACGATTGCGACTGAGTCAGTCATGATGCCTCCTCCTGTACGGGCCGGCCGGCGGCATCGGCATCCGGTGATTCCGCGCGGCCGGCAGATTTCTGAGCTTCCTCGAACGCGGCCGAGAACAAGTAAGCGGTCGCCAGGCTGCGGTAGGGACGCCACTTCTCGGAGATCGTGAGCATCTCCTCCTCCGTCGGCAGGTGATCGAGGCCATAGACCGACCGGACCGCCTTGCGCAGGGCGAGGTCGCCGGCCAGGACAACGTCTTCCCGGCGGAGCGCGATGATGAGCGCGCCCTGCGCCGTCCACGGCCCGATCCCAGGCACCTCAGTGAGTGCGGCGATCAGCTCGTCATCGGTCTGGCTGGCCAGTGCGTCCGGGTCAAGTCGCCCGTCGGACACACGCGCCGCGAGGTCCCGCAGCGTGCCGACCTTCCGCCAGGACAAGCCGGCGTCCCGGAACTGAGCCGGATCGGAGTCCAGCACCTCGGCCGCGGACGGGAACCGTCCGCCGAAGCCAGCCTCTAGCCGCGCGATGGTGCTGCGGGTCGCCGCGACCGAGAGCTGCTGACCAACGACTTGGAACAGCAGCGCCCCGAACAAGTCCATGGACGGCAGCTCGCGCAGCCAGCGACGCGGATCGAAGTCCGGCTGGCTGGTGATAGTCCGGGCCAGCACCGGGTCGGCGCGGCGCAATTGGTCGCGCGCGTGCTCCAGCCACTCGGCGTGGCCGGCCTGCATCCGGTCGTCCCGGTCGGACATGACCATGCCGCGCCTATTCTTTCCGGAGCCGGTCGGTGAGGACGATCTGGACCACGTCAGCGACGGTCTCCTGCCGGGCCCAGTCCCGCTGGAGCTCGCACGCCAGCGACACCCACGAGATTGGCTGGCCGCCGGCCTGGAACACCCGGTCAAGGCCCGCGCGGTGTGCTGCTGGCGAGGTACCGCCGATGGCGTCGACCACCGGATAGACCTCATAACCGTCCCGGAGCGCGTCCAGCGCTGTGAATGCCATGCAGACCTCGGTCCAGAGTGCACAGAAGATCAGCTTCCGGCGGCCGGTCGCGCGCACGGCGGCGAGGAACTCGGTGTCCTCCCAGGAGTTCACCGAGCTCCGGTCCAGCGGTTTGTCTTCCGCGAGCAGTCCCGCGAGTTCGGGGATGGTCGGGCCCTGCCCGGCGGCGACGTTCACGGTCGAGTGGACGACCGGCACGCCGAACGCCTTGATCGTCCGGACCACTGAGACCGCGTTCTTGACGAGCAGATCGTGGTCCATCGATCGCACGCTCGCGACCTGCGCGGGCTGATAGTCGATGAGTAGCAGCGCCGCGTTCTGCGGGGTGATCAGGTGGTCGGCAAACGGGTCGCGCACTGGTGCACTGGTCATGTCGTTATCGCTTTCTGGTCATGCTGGCGATTGGGTGTCCGGGCGAAGCTGGCGGACCTCCAGTAGCTCAAGACCGAGCGATTCGATCTCGGCCAGAACCCCGTGCAGACCTGGCCGGTCCAGCACGCCGGTCAGTACCGTCTCCCGGCCTCGCCGCTCCCAGTCCAGCGCCGGAAACGCGGACAGCAGCGTGGCGCCGAGGTGGCCGTTGATCCGGATCAGGTATCTGGCCGATGCACGGTCCATGCCGCCAGATTCCGGCCCGATCAGGTGAGGGCGCATCGCCAGAATGTGGTGAGGCCCGTCCCGGCCCGAACGCGTAACCTGACTAGATGCGCAGACGTGGGAGTCGGCAGACCCGTGCGGTGCTGATCGGATTCCGGTGTGGTGGCTAACGCAAATCCGGCAAACCCTAGCCAACCGAATCCGCGGCTGATCGATCGGGCCGAGCTCGTCGCCGCGCTCGACCACGCGGCGGACGCGAAGGTCACGATCGTCTCGGCCTCGGCGGGCAGCGGCAAGACCTCCCTCCTGCAGGCCTGGGCCGCAGGCCCAGGCCGCCGGCATCGGCTGGCCGCCGTCCAGGTGCAGCGCGATCAGCAGGACGCCCAGCAGTTCTGGCTGGCTGTGCTGGCCGCGGTCCAGCAGGCTGGTAGCGCCCGCCCCGACGACGAGCAGCTCGCCGCGACGCCGGGCTTCAGCGAAACGACCAGCAGTGAACGAGTGCTGACCGAACTCGACGAGAATCAGGACCGGACGTTCCTGCTCATCGATGACCTGCACGAGCTCAGCTCACCGGACGCCCTGGCCCAGCTCGCCCGGCTGCTAGAACGACTACCGCCGCATGTGCACGCCATCCTCGCGACCCGGCGCGACTTGCCGCTGCGGCTGCACAAGCTCAGGCTCGCCGGCCAACTGGCCGAGATCCGGGCCGCGGACCTGCGGTTCACCGCGGCGGAGACCCGGGAACTGCTGACGGCGCTCGACATCGGGCTGTCGGAGGCCGGCACCGCGAAGCTGCACGAACGGACCGAAGGCTGGGCCGCGGGGTTGCGGCTCGCGGCGATCTCCCTGACCCACAGCAGCGACCCGGAGCGATTGGTCGCCGAGTTCTCCGGCAGCAGCCGGACCGTGGCCGAGTACTTGCTGGCCGAGATGCTGGAGAGCCAGCCCGCTGACGTGCAGCAGCTGCTGCTGCGCACCTCGCTGCTCGACCGCGTCAACGGCGAACTGGCCGATCTCATGACTGGCCGGCCGGGCTCCGAACGAATCTTGCTCGACCTTGAGGACGCTAACGCGTTCGTCGTCGCGCTCGACGCCGAGCGGACCTGGTTCCGTTACCACCACCTCTTCGCCGACCTGCTCCGGCTGGAGCTGCGCCGCCGGCTGCCCGAGGAGCTGCCCGGCTTGCACCGGCTGGCCGCGAAGTGGCTCGGCGAGCACGGCGAGGTCGTCGACGCCATCCGGCACACGCAGGCCGCGGGTGACTGGCCGGACGCGGCGCGCCTGCTGGCCGACAACTCATTCGGCCTGACTCTGGACGGGCAAGCCCAGACGATCGGGTCCCTGTTGCGCGCGTTCCCTCCGGGTGCGGTTGCCGACGGCCCGGAGATCCCGCTCGCGCGGGCCACCAGCGAGTTCACCGCCGGCCGCCTGGACCAGGCGGCCGCCCACCTCACTGTCGCCGAAGCCGCGATCGCCGCGACCTCGGCCACCCGGCGACACCGGCTTGAGATAGCGGCCGCAGCCCTGCGGCTGTCACTCGCGCGCCAGCGCGGCCACCTCGCGGGGGTGGTCGCGCAGGTCAGGTTCCTGGCCTCGCCGATCACCGGCGAGTCCGACGAGGACATCGCACTTGACGGCGACCTGCGCGCAGTGGCGCTGATGAATCTCGGCATCGTCGAAGCGTGGGTGCTGGGTAACCGGGACAGCGAACGGCACCTGCAAGAAGGGGCCGACCTCGCCAGAAAGATCAGGCGGCCTTACCTCGAAGTGGCCTGCCTGGCCGAGCTCGCCTTCGCCTCGAAGATCGAGCCGTTCGCCACGACCCGGCGCCGATGCCTGGAGGCGATCGCGCTTGCCGAGCAGCATGGCTGGGGCGGCGAGCCGGTCATCGCGCCCGCTCTGGTGAACATGGCCGGCACCTTTATCTGGACCGGTCAATTCGACGAAGGCGACCGCTGGCTGCGGCGCGCCGTTCGCGCACTGGAGACGGACTCCGGGCCGCTCATCCGGCTGCTGCTGCACCTGGGCACGGGTCAGCTGCTGTCCGGGCGGCGCCGGCAGCGCGAGGCGCTGGCCGAGTACACCGCGGCCGAGCAACTGCAGACCCAGCTCGAAGGCTCACACGCGCTGATGCGCCAGCTCACGGGCTGGCGGCTGGCCACTCAGGCCCGGCTCGGGCAGCCCAGCCAGGCTCGGGCGTCGCTGTCCGCACTCAGCCCGGAGCTGGCCGGCTATGGCGAGATCGGGAACGCCAGGGCGGCCATCTGCCTGGCCGAGAGGGACCCGGCAGGCGCCCTCGCCGCAGTCGCCGACGTCCTGACCGGGGTGGCGCCGGCCATTGGCTATATGACCGTGGTGGAGGCCAGCCTGCTAGCTGCGGTCGCGCACCGGGAACTCGGCGACCAGCGTTCCGCTATCGCGGCGGTCGAATCCGCGCTCGCCCTTGCCGAGGCGGACAGGCTCATCCTGCCATTCGCGATGACGGGCTCAATCGACCTGTTCGAGACCATGCCGCGGCATGAAACGGCGCACACGGCCCTGCTGACAGACATTCTCGACGTAATGCGGGGATCGTCCCCGGCGCCTGGCACCGGGCCAGCCCTGGCCGCGGTCGAACGACTTAGCCCGAGCGAGCTACGAGTCCTCCGGTATCTGCCGACGAACCTGTCCCGGCCCGAGATCGCCAGCGAGTTGTCGGTCTCGGTGAACACCGTCAACACCCACATCCGCAACATCTACGCCAAGCTCCAGGCGCAGGATCGGTCCGCGGCGGTGCAGCGCGCGCGGGAAATGCGGCTGCTCTCGGGCGTCCGCGCGGGCTAGCTGCCCGATCGCGTTCACCAGGTCCAGGTGACGTCCGCTCACCCGGCGACGGCCTACCGTGGGCAGGAGTGTTACCGGCCATGGGAGGCGATACCGCGTATGACCAGCGACCCCAGGCACTATCGGCTGGGAGCGATGACCGTCGCCCGGGTCGGCTTCGGCGCCATGCAATTGCCCGGGCCCGGCGTGTTCGGGCCGCCGCGCGACCGGAGCGAGGCGATCGCGGTGCTGCGGCGGGCCGCGGAACTCGGCGTCGATCACATCGACACCGCCCAGTATTACGGACCCGACGTCGCGAACGAGCTCATCCAGGCCGCATTGCACCCGTACTCCGCGGGACTGGCTCTGGTCAGCAAAGTCGGCGCCCGCCGGGACCCGGCGGGCCAGGTGCTGCGATTCGACACACCGGCGCAGCTAACACAGGGCATCGAGGCAAATCTGCGCACCCTGGCCGTCGACCGGCTGGCCGCGGTCAACCTGCGCCTCATGGACGATGCGCCGCCCGGCCAGCGCTTCGACGACCAGCTCGCCGCGATGGTGCAGGCCCGCGACAACGGGCAGATCGGCGGCATCGGGCTCAGCAACATCAGCCGCGCGCATCTGCTGCGCGCGCTGACGATCACCGACATCGCGTGCGTGCAGAATCCCATGAATCTGGCCGACCGGCGTTCCCTGCCCGTGCTAGAGGAGTGCGCGGCCCGGAGCATCGCGTTCGTGCCCTTCTTCCCGCTCGGCTCCGGCTTCGCCCCCGACAACCCGGTCCTGAGCAATCCGCAGGTGACGAGCATCGCCGCCCGCCTCGGCCGCACGCCGGCTCAGATAGCGCTCGCGTGGCTGCTCAGCTTCCGACCGAACATCCTGCTGATCCCCGGCACTGCCTCCGTGCGCCATCTGGAGGAAAACGTGGCCGCCGGCGACATCGAGCTGGACCCGGCCGCGCTCGCAGCCCTGGCCACCGTCGCCTAATCACCAGTATCTGGTGAACCCATTCACCGGTGCGGCCCAGGCTGGAGTTAGCGGGAGCGCCCGGCTGACACCCCGCGCACAAGTAAAGGAGACAGCTGTGACGAACGACCTGGGTGTCCGGACCGCCGAGATCTGCCCCACATTCGTCACCGTTCAGGAGCTCTAAGACGATTACAACGCGTTGAACGTCACCGACCCCTTCGGCGCGCGGCCGCAGACGGCGCACCGCACGGCCATCGACTGGCTGGCCCGTGCCGGAGCCATTCGGACTACGACGCTCGCGGTGGTGACCGAGCTGTTCCGCGCCTGGGCGTTACCGCTCGCCGCCCCGGC
>DASXMP010000123.1:0-60556 GCA_036495585.1 Streptosporangiaceae bacterium
CCACCTGGATGTGGACTCCGACGTCTCGCCGGCGGTGGCCAGCTTCAACCTGACGTTTGCGACCATCGCCAAGGCGACCGTCGTCCCCGTCTACGGCCACTCCGGCTGATAGCTGTACCCCTCATGGGAGCCGATCTGGTGGGGCCATGGCCACACCAGATCGGCTCCCATGAGTACGTCTCGGGCTGTCAGCCGGGCTGGTCGGTCACGGACGCCGCATCGCGCTGGCTGATAGCCGCGCCGTCCGGGCCGAAGCGCGGCGGGTCGAGCGCGGTGATGACCAGGACGCTCCCGCCGGCTCCCGGCCGCTCCGACAGCCGGCCGACCACCGTCGCCCCGCCGATCCGCAGATCTGCCTCCCAGCCAGCCCCGGACGGTCGGCTGGCAACCACCGTGGCTTCCAGCACGACTCCCCGGTCGGCCGCGACGCCCGGGACCACACGGTCCGGGTGGATGCCGGCCAGCACCCCGGGCTGGGCCGGATC
This sequence comes from Streptosporangiaceae bacterium, assembly GCA_036495585.1. Taxonomy (GTDB): domain Bacteria; phylum Actinomycetota; class Actinomycetes; order Streptosporangiales; family Streptosporangiaceae; genus JAJYUU01. The sequence continues at coordinate 486 of DASXMP010000123.1, forward strand.
CGGCACGAAGCCCAGGTACCCGACGAGTTCCGCGACGCGGCGCGAGGCAGGCCGCAGGACCACCTCATCGGGCTCGCCGACCTGCAGGATCGCGCCGCGGTCCAGGACGGCCATCCGGTTCGCGAAGGCTTGCGCATCCGCCAGCTCGTGCGCGACCAGCACGGCCGGCACGTCTCGCTCGGTGACGAGCTGCACCACGAGACCGGTCAAGGTCCGGCGCAAGATCGCGTCGAGCCCCGAGTACGGCTCGTCCAGCAGCAGCGCGTCGCAGTGGGCGAGCAGCAGCCGGGCAAGCGCTGCCCGGTGCTGCTGCCCGCCGGACAGCCGGGCGGGCATGGCCTCCAGCAGCCCATCCAGGCCGAGCGCGGTGGCCAGGGCAGCTAGCTCAGCGCCACCGGGGTCGGCATTCCTGGCGTAGGCGAGGTTGTCGCGGACCGACAGGTGCGGGAACAGGCCCGGGTCCTGTCGCAGCAGTCCGACCCGGCGCTGCCACGGCGGGATCGCCACGCGGGACCCCGCCGTGCTGGTCAAGAGGCGGCCCGCCAGCTCGACCGTGGCAGACCGCGGGATCACCAGCCCGGCGATGGCCTCCAGCAGCGTGGTCTTGCCCGCGCCGGATGGGCCAAACAACGCCAGCCGCTCCCCCGGAGCGACCGTGATGCTGGCGTGCAGGGTGAACTCCCTGCGGTCAACCTCGACGTCGGCCCTGAGCACGCGCGCTCCAGATATAGGCGGCCAGCGGTAGCGGCAGCGCGACCACCAGCAGGACGAGGGCATAGGGCAGGGCCGAGGGCAGGCCGGTTTCCTCCAGCGTGGTGTAGATCTGCAATGGCAGGCCGTAGGGGTGGTAGGCGATGATGATCACGGCGCCGAATGCGCCCATCGCCCGCGCCCAGGCCACGGCCAGGGCCATCGACAGCCCGGGCGCGGCCAGCGGCAGCGTCACCCGGCGGAAGACCCGGCGCGGGCGGTCGCCGAGCAGGGCTGCCTGCTGTTCGAGCCGCGGGTTGACGGCCGCGAACGCCGCCTGCGCACCGACCACGTAGTACGGCGCTGACTCATACACCTCGGCGATGACCAGGGCCAGGAAGGTGTTGGTCGCGGACAGGTGCAGGTGGCCAATCAGGTTCCCGATCGGGGTGTAGGGCCCGACCATGAACACCAGGAGCAGGCCGATCACCAGCGGCGGCAGCAGGAGGCTGCAGAGTACGCCTGCCTCCAGAATGCGCGGGAAGGGCAGCCGTCCCCGCGCCAGCAGCCAGGCCAGCGGCGTGCAGAACACGAACAAGACCACCAGCGTGACGCCGCCGGACTCCAGCGACGTGACCAGCGGATCGAGGGCGCCCGGATAGGTGAGCGAATGGGCGATCTGGCTGGCGGACAAGTGTGTCAGCAAGGTGATGACAGGTCCGAGCAATGCGACCCAGATCACGAGGGCGCCGAGTACCGAGACCGCCCCCGACACCGACCGGATGGCTCGCGGTGCCGACGCCGTCCTGCCCGGCCGGCCGCTGGACCCAGGCGAGCCGCCGGGAATCGCGGCCGCCGCTGTCGCCGGATCGGCCGCCGCGGGATCTGCGGTCCAGGTCACTGGCTATGGCCGGGACGCCGGGCGGCAGGACATGTCCAGACCCTAGCTACCGATACTTGCGCTATGCAAGATAACTTGACCCGGCCCGGTGCCCGGCACGGCCGGTCCGCTCAGCACGGGCAGAGCCAGTCTTCAGTCAGCGTTCAGCAAAATGCACTTAGATAACAGCGTCGGCGGCACGACCTGGCGGGCCTTAGCATTAGTGCGTGCTTTGCGGCGCGTGGTTTGCGCCACAGGTCGTCGGCTGGCAGAACCCCCCACACCGAACGAGGCAGGCATGGGCAAGGCTGAGCGGATCAGACGGCAGACTGCCAGGGAAAAGATCGTCGCGCAGCAGATTGCTGCCCGGCGTGCGGAGGTCCGCCGGCGCATGCTGCTGGCGAGCGGAAGCGTCCTGGCCGTCATCGTCATCGTCGTGGTCCTCGTTGTCGTCCGCGGCATCAGTAACAACAACAAGAGCAGTTCCGCGGCTGCCGCGGCGTCGACCGCCCAATCTCAGAACGTCACCAAGCAGATCACCACCGTGCCCGCCAGCACGCTGGACTCGGTGGGTAAGGGCGGCGCCAGCAAGCTGATCGCCACGAGCAACCAGGCCACGCTGACCTCCGGCGGCAAGCCGGAGATCCTCTACGTCGGGGCGGAGTACTGCCCCTACTGCGCAGCTGAGCGCTGGGCCATGGTGGTGGCGCTGAGCCGGTTCGGTACCTTCTCGAACCTGCACTACATCCACTCGTCCAGCTCCGACGTGTACCCGAGTACGCCGACACTCAGCTTCTACAAGTCCAGCTACACCAGCAAGTACATCGACTTCCAGCCGGTCGAGTGGTACAGCGACAAGGCCGTCTCCGGCGGCTACTCGGTGCTGCAGACCCCGAACTCGGCACAGTCGGCGCTGTTCACCAAGTACGACGCGGCGCCCTACATCCAGGCCGCGGACAAGGGCAGCTTCCCGTTCCTCGACATTGGCAACCAGTACCTGGCGATCGGGGCCCAGTACATCCCGAGCAACCTGGCGAAGCTCAGCTGGGCGCAGGTCGCCAGCGACATCAGGAACCCGAACAGCACGGTGGCCAAGGACGTTGACGGCGCCGCCAACTCGATCACCGCGGGCATCTGCAAGATCGCCAAGAACGCCCCGGCGAGCGTGTGCAATTCCGCGGCGGTCCAGGCCGGAGCGGGGTCGCTCTGATGGCCGGGCAGGGAACCTCGGCTGGCGGCTCCAACGGCGCCCGCTCAGGAGCGGGTGGTGCCCGCTCAAGCTCGTCCGCCCGGTCGGGCACCGGCAACCGGCAGAGCACGCCCAGGAACCGGTCAGGCAACGGCTCGAAGAACCCGGGGGCCCGGTCTGCCACCGCGGTCGCCGCCTCGCCCACCGCCAAGCCGCCGACCGCCCGGTCACGCGGCGGGGCGGCATCGGCCGCCGCTAAGCCAGCCCCGCCTCAGCGCGCCGCCGCGCAGGTGACCGCCCCCGCGGGGGCGGCGGCGCCGGCGAGCCTGCTCGGCCGGGCCTGGTGGCCGTTCCGCACCATGGGCGCCGCGCCGTTCATCACCTTCCTGCTGTCGCTCTACGGGATCGGCGCCTCGATCTACCTGACCTACACGCATTACGCAGGCGTAGCGCCGGTCTGCTCGAACAACGGCACGTTCAACTGCGAGGCGGTCACCACCAGCACGCAGTCGATGGTGTTCGGGGTCTTCCCGGTCGCGGTGCTCGGCCTCGCCTTCTACCTCTTCATGGCTGCGATCAACTCCCCGTGGGGCTGGCGCCTGACGCAGCCGCTCATCGGCAGGGTCCGGCTGGGCTCAGTGATCGTCGGCATGTGCTTCGTGCTGTACCTGGTCTACGCCGAAGTGATCCAGATCAATGCGATCTGCCTGTGGTGCACTAGCGTGCATATCGCCACGTTCCTGATCTTCGTGATCCTCGTCTACCGGGCCGCCTTCGCGCCCGCCAAACTTCCGCCGGGGGCGCAGTCTTAGCCACGCTCACCTGAGCCACCGGCAGCCCGCTGTCGGTGGCTCAGCACGTGCTACTATCTACGTACGTAGACAGTAGTTGGAGGGGGCAGGCATGACAGGCCAGGGGCTCCATCGGGCCGCGGCCAGGCAAGCTGGCTGGCCGCGCCGAAAGCGCGCTCCCCTGGCAGTCCCTGCGCCCCGACGTGCCATGATGAACCGATCAGGGCGAATGATCGTTCTATCACGGTGCGCCCGGCCAGACAGTGACCGGCCAGACAATGTCCGGCCAGACAGTGTCCGGCCAGACAGTGTCCGGCGCACCGGTGCCCGGCGCCAGCCCGATCGGCGCCAAGGGGGAGCTCGCGGCAAGCTAAGCGAGCAACAGGGCCTGTCGGCTGAGCGAACAACACGAGCTATCTGAGCACGAGGTCGATCGAGAACGATGGGCAAGGCTGACCGCAACAGGAATCAGAGCGCGCGACAGCGGATCGCCGCACAGCAGCGTCAGGCCAAAGAGGCCGAACGACGCCGACGGTTGCTGGCCATCGGCGGGATCGCCATCGTCCTCGTGGCGGCCCTGGTGATCATCGTGGTATCGGTGGTGAACAAGAAGACGCCAAGTGCGCAGTCCGGGAGCTCGAACGGCCCGCTGCCGGGCTCGGTGCTCTCCAAGCTGAACGTGCCCCAGAGCACCCTGGCCCCGGTCGGCATCGGCAGTTCCTCGACATCTGCCCTCAAGGGAGTCACTGGACCCGCACTCACCTCGGGCGGTAAGCCTGAGATGCTGTACATCGGGGCGGAATGGTGCCCCTACTGCGCCGCCGAGCGGTGGGCCATGGCGGTGGCGCTGAGCCGGTTCGGCCACTTCTCGCCGCTGTCGGGGATCCATTCGTCCGCGACCGACGTGTACCCGAACACGGCCTCGCTCACGTTCTACCGGTCCACGTTCACGAGCAGGTACCTGACGTTCACGCCGGTGGAGAATCAGGACATCCACCGCAACACGCTGGTTCCCGTGACCTCGGCACAGCAGGCGCTGTGGTCGAAATACGCGCCGCCGGGCAATGGCTACCCGTTCATCGACATCGGCAACAGGTTTGTCACCAGCGTGACCTACATACCGAGCGTGCTGAAGGGGCTGACCTGGCAGCAGATTGCCAACGACCTGCACAATCCGTCATCCCCGGTGGCCAAGGGCGCTCTCGGCTCGGCCAACCTGCTGACGGCGGCCATCTGCAAGGTCACCGGCAATGCGCCGTCCAACGTCTGCACCAGCCCGCAGGTCACCTCGATCGAAGGCTCGATCTAAGGACCGGCCGCACGTTACTCCGCCGCGTGGCAGACAGCCTCGACGTTGTTGCCGTCCGGATCACGCACGAACGCGGCGTAATAGGCCGGGTGGTACTCCGGCCAGACCCGCGGCTCGTACAGCACCTCGGCGCCGGTAGCCACCGCGGCATCAAAGAACGCCCGGACGGCCGCCCGGTCCGCGGCGGTGAAGGCGACATGCGACTCGCGGAATCCCGTGCCGGTGTTGTGCGGCCCGATCCAGAACTCTGGGCTCGGCGGGACGCCGTACCCAATGGTGGTCTCGAAGTCGAGCACGCGCTCGCCGCCGAGCGGGGCGAGCACCGCGTCGTAGAAAGCCGCGCTGGCGGCGACGTTTTCACACTGCAGCGACAGGTGATCCATCATGACGGGATCGTAGCGCCCGACAGGAAGGCGACGATTGCCGCGGTCAGGGCACGCGCCACGGCCTGCTGGAATGTTGCGCTGACGAGCATCCTGGCGTCCGTCGCGTTCGGCATGTTCCCGCACTCGATGAGCACCTTCGGCACGGTTGTCAGGTTGAGGCCCGCAAGATCGTCCCGGCGGATCAGCCCGTCGTGGCCGTAGTAGTCGCTGACTGGCATGCGGGTGAGCCTGAGCATGGCCGCCCGGACGTCCGCGCCGAAGCGGAGCGATGGCGTGATCACCTTGTCGTTGGGTCCGTCAGCCTCCGGTTCCAGCACGGTGAATCCCCGGCCGGTGACCGGCCCGCCGTCGGCGTGGATGTCGATCGCCACGCTGGCGTGCGCCGCGTTGATGATCTGTGTGCGCGTGGTGACGCATGGCCCGACCCCGTCGTTACTGTGCCGGGTCAGCACCACGCGGGCACCGGCCGCGACCAGGTCGGCCCGCAGGTCCATGGCCACGTTGAAGTTGAACTGCGCTTCGGTGTAGCCGCCGGCCGTCTGGGTGCCGGTGGTGTCGCAGGTCTCCTCCTCCCGCCCGTTCCACACCAGCTTGTTGATGAAATCCGGGTCGGCGAAGTTACCGCCGTTGTGACCGGGATCGATGCCGATGATCTTGCCAGCCAGCGGCCGGACCTGGGGCGACGCGCTGGCGCTCGGGCTGCCCACCACGCCGACCGGTACCTGCTGACCGGATCGGGTCACGGCTGCTGACGGCGTGGCCGTAGCCGGAGCGGGGTCACCACCGCGCTGGCTCGCTTGGTCGCAGCCTGCTCCGCCGAACGTGGCGGCCGCCACCGCCACCGCCGCGATGATCCCGGCTACCGGGCGCAGGCTCACCGGCGGCCCGTCTGGCCGGTCGGACGAACCGCCGATCCGGCACAAAGCGCACGATCCATCCCCGTGACCCTAGTCCGCGCCGCCGGCTGGTGGTGCCGGTAACCAGATCCTAGGACCCGGCCCAGGTCTCGCTCTGTGCCCAGAGCCGCTCGCCGAGTTCCGGCGTGGCCGCCCCGCTCGGCGTCCGCTCGGCACACTTGTCGTAGTACCTGCCGCTCACCGTGGCGACGTCGTCGGAGGTTGCGCAGTACAGCGACGTCTCTGCGCCCTGCTCGACCGACAGCATTCGCCGGGTCAGCAGCGGCCGGACCAGCCCGGGCACCCGCCGCCAGATGTCGGAGGCGACGACGCCCGGGTGCAGCGCGTAACTGGTCACCCCGGTCCCGGCGAGCCTGCGGGCGAGTTCCTGGGTGAACAGCACATTGCACAGCTTCGAAACGGCGTACTCCGGCTGCGCGGTGATGTTGCGGCCCGGTCGGCGCAGTCGGTCGAAATCGACGCCCCGCGCCTCGTAGTGAGCATTGCTGGAGACGTTGACGATCCTCGCGTTGCTGGCGGTCAGGCAGTCAAGCAGCGCCATCGTGAGGGCGAAGTGGCCCAGGTGGTTGATCCCGAACAGTAGCTCGAAGCCATCCTTGGTCAGCCCGTTGCGCCCGGCCAGGCCAGCATTGTTGACCAGCACATGCAGTGGCTCGCCGAGCGCCAGGAACTTCTGGGCGCAGCCCCGGACCGACCTCAGATCGGCCAGGTCGAGCGGGAGGACAGTGACCTGATCGTTCCCGGTCTCGGCGGTGATCGCGGCCGCAGCTACTGCGCCTTTCTCGCCCGACCGGCACGCCAGGTGGACCCGGCCACCGCGGGCCGCCAGCGTCCGCGCCGTGGCCAGCCCGATCCCGGTGTTCGCGCCGGTCACCAGGAAGGTTCGTCCGGATAGATCTGCCATGCCGCTCATTCTGGCCGACCCGGCGCCGGGCCGGGAGTCTGCCGTGCCGAACCGACCATCCCCGGTCGGTCTTGTCCTCGCGGTCGCGGCTTCGGAACCGACCGGACCGGACCGGACAGCCCGGCTGCCTCGCCGCCGAGCGAGCCGCCGATTGCGGTCGCTAGCTATACTTCGCGCATGCCGTTCGCCAGCATCCCGCAGGCTGAGCAGGCCACGAGCCGCGACAAGCGCCTGATTATCGCGATCGGCGCGGGGATCCTTGCCGTGGTGGTCGCGGTCGGGATCTGGGTGGCGGTCCGCCCCGGCAGCTACGACAGCTCCAGGAACGGCTGCATCACCGTGAACATCCCGAACACGATGGGCGGCTCGGTCCAGCATGCGTGCGGAACGACGGCTCGGACCATGTGCGACAGTGCTTTCGCTGCCACCGACCGGGTGTCCCTGCTGACAAGGCCGCAGTGCCGACTGGCCGGCCTTGGCCCGTCTCAGACCACCTCGCAGTCCGGGGGCTGACCGAAGTACCGGCGGCAGTGACCTCGTCAGCACCGCACTTATGACCTCAGCACCGCACTCCTGCCGTCAGCACCGCCATTACATCGTCAGCACGGCCTTGCCGAGGACCTCGCCGGACTCCAGCGCCCGGTGTGCTTCGGCCGCCCGCTCCAGCGGGAATGTCGAACCGACCTGCACGCGCAGCTCGCCCGCGTCGAAGTGGCGCGCGGCCTGCTCCAGGATCGCACGCTGGCGCTCGCGGTGGCTGGCCCAGCCGAACACGGCCGGCGCAGGCATCCAGGTCACCGAGACGCGCAGGTTGCGGTCGTGCATGGCTGTGACGGCCGCCTCCGCCCATGCGCTCTCCACGCTCGTCACCAGATCCCCGTAAGGGCGCACCAGCGCGAAGCTGTCGGTGAAGGTCGCGCCGCCGACAGTGTCGTGTACCGCATCGGCGCCGTCCATGCCGGTCCAGTCGCGCAGCCTCTCGCCTACGTCTTCGCGGTGATAGTCGATGCACAACTCGGCGCCGAGCGACGCGGCCAGCTCAGTCTTGGGCCCCGGCGTCACGGTGGTGGCCACCCGCGCGCCCGCCAGCCGCGCAATCTGGACCGACATGTGCCCGACTCCGCCAGCGCCCCCCTGGATTAGCACGAACTGACCCTGGCCAACGCGCGCCCGGCCCCGGATTGCTTCCCAGGCGGTAATACTGACCAGCGGCGCGGCGGCCGCCTGAACGAACGACAGTCGCTGCGGCTTAGCGGCTAGGTACCGCTCGTCGACGACTTTGGCCTCCTGATAGGTCCCAGGCGCCGGCCCGAATCCGCCGTCACAGAAGTAGACCTCGTCACCGGGCCGGAACCGGGTAACCGCCCGGCCGGTCGCCTCGACCACGCCGGCGCCGTCGAATCCGAGCACCGCGGGAAGTGTCCCGCTGATGAGCCCGGCCGAGCGGAGCTTGTAGTCCACCGGGTTGAGGCCCGCCGCCCGCAGCCGCACCAGCACGTCGCGCTCGCCCGTGATCTGCGGCTCCGGCACGTCGGCCAGCTTGAGCACCTCCGGGCCGCCGATGCCGGTCATCAGGACTGCGCGCATGAAACTCCCATCTCCAGCGGGCATGCACCGAAACCAGATGCCAGAACTGCGGGTTGAAATATCCGCCGCCAGCCGGCCAACTAATTAGTGACGGCATCCATCAAGGAGAACCCCGTTGGCTGACGACGACGGCGAGCGGTTCGAGGCGCTTTACCACGAGCACTTCCGGGGCGTGCTCGGCTACGCGCTCGCGCGGCTTGCCCCAGAGCAAGCGAAGGATGCGGCCGCCGAGACATTCCTGGTCGCCTGGCGAAGGCTGGATGAACTCCCGCCTGATCCGGTGGGCTGGCTCTTCGGCGTGGCGCGGAAGGTTGTGGCTGGCCAGTTGCGCACCAACGCACGCCGGGCGGCACTAGCGGAGCGACTGGCTGAGGCTGACCGGAGCTGGCCGGCCCTCGCGGCCGACCCGGCTGATCAGGTGGCGCAGCGGCACGCGGCGCTCACGGCGCTGGCACGACTCAGCGAGCGCGATCGCGAAGTTCTGACCCTCGTCGCCTGGCACGGGCTGACGGCTGCGCAGGCCGCGGAGGCACTGGGGCTCGGCAGCCTGTCCCTCACGGTCCGGCTGCACCGGGCTCGTCGCCGCCTGGTCAGCGCGCTGGCCGCGGCCGACTCCGAGCGCCGGCCAGAAGCTGAGCGGCCGCCGATGGTCAGGGCGGCGTCCACGTCGGCGCGGCCTCCCAGTGCACTCCAGAACACCTCGGGCCAGCGAACACTCTCGCGGCAGGCAGGAAGGACGACCGATGCAAGCGCCAACCGAGATTGAGCGTCTGGCCGCCGCGCGGCCATCGTTCCTTACCGACACCGAGCTGCTCCTCAGCCGCGCCACCGAGCACCAGATCCTGGCAGCGGTGCTGGACATGCCACGGCCGATGGCCGGGACAGCAGACAGCCGCACCCGAGCGGCCCGCACCAGGCAGCCGCCGGCCGGCGGACCGCCCGGTGCCAAGCGCCCGCGTGTCTCGCGGACCGGCCTGGTGACCGCCGGAGCAGCCGTTCTGGCCGCGGCACTGACCGCCGGGACACTGACCCTCCTCGCCGCTGGTGGGGGCGGCGCGACCGCTGGAATAGCGGCGCGACAGCATGCCACCCCCCAGACTGTCGCCTACCGCACCAGCAAAGCGCTGACAAGTGCCGCTGCCGCAGACGTCGTGTACAGCGACGTCACGTTCGCGAAAGGCACGGTAAGCGACGGAATTACGACGGTGAAGGTCTGGGTCCAGGGCGCGCAGGAAAGGGACGAGGCGTTCAGTGCCGCTGGGTCACTCGTCCTGGACTCCTCGGTCCTGTTGTCCAAGGGAGTGCGGCGCTACACCGCCGTCGATTACGCCAACCGCACGTGGGAGACCGCTTCGATCCGGACTCGCGGCGTTCCGGCGCCACTCAGGGCCACCCTGCCTGCCCGCATGCTGCCCGGTCTGCCGATCGGGCCCGCACTCGGACAGTCGCTCGGCTACCTCAGCAAGGTGGCACTCAACGGCAGGGAGGCGCTCAAGCTCACCCGCACCTGGCCGGTCCTGCTTCCGCGTGTGCCGATTCTGCTGGCCCCATTCGGGCAGGCCAAGGCCCTGCCCGGCGTCCAGGCTTTCCTGCCCATGCGGATCAGCCTCTGGATCGACGCCGCCACCTACCTGCCGCTGCGCGCTAAGGTCTCCGGCGCGGCCGGGCAGGTGCTGGTCAGTGAGACGATCAAGGTTCTGCCGCCCACCAAGGCCAACCTGGCCAACCTGGCGCCAGCGCCGGTCCCGACCGGGTTCCGGCAGATCCGGGCTGCGCTCGGGCCCTAGCCAGGCGGGTCAGCCCGGCTGGCACCGGCTGCCGCCTCAGGAAGACAGCAGTACGTCAGCGTCGAAGCAGGTGCGATCGCCGGTGTGGCAGGCCCCGCCGTGCTGGTCCACGCGGACCAGCACGGCGTCGCCGTCGCAGTCCAGCGCGACCGAGACGACACGCTGGATGTGCCCGGAGGTGTCGCCCTTCACCCAGTACTCCTGCCGGCTGCGCGACCAGTATGTGCACCGGCCCGTGGTCAGGGTCCGATGCAGCGCCTCGTCGTCCATCCAGCCGAGCATCAGCACCTCGCCAGTGTCGTGCTGCTGCGCGATCGCGGCGACCAGCCCGTCGTCGTTTCGCTTCAGCCGGGCGGCGATCTTGGGGTCCAACCCCGAGGCCGCTGCATCAACCCGCATCCAGACTCTCCTTCACCCTCAGCTGACTCATCGGTCATCCGAATTGGCTCGCACGGCGGCCGGCCGGACCCGATGACCGGCCGCCGCCAGCGCCTCCTTGACTGCCCCGATGCTCAGCTCGCCGAAATGGAAGAGGCTCGCGGCGAGGACGGCATCGGCGCCTGCCTCGATCGCCGCCGGGAAGTGACCCGGCGCCCCGGCCCCGCCACTGGCGATAACGGGAACGCCCACGGCGCGGCGCACGGCCGTGATCAGCTCGAGGTCGAATCCGGCCTTGGTCCCGTCGGCATCCACCGAGTTCAGCAGGATCTCGCCGGCCCCGAGCTCGGCGGCTTGCCTGGCCCAGGCCACGGCGTCCTGACCGGTGCCCCGCCGTCCGCCGTGCGTGGTCACCTCGAAGCCGGACTCGGTGCCCGGTGACCGTCGTGCGTCCACCGACAAGACCACGCACTGCGAGCCGAATCGCTGCGCCGCCTCGCCCAGCACCTCCGGCCGCGCAACAGCAGCGGTGTTGAGGGCAACCTTGTCCGCGCCGGCGCGCAGCAGCTTGTCCACATCATCGGCAGTGCGTACGCCGCCGCCGACGGTTAGCGGAATGAATACTTGATCGGCGGTGCGCCGCACCACGTCGTACATGGTCTGCCGGTCGTCGCTGGAGGCGGTGATGTCCAGGAACGTCAGCTCGTCCGCGCCCTCGGCGTCGTATGCGGCAGCGAGTGCCACCGGGTCGCCGGCGTCGCGCAGGTCGCGGAAGTTCACGCCCTTGACAACCCGGCCGCCGTCGACATCCAGGCAGGGGATGACGCGGATGGCCACGCTCACGGCATGACCTCAGCCACCGGCGCGCTCCCAGTCACGCCGCGCTCCCAGTCACGCCGCGACCGCCGCGAGCGCCTCAGGCAGCGTGAACGCCCCGGCATACAGCGCCTTGCCGACGATCGCGCCCTCTACGCCGAGCGGCACCAGGCCCGCGATCGCCTGGAGGTCGGCCAGGCTGGACACGCCGCCGCTGGCCACCACCGGCCGGTCGGTCCGCGCGCAGACCCGGCGGAGCAGGTCCAGGTTCGGGCCACGCAGCATGCCGTCCTTTTCGATGTCGGTGACCACGTAGCGCTGGCAGCAGGCCGCCTCCAGCCGGTCTAGCGCGTCGGCCAGTTCGCCGCCGTCGGTAGTCCAGCCGCGTGCCGCCAGCCGCGTGCCGCGCACGTCCAGGCCCACGGCGATGCGGTCGCCATGCGCGGAGATTGCGGACGCCACCCAGTCCGGGTCCTCCATCGCCGCGGTGCCGATCACCACGCGGGTGCAACCGGTGGCCAGCGCCGCGCGGAGCGCCACATCGTCCCGGATGCCGCCGGACAACTCCACCTTGGCGTCGAGCTGGCCGATCAGCTCCGCGAGCTGCGGGCCATTGGACCCGCGGCCGAAGGCAGCGTCCAGATCTACCAGATGGATCCACTCGGCACCGGCCCCTTGCCAGGCAAGCGCCGCCTCCACCGGATCGCCGTAGGTCGTCTCGGTGCCGGCCGCGCCTTGCACCAGCCGCACCGCCTGGCCGCCGGAGACGTCCACAGCCGGCAGCAGTTCCAGTGCCGCCACCGTCTGTTTCGCAGCCGTCATGACAGTGTCTCCAGCCAGTTAGCGAGCAGGGCCGCGCCTGCGTCGGCGGACTTCTCCGGGTGGAACTGAGTCGCCATCAGCGGGCCATCCTCGACCAGGGCCACGAAATCCTCGCCATGGTGCGTCCAGCCGACAAGTGGCCCCCCGGACGGCGACCCCGTGGACGGCGCCACGGCGGCGCGAGCCGCGTGGCTCGCCGGCGCTCCCGTCGCGGCGTAGGAGTGAACGAAGTAGAACATGGCATCCGGGTCGATCCCGGCGAGCAGGCGGGAGGCCGAGGGCCGAACTATGCCGTTCCATCCCATATGGGGAAGGATCGGAGCGTTCAGCCTGTGCACGGTGCCCGGCCAGCAGCCCACGCCCTGGGTGCGCAGGCCATGCTCGGCACCTGTCTCGAACAGGATCTGCATGCCGACGCAGATCCCGAGGACGGGCTGCTCACCGGCCAGGCGCTTGGCGATGACCTGCTCGCCGCCGACCGCGCGCAAGCCCGCCATGCACGCCGCGAATGCTCCGACCCCGGGCACGACCAGGCCGTCCGCCCGCAGCGCGGCGGCGGTATCGGCGCTGATCAGAGCGTCCGCGCCGACCCTGGCCAGGGCGCGCTGCGCGGAGCGGAGGTTGCCGGAGCCGTAGTCGAGCACGACCACGCTCGGCCGGTGGCGCATCCCGGCTCCTCCCCTTCCGCGGAAGTCTCGTCCCCGACTGCCAGGTTATCGGCCGGTGCCTGGGGCAATTCCGGCGCGACCGCCGAAACGAGTCCCGGCCACGGACTACCGGACGGCCGCTCGCCGGGCTAAGACTGCGGGGGCTGGGTTGTGATCGTTGCTCCCCAGTCACTGGGGCTGACGTCGCGAGCGTGGGCGGAGAAGAGCCAGTGGTGCCCGTCGAGGTCGCGAGCACCGTATTGACGCTCGCCGTAGCTGGTCTCGTGCAGAGCCTCCACGATGGTGGCGCCAGCCGCTCTTGCCTTGTTGCAGTGCCAATCCAGTCTGGTCGCCGCACCCGGCGGATCAGCCATAGTGGCTCGGCGGCGCCGGCCGCCGCCGCTTCCGGCTGTCTAGTCCTTGCGGCCAACCGCCGCGAGGAAGCCATCGAACTCGTAGCTGGCGGCCGCAGCCGGTCGCCACTGCGAGATATGCACCAGGCCGGGCTCGACCAGCGCGAAGCCGTCCAGCAGCGGGCTGACCTCGTCCGGCTCGCGGTAGGCGATCTGCGAGCTGGCGTTGTTGTAGACCTGCCGGGCCGCGCGACTGGCCGCCACCGCGTCCGGCGGTGCGCCATGCGCGGTGCCGTGCGACAGGATCAGGTAACTGCCGGGGGCGAGCGCGTCGCGGAACGCCGCTACCACGCGCGCCGGGTCTTCCCCATCGCGGACGAAGTGCATGATCGCGACGAGCAGCAGGCCGACCGGACGACTGAAGTCGACCAGCGCGGTGACCTCGGGATTGGTCAAGATGCCAGCGGCGTCGCGGACGTCGCCGGGGACAACGGCCACCCGCTCCGATTCGCCGAGCAGTGCCCGTGCGTGCGCGAGCACCACGGGGTCATGGTCGACGTAGACCGTCCGGGCGTCGGGGTTAACGGCGCGCGCGACCTCGTGCACGCTGTCCTGGGTCGGCAGCCCGGCGCCCACGTCAAGAAACTGGCTGACACCCTGGCCAGCCACGAACCGGACCGCGCGGCCGAGGAACTCGCGGTTCAGCAGGGCGAACCGCGGCACGGCCGGCTCTAGCTGGATCAGCTGGTCCACCGCTGCCCGGTCGCTGGCGTAGTTCTCCTTGCCGCCCAGCATGTAGTCATACATCCGGGCGACGTTCGGCACCTTCGGGTCCAGAGCGGGAGATTCTGGCATGCTCGCAATCCTAGGTGTATGCACCAGCCTGGTATCTGCCGCTGGCTGCGGCCCGCCAGCAGGTGCCGGGGCATACTGCTGCGGTGGACATTACGCAGCTGATCCTGGACGACCATCACGAGCAGCGCCGGCTGTTCGCAATCCTGGAGCAGATCGACCCGGCCGACACGGGATCCCTCGCGCAGGTGTGGGCACGACTGTCGACGTTCCTGGAGGTACACGCCCAGGCCGAAGAGGAGATCTTCTACCCCGAGCTGCTGCGCCTTGCGATCGGGCCGCGACACCTGGCGAGTGCTGAGCCAGAGACGCTCGATGCGATCCACGACCACAACGACATCAGGGACGCGATCGCCGAGGTGGCGCCGCACCCTGTCGGCAGTGCCGAGTGGCTCGCGGCCATCGCCGCAGTGAACCTTGCCAACGGGGACCACATGGCCGAGGAAGAGCGCGAGGGCCTGACCGACTTCCGGCGATCCGTGGCGCTGCAGCGGCGGCATGAGCTGGCGGTGGCGTTCGCCGTGTTCGAGTCGCGCCACTTCAGCGGGGTCCGGCCGGTGGACAAGGATCCGGCCGAATACGTGGCGGAGGCCGAACGTGCGGCCGAGGCGGACGGCACCGCCGACGCCAGCGTTGCCGCGGCGCAGCCCGGCTCGCTCGGTATCGGCAGCCTGCGCTAATCCGAAGAGCCGGGTCGCTGATCCTGCAGATTGACGGTCGCACTTGGGCTGGGAGCGGATGACTCACCTCTGGCCCTCGACTGAGCCAGAGCAGACGACAACGGGGGTCGGTAACAGCATGACGAACTGGGAGAAAGAGATCGGCGCGATGACGCTCTTCGTTCCGGATCTTGACCGGGCGCGGGAGTTCTACCAGGAGGTATTCGGCCTGGCCGCGCAGCCAATGGGCGATGACACAGTAATGCTGCGCTTCAAGGACATGGCCGTCTTCTTGCGCCAGGTCGCCGCGGCCCAGGTACCGCTGCCCGAGGTCCTGGACGAGGCGCGCAACGGCGCTGGACAGTTCGCCATCATCGTCGACGACGTGGACGCGGTGTGCTCCGAGCTGGCCGGGCTGAAGGTGGAGCTGCTCAGCGGCCCGGCGGACCGTCCCTGGGGTATGCGGACGGTCACCTTCGCCGATCCCGGCGGCCACATCTGGGAGATCGCACAGGAGATCAGCGACGACAGCTGAGAACGCGCGCTGTCTGAAGGTCCCTCACGGGTAAGGACCCGAGCAGGTCCCACTTGTTGCCGGCGACGTCGCGGAACACCGCCACCTGCCCGTACGCCTCAGTCCGGGGCTGCGTGAGGAACTGGACCCCGGCGGCAGTCATCCGTTCGTAGGCCGCGCCGAAGTCCGCAACCTGCAGGAAAAACGCGACCCGGCCAGCCGCCGCCTGCCCGATCGCGGCCTCTTGGGAAGGGCCGTCCGCCTGCGCCAGCAGCAGCCCAGTCTCCGCGCCAGGCGGGCGGACTACCACCCAGCGCTTTGGCCGGCCATCGTTGGTCAGCGCTGGCGAGTCCTCGACCAGATCGAACCCCAGGGCGCCGGTGAAGAACTCGATCGCCTCGTCGTAGTCCTTGACCACGACCGCCGTGAGTCCGAGATGCATCGGCGGGCCTCCAGCTCTCCCGTGTGTACATCCCGACGTCGCCGGCCTGGCGGAATGTACCAGATCATGAAGCGGGCAGCCGGCCGACGCTACAGGACGCCCTTGGTGCTCGGCACCTCGCCGGCCTGGCGGGGATCGGGCGCAGCCGCCGCCCGCAGCGCGCGGGCGAACGCCTTGAACTGCGCTTCCACAATGTGGTGCGGGTTGCGGCCGCGGAGCACATCCAGATGCACGCAGATGGCCGCCGCGTGCGCCATCGACTCGAAGAAGTGCCTGGTCAGCGTCGTGTCGTAGGTACCGATCTGCGGGGCCATCCCATCCGGCTCGGTGTGCACCACGTAGGGCCGGCCGGACAGGTCGACGGCCGCGCGCACCAGTGTCTCGTCCAGTGGCACCAGCGCATCGCCAAAGCGGCAGATCCCGAGCTTCTCCCCCAGCGCCTCGCGCAGCGCCTGGCCGAGGGCGATCGCGGTGTCTTCCACGGTGTGGTGCGCGTCCACCTCGATGTCGCCGCGGGCCTGCACAGTCAGGTCGAGCCCGCCGTGCTTGCCGAGTTGCGCCAGCATGTGGTCGAAGAACGGCACGCCGGTCTCGGCGCGCCCCACCCCGGCACCGTCCAGCGTGAGCTCGACCAGCACCTGCGTCTCGCCGGTCACCCGGCCGATCCGCGCCGTCCGGCTCACCGCTGCACCAGCTCCGGCCGCCCGTCGAGCACGGCTGCCAGTTCGGACCGGAACGTCGCCGTCTCGCTCGCGGTGCCGATGCTGACGCGCAGCCAGCCGGGCGGGCCCGTCTCCCGGATCAGCACACCGCGATCCAGCAGGTCCTGCCAGATCGCGTGCCGGTCGGTGAACGTGCCGAACAGTACGAAGTTGGCGTCGGAGTCCCCGGCCTGCAGGCCAAGAGTGCGCAGATCGGCGACGAGCTTGTCGCGCTCAGCGCGGATCGCCTCGACCGCCGACAGCAGCTCACCCGAATGCTTCAGCGCGGCCAGCGCCACCGCCTGCGTCACTGCGGACAGGTGGTAGGGCAGCCGCACCAACAGCATGGCCTCGACCACCTTCGGGTCCGCGGCCAGATAGCCGACCCGAGCACCGGCCAGGGCAAAGGCCTTCGACATGGTGCGCACCACGACTAGCCGCGGGTATTGCGGCAGCAGCGACAGGCCGGTGGCGCCGGTGTCCCTGGCGAACTCCGCGTACGCCTCGTCGAGGACCACCATGCCGGGCGCCGCGGCGCAGACGGCGTCCAGGACGCCGATGGCGGTGGCCGCACCGGTCGGGTTGTTCGGCGAGGTCAGGAACACCACGTCCGGCTGCTGCTCGCGCACCACCTGCGCGGCGTCCTCGGGCGCCAGCCCGAAGTCGGCGCTCCGGCCGGCTGCGATCCACCGGGTCGCGGTGGTGCCGCTGATCAGCGGGTGCATCGAGTACGAGGGCTCGAAGCCGAGCGCGCTGCGGCCTGGCCCGCCGAAGGCCTGCAGGATCTGCTGGATGATCTCGTTGGACCCGTTCGCCACCCAGGTGTGTGACGTGGTCAGCCCGTGACCGAGGTAGCCGGCTAGCGCCGTCCGCAACTCCAGCGCGTCCCGGTCCGGGTAGCGGTTCAGGCCGGCGGCGACTCGCGCTACCGAGCTGGCGATGTCGGCGACCAGCGCGTCCGAGGGCGGATACGGGTTCTCGTTGGTGTTGATGCGGACCGCAACATCCAGCTGCGGCGCGCCGTATGGCGAGCGGCCGGCCAGGTCGGCCCGGATGGGCAGGGCTGCGGTCACTGGGCGGCCCCGTCCCCGGCGCCGCGCCCGGCCGGTATCCGGACGCGAACCGCCTGAACATGCGCGGTCAGGTCCTCGGCACCGCCGAGGGCATCGATGTACGGCGCGGCCGACGCGAGACCCTCCCGATCGCACTCGACCACGTGCACGCAGCGCAGGAACGCCAGCGTGGACAGCCCGCCGGTATACCGGGCGGTGCCGGCCGTCGGCAGTACGTGGTTGGAACCAGCAAGGTAGTCGCCGAGCGACACCGGCGCCCACGGCCCGACGAAGATCGCGCCGGCGTTGCGCACCCGGCGCGCCAGGATCGCGGCGTCGGCGGCCTGGATCTCCAGGTGCTCAGGTGCCCAGGTGTCGGATACGGCGAGCGCCGCATCCGCGTCGTCGACGATGACGCAAGCGGACTGCCCAGCCAGGGCCGCGGCGACCCGCTCGGAGTGCCGCGTCTCCGGCACGGCCTTGGTCAGCTCGATATCCACACGGTCGGCGAGGGCCGCGCTGGTAGTGATCAGCAGGCAGGCGGCCAGCGGATCGTGCTCTGCCTGCGCGATCAGATCGGCGGCGACGAAGCTCGCGTCGGCGCCGTCATCGGCGACGATCGCGATCTCGGTCGGACCGGCCTCGGCGTCGACCGCGACCTGGCCGCGCACCAGCCGCTTGGCCGCCGCCACATAAACGTTGCCAGGGCCGGTGACCACGTCCACCGGCGGGCAGTCGCTGGTGCCATAGGCCAGCATGGCGATCGCCTGCGCACCGCCGGCCGCGTGTACCTCGGTGACGCCGAGCATGGCGCAGGCGGCGAGGATCGTCGGATGCGGCAGGCCATCATGCTCGCGCTGCGGCGGCGACGCGACGACGACCTCGCTCACCCCGGCCACCTGGGCCGGGATGACGTTCATCAGCACCGAGGACGGGTAGGCGACCAGGCCGCCCGGCACGTACACGCCAGCGCGCCGGACGGGCAGGTACCGCTCGGTCACCGTCGATCCCGGCGCTACCGCGGTCCAGGTCTCGGCTGGAAGCTGCGCGCGGTGCACCAGCCGGGCGCGGCGTGCCGCCTCGGTGAGTGCCGCGCGCACGTCTGGATCCAGGCTGGCCTGCGCCGCCGCCAGGGCCTCGGCAGGCACCCGGGTTGTCGCCAGGTCTACCTGGTCGAACCGGGCCGTATGCTCGCGGACCGCCTCGCTACCGCGCCGTTGCACGTCCGCGCAGATGGGACGCACCTGCTCGGCGGCCGCGCCGATATCCAGCGCGGCGCGCGGCAGTAGTGCCGACAACTTCGGCCTGGCCATCCTGCCTGGCGACTTCCCGCGCAGGTCTATCCGCTTGAGCACCCGGCTAGCCTATCGGCGCCTGCCAGGCTTTTTCCGGCTGCATCCCGGCGGCCAGGACGCCAGCCGACGATGCCTCACTCCACGATCTTGGCGATCGGGATCTCCAGGATGTCCCGGGCGCCGGCCGCCTTGAGCGCTGGGATGAGCGTGTTGACTCCGGCCTTCGGCACCACCGCCTCGACCGCATGCATGTCGCCGCGCGCCAGCGACGTGATCGTGGGCGAGGACATCGCCGGCAGGATAGTGGTCACGGCGGCCAGCTCGCTGGCGCTGACGTTGAGCTTAAGCAGCACGTTTGCGCGGGCCTGGATCGCGCCGCTGAGCAGAAGCAGCACGTCCTGCATCGCCTCCCGCTTCGCCCGGTCGGCATACGAGGCGTGGTTGGCGATCAGCTCGGTGTAGCTCGTCAGCAGCGTCGCGAGGATCCGCAGGCCGTTGCGGCGCAGCGAGGTACCGGTCTCGGTCAGATCGACGATCGCGTCCACGATGTCCGGCACCTTGGCCTCGGTAGCGCCGAAGGACGGGATCACGACTGCCTTAACCCCTCGCTCCTCCAGGTACCGCCTGGTCAGATGAGGAAGCTCGGTAGAGATCCGGACGCCATCTGGCATGTCGGTCACCGATTGCCAGGGCACCGAGTCCGGCACCGCCAGCACCACCCGGACGGGGGCAGTGGTCGCCTTGGAGTACTGCAGCTCCCCCAGGGAAGCCACGTCCGCGCCGGTCTCGGTGATCCAGTCCCGACCAGTGATGCCGAAGTCGAACAGGCCCTGCTCGACGTAGGACGGTATCTCTTGCGGGCGCAGGAACCGGACCCGGTTGATCCGCGGGTCGTCGATCGTGGCGTGGTAGTCGCGCTCGGAGCCGCGCCGGACGGTGAGATCGGCGGCATCGAAGAGGTCGAGGGTGGCCCGCTCCAGCGAGCCCTTCGGTATCACGAGGGAGAGCACGTGCTGTTGCCTTTCCTGCTGGCCCCTTGCCCAGTACGCGGCCCAGTTACGCGGCCCGGTCACGCGGCCCGGGATTCAGCCGTCCACGCCGTGTCGATTTTACTGGGGTGCCCGCAGACTCCTCCGGGCGCCCGGTCGCCGGATATCTCCTGTCCTGCGCCATTGACCGATACCATCGCGCCATGAACCCTCTCTCCGGCGTCATGCGCGATGCGTGGCAGACGTACCGGGCGTTCGCCGGGCACTTCCTGGCGGTGGCGTTCATCATCTACGTCGGTGCGGCCATCGTCGGCGCGGTGTTCGCCTGGGCGCTCGGCACCGTCGGCGTCCTGCTCGCCGACGTCGTGCAGATCTTCGCCACCTTCCTGCTGCAGGCATCCCTCGTCCGCGCCGTCCAGGACGTGCGGGACGGACGAGCCGACCTGTCCGTTGGTCAGACCATGCGATCGGTGCTGCCAATCCTCGGCACCGTCACCGCCGCGGGCATCCTCGCCGCCATCGGGATCACGATCGGGCTGATCCTGATCATCGCGCCCGGCCTGTGGCTGATCACGATCTGGGCGCTCATCATGCCGGTGATCGTGATCGAAAGAGCGGGCGTTTTCGACTCCTTCGGCCGCAGCCGCCGGATGGTGCGCGGCCATGGCTGGGAGGTATTCGGCATCCTGGTGCTGCTGTTCATCATCGAGATTGCGGTCATCATCGTGGTCGGCATTCTGCTCACTGGACTGCCAGCCGGGCTCGGCTCCGGCCTGGGCAGCATCATCGCGGGCACGCTTGTCGCGCCGTTCATTGCGATCGTCGTGACGCACATCTACTACCGGCTGGGCGGAAGTAACGGAACCCAGCCCGGCGGGACGGCCGGCTACGGCGACTATTACGCCGCATAAGCGCAGTTCCCGGCGGTCCTGGGCGCGCGGCAGCGCGGCCGGGGTCACCGTGGTCAGCCGACCGGTGCGCCGGCCGGCTCCGGTGGCGCCTCCGGCTCACTGACCGCGTCGCCAGCGACGCCAAACGCGAAGCTAGCCGCCTCGGCCGAGGTGACCTCTAGTTCCCGTCCGGCTGTTTCCGGGTATCCCATGGCCACGACCAGTAGCGCGATCAACGGCCCGGCTGCCAGCACGGCGACCGAGCCGGCCAGGCCGACCGAGCCGATCAGCTGCCCCGCCAGCAGGAGGCTGCCGGCCTGCCCGGCCACCGTCGCAATCGTCGCTGTCGAACTAGCGAGGGCACGATGCGACGTCGGGAACAGCTCGGTGGTGTAGCCGCTCAGTGTCGGCCATGCGCCAAACGAGCCGGCGTAGGTCACCGCCAGCGCGACGAATAGTGCAGGCGTGCCGCGCGCGAGAAAGAAGAAGAAGAACACGCCGACGATCCCGAGGCCGAGGAAGCTGCAGCCAATCCGCTTGCGCCCGAGCCGGTCGCTGAGGGCGCCAGCGCCCACCAGCACCGGCAGCGCGAGGGCGCCGGCCGACACCAGGATCAGGTTGGAGACCGAGGCAGACAAGTGCCGCTGCGTCTGCAGGAAGTCGATCACGAACACCTGGGCCTGGGTGAGCAGCGCCGCGCCGGCGGAGGCCACGCAGACCAGCACGAGCAGGCGCCCATACGGCGGGCGCAACAACGAGCGCCAGCTCGTCGCGAGCCGCCCGGCGGCTGCGGCCTGCGTGTACCGCGAGCTCTCCGGCAACCGCCGGCGCAGGATGGCGACCACGAGCAGCACCGGCGCGGCGGCCGCATACAGCCACCGCCACGACGCATGATGCGGGCTGAGCACCAACCCCCAGAAGATGGACGCGGTTCCGACGCCGAGCACGTCTAGCAGCGCCAGGATGCCGAAGCCAAAGCCGCGGGCCCGGGCTGGCAACTCCTCGGCGACCACGGTCCAGGTGAGTGTCACCTCCAGGGCCAGGAACATGCGTGCGAAGATCTGGCAGATGCCGAAAGCCAGCAAGGTCGGCGCCAGCGCGGTGGCAGCCGTCGCGACCGTGTAGCCGACGATGGAGACCAGCAGCAGCCGTCGGCGGCCGAACCGGTCAGCGCGCCGGGCCAGGTACACCGCCGGCAGCGCGCCGAGGAACAGCACGGCCAGCCAGTCGGCAGCATGTGCCTGCGTCAGCCCGAAGGTATGCCGCAATTGCGGCAGCGCGACTGTGATCACGTTCAGGTCGTAGCCCTGGAAGAAACTGGCCGCGGCGAGCAACCGCAGCACCCGCAGGTGTGGCGGTTGCAGCAGCCTCCAGCTGCCTAGCCCGCGGGTTAGAGCATGCTCAGAATCCGTCGCTCCGTTCGCGGTTCCGGCCATGATCACATCCTGCCGTCATGCCGCCCGCCAGGGCATCCGGGATAACCCGGAGCGCCCCCTGACACCGCGCAAGCGACCAGCACTAAGAACTGTGCCCGCATGTGTCTAAGCTGACGGCATCATCGGCCCGGGCGTCAACTCCCGCGGCCCGCGATGCGGCGAAGAGGTGGTGTCGGTGACCGAGGCGGTCGACGTGATCGTTGTCGGAGCTGGCCTGGCCGGCCTGACGGCAGCACGCGACCTGCTCGCGGCCGGCCGGTCAGTGCTCGTGCTCGAGGCCCGCGACCGAGTGGGCGGCCGGGTCGTGAACCAGGACATCGGCGGCGGCAAGATCGTCGAGATGGGCGGGGAGTATGCCGGGCCGACCCAGGACCGGGTGCTCGCGCTGGCGAGGGACCTGGACGTCGCCACGTTCCCGACCTATGACACAGGCCGCAAGGTGCTGCACTTCGGTGGCAAGCGCGGCGCGTACGTCGGCAACATTCCGCGGCTGAGCCCGGTGGTGCTGGCTGACGTCGCTCAGGCTCAGGCCCGGCTTGAGGCGCTGGCCCGGCAGGTGCCGCTCGACGCACCATGGACCGCCGCGCGGGCGGAGCGACTGGACGGTCAAACCTTCCAGACCTGGCTGCGCCGCAGCACCGGCACGCGCGGCGCACGAAGCCTGCTGGCGCTCGGCATCGAAGCGGTGTTCGCCGCCGAGCCGGGCGACCTGTCGCTGCTGCATGTGCTCTTCTACTGCCACGCGGGCGGTTCGTTCGAGCGGCTCATCGCCACCACCGGCGGCGCGCAGCAGGATCGATTCGTCGGTGGCTCGGCGCTGATCGCCGACCGTCTCGCCGCCGCACTCGGCGACGTCGTCCGGCTCGGTGCGCCGGTCAGCCGGATCCAGGTCATCGGCAATCAGGCCACTGCCACGAAGGTCACCGTCACCACGGCGGCAGGAACCTTCGAGGGACGACGGGTGGTGGTCACGGTGCCGCCACTGCTGGCCGGCCGGATCGACTACGAGCCCGCGCTGCCGTCCTGGCGCGAGCAGCTCACCCAGCGCACCCCGATGGGCTCGGTGATCAAGTGCCAGGTGGTCTACGACGAGCCGTTCTGGCGCAAAGACGGCCTGTCCGGCCAGGCGACGGGCGATGGCAGCGGCTCCCGGGTGGTCTTCGACAACTCCCCGCCGGACGGTTCCCCGGGTGTCCTGCTCGCCTTCGTCGAAGGCGACGAGGCCCGCACGCTCGGCCGCGAGCCCGCCGACGTCCGCCGCCGGGTGGTCCTGGACTCGCTGGCGCGGTACTTCGGTGCGCGCGCGGCCAAGCCCGCGGGCTACTACGAGCTCGACTGGCAGCACGAGAAGTGGACCGGTGGCTGCTACGGCACGCTGTTCGGGCCCAACGTGTGGACGCGGTACGGGCACGCGCTGCGCGCGCCGATCGGCCCCATCCACTGGGCCGGGACCGAGACCTCCGCCGCCTGGTCCGGTTACATGGATGGCGCCGTCCGGTCCGGCGAGCGCGCCGCGGCCGAGGTGCTCGCACAGCTGCCGTTACCGCCTATCGGCTCGCCGCTCGCGCGCGGCCGCAGCTGATCCGCCTGCGACAGGCAGAGCACAGTTGGTCAGGCGCTGGCTTCAGGCCGGTACCGCCCGACGGCGGAGCAAGACCGCGGCTACCGCAGCGGCGACGCCAGCCCCAGCCGTCGCGTACCAGCCGTGCCGGAACGCGCCGAGCTCGGCCGCCGGGCCGTGCGGGTTGCCCAGCACCGCCACCAGCATGGCAACCCCAACCGCGATGCCGACCTGGCGCACCATGTTGACCACGGCCGATCCGGTTGCGAACGACGGCGGCGGCAGCGATCCGGCGGCGGTCGACATCAGCGACGGCAGCGTCAGGCCCACGCCAATCCCGGTGACCAGCATGCCTGGCAGCACTGCCAGGTAGTCGGGCTGCGGCTGGACGACCACCGCCCACCAGACGATCCCGGCCGCGAACACTGTCGCCCCGCATCCGATCACGACCGCCGGCCCGTACCTGGCCAGCAGCCGGCCTGCCACAAACAGGCCCACGAGCGGCACCATGATGGGGCCGGGAGCCAGGCCGAGACCGGTCCGCAGTGCCGACCAGCCCCACGCATCCTGCATCCAGAGCACGATGGACAGCAGCATCGCGCCAAATGACACCGAGAACAGCAGCGTCGCCACCGAAGCACCAGAGAAGGTGCGCACGCGGAAGAGAGCAGGCTCGACAAGCGGGTTGTGATGCCGGAGCGTGCGCAGGGCGAAGAGCCCGGTCACTATGGCTGACGCCGCCAGCACGCCGATCGTGGCTGCAGACTGCCAGCCCCAGGAGCCGCCCTGGACCAGGCCGAGAGTCAGGCCGCCGATGCCAAGCGTGACGAGCAGCGCGGACAGTGCGTCCGGCCGCAGGCCGGGGTGCCCCGGCACGTCCGGGAGCACACGCCAGCCGATGAGCAGGGCTGCCAGGCCGATCGGGACATTAACGAAGAAGACCCAGCGCCAGCTCGCGGCCACCAGCAGGCCACCGACTACGGGTCCGAGGGCGGCGGCCATACCGCCTACGGCGGTCCATACCCGCACCGCACCGCCCCGCCGCTCGGGCGGATAGCCGGCCAGGACCAGGCTCAGCGATGTCGGTGTCAGCAGCGCGCCACCGGCCGCCTGGATCAGCCGGAAGGCGATCAGCATTGGCACGCCGGTTGCCGCCCCGCACGCCGCCGATCCAGCTGTGAAGATCACGACTCCGAGCAGGAAGCCGGCCTTGCGGTTGTGCTGGTCAGCAAGGCGGCCGAACAGCACAAGCAGCGCGGCGTAAATGATCGCATAGCCGTTGAGCACCCAGGACAGCGTGCCGAGGTTCGTCTCGTGCAGGTCCGCGGCGATCTTCGGCAAGGCCACGTTCACGATGAACAGGTCCAGGCTGGCCAGGACCACGCCGGCGCAGACGATGACGAGGATCTGGCCAGGCCGGACCTCCCTCGTGGCTGCGGCTGGCCTAGCTGGCTGACTTAGGAGATCCATAGCCAGACTCTAACTTGCTGACTTAAGCCTGCACAAGTCAGCTATGCTGGGAAGCATGGATGGTTCTCCGAAGTCGAGCCAGCCCCACGCGAGTAACGCCGCGAGCCAGGCGATGCCCCCAGCTCATTCTGTGCAGATGACCGGCCGACTGAACCCAAGGAGCGGCTGGACCGCAAGCGCGTGTTCGCTTGCCAGGACGCTGGAGGTCGTCAGCAACCGGTCCTGCATGCTCATTCTGCGCGAGGCCTTCTACGGCACCAGCAGGTTCGACGACTTCGCCGATCGTGTCGGCATCAGCGAACCGGTTGCCGCGGCCCGGCTGCGGGAACTCGTCGATGCAGGACTCCTTACGCGAGAGCCCTACCGCGAGCCTGGTCAGCGGACCCGGCTGGCATACCGGCTGACGGACAAGGGAGCCGACCTGCTGCCAGCCCTCGTCGCGCTCATGCAATGGGGCGACCGCTGGCTCGCGCCGACCGGCGCGCCCGTCGTCTACCGGCATCACGGCTGCGGGGCGATCGTCCATGCCGAATTGAGCTGCGCAGCTGGCCATGCGGTTGGCGGCGACGAACTAGAACTGGCGACCGGCCCAGGATCCCGCTCCAGCACCGCCAGTTCGCCCGCAGCACCACACGCGGGAGCACCACACGCAAGCATCCACGGCACCGGCAGGTAACCACCCGCCGTTAACCGCAGCACCGGCAAGTCGCGGCAGTATCGCCACGGCGCACAGGCATCTTCAAGCACATTCCATCCCGAGCGGCAGTTATCGACATTGTTTCGTCCCGGTTTGTGGAGCCAGTCAGGATGGAACGTCGAAGTAGCGGCACGGTGGTCGTCATCATGCGCCGCGAGATCTCGTCATGATTGCGAGAGCGCGGGCGTTCGATCGACCGTCCTGCCACAACCACGACGCCATCCTGCCGGTTCGCAGGAGTTGACTGGCCGCGAATGTCATTCGAAGCCGCGGGTACTACTTGCGGCATCATGCACAGCGAAAAGCGAGCCAAGGACCAGGCGAAGGAACTCGCCGGCCAGGGAAAGCGCTGGGTGGCGGCCGTCGACCGGGCACAGCAGCGCCGGCCCTGGCTCGCGGTAGCGATCGCGACCTGGAAGAAGTTCGGCGACGACCAAGCGGGGAACCTCGCGGCCCTGGTCGCCTACTTCGCGTTCGCCTCGATCTTCCCGCTGCTGCTGATTCTGGTCACGGTCCTGGACATCGTGCTGAAGGACAACCCCTCGGTGCGGGCTCACCTGCTCAACTCTGCCCTGAGCCAGTACCCGGGCGTCGGCATGACGATCCGCCAAAGCGTCACGCATGGCATGTCCCAGACCGGACTCGCCCTCGTCATCGGTGTCATCCTGACGCTCTTCGGCGCGCGCGGCATCGCCACGGCCATGCAGAATGCGATGAACGCGGTCTGGGGCATCCCGCGTTTCCGGCGGCCGAAATTCCTGCCGCAACTCGGACGCAGCTTTGCCCTCATTGGGGTGCTGGGGCCAGGCCTCATCATCACGATCTCGCTGTCGAGCATCGCCGGCGGCACCGGCGGCCTCGGTGCCGCGGGGGCCAGAGTGGCAGCCATCGCCGTCTCGCTGCTGCTGAACGTCGGCCTGTTCTGGCTGGGGTTCCGCTTGGCCACCGCAGCGGAGATCCGTGGCCGTGACCTATGGCTGAGTGCCATCCTCGCCGCGATCGTCTGGCAGATCCTGCAGGTGCTCGGTGGCTACTTCGTGGCGCACCAGCTCAGGACCAACTCGGCTTACGGCACCTTTGGCGTTGTCCTCGGCCTGCTTGCCTGGTTTTACCTGGAAGCACAGGTCACCCTCTACGTGGTCGAACTGAATGTAGTGCGCGTGCGGCGGCTCTGGCCACGCAGTGTCGCGCCGCCGCCGCTAACCGAAGGCGACATGCGCGCCTACGAGTTGTATGCCGAGGCAAGCAGACGGCGGCCGGAAGTCGACGTGGGCGTGAGCAAATCCCGCGATCGCGGATACACCGCGCTGTAGGCTGCCCGCAGGCAGACGTCGCCGGCCGGGCAGCGCCGGACACGCGAGAGGCACCACGACAATGTCGACCAACCAGCGCGCCGAGGGCGGCTCAGCCTGGGAACCGCAGGCAGCCGACACGCGCCTAGCGCAGACCGCCGGGGCGAGCGCCACCGGAGTCTTCACCTCTGACCTCTCCGTCTCCGAGTACGTGCTCCTCGGTGAAGCCGGGTTCGAGCCGCTCGGGTTCGTGGTCGGCTCGTCGATCTACCACGTCGGCTTGCAGGTCGGCCGCTGGGGCCAGAACCAGGAACTGCAGGTACTCACCCAGGCCATGTACAGCGCGCGAGAGCTGGCAATGTCGCGGATGCAGGCCGAGGCGGACCACCTCGGCGCCGATGGCATCGTCGGGGTCCAGCTCAAGATGCAGATGTATGCCTGGGGCCAGGACGTACTCGAGTTCATCGCGACCGGCACAGCGGTCAGGCACCTGACGGGTGAGGGCGCCCACCGCGCTCCCGATGGCCGGGCGTTCACCTCCGATCTGTCGGCACAAGACTTCTTCCGGTTGCTGGCCACGGGTGCGGTCCCGGTCGCATTCGTCCTCGGCACCTGCGTCTACCACATCGCCCACCAGAGCGCGATGCAGTCGCTGCGCCAGGCCGGCCGCAACCAGGAGATGGTCAGGTTCACCGAGGGGGTCTACGAAGCACGCGAGCTGGCCCTCGTGCGCATGCAGTCCGAGGCCACCCAGGCAGCCGCCACCGGCATCGTGGGTGTGACGGTAGAGGTCAAGAACCACGTTTGGGGCGAGCACGCCACCGAGTTCCTCGCCACCGGTACCGCGATCCGGCGCCTCGCCGACGAGCACCGCCTCGCGGAGACCTCGCCGCGGCCGACCTTCACCCTCGGGCTGGATCACTAACCCCCGCAGGCTCGGGCTCCAGCGGCGGCGGGCCAATCGCGCAGCTCGTCCGGCACTGTGGCATGACATCCGGACGCAGCACCTTGTTGTCGACCAGGATCGCGGTGAGAGCGGCGGCGGCCAGCAGGATGAGGGAGCAGATCACGACCGCAAGCTGGAAACCATGGTGGAAACGAGCCGGCTGCGTGTAACTCGCCGCACCGAGGCCGGCCACCGCAGGGAGCGCGGCAACCGCGACGAGCCCAGCTGCGCGCGCCACCGCGTTGTTGACGCCGCTGGCTACGCCGGCGCGCCGGACGTCGGCGCTCGCGAGTACCGTCGCGGTCAGCGGCGCCACGGTGATGGACAAGCCGAACCCGAAGACCGCCACGGCCGGCAGTACGTCGGCCACGTAACTGGCATGCGCGCCGATCCTGCTCGTTAGGGCCATGCCCACGCCGGCAAAGGTCAGGCCGACGGTCATCAGCCAGCGCGGACCGATCCGCTGGGCAAGCGAGCCGGCCCGCGCTGAGAGCGTCAGCGACAGCGCGGTGAACGGCAGTAGGGAAGCACCTGCCGCTATCGGTGAGTAGCCCGAGACCACCTGAAGTTCGAGGACGAGGAGGAACAGCAGGCCGCCGAGCGCGCCGTAGACCAGGAACGTGATTGCGTTGATCGCGGAGAACTGTCGCGATCGGAAGATGTCGAGCGGCAGCATCGGCGGCACGGGGCCAGTTCCCCTGGTCCGGCGACGTTCCAACACCACGAACCCGCACCCGCCCGCGATCCCCAGCGCGCCGGCCACGATCGGACCGAAGGCGCCGGCGGACCGCTCAGGGATTTCGATGAGTGCGTAACTGATGCCAGCCAAAGCCAATGCGGCGAGAGCCGCACCCGCCACGTCGAACTTGCCGTGCGCGCCAGGGTCACGCGTTTCCGGAACGTGGCGGAGACTTACGGCGATGACAGCGGCGGCCAGCGGGAGGTTCAGCAGGAAGATCCACCGCCACCCCCCGGCCTGAACGAGCCAGCCCCCGATCAGGGGGCCGATCGCTGCGGCTACGCCACCGAGCCCGGACCATGCCCCTACCGCGCGCGGCCGGTCATCCGGCGTGAACGCCGCCTGGATGATGGCCAGGGAACCGGGTGTCAGCAGGGCGCCGCCGATCCCCTGCAGAGCGCGGGCGGCGATGAGCACGCCAATGCTGGGCGCGATCGCGCAAAGCGCCGAGGCAAGCGCGAACCAGACCACGCCGATGAGGAAGACCTTTCGGCGGCCGAGCCGGTCGCCGAGCGAACCGCCCAACAGGATGAGCCCGGCAAGCGCCAGCGTGTATGCGGTGACCGTCCACTGGAGCCCGCCGAGCGTTGCGTGCAGGCTGTGACCGATCGTGGGGAGCGCGACATTGACCACGGTGGAGTCGAGCAACACCATGCTGGAGCCGAGCACGGTGGCAAGGAGCACCCACCGCCCTGGGGGGCTGGCCAGCCGCAGGCGGGCCTCCCCTGCCGGGACCGGACTGCTGGACTCAGCAGGATTTCGTGGCTCCCGGGATGCTGGCTCGTCCGAACCTGCACCGGATCCGGGCGGCTGCCCCTCAGGTGTGCCGTCGGCGTTAGTCACCCGGCCATCATCACACCGTCTCGAGATAACCGGGGATCGGTGGCGCCAGGGCCGGGGTGACCGGGATTCAGCGAGGATGCGGCCGGTCGACCGCAGACCTAGCGACAGCTTGCCAGGCGGACCTGCGTCGCGCGGGCGGAGCGCCAGGCGGACTGTGCCCTGCCGCGGACCGGGTCATGCCCTCGGACTGCATGACGCCCGCGGACCGCACCTATCGCCTCGGGTTGCCTCCTGGCGGCTGCCCCTGCGGCGGATTGTCGCGCCAATCAGACTGTCCTGGCCGGGCGGCGCCCGCGCCGGGGGCGGCCCCAGTTCCGGTGGCACTGCCCGGACGCGTGCCCACCTGGCCCGGCTGCGGCGTCGTCCCGCCCGAGCCCGTTTGGTCCTGCCCGCCGGCCGACAACGTCGAAGGCCGCTCGCCTGCCTCGCCGCTAGGGCCCATCAAACGGCTTGGCCTTGCTTCTGGATGGAGCCCGAGGTATGCCGCCGCTCCGATAATCGCGCCGATCAGCGGCGCGATGATGAACAGCCACACCTGGTTGATCGCGGTCCCGCCAATCACGACCGCCGGGCCGAGGCTGCGCGCCGGGTTCACCGCCCCGCCGTCAATCGGGGCACCCAAGGTGATGACCAGGGCTAGGCCAAAGCCCATGATCAGGCCAGTGACCGCAGCCGGTGCACCACGCCGCGTCGCGCTGAGCACGATGAGCACGAACACCGCGGTGAGGATTACCTCGGCAAGGAACGCTCCGCCAGCGGAGACGTGCAGCAGCGATTGCCCGCCCCATCCGTTCGCGCCGAGGCCATTGCGCGACCTGGTGTAGAAGGGCGAGCTATGCATCACCCACAGGAGCAGCAGGGCGCCGAGGATGCCGCCGATGAGCTGCGCGATCCAGTAGCCGATGGCGTCCCGCAGCGAGATGCGGCGGCACAGGTACGCACCGAGTGTCACCGCCGGGTTGACATGGCATCCGGAGATGTGCCCGATCAGCGTGTACAGGCCGATCAGGACAAGCCCGAACATCAGCCCGGTCAGCAGGATGCCTGCAGCGACGCTGGAGCCGAACGCGCGGAATCCGAAGACCACTGTCGCTATGCCAGCGCCGAAGAACACCAGGATCGCGGTGCCGATCAGCTCGGCGAAGTACTCGCGGAGCGAGGCATTAGCGATCACAATGGCCGACTGGGAGCTGCCGAGCCGCCCGGACCAGGGCTTGGCCTGACCAGCCCCGGGCCCCTGGCCCGGTGCGCCCGGCTGTCCTGCGCCGCCCTGTCCTACTCCGCCCTGCCCTGCTGCGCTTCCTTGGCTGGCCGGCTGTCCTGCTCCGCTTCCCTGGCTGGCCGCCTGCCCCGGCCGCTGGGCTGGACCCTGGCTCTGGGCCGGGCTCCGGCTCGCCGCCGTCCTCCGGCCGCCTGGCAGGCGCCGCCTAATCGCCAGAGCCAGGCGCGGTGCCGTAACACGCTCTATTGCGCCGCTCTGGCCGGCCATGGATCGAAGCGCCATCTCACCACCCCCGGTGCCCGTCGGCCGACGCTGTGCCAGCCTCTCGGCGCTTTGCCTGTGTGGTATGCCCACTGATCGCGCAGCGAAGCTAACGCCGAACACGGGCGCGGCTAGGCCCGCCGGTGGCACATTGCACTCCGAGGGACGCCGCAAAAGCCGACATAACGGCGCTAGCGATCACCTCCGAGGGTGCAACCGGCGAGGGAGGCTACAGCGGCGCCCAGCAGTGCACTGGCTCGTTGCTCAGCATGCGCTCGATGTACGCCTCGGTCATCCGGTTGAGGGCAGTGCGCCGGTCGGTTCGGCCCCGCTCCAAGCTCCGCACGCTCTCGGTCTGCCAGGTCGCACCGGTCCGCCCGGTCAGGCAGCGCTGCTCGACGATACCCAGCAGGCGGTCGGCATCAGCGGCGCACACTCCCCACATGCGCAGGCCCTCCCAGGCCTGCGGGAGCAGCCGGCGCAGCACCAGCTCGGTCACCGGCGCCTCGCCGATGCCCGGCCAGTACATCCGGGCCTCGATGCCCCGCCGCGCGCCTTCGACCAGGTTGTCACCGGCCGCGGCGAACGACATCTGGGTCCAGACCGGCCGCTCCGTCTCCGCCAGCGCGCGTACCAGACCGTAATAGAAAGCGGCGTTCGCGATGATGTCAGTGACGGTCGGCCCGGCCGGCAGCACCCGGTTCTCGACGCGCAGATGCGGACGGCCGTCGACGACGGCGTACACCGGGCGATTCCACCGGTACACGGTCCCGTTGTGCAACGTCAGCTCGGCGAGCTGCGGTGCTTCACCATTGTCGAGAGCGACCGCCGGGTCCTCGTCCTCTCGCAGCGGCAGCAGCGCCGGGAAGTACCGCAAGTTCTCCTCGAACAGGTCGAAGACCGACGTGATCCAGCGCTCGCCGAACCAGACGCGAGGCCGCACGCCCTGATGCTTGAGCTCCTCCGGACGAGTGTCAGTCACCTGCTCGAACAGCGGGATCCTCGTCTCGCGCCAGAGCTCACGGCCGAACAGGAACGGGGAGTTCGCTGCCAGCGCGACCTGGATCCCGGCCACCGCCTGGGCCGCGTTCCAGTAGCTGCCAAAGGCTTCCGGGCTGACCTGGACGTGGAACTGCACGCTCGTGCACGCGGCCTCCGGCACGATCGTGTCGACGTGCGTGAGCAGCCGCTCCGGCCCGTCGATGCTGATCCGCATGTCTTCGCCGCGAGCCGCGATCATCTGCTCATTCAGCAGGCGATACCGCGGATTAGCGGACATGGCGTCGCCCGTCACATCCGTCTGCCCGAGCGTTGGCAGGATGCCGATCATCACCAGGCGGCTTCCGGTCACCGCCGCCCGGCCGGACGCGTGTTTCAGCTTGCCGAGCACGTCGTGCTCGAGCGCGCTGAGCGCATCGCCGGTCAGCTGCCGCGGCGGGACGTTAATCTCCAGGTTGAAACGGCCAAGCTCGCAAGCCCAGCTCGGG
Source organism: Streptosporangiaceae bacterium (assembly GCA_036495585.1). Classification (GTDB taxonomy): domain Bacteria; phylum Actinomycetota; class Actinomycetes; order Streptosporangiales; family Streptosporangiaceae; genus JAJYUU01. The sequence goes on from DASXMP010000123.1 coordinate 33,290, forward strand.
TCGGCGATCGCGGCCAGCACCGCTGTGTTGTTCATAGCCGGACGGTTGTCGCGATCTACCAGGTCGACTTCAATCTCCAGGCCGACCAGCCGCGGCTCACTCTCGAATCTGGACTCGCGCAGCATCCGGGCAAATACGTCCAGGCAAAGACGAACCTTCTCGCGGTAGGCACGCCGATCCTGCCGACTAACGGTCAAGGATGGGACATCCCTGCCCATATATGACCCTCCAACTGCTCACTGGGCGGGGGACTCGGTTCCACATTCGCACGGAAAAAGGCAACTGACCAGGTTGCTTTCGGTTAACAAGCAGCAGCCGCTCATTGAGCACGCAGAAAAATCGGCACTTTCCGCCCACGCAATCGGGCCTGATCGCTGCGGCCGCGGGTCGATCCGAGCTGCGCATACGACGTCCCGGGGCAGGCACGAATCTGCCCGTCACCGATCAACCGACGGCGTGAACCTGCACCGTCGGGCGGACCTCGGCGCGCGAGTTGGCCGGACGGCGGCCTGCTTCGTCCCCGGATGCCGGGAATAGCGACGCGTTTGGGCCGACGCTCATCGGCGGCAAGTCGCGCCTAATCTGGCCGTGCTTGGAGACCCTTCCTCGCGTTCATGACGATGATCTGGTCAGATTGACTGCATGGGAATTACTCGGCATGCGGGGCGCTGGACATTGGAGGACCGCTTCGGCTCCGCGTGGCAGTACCTGCCGGTGGAGGTTCCGGCCGGCGCCTACAGCCTGCGAGCGGAGCTGGAATATGAGCGATCCGGCGCCGTGCTCGACTTGGGGTGTCTCGGTGCTAGCGGGTTTCGCGGCTGGTCGGGCGGCGCCCGCCGATCGTTCACGATCACTGCCCGCGAGGCGACCCCTGGCTACTTGCCGGGAGAACTAGAGCCGGGCCTGTGGCATGTCATCGTCGGGCTGCACCGGCTGCCTGTCGCCGGAGCCGACTACCAGGTCACCATCGAGGTTTCCAGCACGCCAGGAGCACTGGAGCCGACCCCGGCACCGGAATCAATGCCGGCGCTCCCAGAGCGCCCGGCCCGGCGAGCATTGCCGGCCACCCCCGGACGCATGTGGCTGGCCGGTGACCTGCATACGCACACCGTGCACTCTGACGGCGTGATGACGGTGTCGGAACTTGCCAGGTTCGCCGCGGGCCGCGGTATGGACTTCATCGCGGTCACCGACCACAACACCGTCAGCCACCACGCCGAGCTGCCGGCTGCGGCGGCCGCGCACGGCATCACGCTCCTGCCAGGCCAGGAAGTGACCAGGGAAGCCGGGCACGCCAACGCGTTCGGGGACATTGGCTGGATCGACTTCCGCGAGCCGCCCGACAGCTGGCTGGAAGCTTGCGAGCAAAGCGGCGGGCTGCTCTCGGTCAATCACCCGTACGGCGGGCAAGTGAGCTGGGCAGCGCCGATGAAACGGAGGCCACCGCTGCTCGAGGTCTGGCACTGGAGCTGGCTCGATACCAGGTGGACGACGCCGTTTGCCTGGTGGCTGGCCTGGGATCCGAACGCGATACCGATCGGCGGCAGCGACTGGCACCAGCCGGGTAACGACGCGCCGCCAGGCTCACCTACCACCTGGGTCGAGGCCGAAACTGCCGACGACCCGGTCGCGATCCTGCAGGCACTCGGTGCCGGCCGGACGGCGCTGTCGGCCAGCCGGGACGGTCCGGTGCTGCTGCGCGTGGGCGACGAGCTGGTCGCGAGCGAAGGCGACGGGACGATCCTGATCGGGCCGGATGGCCCTAAGGCGCGCGTGCGCGGCCCGCTGGCCAAGTTCCCCGCGGTCGATGGCTGGCACCGGCTTGTCGATGCCTCCGGAGCCACCCTCGCGCTGGTCGGTTAACGCACCTCCGGCGGCTGCCGTGGCGGCCCAAGCCCGGCGCCCGCCCTCCGGCGCCAGGATGCTTGGCCGTCGCTGCGCGACGCGGATGCCGCCGCCCGCAGGACAGCGGGCGCGGCCGGACACTTCCCCGGTGCCCGGCTGCATACCCGCTCGCCGTCGGGAGGCACTCGCTGGCCGACACGAGCCCTCGGACGTTTCGCCCGGCCCGTCGAGGGTGCCGCCTGCTGACCGACTATGCCTCGGTCGGTTCAGCGGCGAGTTCCCGGACCAACGGCCGCCAGCCCGGCAGGCCGCGTGCTCCGGCCGCCACGGCCAGAGCGATCACGATCTGCACCGCCACCACGATGACGAACCCAGCGCTGATTCCGACGCCGTCGCCTGCAAAGGCCAGGAACAGGCTGCCGAGCGTGGCCACGCCGAGGGCCAGCGAGGTCTGCTGCGTGGTGGTCAGGACACCGCTGCCCGCGCCGGCGACGGCCGGCGGCACCTGGGACAGCACGATGCCGAACAGCGGGCTCATCACCAGCCCCTGACCGAAACCGGCGACGGCCAGGCCGGGCGCGAGTTCGGCGATCGACAACTGCGGCCAGCCCAGCCAGACCGTCGCGCCGACGATGACGAGTCCGGCCGCTTGCAGCAGGGCGCCAGCGGTGAGCACCCGGGCACCGAAGCGGCCAAGCAGCCGGGACGTCCACAGCGATGCGATGAGGAAGGCCGCCGCCATCGGCACCAGCCCGAGGCCTGCCGTCAGCGCGCTGGCGTGCAGGCCAACCTGGGCCAGCAGCGCGTAGCAGAACATGAACGCGCCGAAGCCGATAAAGAAGGGCAGCGCCAGGATCAGGCCACGGCGCATGGTCGGATGCCGCACCAGCGAGGGAGGAACCAGCGGCGAGCGCCCAGCCGCCTCGATCCGGCGCTCCACCACGACGAACGCGGCCGCGGCAAGCGGTGCGAGCACCAGCATCGCGATCGCCCAGGCCGGCCAGCGCAGCGACTGACCTTCGGTCAGCGGGATGAGCAGCAGCAGCACGGTGAGGCCGAGCAGGACGGTGCCGCGGGCGTCCACTCGCGCGGGATCGCTGTGCCGGGTGTCGGGCACGAAACGCCGGGCCAGCGCCAGGCCGACCAGGCCGATCGGCACGTTGACGAGAAAGATCGGCCGCCAGCCGAGCGAGTCGATGTTGGCCGAGACGAGAATGCCGCCGAGCACCTGACCGAGGACCGCAGCGAGCCCGCCGGTCGCGCCGTAGCGGGCGAGCGCCCGGGTCCGGTGCTCGCCGGTGGTAGCGGCCTGGATGGTGGCCAGCACCTGCGGCACCATCATCGCGGCCGAAGCGCCCTGGGCTGCCCGGGCGACCACGAGGAACACCGCCGACGGCGCCAGGCCGCAGGCCAGCGAGGTAACGGTGAATGCGGCCATGCCCGCCAGGAACAGCCGCTTGCGTCCGATGCTGTCGCCCAGCCGCCCGCCGAGGACGAGCAGCAGAGCATAGGCGGTCGCGTAGCCCGAGACGACTAGCTCCAGCATCGGCTGGCTGGCATGCAGGTCGGCGTCGATGGTCGGCAGCGCCACGTTCACGATGAAGAAGTCGATCATCGGCAGGAGCACACCGACGAGGATGACGGTCAGGCCCGCGGCGGTCAGGCCGGCCGGAGCGTCGTGAGCCTGCTCACCAACGGCATCCGGGCGTGCCACGTGGTGGCGGCCGCGGCTGGTGGCGTCGAGCCCAGGCGGTGAATCCGAGACGGTCACCGGCGCCTGGTTTCCGCTCCCCGCAGCTGTTTTCCCCGTAGCTGCGGGGTCTCGCTGATCAATTGTCGAAGGCATGCATTCAGCGTGCCGCAGATCCTTAGCCTGTTACTAGAGCCTGCTTATACTGGTACTAGCACTACCTGGCAATACGATCAGACGGAAGGCATACTAGTAGTCATGACCGAACAGACCCTGGTTAACGTACTGGCTGAAGCGCCAGAGGTCGAGCCATTTTCCGCCGCGCTCCGGCGGCGTGAGCTGGCCGGATTCCTGCGCAGCAGGCGTGAGCGGATTGCCCCGGAGCAGGTCGGCCTGCCCCCGGCACCGCGACGCCGCACACCCGGGCTACGACGCGAGGAAGTCGCCACGCTAGCCGGGGTCGGCGTCACCTGGTACACGTGGCTGGAGCAGGGCCGGGACATCAACGCCTCGCCACAGGTCCTTGACGCGGTCGCGCGCACGCTGCTGCTCGACCCGCACGAGCGGGACCACCTGTTCCGGCTCGCGGACGCGCCCGATGGCAGCACCGAGCGCGAGTGCATGAACCTCGGGCCAACCGTGCAGGTGCTGCTGGATCAGCTCGAGCCGTACCCCGCCTGCGTCCGTAATGCGCGCTTTGACATCCTCGCCTACAACCAGGCCTTCGACCAGTTGATGGGGCCGCTGGGCGAGTTGCCGTTCGAGGAGCGGAACTCGCTGTGGCGGATGTTCACCAGCGAGAGCTGCCGGGCGGCGACCCTGGACTGGGAGGAAGGCACTCGGCGGCTGGTCGCCGAGTACCGGTCGGCGATGGCCGAGCACGTCGCCGAGCCTGCATGGAAGTGCCTGGTCTCCAGGCTGACCAAGGCGTCGCCGGAGTTCGCCGAGTTGTGGCAGCGGCACGAGGTCACCAACCCGGAGAACCTGACCAAGCGCTACCTGCATCCCGAGGCTGGCCTGCTCAAGCTGAACTACACCCACCTGTGGCTTGGCCAGCGGCTCGGGACGCGGATAACGACCTACACCCCGGCCGACGAGCAGACGGCCGAACGCCTGCTGACGCTGCACAATCGCCACGCTGCGCGCCCGCGGCCTCAGACGCCAAGCTCGCGCCGTCCGTAGCTAGGGCCGGCTTGACTCGCTTGTGAGCCACCGCATCGGGTGAGGCAAGCGCAGCGGCGGCGCCGGGACTTATCCGGCAGCGGCCAATGCTGGCATACTCACATGGCGCATGTGCCTACGCCGGAGGGATGCCGATGGGAGCCGCACCGCAGGAGTCTGCGTCACCAGGATCTGCGTCGCCGGGGTCTAGCGCGCAGCGCCCTGAGCCACGGTGGGGCATGACACTGCCCCTCTACGGGCTGCCGCTCGCCCGACAACGCGAGCTGGTCAGCGCGCTGCCCGGCTTCGGTTACACCGACGCCTGGTCTGCGGAGCTGAACGGCATCGACGCGTTCAGCCCGCTGACGTTGGCGTCGCAGTGGGCTCCGGAGCTGCGGCTCGGCATCGCGATCGTCGGCATCTACACCCGGGCGCCTGTCGCCCTCGCGGTCTCCGCTGCGACGCTGGCCGACCTTGCACCGGGCCGGTTCGTCATGGGCATCGGCACCTCGTCCCAGGTGGCGGTAGAGCAGTGGAACGGCATCCCGTTCGAGAAGCCCTACCAGCGCTCCCGGGACATGCTGCAGTTCCTGCGCGAGGCTCTGGCCGGGGGCAAGGTCACCCACGAGTACGAGACGTTCTCGGTCAACGGATTCCGCCTTGAGCCCGCGCCAAAGATCCCGCCGGCGCTGGCACTTGCGGCGCTCCGCCCCGGCATGGTGCGGCTAGCCGCCGCGGAGGCCGGCATCGCCATCACGAACTGGCTGTCGCCGGGTGACGTACCGAAGGTGCGAGCGGTGGCTGGACCGGACTGCGAGCTAGTAGCGCGGATCTTCGTCTGCCCGACTGCCGATGCCGCCGCAGCTCGTGCCATCGGCCGGCGGCTCATCGCCGGGTACCTCACCGTGCCCGTGTACACCGCGTTCCATCAGTGGCTCGGCCGCGGCGATGTGATCGCACCGATGCTCGCTGCCTGGAACTCCGGCGACCGCAAGGGCGCACTGGACGCGATCCCGGACGAACTGGTGGACGACCTGGTGGTGCACGGCACCGCCGAGGAGTGCCGCGAGCGCGTCGCCGAGTACCAGCAGACGGGACTCGACACGCCGATCATCGCGATCATGCCGGTGCCGGGCCTCGACCTCCAGGACGCCATACGCAAACTCGGCCGGGCCTGACGAGAAGGCCCCGACTCCGGGCTGGCACGTTCCCTGTCATGAGCGATCTGGCGGACGCTCTCGGACTGGTGCGCGCGCCCCAGCAGACTCCGGCGGTCTGCATCGTGGCCGGGTCCGCCGCTAGCCTGGCAAGTTCCCGGCAGAGGGCACGGTCCCGGGCGCCGACAATAGCGTCCTCGATCTGCGGCGAGAAGTCCGACAATGCGGCCGCGAATGGCGGCCGCGGTCGGCCAGTTACCAGCTGCCGGGCAGCTCGGCTCCGTACCAGGATTCGATAATGCGGTGCGCGATCGACACCGGCGGTGGCAGCCGGATCTTGCCGTCAGCCAGCGCACCCCGCAACTCCTCCCGGCTGTACCAGTCGGCCTCCGCTATCTCGTCGGCGTCGACCTGGATATCAGTGCTCGTCGCCAGGGCGCGGAACCCGAGCATCAGGCTTTGCGGCATCGGCCATGGCTGACTGCCGAGGTAGGTCACCGCGTCCACGGTGATGGCCGTCTCCTCGTGTACCTCCCGGGCCACGGCGTGCTCGGCCGACTCCCCCGCTTCCACGAACCCGGCCAGGATGGACACGCGATGCTCTGGCCACAGCGAGTTCCGCGCCAGCAGCGCCCGGTCGGCCTGGTCGGTCACCAGCACGATCATCGCCGGGTCCACGCGGGGGAAGTGCTCGCTGTCGTCCACCGGGCACTTGCGCGCGTGCCCGGAGGAGACTGGCTCGGTCGGCGAACCACATCGCGGGCAGTGCGTGAAAGTTTCGTGCCAGTTCGCCAGTGCGACCGCGTGTGTCATCAGCCCGGCGTCCCGATCCGACAGCAGCGGTCCCGCCTCGCGCAGCGTGATGAGCGTCAGGGGCTCGTCACCTGGCGGCTCGGGCAAAGCGCCGGCCACCCCGAAGAATGCGATCCCCTCGTCGTCTCGGCCGAGCAGGAAGGTCACGCCGTCCGGCGCCTGCGAAGGCGAGACGAAGACGAGTTCGGCCCGCTGAGCCTCCATAACGCACGGTGCGTGGCCGCGCTCGACCACCAGCACCCGGGTGGCCGGATCGGCCCAGGCGGCGGCGAGCCACTGCGCATCAGTCCGCAGGTGTGCCGACCTGTCCACATCGGACCTGGCCAGCGTCAGTCCGGTCAGCGCCGGCCCGGTGAGCGTGGGCCTGCTGAACGCTGGGCCAGTCTGCGCTGGACCGCTCACTGGCCGGCTCCGCTGGGGGCTGTCAGCTCGCCGCCGATCGCGGCCAGTTCCTGCCAAAGGTAGGCGGCGGCCTCGGCCCCCTTGAGCAGCAATCCCACGTCCGTCCGTTCGTTGGGCGCGTGGATTCGGTCCGCGTCCAGCCCGACGGCGACAAAGACCAGCGGAGCGCCCAGGATGTCCGTCAGGTCGGCCTCCGGGCCGCTGCCGCCCTCCCTGGTGAGCAGGATCTCCTTGCCGAAGGCACGCTCCATCGCCCGCCGGCCAGCCTGCACCGCCGGCGAGTGCGCGGGCGAAAAGCAAGGCCGTACGCCCTGGCCGGGGGAAATCACGGTCGCCTCGATCCCGGCTGGCACGTGCTCGGCCACGTACTGCCGCAGCCCCTCGATGACGTCGGCCGGCTCCTGGTCCGCGACCAGCCGGAACGACAGCTTCGCATGCGCCTCGGCCGGCACGATCGTCTTGCCGCCAGGGCCCGTGTGACCGCCCCACATGCCGTTCACCTCAGCGGTCGGCCGCGTCCAGACGCGCTCCAGAGTGCTGTAACCGGTCTCGCCGGCCGCCGCACCGCTGTTGCCCGCGTCAGCCAGCCAGGCCTTCTCGTCGAAAGGCAACCTGGCAAGCAGATCGCGTTCGCCGGCCGCGAGCGGCTGGACCTTGTCGTAGAAGCCGGGAACGGTGATGCGGCCCTCGCTGTCGTGCAGGCCCGCGATCAGGTCCGCGAGGACATGCAGGGCATTCGGCACGCCACCGCCAAACGACCCGGAGTGCAAGTCATGATCCGGGCCGCGCAGGTCAAGGTAGGCCTCGACCAGGCCGCGCATGCCCACGCACATCGACGGCACGTCGGCCGCCCACATGGTGGTGTCGGAGACCACGATGACGTCGCACGCCAGCCGGTCTCGCCGGGCCCGGAGCAGGTCAGCGAAATGCGGGGAACCGGATTCCTCTTCACCCTCGATCAGGAACTTGAGAGTGACCGGGGGCGCGTCAGCGCCAGCCGCCGCAAGGGCGGCCCGCAGGCCGAGCGTGTGGAAGAGCACCTGGCCCTTGTCATCGGACGCGCCCCGGCCGAAGATCATTCCCTCGTGCTCGGCTGGCTCGAACGGCGGGCTGTCCCACTCCTCGAGCGGCTCAACGGGCTGGACGTCGTGATGACCGTAGACGAGGACGACTGGAGCGGCTGGGTCCCTTGCTGGCCACTCTGCATAGACAGCGGGCATCCCGCCGGAACCGGACTCGCCTGTTGGCCAGACCTCGACCACGGGGAACCCCGTTACCTTCAAATGATTTTCCAGCCACGTCGCAGACCGGCCGACATCCTGGTGTCGCGCTGGATCAGCGGAGATGGACGGGATGGCAAGCCATTCGGTCAGCGAGCCGACGAACTCCGGCGCGTGCTCAGTGACGAACTGGCGGACGTCCATGATGCTCCATTCAGCTCACCGGTGCGCAGGGGTTGACGCACCACCCCGATGGTAGCCGCGGGACCGGCGACGAGCCTGGCGTGCGCCGTTGCTAGCGTGCCAGGCATACGGTCAGTCACCAGTGGTGGCGAGCAGAAGGGCGGGAACAGATGATCGTCGCGTTCTCTATCACGCCACTCGGCGTCGGCGAAGACGTTGCCGAGTACGTCGCGGACGCGGTGCGGGTGGTGCGCGCGAGCGGCCTGCCGAATCAGACAGACGCCATGTTCACCACTATCGAGGGCGAATGGGACGAAGTCATGGCGGTCGTGAAGGCCGCGTGCGACGCCGTCAGCGCCCGCGCGCCACGGGTCGGCCTGTCGCTGAAGGCCGACATCCGGCCCGGCATCACCGACGGGATGCAGTCGAAGATCACTTCGCTAGAGCAGCACCTCTGAGCTGCCGCTGGTGAGCTGCGACTGGGCCTGGCCGAGGGCTAGATCGGGTTCTCCGGGTGGTGGGAATCCCACTCCTGCAGCGCCGCCACGGCCAGCCAGTCCAGGCCGCTGCCGACCTCTGCCTCAATGCCGTGAGCGAGCGCCGCCATCGCCTCAGCCGCCGCGTATCCGTCGAATTCGTCCGCATCCTGCGACTTGCCCTCGAAGGCGTGCACCAGCATGTCCTTGGCCGCGCTAGCCCGCGCGGGGGCGTGCGGGTAGGCGTTCGCCAGATGAGAAATGGCCCGGCGCATGACGCGCTCGGCGATGCCGTCGCTCATTGCTACCCGTCGTTCCGTCACGTGCGTGCCTCCGTCCGCGGTGCTTCGGGCATCCTACCCAGCCTGCGCCGCAGTCCATTCTGCCCTGGCCGGCCGGAGCCGAGGCGTCGTCGTCGGTCCGCCGCTACGCCGAATGCGAAATTCCTCGAAAGCAGCGATGGCGATGGCTAGCGTGGTTGCAACTCGTATCAGCGCTCACCCGATCCTCTCCCAGGAAGGGAACGGCTCATGCTCGACCCGGCGGTGTTCGGCCAGCGCGAGCACGAGGAGCGAGCTAAGGCCAGGTCCGGTCCGCTGCTGCGGACGATGCTTGGCGGCGTACTCCGGCGCACCAGGCGCGAGCAGCGCCGCACGCTCGCCGACGTAGCCGGGACCGCGCGCGTCTCCATGCAGTACCTGTCTGAGCTGGAGCGCGGCCGCAAGGAAGCATCGTCCGAAGTGCTGGCCGCCATCTGCGAAGCACTCGGCCTAGACCTGCTGGACCTGCTGGCGGCGGCCTGGCGCGCGGTCGCCCAGGAGCGCGCGGCCGCAACCCAGCTGATGCGGCTGCGCCGAGTCGGTTTCGCACCGCCCGTCTCCGCATCGGCTGGCTTCGGCACGATCGCTGCGCCTGGCCAGCCAGATAAGGCGGCGCCTACCGCGTCGGCTGCTGCCGGAAGGCCCACGGCCTCGCTGGCCGCGGCCTGCGAGCAGCAAGCGCGCCCTGCAGACCCGGATGGTGCCGAGCTCGCGGCAGGCGCGGTAGATGGCGCCGTCGCCGGTGCGGCGAGCACGACGAGTGCCGCAGGTGCGGCAAGCGCGGCTAGTGCCGCAGGTGGTGCGGAGGTCGCCGAGCTGGCAGAGGCGCTCGCGGCCGTCGAGCACGACCTTCAGGCGCTGGTGACCGCGGCTATCCAGCGCGAGGATGCCGCCGGTGTGAACCGCGACGTTTGGCTGGCCGGCATCTCCCGGCTGTCCGATGCTCCCGGGCCTGATCAGCGGCCAGGTGGCGAGCCGCAGCCTGCGGGCTCGCGGCCGTCGCGAGCCGGCGAGGTCGTCTGCCAGCTCGCCGCCTAGCCGCGTCTGTTTACTCGTGACCGGCCCCGACCACCCCGGCCGCCCGGGCTAGGCAGAGCGGCCTAGTCAGAGCGGCCTAGGCAGAGCGGGCCAGGCTCGCCGCTGCCTTCCTGCTCGTGATGACCTCGTCTGCCAGGCCGTACTCGACTGCCTCGCGCGCGCCGAACGTTTTGTTCCGGTCGGTGTCGGCCCGGATCTTCTCCACCGAGTGGCCGGTGTGCAGACTGAGGATCTCGTCGACCTCAGCTCGGACCCTGGCCAGTTCCTTGGCCTGAATGGCGAGATCGGGCAATGTGCCCTGAGACTGGCTGGACGGCTGGTGCAGCAGCACCTTGGCATGCTGAAGCACCGCCCGCTTGCCAGGAGCGCCCGCCGCCAGCAGCACGGCTGCGGCGGAGGACGCCTGCCCCATGCAGGTCGTGCACACGTCCGCCTGGACGAACTGCATCGTGTCGTAAATAGCCGTCAGCGCGCTGAAGGAGCCACCCGGCGAGTTGATGTACAGGCTTATCTCCAGGTCCGGGCTGGTCGCCTCAAGGTGCAGCAACTGCGCCATCACCACATTGGCGACACCATCGTCGATCTCGGTACCGAGGAAGATGATCCGCTCGGACAGGAGCCGGGAGTAGATGTCAAAGGCGCGCTCGCCGGTCGCTGTCCGCTCTACGACGGTGGGAATCGTGTACTGGCTCACGTCACAACCTCGCCATCCGGCCGATGACCGTTGGGCGCACGTCCTCGACCCGGGACACGATGTGGTCGATCATCCCGTACTCCAGGGCCTCCTCGGCGCTGAACCAGCGGTCCCGCAAACTGTCAGTGCGGACCCGGTCTCGCGCCTGGCCCGTGTGCTCGGCGGTCAGGCTGATCATCAGGTCGCTGACCCGGTCGAGTTGCGCGGCGTAGATCTCGACGTCCGCCGCCGTGCCGCCGAATCCGGCCGAGCCCTGGTGCATCAGCACCTGGGCGTGCGGCAGGCTGAACCGCTTGCCCCGCGCGCCCGCGCACAGCAGGAATTGCGCCATGCTCCCGGCCAGGCCCAATGCCAGCGTGCTGACATCGTTCGGGATCAGGTGCATGGTGTCGTAGATGGCCAGGCCCGCGCTGACCGAGCCACCCGGCGAGTTGATGTACAGGCTGATGTCGCTGCGCGGATCCTCAGCCGACAGCAACAGCAGCTGCGCACACAGCCGGTTGGCGATCCGGTCGTCCACCTCGGCGCCCAGCACAATGATGCGCTGCAACAGCAGCCGGGTAACGAGCTGGTCATCCAGGCCTCCGGCCGGCTGGGGTTCTGCGAGAGCGTCCATGGTCACGTGCCTCCTGCTCTGGCGCCGCGATTCCGGTCGCCTGCCTCCACATTCGGGCACTGAGCGTGACCTAGCCAAGGCAATCTGCTGATAGCAGAGGATCCGGGCGGACCCCACCTGACTGTCGATCGGAGCCAGTCGTCTTCGTTGCGTGGATAGAAGACAGACACCAGGAGGGGTCATGCATCCGCATACGGCGAAGATCATCGCCACGCAACGAGCACAGGAACGGCATGCTGAGGCCGCGGCAGCGCGGCTCGCTCGATATGAACGGGCCGAACGACCGGCCGCCTCGCTGGGCGGCTTGAACCCCGCCGGTCCCGTGCACCAGCGGGGTGGCTGGAAGCGTCTCCTGCGTCTTGGCGTCCTCCGCCGACCGCGGCGGCTGAGCAGCCGGTCAGAACGCTCGCCGAGGCCTTCGGGCACCGGCATGGCTACGTCATCGGCGGGGCCGCCGACGTGGCCAGATCAAGCGTCGACGTTGGTAGCCTCCTCGACCAGCGCCGCCAGGCCGGCACCGTCCAGCAGGTCGGACGGGCGCACAGTGACATCGTCCCGCACGTAGTAGAAAGCAGCCCTCACCTGGCTGACCGGCACGTCGGCCAGGGCCGCCCAGGCGAGCCGATAGGCAGCCAGCTGCACGGCCACCGCTTGCTTCTCCGTGGCGGAAGCTGGCTGGCGGCCGGTCTTCCAGTCGATCACGTCGTAGCCGCCTTCCGGCGCGTCGGCAAACACCGCATCGATGCGGCCGCGAAGCAGCCGATCACCGACGAGCGCCTCGAACGGCACCTCAACCTCGGCCGGCCACCGGCGCGCCCACTCCCCCGAGTCGAAGCGCTCCTTGAGCTGGCTCAGGTCCGGGTCCGCCGACTGCATAGTCAGGTCGTCGGCGGCGCCTGGCAGCTCGTCGGAGTCGATGAGCTGAGCCTGCCCGAATCGCTGCTCCAGCCACTGATGGAACGTGGTGCCGCGCGCCGCGCGCGGGGCCGGCTTGCGCGGCATCGGCCGACGGATCTGCTCCGCCAGCTCGGCCGGGTCCCGGGCCATCGTGACCAGGTCTGATACCGCGAGCTGCCGCGGGAGGTCGACCAGCACGTCATGGCTGGCCGCCTGGCGCCGCTCCCGCTCTGCAAGCAGCAGATCGGTATCGCGGTTCCACGCCTCGATCAGCTCGCCGTAGGGATCAGCTGGCGGCTGCTCTTCCTCGCCCGATTCGGTTGGGCTAGCCGAGTCCGGCGGCAACGCGGCGGCGCCAGCCGGAGCAGCTGCGGCGCTGGCCGGAGCAGCTGCGTCGTCAGCCTCTGCCCGGCTGCTCGCGCGGAGCTCACGCAGCGCGGCGTCCACTAGAGTCGCTGCTTCCCGGACGGCCGCATGTCGGGCATCGGCTGCTATCTCGGCAGGCCAGAAGGCCGTGGCCGGCTCGGCGAGCGCCGGGTTGACCGCATCTGGCGCTGGCTCGGCGGCCCAGGCGGCTACCTCACCCGCGCCGTCCTCGCACGCCGCGCGCGCCTCAGCCAGGAATGCCGATGGCCCGAGCCTGGAGATCCCGTCGGACCACCAGTAACCCGAGCAGCCGAGCACGTAAGCGGCCCTGGTGGCGGCGACGTAGGCGAGCCTGCGCTCCTCGGCCATATCCCGGGCCCCGCACGCTTCGTTGAACGCCGCCAGCTCCCCCGGCGTCAAGCCGGACAGGGATGGCAGATCGGCGACATCCCCGCGCAGGATGAACGGCAGCAGGCGGGCATTCTCCGTCCACCTGGTGGTCACGCGGGGCTTGGCCGGGAAGACGTGCCGCTGCGCTCCGTCCGCCAGGCCCGGCACGAAGACGGCCGGCCATTGCAGGCCCTTGGCCGCGTGCACGGTCGCCAGCTTGACCGAGTCGCTCTCGCCCACCTGGCCTGCTTCCAGGCCGAACTCCTCGGACTCCGCGGCCGTGAGGTAGGCGAGAAATGCGCCGAGCGTCGGCTCCTGCGCATCACCGGCGAAGGCTGCGGCGGCGTCAGCGAACGCGTCCAGGTCGGCCCTGGCTGCCGCCGGATCCGCGCCCGGCCGCGACGCTACTTCGATGTCCAGCCCGAGCGCGCGCTCGACCTCGGTCACCAGTTCGGCGAGCGGCCGCGCGGCATGTCCCCGCAGCGAGCGCAACTCGGCCGCGAGCGCGGCCAGCCTGGCGTAACCCGGGATCGAGTACCCTGCCGGGCTACCGAGATCGTCGAGCGCCTCTACCAGGCTGCCCGTGTCTCTGGTCAGGTCGCTGACCGCCGCGCCAACAAGCTCGCCACCAGGCCGCTCGCCGGCGCCACCGTCCGGTTGCCGAGCATCCGCTGCGGCGCTGGTGACCCCGCTCGCCTTCGCGCCGGCACCGCTCGCACGCGCGCCGGCGCCGCTCGGCCTCAGATCCGCAGCCGTCCGGGCGAGTGCCCGGGCCCGGCGGCCGAGCGCGACCAGATCCGCCGGGCCGATCCGCCAGCGCGGCGAGGTCAGCAGCCGGGCGAGCGCAGGAGACGCGGTCGGATCGTGCAGCACTTGCAGCGTGGAAACGATGTCGGCCACCTCCGGCACGGTGAGCAGGCCACCGAGGCCGACCACTTCTACCGGGATCCCGCGGGCCTCCAGCGCCGCACGGAGGGCGGCAAACTGCGTGCGCTTGCGGCACAGCACGGCGATGTCGCGCGGCCTGACCTGAGCACTCCGCCCGTCGGGCCACGGCCTGCCGTCTGGTGCCAGTCCCGGCTCCAGGTCCAGCAGGCCGGTCACCTCGTCCGCCACCCACGCCGCCTCGTCCTGTGCCGACTCCAGCAGTGCGCAACGCACCTTGCCCCGGCCGGCCCGGCTGGGCGGCGCGGCGAGCAGCGGCACATCCGGCGCGGCGGCGCGCAGCTCAGCCTGGATCGCGCCCGCCGCCGCAAGCACTTTGCCGGTATTGCGGAAACTGGTGGACAGCACCCGCACCGGCGCCGGCGTACCGCCCGCTAGCGGGAAGTCGGTCCGGAACCGCCGCAAGTTCCCCGCGCTCGCGCCACGCCAGCCATAAATCGACTGGCAGGGATCGCCGACTGCGGTAACTGGGTGCCCGCCGCCGAAGAGCGAGGTGAGCAGGACGAGCTGAGCATGCGAGGTGTCCTGATACTCATCAAGCAGGACAACCTGGTAACGGGCCCGTTCCGCTTGGCCGACCGTCGGATGGCGCGCGGCGATCCGCGCGGCGACGGCCATCTGATCGCCGTAGTCGAGCACCTCGCGGCCGGCCTTCGCCGCGGCGTACGCGGCGACCAGCGGGAGCAGTTGCTGCCTGGTGCGCTGCGTTTTCAGCACGGTCGTGACGGCCTTCGGCACCCGGCCTTTCAGGCCGGCCGCGCAGTCGTCCAGCCAGGCGCCGATTCCGGTCACGTCGGCGGGCTCGCGCAGGTGCTCGGCGAGCTCTCCGGCCAGCGTCAGGACGGCCTCTGTCACGGTCGCCGGCGTCCACTCCAGTGCGTCGGTCGGCCCGTCGTATGCGGCCACCACGGATGCTGCGAGCTGCCAGCACACGGCTGGCGTGATCAGCCGCATGGTCGGCTCCAGGCCTTCGCGCAGCGCATGGTCGCTGACTAGGCGCCCCGCATAGGCGTGGTAGGTGGAAATGACTGGCTCGCCGGCCAGCAGGTCCTCGATGTCGGTGGCGTCACCAGTGGCCGATCCAGGCCCGCCGCCTGCGCCAGGGCTCCCCGGCCGCAGCAGTCCAGCCCGCCGCAGCCCGGTCAGCCGGCTGCGGACCCGCTCAGCCAGCTCTGCCGCGGCCTTCCTGGTGAAAGTCAGCCCGAGTACCCGCTCCGGCCGGACGAACCCGTTGGCAACCAGCCAGACAAGCCGCGCCGCCATCGTCTCGCTCTTGCCGGATCCCGCGCCCGCGATCACGGCCATCGGCGCGAGCGGTGCGCCGATCACCGTCGCTTGCTCCGCTGTCGGCTCCTGCGCGCCGAGCATTCTGGCCAGCTGCGCCGGGCTGTATGCGGGCCGGGCCGGCGCGCTCATGGTGTCACCCGCGCGCCGCGCTCATCCACCGGGCAGCTCGAGGCGACCGGGCAGACGCGGCAGCCCGGATTTGCCGTGGCCCGGAAGACCGGCCCGGCCATGCCGGCCGCGACTGTTTCCACAAGATCCTGCGCCCAGCCTGGCTCCGGGTCGGTGGGCAGGCCGCGCTGACGCTGCACGCGGACGCTCGCCTTCAGCGCCGCCTTGCCGACCTGGACCAGCTCGGCCCCGCCCGGCTCCGCCAGCCCGAATTGCTCGAACGCGCCAAGCAGTACCGCCAGCTGGTACACGCCGAGCTGGGGGTTGCGATCCAAGTCGGCGTCGGCCGGCCTGCTGGCACCAGTCTTGAGGTCGACCACGATGGCGGTCCCGTCCTCGTCCCGCTCGAGCCGGTCAACCTGGCCGGTGATAGTGATCTCCCCCATGCTGACCTGCAGCGACTGCTCCACCGCGACCAGCTCGCGCGGGTTGCGCCGGTGCCAGTCCAAGAAGCGCGTCACCATGTCCTCGGCCTGCGCCCGCTGCTTCGCGCTGTACCAGGCGCTGCCGAAGTCGAGGTGCTGCCAGAGTTCGTCGACACGCTTGGCCACTTCGCCATCGTCGGCGCCCTCGGCGGCAAGCGCGGCCGCGGCATGAATGACGATGCCGAGTCCCTGGGCGGTACCGGGCGATCGCACGCCAGCGGCGGCTTCCAGCAGCCATCGCAGTCCGCACTTGGCGAAGGTCTCGACCCGCGACGGCGAAATCTGCAGGCGCCCGCCGAGCCGCTCCCCGGCCGCGGTCAGCTCGGTGAGCGCATACCACTGGCGCGGGCTCGCGCCGCGTACTCCCGCCGCGGCCAGCCTGGCCAGCTGCGCCGCCGCGGCCGCGCGCACGTGGCCCGGCAGGCTCACCGCGGCCGCGCCCTGCCGGAGGTCAGCGGTCAGCGCGGGCAGCGACAGCCAGCGCCGCCCAGAGCCGGTGACGTGCTCGATGTCGATCTGATCGCCGGCCAGCTCGGCCAGGAACCTGGACGGCCGCTCCTCGCCGTCCTCGGCGCCGACCGCGGTCACGACCACCTCGCGCCGGGCGCGGGTCACCGCAACGTAGAACAGCCGTCGTTCCTCGGCCAGCAGCCGCGCCGCGGCCGCTACTGCCGCCGCATCGGCTGCCCTGCGACCGTCGGCCGCCTGCCCGCCGACGACATCGATCAGTTCATCCATCCCGAGCAGCGAGCCGCGCTGCCGCAGATCCGGCCACGCGCCCTCCTGCACGCCGGCAACGACGACCAGATCCCACTCCAGGCCCTTTGCCCGGTGTGCAGTCAGCACCGCAACCGCATCGCCCCTGGCCGCCCGGCGGGACAGCGTGTCGCCGGTGATCTCCTGGCCCGTCAGGCTGTCCAGGAAGAGGTGCACCGATCCGTGCGGGAATCGGGCGCTGAACCGTTCCGCTGTCTCAAACAACGTGATGACCGCATCGAGGTCCGCGTCGGCCACAGCGCCGCGTGGGCCGCTCGCCGCACTCAGTTCCTGCCACTGCGCGGCCAGCCCAGATGCGTCCCAGATCGCCCACAGCACCTCATGGGGCGTCCCCGCCCTGGCCACCTCGCGTGCGGTTGCGAGCAGGCCGGCCACGCGCCGCGCCGCCGCCAGCGAGGGCCCAGCCGCCTCCGTCAGCCCGCTATCCGGCCAGGCGGCCAGCGTCAGCTCGCGCGGATCGCGCAGCGCGGCCGCGAGCGGCTCGTCTGCTGGCGGTTCGCCGGCCGCGCGAGCCGCCGCCTGCAGCGCCCGCCGCAGCCGCCGCAGGCCAACGACATCGGTACCGCCGAGCGGTCCGGTCAGCAGGTCGGCCGCAGCCTGCTCGTCGAGCGTGCCTGGCTGAATCGCGCAGCTGATCAGTCGAAGCAGCGGCCGGGTGCCAGGCTCAGCTGTCAGCGGCAGCTCATCGCTGGCGATCTCGACCGGCACTCCGGCCGCCAGCAGCGCTCGCTGCAGGACCGGCACCTGGCGCACCGCGGATCGCACCAGGACGGCCATCCGCGACCATGGCGTGCCGTCCATCAGGTGTGCCCGGCGCAGCGTGTCGGCGATAAAGGCGGCCTCCTGGCTGGCACTGGCCGCCGTCACAACCCGCACCGCGCCCGCTCCAGCCGCCGCCGGCGTCAGCTGCCGGTGCTCACGGCCGGCCCCCGGGCTGCCATGGCCGAGCACGGCCGGCAGCCGGGCCGCGACGCGGCGCGAAGCCGCCAGCAGCACCGGTCCGCTGCGGCGGCACGTCCGCAGCGCCACGACATCTGCCGAGCGGCCGTCCGGCCACCGGAACCGGTCAGGGAAGCGCCCGATCGCCGCAACATCCGCGCCGCGGAACGCATAAATGGACTGATCAGGGTCGCCGACCGCGATCAGCTCGCGCCCGTCCCCGGCAAGCTGCACCAGCAGCTCCTCCTGCGCGGGATCGGTGTCCTGGTACTCGTCGACGAGGACGACGTCATAAGCGTCTCGCTCCCGGGCGCGGATCGCGCTGCGGCGCAGCAACGCGCCCGCGATCCGGATGATCTCCGCGTAGTCGTAGGCGGGCACCGGCGCCAGGTCGAACCTGGCGGCGTACGTATCGAGGAACCGCCCGGCCGCCTCCCAGTCATCCCGGCCATGCGCGCAACCGAGCGCGGCCAGCGCGGTACCGTCCAGGCCGCGCTCGGCCGCGCGCAGCAGAAAGTCCCGCAGCTCGGCGGCAAAGCCCGCGGTGCCGACGGCCGGACGCAGTCGCTCTGGCCAGCCGCGGGCGCCGTCGCTCGCCTCGCCGCGCAGCAATCTGCGCACTTCGAGGAGCTGCTCGGGACCGGATAGGAGCACCGGCGGCTGCTCGCCGGCCAGCGCGTACTCGCGCCGGACTAGCGCGTAGGCGTAGCTGTGGAACGTCATCGCCAGCGGCTGCCGCACCGTGCGGCCGAGCCGCAGCGCGATCCGCTCCCGAAGCTCGCCCGCGGCCTTGCGGCTGAACGTTAGCGCCAGCACCCGGGACGGATCGATGCCGCGGCGGTCGACGCGGTCCACGACGGCCTCGACCAGCGTGGTTGTCTTGCCAGTGCCAGGACCAGCCAGGACCAGCATCGGCCCGCCGGAATGCTCCACCACGCGCCGCTGCGCATTATCCAGGTGGAGAAGCGCAGCACCCGGCCAAGCCGGGGCTAGGCCCGACGGACGGATGAACCGGTAGGTGCGCTGAGTCTTGTCCATTGCCTGCATTCCAGCAGATGACAGTGACATTCTCGCGGGCCGACACGCGCCGGGCCGCAGCGTGTCAGCCACCTGCGCCGACGGCCCAGAGTCAGCCGGCCGGACCGTCTCCGGACCCTGGGCGCTGGTACCTGGCGCGCTTCATGTCGACGCGAGGCTGGCCGCCGCCGGCTGGCTCGCGCAGCGGTGTCGCTTCGTCCCGGTAGTGGTCCAGCGCCCGGCGCTCATGGCCTGCCAGCAGCGATCCGTCCGCATGCACGACACGCCACCACGGCACGCCGCCGCCCCACAGCGCCAGCACACGGCCGACCTGGCGAGGGCCACCTTCGCCAAGTACCTCGGCGACATCGCCATAGGACAAGACGCTGCCCGAAGCGATCGAGTCGACCACATCCAGGACGCGGCCGGCAAAGCCGTCCAGCTCGTCCGGGCCACCTTCTCGCCGGCGAGCCGTCACGATGTCCCCGGATACTGGTTCTGGTCGGGCGGAGCAGCAGGCGGTGCGGATTCCTGACCGTAGCGCCCGTATGGCCCGGCGACCGCCATCCTTCCCTCGCCAGACGCCGCCTCGACCGGCTCCCGGCCGCCCAGCAGCCTGCTGGCCGACAGGGCGACCAGCCCAAGGCACACGACGCCGAGCAGACCGTAGAGGATCAATGCCGTCGATCCACGCGGCCCGACCGGGGCCGCTGGAATCGCCGCCGTACCGCCGCCAAAGTGGGCAGACGTCTGCAAGCCGGGAGCCGGCGGCCGCGCGTGCGCCAGGCGGCCCGCAGCCGTGAGTGCCGCCGCTGCATCGACGATGCCAAAGCCGATCTGCTGGTCATATCCGCCCGAGGGCCTGCTGCCCGGGCTCGTGCTGGTCGTGATCGCTGAAATGACTTTCCAATCCGGCAGGTGCGGGTACTTCGACTTGATCAGCGCGACCACGCCTGCAGTCAGTGCGCAAGCCGGGCTGGTGCCGGTGACGTAGTAGTACATGCCATTACGGCCTTGCGCGGGCACGCGATAACCGGGCGCGGCCACCTGGACGGACAGGTTCTGGCTGGAAAAGCCGCTCACCTGGCCAGCCTGGTTGACGGCGCCGACCGCGAGGACACCCGGATAGTCGGCCGGGAAGGAATACGGAGCCTGCCCGGTGCCCTTGGCCCCGGCGGTGTCTCCCGAGTTCCCCGCCGACGCCACCACCATCACATTGTGCTGGTAGGCGTACTGGAGCGCCTGCCGCACGACGGTGGTTTGCAGGCTGTAGCCGAGCGACATGCTGATGACAGCCGCATGGTGGTTCACTGCGTACTCGATCGCATGCGCCAGCTCACCCTGGCTTGTGCTCGCCGACTCGCGCTCATACCGGTGGAAATTGGGGTCGGTACGGTCGGTGATGACCCGGATCGACAGCACCGTGGCCAGCGGCGCGGCGCCGATGATGCCGCTCCCGCCGCCGTCGTGACCGTGCCCAGCCACCAAGGACGCCATCCACGTCCCGTGGTCGCCCCAGTTAGGGTTCGACGGCTTTGTGTGCACACCGCTCATGTCGGGCCCCTGGATCACGCTCCCGGCGAGATCGGAGACGTCGCCGTTGACGCCGCTGTCGATGACAGCCACGGTGACGCCGTGGCCCTGCGTCACGGCCCAGGCAGACTGCAGGTTCAGCTCGTTCAGAACCCAGGCCTGCTGGTCGCGGACGAAGTCGGCGCTGGCCGGCCCGGCCAGCGCCAGCGCAGCGATCTGCGTACCGGCCACCCCCACCGCCAGCGCGGCCGCGGCCCGGCGAAGCCGCCTGGGCCGCAGCAGGGCACCGGGCACGACCCGTGTGGCTCGGCGGTGGCCTAGCATCCGGGCGCTCCGGGGCAGGACGGCACCGGCGGCTTGTGGCCCAGTGTTGCGCCCGCGGAGGATGCCAGCGCATCCTCGAAGCTTGTCATCTCCTGGTCGACGTAGTGGTCGTTGTCCAGCGTGACATGCGGCCGGCCGTCCGCGAACCCAGTCGTGGTCAGGATGACGTAGGGTCCGGCGACCGTCGCGTTGGCCAGCTGATGCTGTGGCGCGCGGAAGCCTGCGGCAGGAGTCCCGGCCACCCGCAGCGGCCGGGCCAGCAACCGCGATTCGTACGGCGCACTCGGCGTGCCGGTGAGGCCGGAGGAGCCGGTGAGATCGCCGAGCACGATCTCCGCGGCGGCCGGGTCGGGCAGCACCGCAACGGCCGTAGTCGCCACCATGCTGCCGGTCGAGTCCAGGTACGTGGCCCGCAGCACGGCCAGGCAGCCATGCTGACGCAGGACCAGCGCGGCGGGCGGGCTCACGCCGTCCGCGCACGCGGCCTGCGGCGCGATCCCCAGCCTGCGAGCCCGCAGCGGCAGTCCGCTGGTTGCATTAAATGCCTGGCCAGGTACCTGATAGGAGATGGTCGCCGGAAAGATGGCACCGGCTGTCAGCCCGCGCCACCGCCCTTCCAGCTCCCAGTTGGTGATGGCTCGCTGCTGCGCCGCGGTGAAGTGGCGCGGCAGCACCCGGTGCGCCACGCCGACCGCGCAGACACCCAGGCCAGCCAGTCCGAGCACGCCGATCAGCGCGAAGAGGGCCACGCTGCCCCGGCGACGCCGGCGCGGCGCCGCACCCGGCTGTGCCAGCTGGCCAGCCGGGCCGCCGAAGTCAACGGGATCGAAGGGGGCGGTGGGACTACCGGGATCGCGCGGCGGCTGCGGGCTGTCTGGCCGGTCGCCGGCCGGGCCTGGCTGCCACATCACACCGGGAGTGTACGGCCTCTCCGCCAAGCTCGCCGCCCAGCCGAGGGACCACAGCCCGCCCTGGCCTGGCTATCCGGGCCGCTCAGTACGTGGGCAGACTGGGGTCGACCTGGCTCACCCAGGCGAGCACACCGCCGCCGACATGCACCGCGTCGGAGAACCCGGCCCCCTTCAGCACGGCCAGGCACTCGGCGCTGCGGGCGCCGCTCTTGCAGTGCAGCACGATCTGCTTATCCGACGGCATGTGCTCCAGCGCCGCCCCAGTCAGGAACTGGTCCTTCGGGATCAGCGTGGCGCCCGGAATGGAGACGATCTCGTACTCGTTCGGCTCGCGGACGTCGACCAGGAAAATGTTGTCCCCGCGGTCTAGCATCCCCTTGAGCTCGGTAGCGGTGATGGTCGAGCCCACCGCGGCGTCCTGCGCCTCCGGGGTGATCACGCCGCAGAACGCGTCGTAGTCGATCAGCTCGGTAATCGTCGGGTTCTTGCCGCAGACCGCGCATTCGGGATCCTTGCGCACCCGGACGGTCCGGTAGCTCATCTCCAGTGCGTCGTAGATCATCAGGCGCCCGGCCAGCGACTCGCCCACGCCGGTGATCAGCTTGATCGCCTCGTTGACCTGGATGGAACCGATCGAGGCGCACAGCACGCCCAGCACGCCACCCTCGGCGCAGGACGGAACCATGCCTGGCGGCGGCGGCTCCGGGTACAGGCAGCGGTAGCACGGGCCGTGCTCGGCCCAGAAGACGCTGGCCTGCCCGTCGAACCGGTAGATCGAGCCCCACACGTAGGGCTTGCCAAGCAGCACGCACGCGTCGTTGACCAGGTAACGCGTCGCGAAGTTGTCAGTGCCGTCCACGATCAGGTCGTAGCCGGCGAAGATCTCCATCGCGTTGTCGGTGCTGAGCTGCTCCTCGTGCACCACAACCCGGACATAAGGGTTGATCTCTGTAATGCTGTCCCGGGCCGACTCGGCCTTCGGCCGCCCCACGTCGGACTGACCGTGGATGATCTGGCGCTGCAGGTTCGACTCGTCCACGATGTCGAAGTCGATGACCCCGAGGGTGCCGACCCCCGCGGCAGCCAGGTACAGCAGGGCCGGCGAGCCCAGGCCGCCCGCCCCCACGACGAGGACGCGGGCATTCTTCAGACGCTTCTGGCCGGTCATGCCGATTTCCGGGATGATCAGGTGGCGCGAGTAGCGCTTGACCTCGTCAACGCTCAGGTCGGCAGCTGGTTCTACCAGCGGTGGCAATGACACGGCACTCTCCCAGTGGTCGTTCTTACGCTAGGGGTGAACCAGATCGCGCCCCGCGGAATTCCGCTAATTGTCGGCGGCACCGAGTACAACTCAGGCATGCAGCAGAACCTGACCCCGCAGTTACCCTCGCACCTCGCCGTGCCAGAAACAGCGCCGCCGTACGACGATGAACGCGATCAAATTCAAGATCATAACGGGAACGTCCGCCACGCCCTCCCCGCCATGGCTTTCTTGGCCGCCGACCGGCCAGGCCAGTCCACCCCAGGTAGGGCCGATGAGCATGGCCAGCCTGGGAGCCCGGACTTGGCCAGTCTCGGATCCTGGTCGGGAGCGCTGCCGGTGCAGGACAGGACCGGCCGCGTCGACGGCTGGCCAAGCCGATTTGCTCAGGTCCTCGCCGAGACGCTGGCAGGCACCCGGCCCGTCCGCCAGCTCACGCCCTGGACCACCGAGCACACACGCAGGCGGATCGTCGAGCTCGGCCCGCTGCTGGCGAGCGGGCAGCGGCCCCGCGTGCACCGGGTGCTCACGTCGGCGCCGCGCCGTGAGGTGCTCGAGTTGACCGCGGTCATCGGCTTCGGGCCGCGGGTCCGTGCCGTCGCCGTCCGCCTGGAACTAGCCAAAGCGCCGCCGCATCGGCCCGGCCCCGATCGCTGGCGCTGCACGCACATCGAGACTGCCTGACACGCCATCGCTGCTCAAACTAACTGGGCTGCGTGCTAACTGGGCTGCGTGCTCGGGATGGCCGAGACGGCGGACGGACCGTTTCGTTTGGTCCGGCCGCCGTCCGGCGTGCCGAACGCGCAGCCGCGGCGGTTAGCGCTACTGACGGTTACGCGGGTCTCCGTGGCATTGCTTGAACTTCTTGCCTGAGCCGCAGGGGCATGGAGCGTTCCGGCCGACGTTGGCGTACTGGCCGTCACCGGTCGCGGCTGTGCTATGTGCGGCGCGGCCGGACGCGTCATCGCTAGGTGCGCTGTAGCTGAGGCTTCCGGCGCGCTGCGGCCTGCTGAGGCCCCCAGCGAGGCCGGCCGGCAGCTTCGCCTCCGGCTCAGCTGCGCCGACTGCGGCGACCTGGCGCGCCGGCGGCCGCTGACCCTGCTGACGCGGCTGAGATTGCTGACGCGGCTGAGGTTGCTGACGCGGCTGAGGTTGCTGACGCGGCTGAGCCTGCTGGCGCTGCTGAGCCTGCGCCGGCTGCGGCGATGGCGCGTTCTGGAGCGCAGCCGAAGACTGCAGCCCAGCCGCTGTCTGCGCAGGCGGCGGAGCCAGGCTGATCACTGCTCCAGCCCCATCGGCGGCGTCCGCGCCGTCCGCGATGATGGGGTTCTGCTGAACCTGGACCTGCAGGTTGAACAGGTTGCCGACGGAGTCTTCCTTGATGCCGTCCATCATCGCGGTGAACATGTCGTAGCCCTCGCGCTGATATTCGATCAGCGGATCGCGCTGGCCGTAGCTGCGCAGGTTCACGCCCTCGCGCAGGTAGTCCATCTCGTACAGGTGCTCGCGCCATCTGCGGTCCAGGACCGACAGCACGACACGGCGCTCTACCTCGCGCATGACCTCTGACGTCAGTTCCTGCTCACGGTGCTCGTAGGCGTTGTGGGCGTCCTCGTTGACGGCCTCGGACAACAAGTCACTGGTCAGGTGTGCCCGATCGCCGCCGGCCTCGTCGACCACTTCGTCGATGGACATGCTGACCGGATAGAGCTGCTTGAGCGCTCGCCACAGCTTGTCCAGATCCCATTCCTCCGGAAAGCCCTCGCCGGTGGCGCCCTTCACGTAGCCGTCGACCACGTCATCGATCATGCCGGTGACCTGGTCCTTCAGGTCCGCACCCTCCAGCACGGCTCGCCGCTCTTCGTAGACGACCTTGCGCTGCCGGTTCATCACGTCGTCGTACTTCAGCACGTCCTTGCGGATCTCGAAGTTCAGCTGCTCGACGTTGGTCTGGGCCGACCGAATCGCCCGGCTCACCGGCTTGGACTCCAGCGGTACCTCTTCGGGCGTACGCATCATCTGCATCAGGTGGGCAATCTTGTCGCCGTTGAACCTGATCATCAGCTCGTCCTCGAGCGACAGGTAGAACCTGGACTCACCTGGGTCACCCTGACGGCCCGACCGGCCTCGTAGCTGGTTGTCGATACGGCGCGACTCGTGGCGCTCGGTCCCGAGCACATACAGGCCGCCCGCGTCCACGACCTCCTGATGCTCTTCGGCTACCGCCTTGCGCGCCTTCTCGACCGCACCGGGCCACGCCGCCTCGTAGTCCTCAGGGGTCTCCACCGGGGACAGGCCGCGCTGGTGGAGTTCCAGATCAGCGAGGAAGTCGGGGTTGCCGCCGAGCATGATGTCGGTGCCGCGGCCCGCCATGTTCGTCGCGACCGTGACGGCGCCCTTGCGGCCAGCCTGGGCGATGATCGCAGCCTCACGCTCGTGGTACTTCGCGTTCAGCACCTCGTGCGGGACGCCATTCCGCTTCAGCGCCTTCGACACGCGCTCGGACTTCTCCACGCTCGTGGTACCGACCAGCACGGGCTGGCCAGCGGCGTGGCGCTCGACGATGTCTGCGGTCAGCGCGTCGTACTTGGCTTCCTCGGTCTGGTAGATCAGGTCGGCCTGGTCCATCCTGATCATCGGCATGTTGGTCGGGATCGGCACGACGCCGAGCTTGTAGGTCTGGTGGAATTCGTTGGCCTCCGTCATCGCCGTACCGGTCATGCCGGCCAGCTTTTCGTAGAGGCGGAAATAGTTCTGCAGCGTGATCGTGGCGAGCGTCTGGTTCTCGTCCTTGATCTCGACGCCTTCCTTGGCCTCGACGGCCTGGTGCAGGCCCTCACTCCAGCGGCGGCCGTGCAGGATGCGACCGGTGAACTCGTCCACGATCAAGACCTCGCCGCTCATCACGACGTAGTCCTTGTCCCGCAGGTAGAGCTCCTTGGCCCGGATGGCATTGTTGAGGAAGCTGATCAGTGGCGTGTTGACGCTCTCGTAGAGGTTGTCGATGCCGAGCTCGTCCTCGACCTTCTGGACGCCAGACTCGAGAATGCCGATCGTCCGCTTCTTCTCGTCGACCTCGTAATCGCCCTCGCCGTCCTCGCCCCGGCGCAGCCGTGGCACGATCCGTGCGAAGGTCTGGTACCAGATGCTGTTCTGGTCGGCCGGGCCGCTGATGATCAGCGGGGTCCTGGCCTCGTCGATCAGGATCGAGTCGACCTCGTCGACGATGGCGAATGAGTGGCCGCGCTGGACGCACTCCTCCAGCCCCCAGGCCATGTTGTCGCGCAGATAGTCGAAGCCGAACTCGTTGTTCGTGCCATAGGTCACATCGGCCGCATAAGCCTTCCGCCGCTGGTCCGGATCCATGTCGGCCAGGATCACGCCGACCTCCAGCCCGAGGAAGCGGTGCACCCGGCCCATCCACTCCGAGTCGCGCCTGGCCAGGTAGTCGTTGACCGTGATCACGTGCACGCCCCGGCCGCCGATCGCGTTCAGGTAAGCGGGCAGCACACCGGCCAGCGTCTTGCCTTCACCGGTCTTCATCTCGGCGATGTTGCCCATGTGCATCGCGGCCCCGCCCATGAGCTGCACGTCGAATGGCCGCTGCCCGAGCGTGCGGCTCGCCGCCTCGCGTACCGCAGCAAATGCTTCAGGGAGCAAGTCGTCGAGGGACTCGCCATCGGCGTACCGGGTCTTCAGCTCGTCGGTGACCCCGCGAAGCTCGCCATCAGACAGCGCCGCGAAGTCCTCTTCGATCGAGTTGACCTGGCTCACAACCGTCTTGAGCTTGCGCAGCGTCTTGCCTTCGCCGGCGCGAAGGACGCTATCGATGATGGCTGGCACTTGTCGTCGCGCTCCCTGCGATCCTCTGGCTAGCTGTCGGACCGGGCTGGTCCGGGTGGCTGGCGGCGCCGCTGCCACGTGACCGGGCACGTGCCACGGCCAGCGAGGCCGCTGCTCGCCCCTGCCAGGCCCGCTGGGAAGGCCGGCAGACCCTGCTGTAATGAAAACGGCGTGGCGGTAGCCAGCGTTCCTGTCTCCAACGTCATGGTAGGCGACCCAGCCGGCGAAACCGAGCCTGCGCGAGGCCAGACTTGCCGGCGCAGCCTGAACAGGGGGCGGTGTGCACCGCCGGGAGGCCCTGACCACAATAATAGGTACGCTACGACGCGGCGTCGTGGAAAGCGCCCGGGTGCGTCCGCGGCAGGGGTCCCTGGCAGGCTGGACAAAGGGTCGAGATCAGCCCTCACTGCCCGACAGGGCCGCAGGAAAGGAGCAGCCAATGGCGAAGCAGGTGGAGCCAGCAGCCGCGCAAGGTACCGCCGCAGGCGCCACAGGGTACGGCCCGGCCGGCGGCGCCGATGAGAGCCAGGACGTGGTCCCGTTCGTCTCTCAGGTGCCTGGCACCCCGG
>DASXMP010000124.1:0-142395 GCA_036495585.1 Streptosporangiaceae bacterium
GCTCACGGCCGGCAGCAGCTTGAACCCGGCCGGGCCAGCCTTGCTACTGCGAATACTGACGTTCGTCCCGGCTCTGGCGCCGACCGGCGAGACGAGCCAGGAATCCGAGCTGATCGGGACCTGGACCCCGGAGTTGTCGAAACACGCCAGCGTTAGCTGGTAGCCGACGTCGCTGGCGGAGACCTGGATCATGCCGCTGGTCGACTCCGGGTAATTGTCAATACCGTCGCCAGCGTACGGGTAGTCCCACGCGCTGAAGATCCCGTAGACGAACGTAGACGGGCTCGCCTTCTGCAAGTCCAGTGCGCACAGACCGCTTGAGGCGCTCGAATAAGCCGAGATATTGAGGCCGGCATTGACATTGACAAAGTACGTGCCGGCCTTCGTCACCACGGGGCCGTCGGCTTCGCCGGTGCCGAGTTTGTTGATGCCGCCGGCGGTGGTGACGAACGAGTAGCCGTTTCCGGCCGGCCCGGTCTGGTTCCAGGAGATCTTGCGCTCAGCGCCACAGGATTTGCTCCGGGGTGTCAGCACGCGCAGCGCGCCGGTCCTGGCGTTGTAGCATCCGTTGATCACCTTGCTGCTGGCTGAGGCGGTGGCGGCCAGCGCGATCCCGCCGGTGCCTGCGATGACGGCGATGACCGCAGTCACGGCGAGCAGTCGCCGGGACAAGGCCGATGCGGGCAGTTTCGCTCGATACATGGGAGTCCCCTTAGCTATGCCGCTGCTCCGGGCTGAGTTGCGCCTCAAGACTGCGGCTGGTCGCTTACCAGTCCCTTACTGCGGGGCGGCCGTCACCATGGCGCGGGGCAGGGTGATCCCGGTCAGTCGCCTCGATATCGCGGCGGCGGGCCGCATAGGGTAGGAGCGCCAAACCCGGCCACGGCAACCCCGCGGCCGGCGGTGTGAGGGAGGTAAATGGCGACCAGCGGGCCGGTCGGCTTCGACCTGGATCTCACGCTGATCAACTCGCGCCCGGCGATCATGGCGGCATGGTCCGCGGTGGCACGCGAACTCGGCGTGGCCATCGATCTCGATCAGGTCGATCAGCGGATGGGCATCAAGCTGGAGGACGAGGTCGCCTACTGGTTCGGGCCCGCCGAGCAGGCGAATGCGGCGGACAGTTACCGCACGCATTACGTCCGGGTCGCGCCCGAGCTCACCACGCTGCTGCCGGGCGCGGAGGAGGCCATCGCAGCGGTTCGGGACGCGGGCGAGCAAGCCGTGATCATCACGGCGAAGCATCCTGTCTCGGTTGCGCCGAGCCTGGCCGCGGTCGGCCTGCGGCCAGATCAGCTCTTCACCCACGTGCACGGACCGGAGAAGGCTGCCGTGCTGGCCAGCCTGGGCGCTGCGGTGTATGTCGGAGACACGCCCGCCGATATGGCCGCTGCCGGGGCGGCCGGAGCCGTCGGAGTCGGAGTGGCCACCGGGTCCTTCCAAGCGGCAGAATTGCATGCCGCGGGAGCTCACGTGGTCCTGGCCTCGCTGCTGGACTTCCCGTCGTGCTACGCGGGCCTGGCGGCGGGCGGCGTGCCGGAGATCAGCGCGCCGGAAAAGGGCAGGGCGTGATGGCTACCGACATTCTCGGCCTGGCCGACCGCCTGTGGCGCGGCGAGACGCCGATCGGCGAGTTCCACCCCGTCGGCCACCTCGGCGGGCTGGCGGAGATCTGCCCGGATGTCGCCTTCCTGCCGGCCTTTGCCAATGTCACCGCGATCCGGACGGCCGACGGGCTGGTGCTGGTGGACACCGGCAGCGCGTTCGTGGCGCAGGCCAACCACGATGAGTTGCGCCGCTGGACCGACCAGCGGCTGCACACCGCGATCTACTCCCACGGTCACATCGACCATGTCTTCGGTGTCGGTACCTGGGAGGCGGAGGCGACCGAGCGCGGCTGGCCTGCCCCGGTCGTGGTCGCGCACGCTGCGCTGCCGCTGCGGTTCGACCGGTACCGGATGACGGCCGGCTACAACGAGATCATCAACCAGCGGCAGTTCGGCATTCGCGGGCTGCGCTGGCCTACTGAGTACCGGTATCCAGACCGTACCTACACCGATGAGCTGAGACTGGACATCGGAGACGTTCGCCTCGGCCTGCGGCATGAGAAGGGCGAGACCGACGATCACACCGTCACCTGGCTCGCCGACCGCCGCGTGCTGTGCTGTGGTGACCTGTTCATCTGGGCATCGCCCAACGCCGGGAACCCGCAGAAGGTGCAGCGCTATCCGCTCGAATGGGCGCAGGCGCTGCGGCGCATGCTGGCCCTCCAGCCGGAATACCTGCTCCCTGGTCACGGGCTGCCAGTGATCGGGGCTGACCGGGTCGCACGCGCCCTCGCCGACACCGCCGAGCTGCTGGAATCCCTGGTGGAGCAGACCCTCGCAGTGATGAACGGCGGTGGCCGGCTCGACGAGGCGATCCACAGCGTCGCAGTGCCGCGGCACCTTGCCGACCGGCCATACCTGCAGGCTGTGTACGACGAGCCGGAGTTCATCGTGCGGACCCTCTGGCGCCAATATGGTGGCTGGTGGGACGGTAATCCGGCGATGCTCAAGCCGGCTAGCGAGCGGGCGCTGGCCGTCGAGCTGACCGCGCTGTCCGGCGGTGCTGGCGTGCTGGCCGCGCGCGCCCTGGACCTAGCCGAGAGGGCGCTGGCCGCTCCCCTGGCCGGCGGCCCGGATCAGGCCCCCGACCTGCGTGTGGCCGGGCTTGCTGGCGGGCAAGAAGGGCTGCGGATCGCTGGTCACTTGGCCGAGCTCGCCTGGCAGGCCGCGCCGGGAGACCAGGAGGTGGCAGAGGCCAGGCACCGGGTCTTCACCATCCGAGCCGAGCTCGCCACTTCCACCATGTCGGCCGGGATATACCGGTGGGCAGCGCAGGAATCACTCGGCGAGGCGGCAGAGCCAGGTGGCAGCAGCCAGGTCGGGACTTAGGCGCAGTGCGCCACGGTATGCCAATCCGGGACCCAAGACAGGAGGAGGACACATGTCGGCCATGCAGGGAGTTGACCCAGCTGTCCCACCGAGCGGGACCGGCTGCGTCGAATGCGACGCCAGCGGTGGCTGGTGGGTGCATCTGCGCCGCTGTACACAGTGCGGCCACATCGGCTGTTGCGACAACTCACCGTCGCAGCACGCCACCGCTCACGCCAAGGCCACTGGACACCCGGTGATCAGGAGCTTCGAGCCGGGCGAGTCGTGGTTCTGGGACTACCGGACGGAACAGATGTACGACGGCGGTCCCGACCTCGCACCGCCGGAGTCGCACCCCGAGAGCCAGCCGGTGCCTGGTCCGGCCGGGCGCGTACCTGCCGACTGGCAAGTCCGGATGCGCTGACCGCGGGCCGGCTGCGCCACTATGGAGGCATGCCGGACATCGAGGAATTGCGGCTGGCGGTCTACCGGCACTTCGCAGCCACGGGCCGTGCGCCGGAGCCAGTCGAGCTTGCCCGGCTGTTCGGGACAAGTACTGGCGAGGTGACGCACAGCCTGCGCGAGCTGGCGGCGGGCCGGCACGTCATACTCAGCCCTGATGACCAGATCGTCATGGCTCATCCATTTGCTGCCGTGCCGCTGGGTTTCGCCGTGATGGGCCGCCGGACGCTGTGGTGGGGTGGCTGCGCCTGGGACTCGTTCGCGCTGCCGCATCTGCTGCCCGATGAGGGCGAGGTGCTGGTCGCCACCCGCTGTCCAGCCTGCCAGCGGCCGCATTCGTGGAATGTCGGCGCAGCCGCCCCGCCGGCCGGTGATCAGGTCGCGCACTTCCTCACCCCGGTCGACCGGATGTGGGACGACGTAGTGCATACCTGCGCCCACCAGCGGCTGTTTTGCGATCAGGACTGCGTGCTGGCATGGTGCACGGCTGCGGGCACCGAGCCCGGATACGTGCTGGACCTGGCCACGCTCTGGCGACTGGCCTCCCGCTGGTACCAGGGCAGGATGGACCGCGGCTACGTGCGCCGCGATCCTGTCAGCGCAGCCGACTATCTGCGCAGTGTGGGCCTGTCCGGGGCGTTCTGGGGTCTGGCGCCAGAGCCCGTTCGCCGAGATGGCGCGTGCAAGGCGTTACCAGTCCGCGAGCAGCGGCCCGAGATCGGCGATCCGACTGATCACGGCGTCCGGAGTGGCCGAGAAGCCCGGGACGTCGCCGTTCGGAATCAACACGGCACGCATCCCTGCCTGCTGCGCGCCATGGACGTCCTGGTAGGGCCGGTCGCCAACGAAGACGCAGCCGGCCGGATCGGTGACGCCGACGGCGCGCATGGCGGCGGTAAATGCCGCGGGATGCGGTTTGCTCCAGCCGATCTCGCTGCTGTAGACAGCACCGTCGATCAGGCCGAGCACACCGTCGCGCCGGAAAACGTTCTCATGCCAGTGCCGGGGCCACAGCGTGTTCGACAGCACGCCGATCCGGATGTCCCGATCGCGCAGCTGACCGAAGAGGCCCAAGACGTCCGGGTCGGTGACCGTATGCGGCTCCCAGGCCGCCAGATAGCTGGCCAGCAGGCCGTCCGTCGCCGCCAGCTGCGCCAGGCCGAACAGGTCAGCCATCGTGGCGCCGCGATGGTCGGAGTCGCAGGACTGCCACAGTACGTCCTCGGCGGCGCAGAGGGCGGCAGCGCTGGCCGCGGCTTCCGCCGCCGGGAAGTGCGGCTGGCACGCCGTCAGCCACAACTCCGCCGGGCTGACGTTGTGCCACGGGGTGAGCGTGCCACCCCAGTCGAAGATCACTGCCTGAACCGTCACAGACCAGATCTTAAGTGGCGCGGGTGCCCGCGGCGCCCGCCGTGGCCGCCCCCTCCGGCGTCGGCTCGGCGCTCGGCTCGGCGCTCGGCTCCGCTCCGCTCCGCTCCGCTCCGCTCCGCTCCGCTGACGGACGCCGCGACGACCGCACGAACTGCAGGATTGGCTGAAACGTCGATTAGGTTTCGCTGAATGTTTGGTTGCGCTGCCATACCGTCGGTGGCGCCTTATTTATGTCGGCTGCCGAGCAGCGGCGGCACGAGGAGGACTGGAATGCGATCTGGGTTAATCGGCAGGACGCGCGGGCACCGGCTGCTCGCGGCTGGTGCCAGCCTTGTACTGGCTGGCGGCATGTGCGCGCTGGCGGTCACCGTGCCGGGTCTAGCGGCCGCGAGCCCGCGCGGGCAGGCGACGGTGAGTCACAAGACTGCGCAGAACAGCTGCCATCTGGGCAACGGCATCAAGCACGTGGTCCAGATTGGTTTCGACAATGTGCACTTCTTCCGGGACAACCCGAACGTCCCATCGGATCTTGAGCTGATGCCGAATCTCCTCAACTTCGTTGAGGACAACGGCACCATGCTGTCGAATAGCCACACGCCGCTGGTCGCGCACACGGCTGATGACTTGCTGACGACCGCCACCGGTCTGTACGGCGACCGCCGCGGCGACGGAATGGGTAACAACAGCTACCGGACCTACAACCCCGACGGGACCACCGATCCGGCGACCTCCTTCACGTACTGGAACGACCCCGTCGACGACACCGCGGCCACCGCGACGGCGGGTCACGACACGAACCCGAACCTCGTGTACTCACCGGTCCCGCCGGCCACCGCAAGCCCGACGGTCACGCCAGACAGCATCGCGCCGGCGCCGTGGGTGCCGTACACCGAGGCTGGGTGCAACGTCGGCGAGATCGCCACTGCGGACCAGGAGCTGGAGAACCCCAGTTTCGACATCCCGCAGGTATTCGGCCCGAATTCGCCCGAGGCCGCGCAGCTGAACGCCGATACCGACTCGTTCAAGGACGCTGAAACGGCGGACTACGTCGGCCTCGGGATCCACTGCGGCGCAGGCAGCTCGTTGTGCGCGAACGCCGAGGCGGTCAAGTTCGGGCAGACGACGCCGTCGCACACCGCGGTGGCCGACCTGCTGCCGGACCAGCCGGGCGGATACAAAGGATTCCAGGCGGTGTTCGGCGCCAAGTACATCGACCCGGTGCTCGGCGCCGGTTCGCCGAACCTGACCAGCGACGGCTTCCCGGTGACTGACGCGGCCGGGAACCTGACCGACCTGGACGGCAACCAGATCAATGGTGCGTTCCTGACGAACCACCCGGGCTTCCCTGGCTTCGGCAACATCAATGCCGCTCAGTCACTGGGCTACGCGGCCGACATGCTGGAAAACGGGGTGTCGGTGGTCAACCTCTACATAGCGGACCTGCACGGGAACGAAGACATCCCGGGTATCAGTGGCCAGGGCCAGCCCTGCTTCAAGGCGCCGGGCGCGCTCGGCAGCGGCAGCGCGTGCTACATCGCCCAGGCGCAGTACTACAACCAGGCGTTCGGTGATTTCTTCAAACGCCTCGCCGCGGACGGCATCACGGCCAAGAACACCCTCTTCGTCATCAGCTCCGACGAGGGCGATCACGAGGCCGGCGCCAACGTCGGGCGGGCCATCCAGCCCACTCCGGCGCAGCCGGGCACGACCAGCTGCGACGGCGCCACCGTGTCCGGCGACACCGTGACGCCGGACAACCTGTGCACCTACCCGGCTGGGTCGTTCGGCGAGCTGGCCGGCAACATCACCGGGCTGCTGGCGCAGGAGGCGGGGAACACCACACCGGTCAGCGTCGAGGCAGACACCGAGCCGGAGTTCTATCTGACCGGCAATCCGGGCCCGGACACGCCTGCAGTCCGGGACTTCGAGCGCGCGGTGGGCGGACTGACTGTCGACGATCCGTACAGCGCCAATCCGGCGCAGAGACTCGCCGACTTCATGGCCGATCCGACCGAGGAGGCGATCCTGCACTTCGTGGATGCCGACCCGGCCAGGACACCGACCCTGACCATGTTCGCCAATCCGGACTACTTCCTGGAGGCCGGCAGCGCCAGCTGTAACCCGGCGGGACTAGGCGGATGCGTGACTCAGAGCACCGGCTTCGCCTGGGATCACGGCGACTACGCGGCCGAGGTGGACACGAACTATGTCGCGTTCGTCGGACCCGGTGTCAAGCAGCTCGGCGTCGACGGCCCCGCGGCAGACCAGGGGCCTAACTCGGCCGGTCCGAACAGCGGCCTGACCGTGGTGACTGACGACCACTTGCCCGGCCCCTGGGTGGACGAGGCCGACATCCGGCCCACGATCATGTACCTGACCGGGCTGGAGGACAAGTACACCTACGATGGCCGGGTGATCAGCCAGATCCTCACCAACCCCAACCGGGCACTGCGTGCGCCAGGCGTGACACCGCTGGGCGCGTGCTACAAGCAGCTCAACTCGAGCGTCGGACAGTTCGGTGCGGCCACGGTCGCGGCTGACACGAAAGCGCTGGAAAGCACGACCTCGGGCGACAGCCTGTACCAGCGCGTGGACGGCCAGTTGCGGGTGCTGGAGGTGTCCCGGGACCAGCTGTCCGAGCAGCTCAAGACCGAGCTGCAGGCGGCGGCCTTCCAGGACCGCTCGATCTCCGGCGTGGGACGGCAGATCGCCGCCTGCGAAGGCCTGATCCGCGCGGCCCGCAGCGTGGCGGCTTCGAGCTGACCGTTGAACCCGAGTGACTGTCGTCACGGGCGACGGCAAGTCTGCCGGTAACGGGACAGACAGGGGCGGTCCCGGGCGCTAGGCCCGGGACCGCCTCCTTTTCGCTGAGCTTCTGCCGAAATAGACCGTAGGTTGGCGGGTAGTCGTCGGGAACTCATCCAGGGCGTAACGGCCAGCCGGCCGTGCGCTAGCTTCACTAGCCTGGGAGACTGATGCCTAGACCGCAGCGTCTCTCGGCGCCAGCGGCTGCCATGGGGCAGAAGGGATTCGTGTAATGGCGGAGCCGGACGGGGCAGTGGAGCTTCGCGGTACCGTGCCGCACAATGGTGCCGTGGCCAAGGGGGACCCCGAACTCCTCTTCACCCAGATCGAGCAGACGCGGGCGGATCTGGCGCGGACCATCGACACCCTGGCGGACCGGGTAAATCCAGCGAATAACGTGCAGAAGGTCCGGGCACGGATCGCGGCGCAGGCAGCCAAGCCAGAGGTACAGCTCGGCGCCGGCGCCGCCGGACTGGCGATTGCCGGCCTAGTGGTCATCTCGATCTTGATGCGGCACCGCCGCCGCCACTAGCTGCTCTTGCACGCGGTGACATCTGGCCAGGTGACCCGACGCAGACACGGTCGTGAAGTCCGGCGCTTCGGCTACGCATCGCTCGTCGGCCAAGGGGCAGCGGGGGTGCAGGCCGCAGCCCAGCGGCGGGGCAACATTGCTGGCCGGCTCACCCGTGAGCCGCACCCCGGAACGCTCGCGTTGCCGCACCGGGTCAGGCACTGGCGCTGCCGCCAGCAGCGACTGGGTATAAGGATGACGCGGGTCAGCGAATAGTTCCTCGCGGGTCCCGACCTCGACGATCTCGCCCAGGTACATCACCGCCACCCGGTCGCAGAGGAACTCGGCGACCGACAGATCGTGGGTAATGAACAGGCATGAGAATCCCATCGACCGCTGCAGGTCGGCAAGAAGATTGAGGATGCCGGCTCGGACGGAGACGTCGAGGGCCGAGACCGGCTCATCCGCTATCAGCAACTCCGGTTCCAGGACTAGCGCCCGGGCAAGGCCGACGCGCTGACGCTGTCCGCCCGACAGCTCGTGCGGGAGCCGTTTCAGTACCGGGGCCGACAGGCCGACGCGCTCGATCGCCTTCGCCGCCCTCGCGCGAGTCTCGCCTCGTGACGCAGCTGTGTGCGCCTGCAGTGGCTCCGCCACGATCTGCGCCACTGTCATCCGCGGGTCAAGCGAGGAATACGGATCCTGGAAGACCATCTGAATGCGAGCCCGCAGTCCCCGCAGCTTGCTCCGGGGAACTCGCGTGATGTCCTGGCCGTCGAATATCACTGTGCCGGCAGTCGGGTTCAGCAGCCGGACGATGCACTTGCCCACCGTGGTCTTGCCGGAGCCGGTCTCGCCGACTAGCCCGAGAATCTCTCCCTTTCCGACGGTGAAGCTGACGTCACGCACCGCATGAACCCAGCCCCCGCCAGTTCCGCGCCGGGGCCGGAACTGCATGACGAGGCGTTCTACCTCAAGCAGCGCGTCGCTCATACTGACACCGTCGTTGCTGGTTCTGGATGAAAGCAGGCCACCGCGTGACCGGCGCCGGGGCCCACCTGCTCGAGCAGCGGAGCCTGAGCGCGGCACTCATCGGTGGCGCTCTGGCATCGCGCCGCGAAGGCACAGCTGTCGAGCGGCGCGCGAAGCATCGGCACCATGCCGGGGATCTCGGCTAGCCGGGGGCGGCCCGCCTGCTCCTGGGCCAGCGCCGAGCCGGGAAGTGCTCCCAGCAGCCCCGCCGAGTACGGATGCCTCGGCGCCTGGAACAGGTCGTATACGTCGGCTTCTTCCACTTTGGCACCCGCATACATCACGACGACGCGGTCGGCGATGTCTGCGACCACGCCGAGGTCATGCGTGATGAGCAGGATTGCCATGCCGGTACGAGCGCGCAAATCCCGCACGATATCGAGGATCTGCGCCTGGGTTGTCACATCCAGGGCAGTCGTCGGCTCATCGAGGATGAGCAGTTTCGGTTCGCCGGCCAGTGCCATTGCGATCATGACCCGCTGGCGCATCCCGCCCGATAGCTCGTGCGGAAAAGACCTGAGTCGCTTCTCCGCGTCGCCGATGCCGACCATGCGCATCAGCTCGAGCGCGCGCGCGCTGGCCTCGGCTCCCCGCAAGCCCTGGTGCAGGCGCAGCACCTCCGCTATCTGGTTGCCGACGCTGAACGCAGGATTGAGGGAGGTCATGGGCTCCTGGAAGACCATGGCGACGTCGCCGCCCCGGATGGTGCGGATCTGCGCGGGGCTGAGATCGAGCACGTTGTGTCCGTCGACCCTGATCGACCCGGACACTTCTGCATCGCGCGGGAGCAGCCGCAGCAGCGAGAGCGCGGTGACCGACTTACCGCAACCAGACTCCCCGACCAGCGCGACGACCTCGCCGCGCCCGACCGAGAGGCTCACGCCGCGCACGGCCAGCACCGGGCCGGTCCGGTCGAACAGCCGGACCTGAAGATTCTCGACTTCCAGGATGTCCGGCATGTCAGCTCATCGCCGGATCGAAGAGGTCCCGGAGCCCGTCGCCCAGGAGATTGAAACACAGTGTCGTCAGGAAGATCGCCAAGCCCGGCATGATGGCCAGCCACGGGTCATCGAACAGGTGCTGCTGGGCGTCCGCCAGCATCGTGCCCCAGGAGGCGGTCGGCGGCCGCTCGCCGAGACCGAGGAAGGAGAGCAGCGCCGCGCCGAGGATCGCCCCCGGAATCGTCAGCGTGGCCTGGACAAGCACCGGTCCGATCATGTTGGGCAGGAGATGACGGAAGAGGATGACCCGGTCTCGCACGCCGGTAACGATCGCCGCCTGCACGTAGTCCTGCTCCCGCAGGGCCATCGCCTCGGCCCGGGCGATGCGAACGAATCCGGGCAGCGAAGCGATTCCGAGCGCAACGACGACGTTCGGCAAGGACGGACCGAAGATGGCCGCGAAGCCGACTGCCAGCAGAAAGTACGGAAACGCGAGCACGACGTCAGTAATACGCATCGCGATCATGTCGGCGGCCCCGCGGTAATACCCCGACACGAGCCCGAACGGGACGCCCACCACCAGCGCGAGACCGGTCGCGACTACCCCGACCTCGAGTGTCGGCTGCGCGCCGTAAATCAGCCGCGACAGTACGTCCCGTCCGAGTTCGTCGGTGCCGAGCAGGTGCCCCGGACTGAAGACAGGCGCAAGGAAATGCGCGGGGTCAACGGCCACCGGGGAGTAGGGAGACAAGAGCGGGGCGAAAATGGCGGCGATGGCAACCACGGCGACGCCTACCAGGCCGATCACCGCAGGCGGGCGCCGGAGCAGGCGCCGCCACCAGTGCCGGTCGGAGCGCGCCGCCACCTCGAGCATGGCCGCAGGGTCAGGCGCAATGGTCAGGCTCATTGTGCGTCTCCCTCAACGCGGACCCTGGGGCTCAAATATGCGTACAGGAAGTCCATCGCGAAGTTGATCACGATGACCGCGGCAGCGGTGATGAGCGCTACTGCCTGGATCGTCGGATAGTCGCGCTGGAAGACCGCGTTGATGGTCAGGTTTCCAACCCCAGACAGGCCGAAGACGTCTTCGGTGACGGCGACCCCGGAGAGCAAGACCCCGATCTGGAGCCCGATGACCGTGGCCACGGTGACGAGGCTGTTGCGAAGCGCGTGCTTCAGCACGACACGCAGTTCCGGCAGACCCTTTGCCCGCGCGGTCCGTACGTAGTCGGCTCGCAGCGCCTCCAGCATCGCGGACCGCATCTGGCGCATGAGCACGGCGGCAACGCCGGTGCCGAGGACGAACGCCGGCATGATCATGTGGCTGAGGTTCGAGGCTGGCGAGGTAAGAAAGGAGACGTAGCTCGACGCGGGCAGGACGTGCAGTTTCACCGCGAAGATGAGAATGAGAAGAATGCCGAACCAGAAGCTGGGAATGGACAGGCCGAAAAGCGCGACCGCGCTGCCGGCATAGTCAGCGGCCTTGCCTCGCCTGACCGCAGCGATGATCCCGGCCGGTACGCCGAGAACAATGCCGATCAGCATGGCCAGGATGGTCAGCTCGAGCGTGATCGGAAAGGCGCCAGCCAGTTCGCTGGTAATCGACAGGCCAGTAACGGGCGAAGAGCCAAGATGGCCGGTCACGATCTGGCGCAGCCAGTCGATGTACTGCACCGGCAGCGGCTCATTCAGCCCGTACTGCCTCTCGATGGCCGCGATCGCCCCAGGGGATAGGTCGGCATTGCCGGTGAGCGCAATAGCCGGATTCCCTGGGACGGCGCGGACCCCGAGAAAGACCAGCATGGATGCGACGACGAGCGTGAATACTGACACGCCAAGTCGGCGCACCACGTAGAC
Organism: Streptosporangiaceae bacterium; assembly: GCA_036495585.1. Taxonomy (GTDB): domain Bacteria; phylum Actinomycetota; class Actinomycetes; order Streptosporangiales; family Streptosporangiaceae; genus JAJYUU01. The sequence continues at coordinate 11,895 of DASXMP010000124.1, forward strand.
CGTCATCTGACAACCATCATCCGCCAGCGAAGCCTGTACTGGCCACGCTAGCCGCTAGCCGACCGCTGACGGCGTGAAGTGCAAAAGGCCATCGGGAGTGAAGGTCACGCCGCCGGTGTCGGACTTCTGGTAAGCGAGCTGGTTAGTGGTGGAGAAGATGTAAATGATCCCGCCCCACTGCTGCATCGCCGTCACAGCCTGGGCATACAGCGTCTTGCGCTGCGCTACGTTCGTCGTCTGGTCGGCCTTGGCCAAGGGCGACAGGACCGAGGACGGCGCCTCACCCGTGTAGTCATCCGGGTTGCCCTGCGTGTAGAACGCGGTCGTGTCCTGGTCGGGATCGACTCGCCCGGACCACCCGATGTCGAAGAGCTGGAACTTGCCAGCTGCGGCATCTGTGAGCGCAGTAGTGAACTCAGTTGGCTGGACGCTGATGTTGAAGCCGGCCGGCTTGGCCTCGGCGGCGATGAGTTCGCCCTGCTCGACATTGATGGACCCCGTCGGGACCATCAGGGTCAGGTTGATCGGAGTGGACACGTGGGAGGCCGCTACCAGCTGCTTCGCCTTAGCGATGTCGGGCCCGGCACAGCTCGGCGCCGTGTAGTAGGCGCTCAGCGGGCTGATCGGCCCGCAGCCGGGCTGGTTCACGCCTGCGAACACCACCTTGTTGATGGTGGACCTGTTCAGCGTGAGCGAGAGGGCCTCGCGCAGCGCCGCGCTCTTCGCGAGCGGGTTACTGGCCGGAGTCGCTGGCTTGCTGTATCCGGCTCCGTTGGACACATTGATGTCGATTCCCTCGTAGCCAGGCGAGACGAGGCTCTTGGCCACGAACGAAGAGTTCTTGGTCAGCAGCTTGTAGTCGTTCGGCGCGAGGCAGCCAGGCGCCGCGACGTTGATGGCGCCCGACAGCAGGTCCGTGTAACACGTCGACGGGTCGGTGATGACCGTGAAGACAATCTTGCTGTACTTGGGCGTGCCGCCGTAGTAGTCCTTGGAGGCCACGAGATTGATCTGATTGAGCGACGGACGGGACTGGAACGCGTAGGGCCCGACGCAGACCGGGTGCTCCCCGAACTTGCTGCCCTCCTGCTTTAGCGCGGTCGGCGACATCACGATCCCGGACCGGTCGGCCAGGATGGTCGTCAGCGGCGAGTAGGGCTGCTTGAGGTGAATCTGGACCGTCGAGCTGTTCACGACGGTGACGGTCTTGACCGCCGACAGTTCCACCGCGCGGGCTGATGTGGACAGGGTCAGGTCCCGGTCCAGCGACGTCTTGACGGCCTGGGCGTTGAGCGCGGTGCCGTCGTTGAACTTGACGCCCGAGCGCAGGTGGATCGTGTACAGCAGGCCGCCGTCCGTGACTGTCGGCATCGAGGTGGCGAGCACCGGTGACACCTGCTCCTGGGTGTTGATGCCGTAGAGGCCCAGGCACATGTTCGCGAAGACGATCCGTCCGACAAAGGTGGTGTCGGTGGTGGGATCGAGGGCGTCGACAGCATTCGGGAACGCCACCGTGAGCGTTCCGCCGGTCGCCTTGGACGTGGCCGAGGAATTCGGGGCCGAGGCCGACGAGCACGCGCTGCCCAGGAGAGACAGCGCGGCCACCGCAGTTGACGCGATTAAGATCCGGGAAGCAAGTTTCCGCCGTGCGGATACCATCAGAGCCGACATTCCGGCCTCCTTTTGCCTTTGCCGGTCAAGCCCCCCTGGATGTCGCAAACGGTATGACGTCCTTTCCACCATGGTCAACGGCTTGCGACCATCGTTGCGCAAGGGTTACGGGAGCGAGATCGGGACAGGTGCGCCCTGCGGTGCTGCGTCATCGGAGCATCTCGCGGCCCGGCGGCCTACAGGAATGACTGGCCTTCGCCGCGGTAGGTGGGGACGGTCGAGACGACGCTGGCGCCGTCGATGAGATGCAGTTCGCTGAATCGCTCGCAGAGCTCGCCCGCCTTCGTGTGGCGCAGCCACACCCGGTCGCCGATCCGGAGCCGGTCGGCCGCAGCGCCGAGCAGGGGCGTCTGCACCTCACCGGCCCCCTCCTCGCGATCGAGCCGCAGGCCCGCCGGCAGGTACGGGGAGGGCACCCGGCTCGGCGCGCCTGGTCCGGACGCGGGGTAACCGCCGCCGAGAGCCGTCACGACACCCGGCCCGGGGCGGCGCACCACCGGCAGCGCGAACAGCGCGGCCGGCTGCCCGGTGAAGCCCAGGTAGGCGTCAAATAGCGTGGGGTGATACAGGCCAGAGCCGGCCCCGATCTCGGTCACGGCAGCCTCGGCAGATGTGCCCGCCAGGGAGCCGGTGCCACCGCCGTTGACGAACTCCAGCGGGGTGAGATCCCGCACGGCCGCGACGATGGCGGCACGCCGGGCGGCTAGCTCGGCTGCGGACCTGCGCTGCATGACCCGGACAGCCCGGGCGTACAGGGGCCGGCCAGGCGGATTGTCGCCGACGCCTGCGATCTGGGCCTCGTAGGCCATTAGCCCGGCTAGCCGCAAGCCCGGCCGGGCCATGATGGCCCGTGCGAGCCCCACCGCGTCCTGCGGCGAGCGCACCGGTGAGCGGCGTGCGCCCGCCCGGAACCGGCCGCCCAGCGCTTGATAGCTGGCGTCGATGTCGATGGCCACGCGGACACGCTGCGGCTGGTCGAGGCCGACTGCCACCTTTTCGATCAGGTCCAGGTGATCGGCGCAGTCCACCATGACGGTGATGGCAGCGGCGGCCAGCGGGTCGGCAGCCAGGGCAGCCAGGGCCGGCTTGCTGACCGTGGGATAGGCGACCACGATGTCGTCGCTCATGCCAGACCTGGCCAGCCACAGGGCCTCGGGCAAGGTGTAGGCGAGGACGCCGCGGAAGCCGTCCAGGCGAAGCGCGAGCCCGATCAGGTGCCGGCAGCGTACCGACTTGCTGGCGAGCCGGATCGGCTTGCCGCGCGCCCGGGCAGTCATGGCGGCCGCGTTCGCTCGAAAGGCTGCCAGGTCCACCGCTGCGAACGGCGGATCCAGGTGTGCCGTCGCCGAGTCGTACCGCCGCCGCAGCTCCTCTGGATCGCGGGCAGCTCCGGCCGGGCTCATTCGCTGTCTCCGGCCTCGTCTTCCTTGGTCAGCGCGGTGTACTCGGCGGCGGTCAGCAGGCCCGGCGGAACGTCGCCCTCGGTGTCGTCCAGCTCCACCTTGAAGAGCCAGCCGGCCCCGTAGGGGTCGGAGTTCACCAGGCCAGGGTCGTCTTCGATCTCCGCGTTGAGCTCGGTCACCTCGCCGTCGACGGGGGAGTAGAGGTCGCTGACGGACTTGGTGGACTCGACCTCACCACACGGCTCGCCCGCGGTGACCCGGGAGCCTGCCGCCGGAGCGGACACGAAGACGACGTCACCGAGCGCGCGCTGCGCGTGGTCGGTGATGCCGACGGAGCCGGTAGTGCCGTTGATCGCGATCCACTCGTGCTCGGGCGTGTAGTACAGCTCGGCCGGAACAGTCATTTCATGTCTCCTGGGGCGTCTGACGGCAGTGTGTAATGTAGCCCGGATCGGCGCCGGCCATGCCGGCTCTGGTTATGCCGGGCGCCGGTAGAACGGCAATTCCACCAGCCTCGCGGGCTCGGCGTTGCCGCGGATATCGATCGCCAGTCCGCTGCTGCCGGAATTATCCTGCAGCTGGGCATTTGCTACCTTGGCGGCCTCGATGGCGACCTCTGGCCGGATATAGGCCATCGCGATCGGAGCCCCCACTGTCGGCGACGGGGCTCCGCTGGTCACCGTGCCGCAGGGCGAGCCGTGCCAGAGCACGTCATACCCGGCGCGCGGGACGCGCCGGGATCCGCTGACCAGGCCGACGAGCTGCCGCTGCGGCTCGGCCAGGGCCCGCTCCGCCAGTGCAGCCCGGCCGACGAAATCCGACTGTTTCGCGAGCTTGACTACCCGGCCGAGGCCGGCGTCGTATGGCGTCAGGTCGCCGCCAAGCTCGTGGCCGTATAGCGGCATGCCTGCCTCGAGCCGGAGCGTGTCCCTGGCGGCCAGGCCGGCCGGTACCAGCCCCTCGGCGGCTCCGGCCCGGGACAGCTCGGTCCACAGGTGCCCGGCGTCGCCTGGCGCTGCGAAGATCTCAAAGCCGTCCTCGCCCGTGTAGCCGGTCCTGGCCAGCAGCACCTCACGGCCCGCGACCTCGGCCCGGTGGCTGGTGTAGTAGCGCAGCCCGGCCAGGTCGGCGGGCGTGCGGGAGGCGAGGATCGCCGCCGCCCGCGGGCCCTGGATGGCGATCAGGGCGTAGCCGGTGGTCTCGTCGGTCACCTCTGCGTCCCGCCCGGCTGCGCGCTCGGTCAAGGCGGCGCCGACCACTGCGGTGTTGGCCGCGTTCGCGACGACCAGGAACTCCTGCTCGGCGAGCCGGTAAACGATCAGGTCGTCCAGGACGCCGCCGTCCGGCGCGCAGATCATCGTGTACCGGGCGCGGCCGGGCACCAGCGCGGATGGCTCGCCCGTAAGCGCGTAGTCCAGCGCTGCCGCCGCGCCGGGGCCGGTGACGAGAAACTCGCCCATATGGGATAGATCGAAAAGGCCAGCCGCGGACCGGACGGCGTTGTGCTCGGCTGTCTCGCTGCCGTAGCGCAGCGGCATCAGCCAGCCGGCGAAATCGGTCAGCGTTGCACCGAGCTGATCGTGCAGGCTGGTCAGCGGCGTGTGGCGGGGCGAAGCGACGGCGTTTGTCACGATCATGGAGCCTACCGGCCCGGCACCCCGCTCGCCGCTCAGCCCTGGCCAGTGCCGCGGCCCGGCTTGGGGCAGGATGTACCAATGAGCGAAGCCCGGGACACAGCCGTTGACCTGATCGACTTCCTTGACGCCTCGCCGTCGCCTTATCACGCGGCCGCGGAGGCCACCCGGCGGCTGGTCGAGACGGGCTTCACCCCGCTGGCGCCGGCCGGCGACTGGCCGGCGGCGGCCGGCAAGTACGTGGTCACCGATGGCGGGTCCGTGTTCGCCTGGATCGTGCCGGAGGGCATCCCGGCGCACGCGCCGTTCCGGCTTCTCGGCGCGCACACCGACAGCCCGACGCTGCGGGTCAAGCCACGTCCGGATGCGGGCCGGACGGGAGTGCGCCAGCTCGGCGTCGAGGTGTACGGCGGGGCCGTGCTCAACTCCTGGCTGAGCCGGGACCTGGGCCTGGCCGGCCGGGTGGTGGTCCGCACCCCAGCTGGCCCTCGGCCCCGGCTGGTCCGAGTGCACCGCCCCGTGGTCTGGGTGCCGCAGCTAGCGATCCACCTGGACCCCGAGATCCGCACGGCCGGGCTTAAGCTCGACGCCCAGCAGCACCTGGTGCCGATCTGGGCGCTCGGCGAGCCAGACCCTGGCGGTTTCAGCCGGTTCCTGGCCAGCGAGCTGGGCGTCGCACCTGCCGATGTGCTCAGCCATGACGTGATGACCTACGACCTGGCTGGCGCCGCATTCGCCGGGGCTAGCGAGGAGTTTGTCACCTCGGGTCGTCTTGACGACCTCGGCTGCTCGCACGCGAGCGTTGCGGCGCTCCGCGCGGCCGCGGCCGAGCCTGCTCGCGCGCACGTCAGCGCGCTCGTGCTGTTCGACAATGAGGAGATCGGCAGTTTGTCGACGACAGGCGCGCGCAGCGCATGGCTCGGCCGGCAGCTTGAGCGCGCGGTGCTCGCCCGCGGCGGCGGCCGCGATGACTTCCTGCGTGCTGTCGCCGGATCGTTGCATGTCTCGGCCGACATGACGCACGCCACCCACCCGAACTACGCCGACCGGCACGAGCCAGGCCATCCAGTCGCGCTGAACGGCGGCCCGGTGATCAAGGTGAGCGCCAACGTCTTCTACGCCACCGACGCATCGACGCACGCGGCGTTCCTGCTGGCGACCGAGCAGGCTGGCATCCCGGTGCAGTACTTCGTCAACCGCAGCGGCGTCCGCAGCGGCGGCACCATCGGGCCGATCGTGGCGGCTGGCCTCTCCGTGCCGACCGTCGACGTGGGGCTCGCCACGCTGGCCATGCACTCGGCGCGCGAGCTGTGCGGAGCGGCCGACTCGGCGCCGATGATTGCCGCGCTGCGGGCGTTCCTCACCCCGGCCTAGCGGTTACTGCTCGGCGAGAATTGCCTCCAGCTCGGCCAGCGGGTCTCTGCTCGCCGGGCCGGTCACCGTCACCACGGCCGAGATGATCGTTCCGCTGCATGCGAACGGCGCCACGTAGCCGTCGCCGATCGCCGGGCCCCACTCGTATCCGCAGGTGAGGCCTACTCCGGTCCCGCTGAATCCGGATGGCGTGAACACTGGGATGACGCCCTGGCCGACTTGCCTGCCGTCGCACCGCAGCACGCCGGCGCCGCCTGGCCCGTCGGCCGCCTTCGTGAAGGCGTACTCGACCTGGTGCCGTCCGGCCGCCAGCGGCTCGACGGCCGTGATCACGTGCCGTTCCTTGCCGTACAAGTTGTGCACGTACCGGAGCCGGCCGTCCAGCACATGCAGAGACCAGCCGCCTAGCGCCGAGCCCAGGGCCAGCAGCACGCCGTCGGCCTGTCCGGCGCCACGAACATCGACCTCCACCGTGAGCGCGTGGGAGCGGTTGCGCACATTCACAGCGACCGATTCGGGTACCTGCGCGGCCCCCTGGAAGTACCGGTGCGTCGCTCTGGGCTGTCGCCGGTCCGGCCGCGGATGGACGACCGCCCAGAGCACCCGGTTGTCCAGCGGCAGAACCTGGTTGCGCCCGGCTTCCTGCCACCACAACGCGATCAGGTCCCGGAGCAGGTCGCCGCGCTCGGCGGCCAGGTCCCGGGTCTCGGACAGGTCCTCCGCCACGTGGTAGAGCTCCCAGGGGTCGTCGTCGAACGGCGCGTTCGGGTCCTGGTCGTCATACAGGGGCCCGACGGGGTGGAACGCCACCGCCTTCCAGCCCCGGTGATAGATGGCGCGAGAGCCGAACATCTCGAAGTACTGGGTCTCGTGCCGGCCCGGCGCCGAGCTGCCGTCCGCGCGCAGCAGGTAGCCGAAGCTCACGCCATCCAGTGGCGTCTGCGGCACGCACTCGATGCTGGCCGGCCGCGGGACCCTGGCCAGGTCCAGAACCGAGGGCGCTACGTCGATGGCGTGCGCGAACTGGTGCCGAATGGCGCCGGTCTGCAGGCCCCCGGCCGGCCAGGAGATGATGCACGGATCCGCCACACCGCCCTCGTGCACCTCGCGCTTCCAGCGCCGGAACGGCGTATTGCCGGCCATGGTCCAGCCCCACGGGTAGTTGTTGTGCGTGAGCGGCCCGCCGATCTGATCCAGGCGCGCGAGCATCTCTGCGGTCGGAGCGGGGTCGAGGTTCACCAGGCGCATGTCGTTGATCGAGCCGGTCGCGCCGCCCTCGGAGCTTGCGCCGTTGTCCGATACCGCGATGACGAGCGTGTTGTCCAGCTCGCCGAGCTCAGCCAGGAATGCCAGCACGCGGCCGATCTGCTCGTCGGCATGGGACAGGAATCCGGCAAAGCACTCCATGAACCGGGCCGCGACCTTCCGGTCCGCATCGGGCAGGCTGCTCCAGGCCGGTACCCAGGCTGGCCGGGCCGAGAGCGCGGTTCCGGCCGGGAGCAGTCCGGCGGATAGCTGCCGGGCAAAGGCAGCATCCCGCCAGGCATCCCAGCCGAGGTCGAACCTGCCCCGGTACCGCTCCAGCCAGCGCGGCGGCGGCTGGTGGGGCGAGTGACAGGCGCCGGTGGCGAAGTACAGGAAGAACGGCCGGCTGGCGTCGACGGCGCGCAGGTCGGCGAGGAACTCGATGGCGCGGTCAGCCAGATCGCTGCTCAGGTGATAGTCGCGGTCCTGCGACGGCCGGACACTGTGGTTGTCGTGATACAGAGCCGGCCCGAACTGGTGGGTTTCACCGCCGTGGAAGCCATACCAGCGGTCGAAGCCGCGCGCCAGCGGCCAGGTCGCCCGGGACGCGGCCATGTTCGTCTCGTCCTCCGGGCTCAGGTGCCATTTCCCGACCGCATAGGTGGCATAGCCCGCCGCACGCAGCATTTCGGACAGGTAGCCGTTCTCCCGCGGCGGCTTACCCCAGTAGCCGGGAAAGCCGATCGCCAGGTCTGCCACCCGCCCCATGCCGCTGCGGTGATGGTTGCGTCCGGTCAGCAGACACGCGCGGGTCGGCGAGCAGAGGGAAGTGGTGTGGAAGTTGGCCAGCCGCACGCCGCTGTCGGCCAGCCTGTCCAGCACCGGCGTCTCGATGTCGGAGCCGTAGCAGCCAAGCTGGGCGTAGCCGACGTCGTCGAGCACGATGAGCACGACATTCGGCGCCTGCGGCGGCGGGGCCGGCTCCGGCGGCCACCATGCCTGCGAGTTACGCCAGTCCCGGCCGATGCGGCCGCCGAAGTGCGGAGCCAACGGGACCTCCTCGCTGTCGTAGCGTAGATCTGTGGCCGACGAGCTCGGGCGCCGGCCGTCTCGGTAATGCTCGCGTATCGCATGATCAGCTTCTGGCTCGCAACGCAGTTGGCTGTATCAGCTTCGCGCTGATCGCCCGCCCCCTGTAGCGCGCAGGCCAGTTGCTTCACACGGAGGGAGAATGAAATGGCTGTGCTGCTGTCCGATGAGCAGGTGTCTGCGCGCCTGGCCGACATGCCTGGCTGGCACCGCGAGGGCGGCGAGATCGTGCACCTGCAGACGCTGGCCGATTTCAGGGCATCGATGCTGTATGTCGGCGCGATTGCCTACCTGGCCGAGCAGGCCAATCACCATCCGGACATCTCGATCTCGTGGAACAAGGTCAGGCTCTCGCTGGCTACTCACTCGGCGGGCGGCCTGACGGAGAATGACTTCCTGCTGGCCACGCAGATCAGCGCCCTGACGTAGTCGCCCTGATCGGCTTGAGGCTTCGCCTGCGGGCGGCGCCACGCCCCCGGGTGGCGTCGCCCACAGGACGAAGAACCTCCGCTTGCCGCGACCTTCGTATCTGCCGTCTGCCCTGGCTCGATCGCCGGCCGGAGCCTGGGCGACAGGCAGCCGGGCGATCCCGCCGGGGATCGGACGGCCCCAGACGAAGGTCCCCCTCCGCGACTTACGGTTTCCTGATACCGCGCGGCGCCTTCCCCGACACCGGCTGGGCCGGCCTCTGAGCGCCGCATGGGTCTCTAGTTATACACGTTGTGGGGATGCGATCACAGCTAGTTACAAGATTGTCCAGGCCGCAGTTTGAACGGCACGCCGACGGGTCCCGAACGGCCTGCGATTACGTGGATTCGGCCGCGCGCCGAAGGGCACGGCGGCTGGCGGAAACGGCGGCGTTCCCTTTCAATCGAATTCGCACGCCAGGTGCTTGATGCCGTTTATAAACGACGACTGCAGCCGGTCCGGCTCCCCGGAGGCGCGTACTGTCGGCACGCGCATCATCAGCTCCCGGAGCATGACGGTGAGCTCGCGCCTGGCCAGGTGTGCGCCGAGGCAGAAGTGCGGCCCAGCGGCACCGAAGCCGACATGGGGGTTGGGGGAGCGGGTGATGTCGAACCGGCCGGGGTCGGCGAAGACCGACTCGTCCCGGTTGGCGGCCCAGTAGACCAAGAGGCACTTGTCGTCGGCGCGGTAATCGTTCCCGTTGAGCGTGCAGTCCCGCGTGACCGTGCGGCGCATCCAGATCACCGGCGAGGTAAACCTGACGATCTCCTCGACCGCGCCCGGGAGGCGGCCCTCAATGTCGGCGAGCAGGAGGGCGCGCTGGTCCGGATGCTCGGTCAGCAAGTTCAGCGCGTGTGAGATTGCGGTGCGGGTCGTCTCGTTCCCGGCGACTACCAGGAGGACGAAGAACGACGCGAGCTCGGCCGGGGTGAGCTGCTCGCCGTCGATGTTTGCGCTCGCCAGCGCCGAGATCAGGTCGTCGCCGGGGTGCTGCTGCCGGTCCGCCGCCTGCTCGGTGACGAGGTTGGACAGGTCCTGGCCCGCGGTCAGCAGCTGCGTGACCGCCGCGTCCATATCTTCGCTGAGGAACTCGGGGTCGGCGCCGGACAGAATGATGTTCGTGTTGCGCAGCACCATGTCATAGTGCTCGTCGCCGATGCCCATCATGTCGCAGATGATCTTGAGGGGCAGGCGCGCGGACACGTGCTGAACGAAATCGCACGGCCCGGTCTCGATCAGTTCGTCGACGATCGTCGCGGCGGCGCGCTGGACGTCCTCCTCGAACTTTTTGATCATCTTGGGCGTGAACGCCCTCGACACGATCCGGCGCAGGCGCGCATGCCGCGGGTCGTCCAGATTGATCATCGAGCCGAAGTACTCGTTGAACTCCGGCGGCAGGTCCGGGATGCTGGTCGCGCCGCGAGCCGACGAGAACAGGTCAGCCTGGCGACTGGCGGCGGCCACGTCCGCATGGCTGACGAAGGCGTAATAGCCACCGCCTGCCGCGCTGAAGGGGCTCTCGGGCTCTTCGAAATGGACGGGCCGGCCGACCGACCGCAGCCGGGCGAAGTCCGCGTGGCGCTTACCGAGCGGCTGCTGCCAGAACTCCATCTGAGACAGGTCGATGTCATCGATGGAACTCGGGGCTGGTGTGGTCATCTGGCCCGCCTTCGGGTAGAACGCCGTTCTAGTGCCCAGTGTGACAGACCAGCGCGGAGCGCGCATCGGTCAGCGGGCATCGGTCGGCGCGTCAGCCGGTCGCGGTGAGCGCACATCAGCGGGTCGCGGTCAAGGCACGTCAGCGGGTCGCGGTCAGCGGGTCCGCGCAGTCTCCCTTCGCGTTGCCGGATGCTTGCTGGCTGTCGCAGCGGCGCTGCTGCGCCGGGGCGGTAGCGGGCCGGTCACTGTCAGCACGGCGATGGCCACGGGTACCGGGACACCGCTGATCTCGGCTACGACGCACGCGACGCGGGCCTGGCCGGTCTCAAATGCCACCCAGCCGTCACTGGTGGTGCGGGTGACGGAGAGTTGCTCGGCCGCTTTGATGCGCGCTGCGGCCAGGCATGCACCGACGGCTTCCAGGCGTGCGGCGAGCAGCGCAGCAGGCTCGTCGAGGACGTCGCGGAGCTGGGCGTAGGCGGGCACCAGGCTCGCGATCGGCTGCGACTGGCGGTGACCGCGGTCGACGACGGCCCAGCCGCACGAGACCTGCACTGGCGCCGAGGCGACCAGGTCGAACCCCGCCAGCGCACCGACGCCCGCCGCGTCAGCCACGTTCATCGTGGCGGGCCGGTTGGCAGCCGTGCCAGCCGGGGCGTTCGGATCGCTCGCTCTGGCCCGCCGAGGCTGCTGGGGAACGATCGCGGCCGGTTGTGGCGCCGGCCCGTCGGGCTGGCCACAGTGCACGCTGACCCGCAGGCCGTGATGGAGCCCAAGGTCGATGGCACTGCGCTCAACGAAGACCGACAGCAGGGATGGCGGCCAGGCGGCGTTGCGGGGCAGCGGACCCGCGTCGCGTAGCCGGATTCCTCGCCACACCGCGAGCGGCTGGCCGGTTGTGTCGGCTACCTCGACATCCCAGAGCTGCTCTGCCGGCGCGCTGGCCGGGCTGGACGCCGCTGCGCCGCCGGGCGCTGTCGACACCGGGAAAGCTACGGTGTCAGCTGGGCCGCGGCCAGGTTCGCTGGGGTCAGCTACCGGGGCGGCGAGCAGTGGCTCGGCCGTGCGAGTTGCCCGCGCCGCGCTCTTGCTCGCCGGCCGGGCCGGCGCGGCCCGATTGCCGGCTGCCCGCTTGCCATCGGCTGCCTCGTCGCTCGCATGGGAGTCCGCCACCTGCTCGCTGGGATCGGCGTCAAGGCGTCCCTTCCGGGTTGGCCCGAGCTTTACGCGGCGATTCTTGCGGCCGGGAGACAACGCGGCAAGCTCGATTGCCGCGAGTTCGGTGTCACTGAGGCCGGCCGCCGGGGACGTGCCGTTGCCTGGCTGTTCCGGCCCCTGCTCGGCGGCCGGGGCTGCGCCCTGGCCGGGGACCGCGGCCCTGGCTGGCACCGCGGCTGGTCCGGTGGCCCTGGCTGGTGCGACAGTCTCATCCGGGCCAGCCGGCCCGACGGCGATGGCGCTGATCTCAACCGGGCCGTCCGCGCTGACTCCGGCGAACTGCACGCTCTGGCAGCCGCTCAGCCGCACCCGCCGGTGCGGTACTGCTGCCTGCAGCGTCTGCAGCGCGGCGTCGTTGAGGCCCGGGCTGCCGAGCAGGAATCCGGTCTCAGCCAGGTCGCTGCCCGGTGTGAACCAGGGCTGCTCGTCGCCACCCCGGGCGAGCGAGCGTGCCGATCTCGCGGTGACCTCGGGCAGCAAGGCGATCCGGCGGAACCGGCCGGACTGGAAGCAGATCGGTCCGTACAACTCGGCGCCGTCCACCAGCCCGGCAGGTCCGGTGAGCTGCCCGGCAGGGAGCTGCGCAGCATCGCGTGCTGCCCCGTCGCGCGGTGCGGCACCGCGCTGTCCGGCATCGCGTGCCGTCGCATCTCCCTGCGAGCCGGCCTGCGCCGGAACCGATGGCAGCACAGATCCGCCGATGACCAGCTCGGGCATCTGCTGCGCTTCGGCCGAGCAGCTGAATGCGGCCCGTGCATGATCGACCCGGTAGGAGCTGTCCGAACACCGCAATGCGGTGGTGATCGTGTCACCCTCGCGCAGCGCGCAAACCTGCACTCCCGCCTCGCCGGCCGCCGGTATCAGCACCGGTGAGTTCAGCTCGACCTCGGTAGCGTGCCGCAGCGGCCGCCCCGCCAGCACAGACGCGGCCTGGGCGAGCGCCTCAAGAGCGAGCGCCGGTGGCAGCACGGGCATGCCGTCGATCCGGTACTCGGCCAGGTAAGGATCGCTCGCCAGGGACAGCTGCGCCTCGCCAACGAGTTCGACACCCGGATAGTGGACGAAGGCGGCGCGCAGGAACCTGCCGCCGTGCGCGAGGCCGGCCGCGGCCAGCTCGGTTCCGGTTACTTCCGCCGTCGGCGAGGTCGCCAGGCCGCCGACTCGCCCGTGCACCGCCAGTCGCGCGGGCAGGTCCGGCGTGGTCAGCATCTTCAGGAGCAGCCGGCTCGCATCAGTGACCGAGAGTGCGCCGGTGCCCACCGCGGCGAGTTCGCTGGCCAGCTTCGCATGGTCGCCGAGACCGCCGTTGGTCCACGCCGGCAGGTCGATGTGCAGCGCCCGGCAGGCGGCGCTGGTCCGCCCGAGTTGCGCGGCCCGGCCGCTCAGCGCGCCAGCGGCCAGCGCCCCCGCGGTCGCACCGGCCAGGCCGTACCGGCCGGCCACCGATCCGAAGGTGATGATCAGCTTGAGCTGGCGCGTCCGTACCGAGCCGACGATCCGGTCGAGCGTGGCCACCTGCTGCGAGACGAAATCGCCGACCTGAGCGTCGTCTTGACCATCGAAGGGAACGGGCCCGTCGTGCTTCGCGGCATGTCCAATCGCCGTCACCGGTCCGAGGCGCTCCTCGATCCGGTGGACGGCCGCATTGAGGCTCGCCTGGCTGGCGGTGTCGATGACCTCATAGCCGATCCGCGTCCCGGCCGCACGCAACTGCTCGAGGCCAGCCACGAGTTCGCTATCGTCGTTGTCCCCGGCGCGCCCGATGACTGCGATGGCGGCGCCGGTGACAGCAAGCACCTGGGCCAGCGCGAGGGCGGCGCCACCGGTTGTCCGGCTGACCAGCATCACGTCGTCAGAGCCGAGCGGGAACTCGCCACCCCCTGGCAACGGCAGCGGCGTCATGACGGGCTCGCAGGCCAGTCCGGTAGCGGAGATAACAAGCTCGCGGAACACCCCGGGCTCGGCCTGGGCAAGCTGGCCGACAGATGCCAGTCCGCCAGGGGCGGCGTCGGTAGGCAAGCGCAGCACCGTAATGCCGAGGTTTGGATACTCGGCGTGCAGGCTGGCGAAGAAACCAGTCAGCCCTGGACTGGTGGTGAGGACCACGAGCTGGCCGGTTGCGATCGCGTCCCGGGCCGCCTGGATCGCCGCGGCGCGGGAGCGCTCGTCCGCCGGGTCCTCGATGACGGCGAGTGCGCGGTCGGCCGTCGGGTCCGCGGTGAAGAGCCCGGCAACCTCGGCGAGTGTCTCGCTGCGCGTGGCCGAGTGGACTCGCCACGGCGACTCGCCCGGCCCGGCGGCAGGAGCCTTCGCTGGCCGCAGTTCCTCGACGAAACACCGCGCCCACGCCCCGATCCCGCCGACCGGCTCCGCGGTATGCGCGGCGGGCACTGACACGCTGGCCGCTGCGGCAACCTGGGCCTGCCACGGATCGGCCGCAGCCGGCGCGGCGGGGGCCTTGACCGCGGCTTCGGCGGCACTGAGGGCCACCGGATCGCCGTCACCACCATGCGGTATATCGCTTGCGGTGGCTGCGCGAGCAGTCGCGGCGGCGATCCGCGGTCGTGCGGGCAGCCGTCGTTCGAACTGCTCGCGCAGCCCGGCCAGGCCACCGCGAATGAATCCGGCACCGGCCGAGTCGCTGTCGGCCGGCTCCGGCGCGGATGTGGTGCGAGCAGACAGATCCGCGTGCGCTGCGGGGCCTGTGTCAGCAGCGCCTGTGTCAGCAGCGCCTGTGTCAGACGGACCTGGGCTGGGCGGCGTCGTCGTCATGCCGACGGACACAGCACTCGGGATGGCAGCGGTGTCAGCGGGCGCCGTGCCGGGGGTTGCAGCGGTGTCGCCGGAAGTCTCGTCCGGTGCGGGAGCCCCACCACCCGGTTGGGCTGTGTCCGGCACGTCATCCGCATCGGCTGGGGCCGGGGTCGGAGCCGGGGCGCTGGACGGCGCAGCGGTGCCCGGCGCGGGATCCGCGGCCGGACCCGAAGCGGGCGGCTGGCTGGCTGCGCTGGGTTCGGCTAGGCGCGACGTGCCGATGTCGGGCTCGGCGGCGGCCTGGGCGGGAATCGAAATAGCCGGCCGGGCGTCCGTTGCTGCGTCCGCGTCAGGCTGCGCGTCGGGCTGTGCCTGCGTCAGCACCTGGCAGGGACTGGTCAGGAAGACGCGGTCGCGCCAGATGTCGATCGGACGGGTCGGTCGGCCAGCGAACAGCAGCTGGGGCTGACCAACCGCGCCCGCGGCGAACAGCGCGGCCGCGGCCCGTGCCGCGCTCATCGGCTCGGTGTAGCCGTCGGCCAGGCTGATCGCGGGTATATCGGTGACCTCCCCGGCCGCCACCGTCAGCTCACGTCCTGGGCCTGTCTCCACCAGGAGGGTGGCACCTGCAGCGCCGTCCCGGACCGCGTCGGTCACGCGCTCGGCGCCACCGAATCCACCGCAGATCAGGTAAATGGCATCGTCCACCGAGGTGATCTGCTCGCCCGTCAGGGTCGAGAGCAGGCGCCGCCGCGGCGGCCCGAACCGGAAGCGCTCGGCGATCGTCGCGCGGAGCTCAGCGTTGCCTGCCACCTCGGCTCGCGAGGCGGCGTCATCCAGGTCGAGGCCGGAACGGCCATCACCGGTCCCCGCGTGTTTCGCCGCGAACCTCCGCAGGAACTGGTCGCGCAGGTCAGCGATGTCGAGCACCTCGGACTCGCCGAGGACGCCGGCCCAGGCGAGCCCGGTCAGCACGCCCAGGCCATGGCCGACGGCGCCAGTCGCCTGCACGTCCAGCGATTCCAGCCAGCGCAGCGTGTCCAGCGACCGGCGGAGCGCACCCGGCAACGTGCGCACCCCGCTGGCCGGCTCCGCCTGCTCTGCCGGTCCCTCCGGTGCTTCCGTGCGCGCCGCTTCCTCGTCTGACGGCACGTGGTCGGGCGTATCGGATGCAGCCGACAGCAGCAGGGTGACCCGGCCGCTGCCGGACTCCGAGGCGAAGATGCCGGGCCGTACTGTCAGCGGCCCGCTGGTCAGGCCGGGCAGGACAGTGACCGCTTCCCGCGCCAGGGCGGCGAGCTGTTCCTGCCGGGACGCCACCAGGGCAACCCGGCACTGACCCTGAATGAAGGCAGACCTGCCGAGCATGCTGGCGAGGTCAAGCATCTCGGCGTCGGACAGGAACCTGGCGATCTCAGCCAGTCTGGTGAGCACTGCCGCGAGCGCGGACCGGTCCGGCGCATGCAGCAGGAACGGCAGTGGCTCCGCCGCGACGGGCAGCCGGAGCTGCACGGGCTCAGGCTCGGCCTCGGTGCGTACCGGTGGTCGTGGCACCGACCGCAACCATTTGTCCTGCCTGGCCCGGCCACCTTGCTCGTGCCGCAGCACGACATGGACGTTGCCGCCGCCAAGTCCGGTGGCGCCGACTGCCGCCAGGCGGACGTCGCTCTCCCACTCCTGCGCGGAGTCAGGGAGCCAGACGCGCGCGTCTCCGTCGGCGATCAGCGGATGCGGCTGGTGCGCGCCGGTAGCCGGCGGTATCACGCCGGTACCGAGCGCCAGCACAGTCTTGATCAGGCCAGCGGCGCCAGCGGCCGCCTTGGCGTGGCCGATGTTCGCCTTGACCGAACCGAGCGCAGCCTTGTCCTTGGCTCCGGCGCGGATCGAGCTCAGTGCGCTGAGTTCGGCCTCGTCATCCGCCTGTGTCCCGGCGCCGTTCCCTTCTATGTACTGAATAGCGGCCGGGTCAATGGCCGCGCGCTCGTAGGCACGGCGCATCGCCAGCAACTGTGTGCAGGCCAGCGAGCCCGGCGCGACGGGCTGGCCGCCGGCGGCGCTGCCCCAGCCCAGGATCTCCGCGTACACCTGCAGGTCGGCTGCGTGTGCGTCCGCACTCCGCATCAGCAAGACCATGCCGCAGCCCTCGCCCGGCAGGAATCCGGTTGGGTGCCTGTCGTAGATGCGCACATCCGTGGTGGCCAGCACGCCTGCCTTGGCCAGGCCGATCAGCTCCAGCGGGTCGATGCTGAGGTCGACGCCGCCCGCGACTGCCGCGTCCAGGTCGCCTGCCGCGAGCGCGCTGCAAGCGTTCGCGACCGCTTGCAGGGAGGATGAGCAGCCCGTGTCGACAACGTGGCTGTCGCCGCGGAAGCCGAAGTAGCTGCTGATCGCCGCCGCGATGGAGCCGGGAACGGCGCCGGCCAGTGAGTCTGGTCCCATCGCGGGGAACGGCGCCAGGTAGTTGGACTCGGCCCGGCGCAGCACGGTGGCCGCGGCGTCGTCGGCGATGCCGCTGATGCTCAGCGCCTCGGTGATCGCCCGCCGGACATACGGCCAGCGGACGCGCAGGGCCTGGGCACGAGAGACGTCCCCGGTCATGCTGTTCCCGATGATGACGCCAGTCCGATCCCGGTCCAGGCCTTCACCGCAGGGCAGGCCCGCGGCGGCCAGGGAGCGCGCCACCGTCTCCACGGCCAGCCAGCTGGCCGGATCCGCGGCCATGTAAGTGGCCGGCTCCACCAGGAACGTCGCGCGATCGAACTCCCAGCCCTCCAGCAGCGCGGCCCTGGTGCTGTAGGTAGCATCCAGCGTGGCTAGCCTGGGCTGGTAGTACTCGGTCAGGTCGACCCGGCTCGGCGGGATGCGGCGGAACGCCCGGCGCCCGGTGAGCACCACGTCAAGCAGCGCGGCCGGGTCGTCCGCGTCGGGGAAGCGGCAGGCCAAGCCGACGATGGCAATCGGGCTGGTGGCAGTGCCGCGGCCCGCGGCCGGGCTCAGGCCGGAACGGCCGGCCGTGGTCGCGTCAGGCACGACTCAGCCCGGCGGTTGGTAGTGGCAGGCCGAGCCAGCTAGGCAATCTGACCAACCTGACGCAATTAATGCGCCCTGATCTGGTTACCAGCATTCCGTGCGTTAATGTGCACGAGCTAATGTACATTATTCCCCCGAACAATGGCCTCGTCCCCATTGCGCCGGTCCAGCGCCGATAGCGGCCCATACGCATGGTTGGCTGGTCGGACCCCGATTTGACCCTTGTTGGCCGAACCATTGCCGGTCCGACCACTGCCGATTCAACCACGGGCGCGCCACCCTGCGCAGATCCTGCGCTGCTGGGTGCCAGGACATTATTTGACGGCCATGCGACCTGGTCAAGGCGGAATGCACGACGCCCTTAATTTCCGGCTAGCGGCATTTCTGGAATTGCGCGGGCATGTAGTCCGCAATGTGGCATCAGCGGTGCGCTGCGGCGCCCGGGGCTTGCCGCGAGCGACTGTGCGCTACCCTGTCCACATGCGCTTTGCCGGGCTCCTCCCGGGCTAGTCAGCCTGAGCCGGAGCGCCCGCAGGATGCACCGAATCCCGGTATTTGCCGCACCTGTGTTTGCTGCACTTGTGTTTGCTGCACCTGTGTTTGCTGCACAGGCGGCGTTGCCGAAGGCTGGTGCTCCCAGCAGGGCAAGGCAGGGGCGGATCCGGACCTTACCGCTTCGAGGAACTCATGACACCCGCCGATACCGCGGACCGCTACGATCCGCGCGCGATCCAGGACAAGTGGCAGCAGCGCTGGGCCGCGATGGACATCTTCCATGCCAGCGACGACCCGGCCGACACCAGGCCGCGGACCTACCTGCTTGACATGTTCCCGTACCCGTCGGGAGACCTCCACATGGGTCACGCCGAGGCGTACGCGCTCGGCGACGCGATCGCCCGGTACTACTTCCTCCGCGGCCACAACGTGCTGCACCCCATCGGCTGGGACGCTTTCGGTTTGCCCGCAGAGAACGCTGCGATTCGGAACAACACCCACCCGGCCGACTGGACCTACAAGAACATCGAGGTCCAGGCCGCGTCGTTCCGGCACTACGCGGTGTCCTTCGACTGGTCCCGGCGGCTGCAGACGTGCGACCCGGAGTACTACCGCTGGACGCAGTGGCTTTTCCTGCGCTTCTACGAGCGCGGCCTGGCCTACCGCAAGGACGGCAATGTCAACTGGTGCCCGGTCGACCAGACCGTGCTTGCCAACGAGCAGGTGATCGCGGGCAAATGCGAGCGGTGCGGGGCGGAGGTTATCCGCCGCGTGCTGACGCAGTGGTACTTCAAGATCACCGAGTACGCTGACCAGCTTCTGGACGACATGGCCGCGCTGGAGGGCAAGTGGCCTGACCGGGTGCTTTTGATGCAGCGCAACTGGATCGGCCGCAGCGAGGGTGCCGAGGTCAGCTTCCAGATCGAGGGCCGGGACGAGCCGGTCACGGTGTTCACCACACGGCCGGACACGCTCTATGGCGCGACGTTCTTTGTAGTCGCGGCCGACTCCGCGCTGGCGGCCGAACTTTGCGCGCCGGAGGAGCGGGCCGCCCTGGACGCCTATCTCGATGACGTGCGCAAGCTGACTGACATCGAGCGGCAGTCGGCTGAGCGCGAGAAGACCGGAGTCTTCCTCGGCCGGCACGCGATCAACCCGGTCAACGGTGAGCGCATCCCGGTGTGGGCCGCCGACTACGTGCTGCCCGACTACGGCACCGGCGCGATCATGGCGGTGCCCGCGCACGACCAGCGCGACCTAGACTTCGCCCGCACGTTCAGCTTGCCGGTGCGGGTCGTGCTGGACACTGGCGCGCCGGACCCGGGCGAGTCAGGCGCGGCCACGCCAGGTGAGGGCACGCTGGTGAACTCCGGACCGCTGGACGGGCTGTCAAAGCACGCCGCGATCGCGCGCATCACCGAGATGCTGGCCGAGCGTGGCCTCGGCCGCGCATCCGTGAACTACCGTCTGCGCGACTGGCTGCTGTCCCGGCAGCGGTTCTGGGGCGCGCCGATTCCGATCGTGTACTGCGAGGGCTGCGGCGAGGTTGCCGTACCCGATGACCAGCTACCGGTCCTCCTGCCTGACCTGCGTGGCCAGGAACTGGCGCCCAAGGGCGTTTCCCCGCTGGCTGCGGCCGGGGACTGGGTCGCGGCCGAGTGCCCGAAGTGCGGCGGTCCGGCCCGGCGCGACACCGACACCATGGACACGTTCGTCGACTCGTCGTGGTACTTCCTGCGGTACTGCTCGCCCTCGTTCGAGCACGGGCCGTTCGAGGTCGAGGCGGTGCGCCGATGGGCGCCGGTCAACCTCTACGTCGGCGGTGTCGAGCATGCGATCTTGCACCTGCTGTACTCGCGGTTCTTCGTCAAGGTGCTGCACGACATGCAGATGCTGGACTTCACCGAGCCATTTGCCGCCCTGGTGAACCAGGGCCAGGTGATCAACCAGGGCAAGGCGATGTCCAAGTCGCTCGGCAACGGCGTGAACCTGGGGGAGCAGCTGGCCGCGCACGGCGTCGACGCGATCCGGCTGACGATGATCTTCGCCAGCCCGCCGGAGGACGACATCGACTGGGCCGACATGCGGCCGGACGCCCTGGTGAAGTTCCTCGGCCGGGTGGTGCGCGTGGCCGCTGACGTCGCGGCATCCGGCAGGCCAGGCGGTGCGAGTCCGGCGCGCGGTGACCTTGAGCTGCGCAAGGTGACGCACAAGACGATTGACGAGGTCACCCGTCTGGTCGAGGCGACCCGCCTCAACGTGGCGGTGGCCCGGCTGATGGAGCTGGTCAGCGCGGCTCGGCGAGCGATCGACTCTGGTCCTGGTGCCGCGGACCCGGCGGTGCGCGAAGCGGGGGAGACCCTCGCAGTGCTGCTGTCTCTCTTCGCTCCCTACACCGCCGAGGAATGCTGGGAGTTGCTCGGCCACGCTCCGTCGGTGGCGCAGGCGGGCTGGCCGTCCGCAGATCCGGCTCTGCTGGTTCAGGCGACTGCAACCTGCATCGTCCAGGTCGACGGCAAGGTCCGGGACAAGCTCGAGGTCGCGGCCGAGATCGGCGAGGATGAACTGCGCGAGCTGGCGCTAGCCGCGCCGGGGGCGCAGCGCGCACTGGCCGGCCGGGGCGTCCGCAACGTCATCGTGCGGCGGCCCAAGCTGGTCAATATCGTCTCGGGCTGAGCGGGCCTGCCTTCGTCCTCGCCGAGATACGCTCACTTTCAACACCCGTGCGTCCAAGACCCGCGCGTCCGGCGTCGTGGTTGTGGCTCCGCGGTCTTTTGCTTGGTGCCGAGATGGCTGTTAGAACGCCCTGCAGCATCACAACCATGACGTTTTAATCGGAGGACGCTCAGTCCGCATAGTCCAGGGCGGACTCGGCGGGCTCACGCGGGCCGCGCGCGCGGCCGCGCAGCGCATAGATGCCGGCCGCCACCGTGCCCGCGCACAACGCGGCCGAGCTGAAGCCGAGCGACCAGTGGATGCCGACGGCGGCGCCAAGGAGACCGACGGTGAATCCGCTGCCGGCTCGCAGGCCATTAGCCGAGACGCTGTAGAGGCCGATGACCCGGCCGCGGTCTGCGGCGGGTGCCAGCAGCTGCACCACGGTCTGGGTGATCGCCATGGATGCCAGGTTCGCTATCCCGCCAACCACGAGCATCGCGACCGCTACGACGTAACTGCTGGTCAGGGCGAAGAAGAGGGTGGTCAGGCCGTAGATGGCGGTGCTGGCCACCGCGGCCCCGACGCTCGGCTTGATCCGGCCGGTCGCCTCCAGCAGAACACCGCCGATGACCCCGCCGGCGCCGTTCGCGAACAGGAGCACTCCGTAGGCCAGGCCTGCGCTCCCGGCACCGAGGGACTGGGCGAAGATCGGCATCGAGGTCTGCATCGAGGCGCCGACGAAGAACGAGCCAAGTCCGGCCAGCAGGATCATGCTGACCAGCAGGTGGTTGGTCCGGACCTGTCGTAGCACGCGCAGCGAGTTCAGCATGCCCACTCGCGGCGGCCGTGGTATCCCGGCGTCCCGTACATGGCCGGTGAACTTCGTCCGGAACAGGAACAGGGTCAGCGGCAGGTAGAACGCTACGTTCGCGAAGATACCGCGGGTCGGACCGAGACCGAGGAGCAGCGCGGACCCGACGACTGGGCCGAAGAGGATCCCCAGGCTCTTGAACGTGGCGTTCAGACGGACTGCGCTCGGCAGCTGCTCCCGGCCGACAAAGTCGTGCAGCATCAACTGCTCGCCCGGACCCCAGAGCGACCCGGCGCAGCCGTGCAGCACGAGCAGAACGCAGGCCTCCCAGACCTGCAGGGAGTTGGTGAGGAACAGCACGCCCCACAGCGCCGACACGCACATGAACAGCGCTTGCGCAGCCTGGATGATGCGGCGGCAGTCGCGCCTGTCGGCCAGCGCGCCGAAGTGCACGGACAACAGCAGGAACGGCACCCAGTGGCTGATCACCTCGAACCCCGTCAGGGCCGGCGAGTGGAATTTCTCCCACAGCACCCAGTAGGTGATCACGTGCTCGATATTGTCGGCCATCATGGCGAGCGCCGCGCCGAGCAAGTACGGGCGGCAATTCCGGTTCCGCAAGGCGGCGAACTTAGCTGGCGTCGGCGGGAGCGCTACCTGGCCCGCGAGAGCCGGCTCGTCAGCGGCGGCGATCTCGTCGAGCTCGAGGATGTGGGTCGGGACTCCGCAGGCGGAACACATGATGAGGCCTTCTGGTACTTGCGTGACGGCTAGCAAATAGTAGCGAAGGCATTCGGCCCGGCTCACGGTCGCGCCGGCGGCAGGGGCGAAGACTGCTGCGTCCTGCCGACCCGGAGCCGCCGGCCCTGGCTCGGCATGGGCGCCATATGACGCAGTTAGCTGCCCCGAATCCGAGACGCTCGGCCGGGCTCGGCCCCCCGATTCGTCACCACGCACACCATGTTTGCTCCCGGTGATCGGGACTGTCGGGCGGTGGCAGGAGGATGGCTGCAGGCGAACTGCCGAGAGAGCGGAGGATGCTCGTGCCGGATACCACCCAGCCCGGCAGTACGGAGGATCGCGAGGTTGCGGCCGAGCCCGAGGACCTGGGTCGGCTGTTCCTGGCCCGAGCCAGTGCCGGCGATGTTGAGGGCGTGGTCGCGCTCTATCAGGCGGACGCCGTGCTCGCGCTAGCCGGCGGCGAGGTAGCGGCCGGACACGCCGCAATCAGGCGCTTCTATTCGGAGCTGCTGGGCGCGGGAAGGGCCTTCGCAGGTGACGTTCGGCCGGCGCTGCGGTCTGGTGACCTCGCGCTGACCACCACCCGCTTCGCGGGAGGTGTCACGGCGGAGATAGCCCGGTACCAGCCAGACGGTAGCTGGCGCTGGGTTGTCGATCAGCCCAACGTGCTCGCATAGCGGCTGCGGGTCCGCCCCCGGCATGGGGCGGGCCCGGCATACTGCAGCCTGGCCATGCTGCAGCGGGCCATGATGCAGCCTGGCCATGCCGTGCGCGCCCGGCGCGCCGGGGGCGCACGCACGCTAGCCCTTCAGCGCCCCGGACACCAGGCCGCGCACGTAGTAGCGCTGCAGCGCGACGTACACGATGATGCACGGGATCATGGCGATCACCGCGCCGGCCAGCAGTAGGCCGTAGTTGACGGCACCGTAGGTTCCCGTCTCCACGTTGCTGAGCGCGACTGGCAGAGTGAATAGGCTGTCATTGGTCAGGAAGCTGAGCGCGCCGAGGAATTCCGTCCAGGAAAACAAGAACGCATACAGCGCGGTGGTCGCGATGCCTGGCAGCACCAGCGGACGGAGCACAGACACCAGCGTCGTCGGCACCGAAGCGCCGTCTACCTTGGCGGCGTCGACGAGCTCTCTCGGCACCTGGCTGAAGCTGTTGCGCATCACGTAGACGCCGATCGGCAGGTTGAACGTGGTGTAGAACAGCGCGAGCCCAAGGAGGCTGTTCAGCAGGTGCATCGAGTGCAGTTCCAGGAAGAGCGGAGTGAGCACAGCCTGGAACGGGATCATGAAGGCAAGCAGCACGACTCCGAATGCCAGCCCTGACAGCCGGAACCGGAACAGCGCGAAGCCGTAGCCAGCGAGCACCGCCACGAAGGAGGTCAGCAGCGCCGTGACGACGGAGACGATCAGGCTGTTCACCACGTTGCGGATGATGTCGTCCTGGCCGGACAGCAGCGTCTTGTAGTTCGCGAACGTGAGATGCCCGAAACTATGCGCCGATGGCGCAGCGGTCACTGTCGACTCGGGCTGCAGCGACCGGAACACTTCCCACGCCAGCGGCAGTACGAACACCGCGCTGATGGCGACGCCTGCGACGACAAACCAGCCAAAGGCACTGCCCCGGACGCTCGTGGTCCGGCGCATCGTGCGGCTCTGACCCGCCCCGCCGACCCCGCTGGCGCCTCTTGCGATGGCGGCCGCCATCAGTCCTCGCCTCCTTGCAGCACCCGGAACTGGACGAATGTAATCAGGCCGACGACGATCACCAGCACCACCGACATCGCGCTCGCCAGCCCCACGTCAAACTGCGCGAACGCTGTGTCGTAGATCGACATCACGACCGTGACGGTGCTGGTGCCCGGGCCGCCGTCGGTCATGACGAAGAACTGGTTGAAGGCCAGCAGCGAGCCGATCACCGAGATGATCAGGCTGAGCGCGATCCACCGCCGCAGCAGTGGCAGGGTCAGCTTGCGTTCCGCTGCCCACCAGGACGCGCCGTCCACCCGCGCGGATTCGTAGAGCTCGGGCGAGATGCTCTGCATCCCGGCCATCAGCAGCATCATCGCAAAGCCGGAGTAGAACCAGACGACGAGCACGCAGATGGCGGTGACCCCGAGGCCGGTGTGCACGAGCCAGGCGGTCGTGTCACTGACGATGCCGAGCTTGGACAGCAGGAAGTTCGCGGTGCCCGAGGTGGGTTGCAACTCGACCACGGCCATGTAGCTCTCGGTCACCAGCCCGACGATGTAGGGCACGAAGATCATCGTTCGGAAAACCGTGGTGCCCGGGCGGTTCGCACGCACAAACATCGCCAGTACGTAGCCCACCACGAAGATCGGGATCGTGACGATGCCGGTGTACTTCAGCGTGAACAGGATCGACTGCAGGAACTCGGAGTTGTGCAGCAGGCTGTAGTAGTTGGACAGCCCGATCAGGTGGTAAGGACCAACCAGCGGCCAGTTCGTGAACGAGATGTACACGCCGAACCCGAGCGGGAACAGCGCGAACACGCCGACGAATGCCAGCGCGGGCGAGACCAGGATCAGACCCGTCCTGGTCTCGCGGCGCGCGCCGGCCCGGCGCCGTCGGCCCGGCGCCCGGGTCGTTTCCGACAGCAGACCCGGCCGGGTTTGGGTCTGCTCTGCGGCTGTCATCAGGACACCTCCCTCGTCGCGCCGCGCGCATGCGGCTGGCTGAGTCGTCCTCGTGCCCCGTTCCCTTCCTGTTCAGGCGAAGGGAACGGGGCACGATGGTGGCCGGTCAGCTCTTGACGCTCTGCAGCGTGGACTGGATGCCGGACTGGCCCTCGGAAATTCCGCCACTGAGATTATGGCTGTAAACGGCGTCCTCGAACATCTTGAACCAGGGCGAACCCGGCTCGTTGAAGACGGCGTCGTAGGCCAGCGTGTACTCGACCGAGCCCTTGGCCAGTGCCTGCAGCGCGACCGCGTCGTAGGGGTTCTTGGCCTTGAACGCAGGGGTCAGGATGTCGGTCCGCACGGGCGTGTCACCCAGCGATGGATACTGCTGTTGCTGGGCAGGCTCGAGCGCCCACTTGATGAACTCCCAGGCGCCGGACGGGTTGGATGCGCCCTTCGGGATGACAAAGTCGTCGCCGCCGTCGAAGGTGCTGTAACTGCTGGTACCAGTGACGCCGGGCAGCGGCGCGTCGGCGAACTCCGACGTGGGCTTCATCCCGGTTGCGAAGCCGTAGTCGCCCGGCAGGATGCCGACCGTCCCCGACTCGAAGTCCTTGCCCCAGGTGAGGCCGTTCTGGGTTTGGTCGTTCACGGGCACCAGGTGCTTGGACCACAGCACCTGGTAGTCCGCCAGCATCTGCTTGAGCTGGGAGTTGTTCGAGATCTTCGCCGTCTGGTTGCCGAGCGGGCCGCTGATCAGGTGCACGCCGTTGGCCCAGAGCGAGGGCAGCATCGTGAAGCCCAGGCAGCCCTGGCAGTTGCCGGCGAACGAGAAGCCCTTGATGCCGTGGCCAAGCGCGGTGATCTTTTCCGCGTCCGACACGATCTGCGCGTAGTTGGTGGGCGGGTCATTCGGGTTCAGGCCGGCCTCGGCAAAGAGCTTCTTGTTGTACCAGAGCACCGACAAGTCGGCCAGGTAGGGCACGCCGTAGTACTGCCCGCTGATAGTTGCCAGGGCAAGGTGACCGGGGCTGAGCGCGCTCTTGTAGGACAGTGCGTTCACATACTTGGTGATGTTCAGCAACGCGCCCTCGTGCGAGAACGTGGGCACGTCGATGTCGTTGAGACCGACGACGTCCGGCGGCGACCCAGCCCTGATCGCGGTGGCGAGCTGGCTCGTGTCGTCGTTGGGCGGAGTCAGGTGCAGGACGATCTTGAGCTTCTTGTGGCTTGCGTTGAACTCCTTGACCAGGGCTTTTGCCGGACCATCGGTGGCCTGCCTGGCCCAGAAGTGGACGACGCCGGTGGCGTTCACGCCGAACGTCTTCGATGACTGGGTGGTGCCGGACCCGCCGGACGAGCCGCATCCGGTGATGGCGAGAGCTGCCAGGGCAGCGCTGGCGGCCAGCGTCGGCGCCGCGCGGCGGCGACGTCTGATCCGAGAGCCGCCTCGCGCGGCGTTCGGGCCCTTGCCGCGCGCTGCGCGAGGAGAAAGATGCTGCATGGTGGTCATCTCCTCAATGAGGGGTTGCGTTTTAGCTGGTGACCGGGCCGTCGGCCCGGCCGATTGGTAGCCAGACCCGCATGGCCTGGCCGTCGCGGTTGTCCCACTGGAAGTACGGGATGGCCACGGCCCGGCTGACATGATCGCCAGCCGTGTCCGGGTCGGGCTGCGGGAGATAGGGCAGTGGCCGGGGCGCCGGAGCCAGGTGCTGCGCACTGGCCTCCAGGACGACGGTTGAGCCGACACCCGGCAGGATGGTGGCACGTTCGATCAGGCCACCTGGCGTGACGCAGAGGTCCTCGACGCTCTCGCCGGCCCCCTGGTCAGCCTGCTCGAAGCAGTAGACGAGCGGGCCGCGCTCGATCGCGGCAGTGCCGCGGAGCGCGTCGATGCGCCGGGCCGGGTAGGTCAGCCGCGGGGAGACGTCGAGGGTCAGTGACAGCACGTCGCCCGGCTGCCACCGGCGCCGGAGCAGAAGGTAGCCAGCCCGGCCTGGCTCCGGCCGGACCGGCTCGCCGCCGAGGCGCACCGCCACGTCCGCGGTCCAGGCCGGGACGCGCACGGCGATGGCACACTCGGCGCTCGGCGCCGCGCGGACTGCGAGCTCGGCGCTGCCGTCCCACGGGTAGCCGGACGACACGTCAAGGTCCAGGACGCCGCCGGCCAGGGGCGCGCGGACTCGGGCGCCGGCCAGTTGCTGAACGTAGACAGTGTCGTCCGCCACCGTCGCGACGTAGTGCTCGAGCGAGGCGATCATCCGCATGATGTTGGGCGGGCAGCAGGCGCAAGAGAACCACTCGCGTCGTCGGCCCGGGTCGTCGTCCTCGAAATGATCGGCGCGGCGCTGCAGCGGGTTGACGTAGAAGAACCGCAGGCCGTCAGCCGAGATGGCCGCCCCGAAACCGTTGTAGAGCACCCGCTCCATATGGTCGGCGTACCGGGCTTCGCCGGTGGCCAGGAGCAGCCGCCAGCTCCAGTGCAAGCTGGCGATCGCCGCGCAGGTCTCGTTGTAAGCCCGGTCCGGAGGCAGCTCGAACGCATCGCCGAACGCCTCGCCCGAGTGTCTCGATCCGTTGCCGCCGGTCAGCGCGGTCTTGGTGGCGACCATGTCCTCCCAGCGGGCGATGGAGCCGGCCAGCAGCTCGCTGTCGCCGGTTTCGGTCGCGACGTCCACGACGCCGCTCTCCAGGTACAGCGCGCGGACCGCGTGTCCAGCCAGCGCAGTGGCCTGGCGCAGCGGCACCGCGTCCTGCAGGTACCGGCTGCCGAAGCCCGAGTCGCCGATCCGGCCGTGGCCGCGCTGCTCGATGAATTGGGCAGCTAGGTCGAGATAGGCGGATGTGCCGGTCTCCCGGTACAGCTCGACCAGCGCGGTCTCCACGATCGGGTGCCCGTCCAGGCCGGCCTGATGGCCGGCGAAGGAGGCGACCAGGTGGTCGGCGAACCGCCTGGCGACCTGCAGCAGGGCCCCGCCATCGAACGTCCGGCTGGCCGCCACCGCCGCCTGGATCAGGTGCCCGGCGCAGTAAAGCTCGTGGCTGGAGGCCAGGCGCGAATACCGGGGCGAGCCGGAGACCTGGACGTAGGAGTTCAGGTAGCCGTCCGCCTGCTGTGCCTTGGCCAGCAGCTCCGTGGTCTCCGCCGCGAAATCCGCGAGGCCGGGGTCGGACCCGCGGCCGAGCTCCCAGCTGATGGCTTCCAGCGTCTTGTGGACGTCGGAATCCATGAACACCGGCCCGCGGTAGCCGTCGCTGACGCCCGCGACCGCGAGCCTCAGGTTGTCCAGGTTGCCCGCCGTCTCGAGCTGGCGCAGCGCGAGCGGCAGGCTGGCCGTGCGGTTGCGGTGCTGCCAGTCGTGCAGGAGCCCGCTGGTCAGCGTCACTCCGGCCCCGGCTACTGGCCGGTGAACGGCGGCCGCTCCCGTGGTGGGGCACGCGGGACCCGTGGCCGGCAGTGCCTCACGCCGTTCAGACATGGCAAGACTCCTGCGTCTCGCTGCGGCGCGCGCAGCGTGCCAGCATGCGTCGTGACCGATAAGGAATAGGTTTTCCTCCGTAACGTAGAAGTCCGGGTGTGGCGAGTCAAGGCCAATGCCCGTTATTTTCAGGGACAAGACGAGATATCTTGGCGCCTAAGGACGGGAGCAACCCTTTGCCTTCTGCTGATCCAGGGCCTGACGCCAGGCGGCCGACCATCCGTGATGTGGCCGCCCAGGCTGGCGTGTCGATCGGCACGGCATCGAAGGCTCTCAATGGCCAGGGGAAGCTGCGCGCCGCGACCAGAGAGCGGGTCGTCGCCGCTGCTACCGAGCTGGGCTTCGCACCGAACGTCCTGGCCAAGGCCCTGCTAGCCGGACGCTCGTACACCGTCGGGCTGATCACAACCGACAGCTTTGGCCGCTTCAGCATCCCGGTGATGCTCGGCGCCGAGGACGCACTCGGCGCCGGCCAGATGTCGGTCTTCATGTGTGACACCCGCGACGATCCGGCCAGGGAACGCCTGTATGTCGACATGCTCCTCAGCCGGCGGGTGGACGGGCTGATCGTGACCGGCCGCCGAATCGAGCCGCGCCCGACCATCGGCAAAGCGCTCGGCATCCCGGTGGTATACGCGATGACGCAGTCGCTGGACAGCGACGAGCCGGCGATACTGCCGGACGACTTCGGCGGCGGGCAGCTCGCGGCGCAGCAGTTCCTGCGGGCCGGCCGCGGCACGCTCGGCCACATCACCGGCCCGGAGCGCTTCCTGGCCGCGCGCAAGCGCGCCAGCGGATTCTGCGAGGCAATCGCGAGCGCGGGCGGGAAGTTCGAGGCACACCAGGTCCTGTACGGGGAGTGGACCGAGCGCTGGGGCCGCGAGGGCGCTCAGATCCTGCTCCGCGCCGTTCCCGACGTCGAGGCGATCTTCTGCGGCAGCGACCAGATAGCCCGCGGCGTGGCCGACACGCTGCGCCGGGTCGGCAAGCGGGTGCCAGAGGACATCGCGCTGATCGGCTTCGACAACTGGGCGCCGATGGCGCTCGGCGCGCAGCCGCCACTGACCAGCATTGACATGTGCCTCGAGCATGTCGGCAGGACCGCGGCCGAACATCTCCTCGCGGCCATGAACGACGCGCCGACCCACGGCGTGCACACGGTGCCGTGCCGGCTCGTGGAACGTGACTCGACCGACCCTGATCCAGCGCGGCATGAGGTGAGCGAGGTCCCGGCCTAGGCCGG
This sequence comes from Streptosporangiaceae bacterium, assembly GCA_036495585.1. GTDB lineage: Bacteria > Actinomycetota > Actinomycetes > Streptosporangiales > Streptosporangiaceae > JAJYUU01. The sequence continues at coordinate 41,514 of DASXMP010000124.1, forward strand.
CTAGCGCCCGGCGCCCGCGCTCTCCTCGTTGCCGAGCCGGCGCCAGCGCCCGCTGCTGGCCTTGCGTCGGAGCCGCCCGCACGGCCGTCTCGCGCGGCCGTCTCCCGCTCAGCCGCGAATCGCGGCGTACCGCTCACGCACGACCAGCTCCGGGGCGGCCAGGTAGCGCACCCGCTCGCCGAGGGGCCAGTCCGGTGGTTCTGCGCCGCCGGACAGGACCCAGGCGGCCTGGCGGGCCGCGCCGTCGGCGACGTACTCGCCGGGGTCGGGCGCCTCAACTGGGCAGCCGAAGATGGAGGGCGCGATTTCGCGGACCGCCGGGGAGCGGGCGCCGCCACCGATCAGGATGATGGTGCGGACCGGGATGCCTGCCCCGCGGATGGCGTCGAGGGCATCGGCCAGACCGCACAGCATGCCCTCGACCGCGGCCCTTGCGAGGTTGGCCGGCGTCGCATTGCGGCCGGTCAGCCCGTGCAACTCGGCGGTCGCGTCGGGCCGGTTCGGGGTGCGCTCGCCCGCCAGGTACGGCAGCATCGTCACCCCGCCAGCGCCGGGCCCGGCCGACAGGGCCAGCTGATCGAGCCGTTGCACGCTGACGCCGAGCAGGCCGGCCATGGCATCGAGCACGCCGGCCGCGTTGAGGGTGCACACCAGCGGGAGGAAGCGTCCGGTGGCGTCCGCGAACCCGGCGATCGCGCCGGCCGCATCGGCGGTTGGCGCATCGCTGACGGCGAAGACGGTACCAGACGTCCCGATGGAAACGACCACGTCTCCGGTCCGGGCCGCTAGCCCGAGGGCGGCCCCGGCGTTGTCGCCGGTGCCAGGGCCGAGCAGCACGGTGCCGCTGCCGTCGAGGCCGGACAGCGCGGCGAAGTCGCTGGCGGGCACCTGGCCGGCTGGCTCGGCCGGCCCGAGCACGCGCGGCACGGCCGGCGTCCTTCCGGCGGCGAGCAAGAGCAAATCGGGCCGGTACTGGCCATCTGCGGGCGACCAGTAGCCGGTGCCGCTCGCGTCGCCTCGGTCGGTGCGCAGCGCGTCGAGGCTGGCGGCTCCGCCCAGTTGCCAGGTTAGCCAGTCGTGCGGGAGGCACACGGCAGCGGTGCGTGCCATCGCCTGCGGTTCGTGCTCGGCCAGCCAGCGAAGCTTCGTGACAGTGAACGAGGCGACCGGCACGCTGCCGGCCGCCGCTGCCCAGGCGGCCGCGCCGGCGCCAGCGTCACCCGAGCCGAGCTCGGTCACCAGGTCCGCGGCTGCGCCGGCGGATCTCGTGTCGTTCCACAGCAGGGCAGGACGCACAACGGCGCCGTCGGCATCCAGGCAGACCATGCCGTGCTGCTGGCCGGCCACGGAGATCGCCGCGACGTCGGTCAGGCCGCCGGCCTCCCGGACCGCCGCGACCAGCGCCTGCCACCATGCCTGCGGGTCGACTTCGGTCCCCGGCGGGTGTGCCGCCTGGCCTGACCGGACCAGCTCGCCGGTGGTGGCGTCACGGATCACCACCTTGCAGGACTGAGTCGAGGAGTCGACCCCGGCAACCAGGTTTTTCGGCACGTTTCACTCCCGGATCATGGTTCTCCGGGTTGACGATAGTGCCGGCCGGGGCGTGCATGCGGGCGCCCTGACCGCAGCCGCCCGCATGCGGGCGCCTGCGGCTGGCGGTGGCGGCGTAGCTGGCCGCCACCGCCAGGGCGCTCAGGAACTAGGGATGCTGGGCACCACCCACTGGATGACGCCGACGGACGCGGTCCCGGTGCCCTGCATGGAGACGCGCAGGCCGGTGGTCGTGACGGGGTCGAACGTCACGTTGTTGAAGGTGTTGTCAGTGGCCGGGTCACCGCTCTGGTTGCTGACATTGACCCAGTCGCTGCCATTCCAGTACTGGACCACCCACGATGCCGGCGGTAGCAAGCCGCCGCCGTCGTCGGCGAAGTAGACCTCGCTGCCGTTCGTTGTGATCGGCGTGGACCAGTCCAGCTCAATCCAGTGCGTACCGGTGTTCGGCCAGTCACCCCAGTAGGGCGTCAGGTCGTTGTCGTCACTGGACTGGATCGGGTAGATGCCGTTGTTGATGGCGCTCACCGTGGTCCACGGCGAGGTATAGAAGGCCGACGCGGTGGCCGTCAGCGCGAGGTCGAGGGCACCGGGTGGCAACGGCAGTGGCTTTTGCGTGGTGACCCACTGCTCGGTAGTGACGGTTCCGGATGCTGCGTCGGGCGCCGAGTAGGTAGCCGAAGCCACCAGGCCGTTGCCGCCGCTGGCGCCGGCCGGCGGGGTGATATTCCAGGTGACGGTTTCCGACTGGCCAGGGCCGACCGAGCCGAAGCTGGCCGGTGTCGTCGGCTGCGTGGTCCAGCCGGATGGAGCGGCCAGGCTGACGCTGACCTGGCTGAGCCGCGTCTGGCCGGTGTTGGTGAAGGTGGCCGTCGTGGTCGTCGCCGTGCCGGAGGTCAGGGTCGGCTGGCTATGCGTTCCGGCGACGGTGCTCGCGGTCTGCAGGGCGACAGTCGGCCTGGCCGTCCGGCCGAGACGGACCACCGTGGACCGCTGGCCGTGGTCGAGCGTGACGGTATGGGTCGCTGCGTTGTAGCTGCCATCGCTCACCCCGGCCACTCCGGCGTCGGCAAATATCGGCAGCTGGATCTGGATGTCGTTGCCGGGCAGGGATCCGGTCAGCGACACGTGGACGGTCGGGCTGGCCCGGTCCCCGGTGGTGCTGATCTGCAGGCCATAGGTCGCCCGGTGGCCGGTCGACTCACTGTAGGAGGAGGTCAGATTGCCGACCGAGATGTGCTGGCCAGGCGTGATCCAGGCATCCGGCACGCCGCGGCCCACGTACAGCGCCGTTTGGTACTGGAACGACCCGTCCTTGCCGGTGGTCGAGACCAGTCCGGAAGCTACCAGCGACTGCAGCAGCGTCTGCGTCTGGCCGGCCATTGGCCAGGCGTAGGGGATGGCGCCGAACTGCGGTGCGGCGTGGCTGCCCGCCCATGGGTTAGTCGGGTCCGGGGCGGATCCGTTGGCCTCCCACCAGGCGTTCGGCCCGCCCGTGGTGGTCGCGATCTGCCAGGCATAGCTGGTAATGGGCAGGTCGCGGTAGGCATTGCCGTACAGCGCGCCCTGAGCGTAGCCGGTGTTCAGCGCCACGCTGTAGCCGGTATAGGCGCCGAAGGACGGATAGGGAACGCCGGTGCCCAGCAGCCGGCTGAAGCCGGTCTGGTAGAGGTTGTCGGTCTGGCTGGGGTCCCCGAGGGTCCCGTTCAGCGTGCCGCCCTGCAGCATGATGTCCCAGACGTTCTGGCCCCAGAGATTGGAGCCCGCCCAGTTCGCATCGCCGGGCGAATTGCAGCGGTCGCCGGTGACCGGCACGTTGACCTCGCAGGGCAGGAAGTCGGAACCGTTCGCAGACTCGTTGGCGGACAAGCCGGCGTTCACTGCCTTGAGGAGGCTGGTGTAGGCGCTGTCGGCCCACTGCGCCTCTGCCGTGTTGCCGATCCTGGTGGCGATGTACTTGTAGGCGGCGAGGCCGGCCAGCGCCGTCTCGTCGTCAAACAGCCAGGTGCCCTCGGAGTCGTTGTCGCCGGAGCGCCGCAGGTAGCCGGTCGTGGCGCTGAGTTGGGCCAGGTAGTCCGTGTGCATCAGCGTGTAGAGGCTCGGGCCCCATGGGCTCGGCCCGTTGGCGTCATCGTGGAAGTACTGGCGGACAAAGGCCACATCGTTGGTGCCTTCGAGGTAGGCGGCCCAGGCGACCGGGGTCCGCCACGGGCCGTCCCAGTACCAGTTCGCGCCCTGTTCGTTGAAGTTCGACGCCTCGGAGATCCGGCCGTTCAGGAGTAGGCCCTGCGCGTCGGTGAAGTCGCCGAGCTCGAAACGGTTGGCGAGGATCCCCGGCAGGTCGTGGTTGAGCAGGTAGGCGTAGTTGTTAGCGCCGGAGAATGGCGCCTCGCCAACCTGCACGATCCGCGTGTAGATGAAGGCAGCCTTGTAAGCGTTGTCCATGGCGGTGCCGGGGTCGCTGAGGTTGTTGGTGTTCGCCAGCGAGACGTTCGGCAGCGCCAGGTCCGGGATCGCGGACAGGCGGCTGTTCCAGTAGCCGGCCATGTGCTGGAACGCGGCGTCGTACGGCAGCGCGCCCGGGTTCCCGGCCGCGGGCGTGATCGCCGCGACCGTCGGCAGGGGAGTGGTCGTGCTGAAGGTGTCGACCGCAGCGACGAAGTCGTGGTGAACCGTCTGACCGGGCTGCACCGCGTCCGGTTCGGAGTTCAGGGAGACGAGGGCGGGCCCCGACGCGCCAGCAGGTACCGTGACGGTGGCGTCGGTCTTGTTGGTCACCGTCACCCGCGTGTAGACGAGCTCAACCGGGGTGCCGCCGATCGCCTGCTCGTCGGCGAAATCGGTGATCGAGATGGCGACGCCGGCCCGGGTGAACGACGTGGTCATGGCCGGCAGGTAGCCGTCCGCCTCGGTCCACTGGACCGAGCCGGCTGGCGGTGCCTGACCGGCGGCAAGGCCGTAGTCGTAGGCGCTGAAGGAGTACATCGCGCCGCAGTAGGACTGGCCGTGGGCGCCAGGCTGGTAGGTGTCTGGCACACCGCGGGCGAAGTACGAGCCGGATAGGTACTCGAACGGGGCGTAGTAGTTGCCTTCCCAGCCGATCACGGTCTGGTTTGCGTAGCCAAAACCGTACGGGTCGCCTGGCGTGGGGAAGTTGGTGCCGTAGTCCTTCGGCAGCGCGGAGTTGTTGCAGATATTGACGGGGAGAGTCTGGATGGGCTGGGGCGGCTGGCCGGCCGGCATCCCGTTCCCCGGGCTCTGCCAGGCGGCGCTGGCGCCACCGGGAATTGCCATCGCGAGCAGAGTGGCGAGCGCCGCGGTGAGGACGGAGAGCCTCGTGAGCCGGCGTGCCAGCGTGCTTGGGTTGGCCCGGCTGACTTGGTGAGTCAGCGTGATTCGGTGGGTGAGTGTGGCGACAATCCTCGCGCGCGGGCTGCGCGATTTGCTGGCGGACATGAGTTCTCCCGTCGCCATCGACAAAATCCGAGGCAATTGTTAGCGCTAACATCGCCCGTTGTCACGGCTTTGTTACCAAAAAGGAAACGAGTTGCGAAAGCATCTGATGGGAGGTGAGGTGCCGCTGGGGCTGGTGGACGCCGCCGGGGAGCCCCTGCTGTCGCGTGCGTCTACAAAGGTGCCGGACGGCTACACTGTGGCCATTCACGGTGTGAGCGCTGACAACGTGCGGCGTCTCGCGGGCGGAATGGGGAGATGAGCCCGTGGCGTCAACGGGAGGGGGCCAGGCCGGCCGACCCCTGATGGTCGACGTTGCCCGGCTAGCTGGCGTCTCGCACCAGACGGTGTCCCGGGTGCTGAACGATCACCCGAACGTCAGCCCGGAGACCAGGGCCGGCGTGCTGGCCGCCATTCGCCATCTCGGTTACCGGCGGAACGCCGCGGCCAGGTCGCTGGTCACTGGCCGCACCAACGTGCTCGGCGTCATCAGCTTCGACACCACCCTGTACGGTCCTGCGTCGATGCTCTACGGCATCGAGCGCGCCGCGCGGCCGGCCTACTCGGTCGCCATCGCCAGCCTGCCGGCGTTCGATCGCCGGTCGCTGCTGGAAGCGGTGGAGCGCTTCCTCGACCAGGGCGTCGAGGGCATCATGGTGATCGCGCCGGAGACTTCGGCGGTGGCGGCGCTAGGCGGGCTGGACAGCGACATTCCGATGATCGCGGTGGGCTGCGGCACGCACTCGCCGCTGGCATCGGTCACCATCGACAACCTCGGCGGCGCCGCCAGAGGCACTCGTCACCTGCTGGACCTAGGGCACCGCACCGTCTACCACGCGGCCGGGCCGGAGAACTGGCTGGACGCCCAGGAGCGCGAGGAGGGCTGGCGGACAGCGCTGCGAGCAGCCGGCGCATCCGAGCCGGAGACGATGCTGCGCGGTGACTGGTCGGCCAGGTCCGGCTATGAGATCGGGCACCGGCTGGCGGGCCGGCCTGATGTCACCGCCGTGCTGTGCGCGAACGACCAGATGGCACTCGGCCTGGTGCGTGCCCTCTCCGAACGCGGCAAGGCGGTGCCGGGCGAGGTCAGCGTGGTCGGGTTCGACGACATCCCCGAAGCTGGCTTCTTCCTGCCTCCGCTCACTACCGTTCGCCAGGACTTTGGCGAGCTCGGCCGGCGAGCCGTGCGCTTGCTCCTCGACCGCTTCGCGACGGATGAGCCGGTCGAGCCAGCCTTCCCGATCGCGGCCGACCTGGTGGTGCGGGGCAGCACCGCGCGCGCTCCCGCTTAGGCGCTCGCGGCCGCCAGCCGGCGGTCATCGATCGGTCCATTGCGTCAATTCGATGGGCTGAGGTATCGCCCAATCGGCGACGGTTACGTCACAATACCGATGTGAGCGCTAACACGACGCCGGACGCCTGCGTTGTGGGCATTGACTTCGGCACACTGTCTGGCCGCGCCGTGGTGGTGCGCATTCGCGACGGGGCGGAGCTGGGCACCGCCGTGCACGAATACCGGCACGGCGTCATGGATGCTGTGCTGGCGAGTTCTGGCGCCGGGCTGCCGCCGGACTGGGCACTGCAAGACCCGGCGGATTACCTCGACGTGCTCCGGCACGCGGTCCCGGCTGCGCTTGCAGATGCCGCCGTCGGCGCGGATCAGATCGTCGGCATCGGCACGGACTTCACTGCCTGCACGGTGCTGCCGACGACCGCCGACGGGACGCCGCTGTGCCAGCTGCCTGACCTGCGTGATCGCCCGCATGCCTATGTGAAGCTGTGGAAACACCACGCCGGCCAGCCACAGGCTGACCGGATCAACGCGCTGGCGCAGGAGCGAGCCGAGCCGTGGCTGGCGCGCTACGGCGGCAAGATCTCCGCCGAGTGGCAGTTCGCCAAGGCGCTGCAGCTGCTGGAAGAAGATCCCGAGATCTACCAGCTGACGAGCCGCTGGATCGAGGCAGCCGACTGGATCATCTGGCAGCTCACCGGTACCGAGACCAGGAATGCGTGCACGGCCGGCTACAAGGGGATCCTGCAAGACGGCAAGTATCCGGCGCCGAGCTTCCTCGCTGAGCTGAATCCTGGCTTTACCAGTTTCGCAACCACCCGGCTGGTCCACCCGATCTCTTCGCTGGGCGGCCTGGCGGGCACGCTCACGCCGCGCGCAGCGTGCTGGACCGGGCTCCCGGCCGGCATCGCGGTCGCGGTCGGCAACGTCGACGCACATGTCACGGCCGCGGCTGCCGACGCGGTGCGGCCGGGCCAGATGGTCGCGATCATGGGCACGTCCACCTGCCACGTGATGAACGCCCCCGTGCTGCGGGAGGTCCCGGGCATGTGCGGCGTAGTGGATGGCGGCATCGTGGCGGGCTCATTCGGCTACGAGGCGGGGCAGAGCGGCGTCGGGGACATCTTTGCCTGGTTCGCCGACTACGCAGTGCCGGCGGAGTATCACGACCAAGCACGCCGGCGCGGCCTCACCGCGCACGAACTGCTGAGCGAGCAGGCGGCGGCGCAGCCGGCGGGCGCACACGGGCTGATCGCGCTCGACTGGCTCAGCGGCAACCGCAGCGTGCTGGTGGACCACCATCTGGCCGGTGCCATCGTCGGGCTCACCTTGGCCACGCGGCCGCCGGATATCTACCGCGCGCTGCTGGAGGCCACTGCCTTCGGCACGAGAGTGATCATCGATGCCTTCGAGCGGGCTGGCGTGCCGGTGCAGGAACTCATCGTGGCCGGCGGGCTGGCGCGCAACGAGCTGATGATGCAGATCTATGCCGATGTCATGCGCCGGCCACTGAGCATGGCCACCTCGCAGCAAGCGTCGGCGCTCGGCTCGGCGGTCCATGCCGCGGTAGCCGCGCGGGCATATCCGGACGTGCAGGCCGCCGCGGCAGCGATGGGCGGCCGGCGGGAAGCGGCGTACCGCCCGGACCCGGCCAGCGCTGAGGTGTACGACCAGCTGTACGCCGAGTACGCGCTCCTGCACGACTACTTCGGCCGCGGCGGCAACGAGGTCATGCACCGGCTCCGCGCGCTGCGCGACCGGGTGCTGCGCGCCACCCCGGCCGGGGCGCAGACCTCGGCGGCCGGCGCGGCGCTGCCGGGCGATGCTAGGCGCGCTTCGGCGGAGGCAGCCGCGCCGGAATCGGCGCGGGCGACGGAGGGCGTGCCGTCGTGACGGCTGAGCAGGTGCTGGCGCCCGAGGTCGAGCGCATGCGCAGTGTCGTCGCGGCGCTGCACGCGGATTTGGTCAGCAACGCGCTCGTCGCGTGGACCTCGGGAAATGTGTCGGCGCGCGTGCCCGGCACCGACCTGATCGTGATCAAGCCGAGCGGCATCGGCTATGCCGAGCTGACACCCGAATCCATGGTGGTCTGTGACCTGACCGGGACGCCGGTCGGCGGCGAGCTGAGTCCATCTTCCGACACCGCCTCGCACGCCTACATCTACCGGCACCTGGTCGGCGTTGGCGGGGTGGTGCATACGCACTCGCGGTATGCCACCGCCTGGGCGGCCCGCGGCGAGCCGATCCCCTGCGTGATCACGGCGATGGCGGACGAGTTCGGCGGGGAGATCCCGGTCGGACCGTTCGCCCCGATCGGCGGCGAGGCGATCGGCCGGGCTGTGGTGGCGGCGCTCACCGGGCATCGCTCGCCCGCAGTGCTGCTCCGCAGCCACGGCGTGTTCACCATTGGCGAGAGTCCGCAGGCGGCGGTGAAGGCCGCCGTCATGTGCGAGGACGCCGCCGCAACTGTGCACCTGGCCAGCCTCAGGGGCGAGCTCACGCCGCTCGCACAGGACCAGATCGACGCGCTGTATCACCGTTACCAGACCGAATATGGCCAGGGCGGCGCGATCCGCATACCCGGCCAGGCGACATCCTGACCGGCCGCCGGGAGCGGAACGAACATGCGGACACGCGACATCGGCACACCCGTCAGGACGCCCGGGCGTCCGGACCGAAGGCATGGAGGGATTGCGGAGAATGACGAGCACACTGCTGGCGACTGCGCGGCCGCGCATCGGGATTCTTGGCGTCATGCAGGATCTGTACGACGACATGATCCCTGGCATCGCCGAGCGCCAGGAAGGCTACGCGGCCGAACTCGCGGCAACTCTTGCTGACGTCGGCGAGTTCATCCCCAGCAAGGCCATCAAGTACCGCGAGGACGCGCAGCGAGCGATGGCCGAGTTCGAGGCGGCCGACCTCGATGGCGTCCTGGTCGTGATGCTGACGTACGGGCCCGCGATGCGCATTGCGCGGCTGCTCAGCCAGTCACGCCTGCCAGTCTGCCTGGCCAACATCCAGCCGGAGCCGAATGTGACCCCAGCCTGGGACATGGCCGACATGACCTACAACCAGGGCGTGCATGGCGCGCAGGACACCGCTAACGCGATGGTCCGGGCCGGCCGCACGTTCTGCGTGCTCACCGATGACTGGCGCAGTGAATCCTTCCGAGCCGATGTCGGCCGGTGGGCGCGCGCGGCTGCCGCTGTCACCCGTTGGCAGTCGCTCAAGGTGGCGATCTTCGGCTACGCGATGAACGACATGGGTGACATCCGAGTGGACGAGAGCGCCCTGATCCGCTCGCTCGGGCCGGAGATCCTCGCGGTGGCGCCCGGCGACCTGTACCGCGGCATGCAGGCGGTCACGGCCGAGCAGGTCGATGAGGTCATCGCCTTCGAGGACGCCAGGTTCGAGATTGACCCGCTCTTGTCGGCCGAGGAGCGGGAGGACCACGCCCGGATGCAGGTGGCGATCGAGCAGATCCTGACTGAGCGCGGTTTCGGCGCGTACACCGCGCACTTCGACGCGATCGGTGAGGACGGTCGTTTCAGCCGGCTGCCGCTCGCCGCGGCCTCCACCCTGATGGCCAAGGGCTACGGCTATGGCGCCGAGGGAGACGTGCTGACAGCCTGCCTTGTCTCGGCCGGGCACACGCTCATCGGCGACGCGCACTTCACCGAGATGTACGCCATGGACTTCCCGACCGACTCGGTGCTGCAGAGCCACATGGGCGAGGGCAACTGGAAGATCGCCCGCACCGACCGGCCGGTGCGCCTGATCAAGCGCTCGCTGGGAATCGGTCGGCTCGCCGACCCGCCCACGTTCCTGTTCCAGTACCAGCCGGGCCCGGCCACGCTGGCCAGCCTGGTGTCACTGGAGGGGGAGCGGTTCCGGCTGGTCGTGGCGGAGGGGGAGAACCTGGACAGTCAGGAGCTGCCCGCGCTGGAGATGCCGTACGGGCAGTTCCGACCGGCCTCCGGCCTGCGGGCTTGCCTCAACGGCTGGCTCGCGGCTGGCGGCACGCATCACGAGGTCATGAACCTGGGCAAGCACGCGGCGGACTGGAAGGCGTTCGCCCAGCTCAGCGGGATGGAGTTCGTCCAGGTCTGACCACGTCGGGCGAAGGCAAGAGCCTCGGCCGTGCGTGCCGAACGGCCGAGGCGGCGGATCGGTCACGTTCCCTGAAAAACGCAGGGAAGCGGCAACCCAGTCACTGCTCGCCGAAGACAATCCGGAACCAGCGCCGGCGACCCACCCTGACCACATCGCCGCTCGAGACCGGGTGCCGCGCGTCGGGATCGGTCAGCTTGCGGTGGCCATCGAGCCGGACACCGCCGTCAGTGACGAGCCGGCGCAGCTCGGCATTTGATGCGGCGGGCAGGCACTCGCGCAGCAGCGCGAGCAGCGTGGCATTCGGGTCGCCGACGGTCACCTCGGGCACATCGTCTGGTAGTGAGCGAGCGGAGAAGACGCGAGCGAACCATGCGTCCTCAGCCGCCGCCTGGTCGGCTGAGTAGTACCGCTCGACGAGCGCTCGCCCCAGCATCCGCTTGACGTCCATCGGGTTGATCGTTCCGGCCGCCATGCGCGCTTCCAGCGCGGCAATCTCAGTGAGCGGCACAAGCGTGTACTGCCGCAGGTACATCGGCACGAGCTGGTCGGGCAGGCGCATGGCCTTGCCGAACATGTCCCGGGCTTCGTCGCTGAGCGCAATGTAGTTGCCGAGGCTCTTGCTCTGCTTGGCCCGGCCATCGATTCCCGGGGTGATCTGCGTAGTGATCACAACCTGGGGCGCTGTCCCGAGCCGCTCCGCGAGAAACCGGCCCATCAGCTCGTTGAAGTGCTGGTCGGTGCCGACGATGGTGAGGTCTGATTCGATCTCGCATGAGTCGTAACCCTGCAGCACCGGGTAGACGAGTTCGTGCATGCGGATCTCGGTGCCGGCCGCTATCCGCGCCGCGAACATGTCCCGCTGGATCAGCCTGGCATGCGTGACCTGGGCCAGCAGGCCGAGGAAACGCTCCAGGGTCATCGGCGCCCACCACTGCGAGTTGTGCCGGACCTCCAGCACCGCCGGGTCCGTCAGCAGGACTCGGCCAGCCTGCTCGATGAAGGCTGCGGCATCGCGCTTGATCCGCTCCGGCGGGATGACCGGCCTGGTCTCCGATCGCCCGGTCGGGTCACCGATCCGGGTGGTGAAATCGCCAATGAGCAACACGACCTGGTGGCCGGCCTCCTGCAATTCCCGCATCGCCCAGAGATTGACGGCATGACCAATATGCAGGAACGGGGCTGTGACGTCGACGCCGTACTTGATTCGCAGCGGACGGCCGCTGGCGAGCTTGGCCCGCAGGTCGTCGGCCGTAATGACGTCGGCAGCCGTGCGCTGGAGGGTAGGGAACTGGCTGAAAAAGTCATCCATGACTGAGGCTCTCCGCTCACGTCGAAGCGAAATCAGCACACCACCGGAAGACGGGACATCACCACGCGCGACTGTCGCGCACGAATGGCTCTATCGGATCGCAGATGTGGCGGCTGGGGATGACAGCAGTGCAGCCCGGTATCGGTGCTGGCTCAGGCGACAACAGAAGACGCCGGCCGCACGCGACGACCGAGCTGTCGATATCGCCTGACCACTGCCGAACCTGCCGTTCCGTTGTGGCAAGACCGCTGCCGCGGAGCCTGGACGGCATGAAACGTAGCACGTCCGCCAGTTGCAGGGCAGATCGTCTCGGGCTGCCAGGATGTTGTCATGACACAGGCTGCCACCGGCGCCCCGCACGTGCATCTGCTCGCGGGCCTGAACGGTGCTGGCAAGACCACATACGCCAAGCACTTGCAGGTCGTGCTGCCTGCGGTCCGGTTCACGCAGGACGAGTGGCTGTTGCGCTTGCATCCGCTGCCCTTTGACGATCCTCGTCAGGGTGAACTGACCCGCGCTTACCGCGAACTGGCCTGGAGCGTCGCAGTCCAGGCGCTCGCGGCTGGAACGGACGTCGTGCTCGACTGGAATTCCTGGAGCCGAGTCCAGCGGGCGGAGTGGTCGGGTAGGGCCGCAAATCTCGGGCACGGCACGGTGCTGCATTACCTGCGGGTGCCGGTGGAGACCGCGATAGCCCGGGCTGAGCAGCGCACCGCCGAGGACGAAGCGTGGAGCTATCCGCTTGACGCAGCCGCGGTACGGCATATGACAACGATTTTTGAGGTACCGCAGGCCGATGAGGGCTTCGAACTGCGAATCGTCTCCGGGTGGCGGCCAGACCGGTAGCTCGCGGGCGGGCCGCAGATTTGCGGCCCACCCTTACCGCCATGCATTCAGTCGGGTCTCAGACGCGTCGCAGGACCGCCACTACTTTGCCGAGTATCTCCGCCTCATCACCGGGAATCGGCGTGTAGGCAGGGTTATGCGGCATCAGCCAGATGTGATTGCCGGATCGCTTGAAGGTCTTGACTGTTGCCTCGCCGTCGAGCATGGCCGCGACGATGTCCCCGTTTTCTGCAACGGGCTGCTGGCGGACGACCACCCAGTCCCCATCGGCAATCGCGGCATTAATCATCGAATCACCGACGACGTGCAGCAGGAAGAGTGTGCCCTGACCGACCAGCTGACGCGGCAGCGGGAAAATGTCCTCGATGGACTCTTCGGCCAGGATCGGACCACCGGCAGCGATCCGGCCGACCAGTGGTACGAACGCTGGCTCCTGCGAGGTGATGTCCATGGCGCGGGCATCCTCGATCTCGGTCTCCGGCCGGATCGCTGGATGCCCTGGCAAGCGGACTTCGACGGTGCGCGGCCGACCAGCGTCGCGGCGCAGGTAGCCCTTGCTCTGCAGCGTGGATAGCTGGTACGAAACGCTGGATGTGCTGGTCAGCCCGACGGCCTCGCCAATCTCACGCATCGATGGCGGGTAGCCGCGACGCTGCACGGAGTCCCTGATTACCTGCAGCACCTTCCGCTGGCGCCAGGTCAGTACGTGGTCTGGGTCCGGCTTGTCGGGCAGGTCAGCAACGACGGTGGGCACAGCGCTGCGTGGCCGCCTGCCGGGCCGCCCGCGCTGCCGCTCGGGCGACGCTGCCTGGCTATCAGTGTCTATGCCATCACTGTCCATGCCGGGAGCGTCCATGTCGGGAGCGTCCATGTCGGCATTCGGCTCCTGGTCGGTCGTGCCATCAAGCCCGTCGGTCGAGGCCTCGCGCGCCCCGCCCTCTGTGGTCGCATCGCTCATTTCAGGCTCCATCCCGGCGGTGTGTTCGGAGCAGACGCTAACGGTTTTCTAACCGAATCTCAAACATCTGTTCGACGCGTCGCGAAAATGTCGTACCCCTGCGATATGACAGTACCGTATCTCCGTTCGATCGAACTCGGATGCGATAGAACAGAGGTACTATCGAACTGTCTTTCGTTAGATGGAGGCTGTGATGAGCGCACAGACCGCGATTGAGGCGCCAGCCGACGCCAAGCGAGCCTCGCGCGTACCGGTTAGCCATGGGATACCGAACCGCCGCACACGGTTGCGCCTTGTCGCCCCGGCAGATCAGCCCGACCCGGCAGGAGGAGCCGAGCCGCGCTCCAGTTCGATTAGGCATACTGCCTCGACGGCACCTGCGGCGACCGGCCGGGCGGGCACGGAGCCGCTCCACGCTCACAGCCCAGGCTCGGGCGCACCCGAGGCGGCGGAGGCAGTTCTGACGGGTGTCGTCGTGACGCGCCCCGGGCCTAGCGGTGGCGGTCCGCCGGTGGCCGATCGCGCTGGCCCGGCAAGTGCCGCCCGGGCGGCCAAGGGACCGAGGGCCGCCGCCGGCGGGCCCGCTGAGCGCCGCATAGCCACTGAGACGCGCGCTCAGGCGCGACGGGTGGCGGAGAGCGCACCTGCGCCGTTGCGGCTGACCAGACGAGGACGGCTGGTGGTGGGGGCGGCGGTGCTGTTGGTGAGCACGGCGGCGGCGCTGGCCATCAGCATTGCCGCGTCGGGCGGCGCCCAGGCGTCCAACCACGGTCAGCCCCGAGCGGCGTACCAGGGGATGCATCAGGTGGTGGTAAGGCCTGGCCAGACCCTGTGGTCCATCGCCGCGAGGGCCGAGCCATCGGCTGACCCGCGCCTGGTCATCCAGGAGATCATGACCGTGAATGCGCTTGTCGGCCAGAAGGTGCAGGCAGGCCAGCTGCTCTGGGTCCCGAACTGATGCCGGTCCGGGTTGGCGCTCCCGCCGGAGGCACGCGAGGCGTGCTTCAGGGGCGGCGGAGACATCCAGAGCGTGCTTCCCAGCAGGCCCGCTCGGGCACCCTGCCACGACACGCCGGCGTGTTTGTAGCTGCCCGGTTGCCGCTCTGCTCGGACGGGCGGGCCATCTACCAGCGGCTTCGGCCTCTGGCGTGAAGGGCTTGCGTCGGCGGCTTCAGAGGACCACAATATCTAGTAGTTGCAACCTTGTAATTTTGCTATAGCTTGTGCTTAGGAACGATGTGACGCTCGACGCCCTGGGGAGGTGATCGCGTGTATTGCCCGTATTGCAGACATTCGGATAGCCGAGTCATCGACAGCCGGACCGCTGACGACGGCGCCGCGATCCGCCGCCGCCGGGCCTGCCCCGCATGCGGCCGCCGGTTCACGACGCAGGAGACCGTGATCCTGACCATTGCCAAGCGGAGCGGTGTGACCGAGCCGTTCACCCGGGACAAGATCATTCGCGGCGTACGGCGGGCCTGCCAGGGCCGGCCGGTCACCGAGGACCAGCTAGCTCTGCTGGCGCAGCAGGTGGAGGACGCGATCCGGAGCCGCGGTAGCGGTGAGATCCCGTCCCATGAGGTAGGGCTGGCCATCCTTGGCCCGCTTCGGGATCTCGATGAGGTTGCGTACCTGCGATTTGCCTCGGTCTACCGCGGCTTCGAGTCGCTTGCCGATTTCGAGGTGGAGATCTCGGCCCTGCGAGCCGAGCACCAGGGTGACTGGCGACCTGAGGACATCGAGCGCCTTGCCGACGAGGCTGGGTTGCCGGACAGACAGCAAGAGACCGGCCGGGAGGGCCCGGCCGGCCAGCGCATCGCAAAGCAGAACGGGCATCAGCCCACGTCGGCCAGCTAGCCGGCCGCCAATTCACTGGGAAGGACCTTTGGCAGGTCCGCTATCGGGGTCCGAGGGATCCGCGGAGGGGGAGCACGACATGACGGAGACGGCGAGCGGCGCGGCATCACAGGGTGGTAGCGCAGCTGCCAAGGGCCTGACCATCCGCCGCATCTACACTCGCGAAGGCGTCCATCCCTATGACGAGGTGACCTGGCAGCGCCGCGACGTCGTCATGACGAACTGGCGGGACGGCTCGGTCAACTTCGAGCAGCGCGGGGTCGAGTTCCCTGACTTCTGGTCGGTGAATGCCGCGAACATCGTGACAACGAAGTATTTCCGCGGTGCCGCCGGTACGCCGCAGCGTGAGTGGAGCCTGAAGCAGCTGGTCGACCGGGTAGTCGGGGCCTACGGCGCGGCGGGCCGCGAGCACGACTACTTCGCGACTGAGAAGGACGCGGAGATCTTCGAGCACGAGCTGAAGCACGCGCTGATCCACCAGGTCTTCAGCTTCAACTCGCCGGTCTGGTTCAACGTCGGGACAACCTCTCCGCAGCAGGTTTCCGCGTGCTTCATCCTCGCCGTGGACGACACGATGGACTCGATCCTGGAGTGGTACCGCGAGGAAGTCCTGATCTTCAAGGGCGTGTCGGGCGCCGGCGTCAACCTCTCGCGGATTCGCTCAAGCAAGGAATTGCTGTCCTCGGGTGGCACCGCCAGCGGTCCGGTCTCCTTTATGCGGGGCGCCGATGCGTCCGCCGGCACCATCAAGTCGGGCGGTGCTACGAGGCGCGCCGCCAAGATGGTTGTGCTTGATGTCGACCACCCCGACATCGAGGAGTTCATCGAGACCAAGGCTCGCGAGGAAGAGAAGGTCCGCGTTCTGCGCGACGCCGGGTTCGACATGGACCTTGGCGGTAAGGACATCGCCAGTGTCCAGTACCAGAACGCGAACAACTCGGTCCGTGTGTCCGGGGAGTTCATGCGCGCGGTTGAGTCCGGTGGCACATTCGACCTCGCTGCCCGGACGACCGGCGAGCCGATCAGTCAGGTCAACGCCAAGGAACTCTTCCGGAAGATGGCCAAGGCCGCCTGGGAATGTGCCGACCCTGGCATCCAGTACGACGACACGATCAACGGCTGGCACACCTGTCCGGAATCGGGTCGAATCACCGCAAGTAACCCCTGCAGTGAGTATGTGCACCTCGACAACTCGTCGTGCAACCTGGCCAGCATCAACTTGCTGAAGTTCCTTCGCGATGACGACAGCTTTGACGCCGAGAAGTTCGAGCGGCTGACCGAGCTCATCATTACCGCGATGGACATCTCCATCTGCTTCGCGGATTTCCCCACGGAGAAGATCACTGAGGTCACGCACGCCTACCGGCAGCTGGGTATCGGCTACGCCAACCTCGGCGCGCTGCTCATGGCGACAGGTCACGCGTACGACTCGGCTGGCGGCCGGGCGATCGCGGCGGCGATCACCTCCCTTATGACCGGCACCGCCTATAAGCGCTCCGCCGAGCTGGCTGGCGTGGTGGGCCCCTACGAGGGCTACGCGCGCAACGCCAGCGCGCACCAGCGCGTGATCGGCAAGCACGAGACCGCTAGCAACGCGATCCGGGCGGTCGGCGAGATCGAAGAGCCGATCGTCGCCGCTGCCAACCGCGTGTGGCGGGAGTCCCGCGAGATTGGTGAGGCACAGGGATACAGGAACGCGCAAGCTAGTCTCCTGGCGCCTACCGGGACAATCGGCCTCATGATGGACTGCGACACGACCGGTATCGAGCCGGACCTGGCGCTGGTCAAGTTCAAGAAGCTAGTTGGCGGCGGCTCGATGCAGATCGTGAACCAGACGGTGCCACGCGCCCTGAAGAACCTCGGCTACCAGGCCGAGCAGAGCGAGGCGATCATCGAGTACATCGCCGAGCACGGCCACGTGGTGAATGCGCCCGGCCTCCGGCCAGAGCATTACGAGGTCTTCGACTGTGCGATGGGCGAGCGATCGATCAGCCCGATGGGACATGTGCGGATGCTTGCCGCTGTCCAGCCGCTGCTGAGCGGGTCCGTCTCCAAGACCGTCAACATGCCGGAGAGCGCGACCGTCGAGGAGATCGAGCAGATCTACTTCGAGGGCTGGAAGCTCGGTCTCAAGGCGCTGGCCATCTACCGGGACAACTGCAAGGTGGGCCAGCCGCTGTCCATTGCCAGGAAGAAGACCGCCGAGGCGGAAGCTCCTGCTGCCGCAGCCAGCCCGCACGAGGTGAGGCCCGTTCGTCGCAGGCTGCCCAAGCAGCGCGCGGCTATGGTCACCAGGTTCTCTGTGGCGGGCGCCGAGGGCTACATGACGGCGTCGAGCTACCCCGATGACGGCGTCGGTGAGGTGTTCCTCAAGCTTGGCAAGCAGGGGTCCACGCTGGCTGGCGTGATGGACGCCTTCTCCATGGCGATCTCGGTCGGCCTGCAGTACGGCATCCCGCTCGAGTCGTACGTCGGCAAGTTCACGAACATGAGGTTCGAGCCCGCCGGCATCACCGACGACGCGGACATCAGGATGGCCAGTTCGGTGATGGACTACATCTTCCGTCGGCTCGCGCTCGACCACCTCACTTACGACCAGCGGGCGGAGCTGGGCATCCTGACTACCGAGGAGCGGATCGCGCAGCTCAACGGCGAGGATTCTTCGTCCGGATCGGATGACCTCGACACCGAGGAGCTCGCTCAGTCAGTGGCCGTGGAGAATGCACGGCCAGCGCCGAAAGCTAGCGAATCGGCGGCAACTCGGCCGGCCTCGGCGGCTGGCGGTTCGACGAGCACCACGGAACTAGTCGAGTCGCAGCTAGGCCGTGTAGCGGACGCACCGCTCTGCCTGACCTGCGGCACGAAGATGCGCCCGGCTGGTAGCTGCTACGTCTGCGAGGGTTGCGGCTCGACCAGCGGTTGCAGCTAGAAGTGAGCGGTATTGCATCAGGTGCAACCGCGGTCGATTTAACCGTTTTGCTTCGGATGTAGAGGGCTGGCCTGGGCGGGACTTGCCTGGGCCAGCTTATTCCAGTCCTGCTGCATGGCGCGGCCGACGGTGGACATCCTGTTCGAGGTGCGTCTGCGCCGCTACGGCATCGACGCCCGTGGTGGCCGCAACACCGGCCGCCTTGTCCTGGCCGCCGAGCTGCCCGCTTCGGTGCTGGCTGACCTAACAGGTATCAGCATCAGCACTGCCGAGGGCTGGTCCCAGTGGGCCAGGCGAGACTGGGCGGCCTACGTCGGCAAGCGCGTGGCCGACGGCCACGAAGACGCGGACAGCCGGAAACGCCAGCCCAGGTCGTCACCGGGCTCAGCGCGATCGACTTCGGCCGGGGCTCGGAAGCGCTCTACCGCGACCAGATGCCTGGGCTGCTCACCGAGCTCGCCAACCGGGCCCGCGTCCTGAGCATCACCGCCTCGTCCGCCATCGAGGGCATCATCGTCGCGGACGCCGATCGGGCCCAGCGAATCATCGACCGGCGCACGACGGCGCTGCGCAACCGCAGCGAGCAAGAACTGGCCGGCTACCGCGACGCCCAGGATTACCTGTTCCGTGAGGACTGGCGCCCGTTGAACGCGGGCCTGATCCTGCACCTGCACCGGCTCCTGTTCGCTCATACGGCGATGCCTGGCGGGTCATTCAAGACGGAGGACAACCTGGTCGTTGACCGCTCGCCAGACGGCTCGACCACCGTCCGCTTCAAGCCCGTGTCGGCCGCGAGCACCCCGTTCGCCACCGATGACCTGATCGAGCGCTACGGGCGGGCGATTGTGGCGGGCCAGCACCATCCGGTGCTCTTGTCCGGGCTGTTCGTCCTGGACCTTCTCGTTATCCACCCCTTCGAGGACGGCAGCGGGCGGGTCGCTCGCCTGCTCACTGGCGCCATGCTCAGCGAGCACGGCTACACAGTCGGCCGCTACGTGAGCCTTGAACAGGTGATCGCCGAATCAGCTGACACTTATTACCAGGCGCTTGTGGACTCCACCCACGGCTGGCACGAAGGCGCCGCCGACCCGTGGCCCTGGCTTAGCTACTTCACCAGCGTGATCGCCAACGCCTACACCGTCTTCGCCGACCGGGCAGCCGCAGCCCGGACCCCCGGCACCAAGCAGCAGCGCGTCCGTGAACACGCCTTGCGTCACGCGCCGACCACGTTCCGTCTGGCAGACATCAGGACGGCACTGCCAGGCGTGAGTGACCAGACGATCCGGCTCGTCCTAGAGCAGCTGCGCGGCGAAGGCAAGGTCCGAGCCGACGGGACAGGCCGCTCCGCGACCTGGACACGGCTCCCGAATAGCGCACCCTCCGAATAAGTACCCTGCGCCAGTAACCGAGCGTCGTTGGGCGGATTTCCCAAAGAAGGGGTGCGGCCGACAGGCCGCACCCCTCTTTGCGTGCTTATTCGGGGCGACATGTAGCAGCAGATGCAACGCACGGGCGTGAAGAGGGCCGCGCGCTGCGGGACAGGGCTAAGCGCAATCCGCTCGGCGCCGCACTCCTCACGGTGACTCACCTCTGGCCAGCGCCTGAGTGTGCAAGCGCTCCCCGCCGACCGGGGAGCACCGGTTGCCGTGCTTGGTCGCTCTTGCGGTAGGCCTATCATTGTGATATCACTTTGATAGATGCCCGGAGCGGCCGGGCAGCGCAAGGACAGGAGCCATCGCGATGCGTGGACTCAAGGACAACGTCACTCCCCGGCATTTCGAGCAGGTGGCCGACCCGGCGCGCCGGCCCGCCAGCAATCTCGTCAGCACCTGGGCACAGGGAAGGCGCCGGATCACCCCATGGGCGTACCCGCACCTGCGTGGCCTCGGCGCCTTGCGCCTGGCCATTGGCGCCTTCTTGGTCGTCGTTGGCGCGCTGTTGCTCTCTCACGGCTATTCCGTGTGGGCGGCAATACCGCTGGTGGGCGCAGCCCTGCATTTCTCAATCGGTGGTCTGGACATGACTGCAGGCCTGTCCGCACCTGCCCGCAGCTAAGCCCGCGCCTCTCGTACCGTTGACTGGGGCCAGGCGAGCTGCCGAGCGAAGGCTCGCAGCTCTTAAGAGACCATTCGAGGCCGATTCCGCGTACGGAATCGGCCTCTGGCCTGAATACCGAACACTCCGAGTAATTGCGCCGCGCTCGTCGGGACTGAGTGGCTGCGGAAAGGACCCAGGCTCAGCAGAAGCGGTGCGAGCTTCCGGCACCTGTCCTGCCTTTGCGCCGGTTCACTTGATGTCGGCTGCCGCCCTGTGCGGTCGGGTCAGGTGTAGGTAACAGGCGCAGCTAAGACCACTGCCAGGACGATCTGAGCGGCGCCACTGTAGCCAACCCAAGTGCCATGAATCATGGTGGCCTCCCTGAGTCACAATCCTAGGATCTGACCTGTGACACCCGGCTGGCGAGACGCAGAGCCTCGCCAGCCGGGCGACCGCAGTAACGTGGACAGGATCCGGCGCGACGGGAGCTGCGATGACCGACGATCACATCGGCAAGCGCGCGGCCAGGCACATCGCGGCTTTCAACGACAGCGTCCGATCAGGCGGATGGGCCGACTTTGCTCAGCGCTTCGCGCCCGACGCGACAATGCGGTTCGTCGGCGTGCCAGTCGGCCCGATGAGCGGACGCGACGAGATAGCGGCCGGTTACGCCGCTCAGCCACCCTCGGACACGCTCGCGGTCACCCGCGGCATCTGCACGGGTGACGTGGACGAACTGTGGTTCCGCTGGGACAGCACCGCACAGGCGGGCACGATGGTCTTGCGCTGGAGCGATGACCTTATCGCCGAGCTTGTCGTCACCTTCAGCTGACTTACAGCCGCTGCACCGCTCAGTCCAGGTTGGGCCAGTCCAGCAGCCGCTGCACGAGCTGGGCATCACCTTCGACGCTCAGCTCGTGCGGCATGCGGCGGTAGAAGGCAAGCACCATGTCGCTGGGGCTAGCGGTCACCGTCGCGTCGGCTTTGGCGTCGCCGTCGATCAGTCGCGGCCGCGCGCCGTTCTCGTCCAGCTCGATCAGCCAGTTGCCGCCGGCCCCGGTGGACAGCAGCACGGTCGCCGGATCGTGCGGCCACGGCCCGTTGGTCGGCAGTTCGACGGTGAGATACTCGCCGACTCCGTCCGCGGCTACCGCGGTCGGCACTGACTGCGCGACCCCCGCCGCCTGCTCGGCGTCGAAGGCGTGCACGCCCGCCTCTTGCACCTGATGGCGGGCCACCGCGCCCGCGGTCATCGGTGCCCCCGACGACTCCCACCAGGTCCAGCAGCCGCGGTCGGGTCCGGCCTCGCGCAGCGCCGCGATCAGCGTGGCCGTGGCGCCCGCGGACCACAACTGCAGGTCGCCGCCTGGCTCTGGGTCGGCCCACTCCGGAGGTCCGGCCGTCGGTCCGGCCGCGACCACCTCCGCCCAGAACATCTGTACGCCGCCAAGGTGCCGCATCAAGTCGGCCGCGGTCCAGTCCGGGCAGCCAGGAACCCGCGCTTGCGGATCCGCCTTCGCGGCAGCGGCGCGGAGCGCGTCTGAGCGATCGGTTACCAGGTCGAGCATTTCGTTAAAGCTGAGTCTTTCCATGCCCTGCGTTCTAGCACTCGCCTCTGACAGTCGGTACCTGGCCCAGTGCGCTCCAGCCGGCCGCGGCACCTGCTGCTAGCCCTTGACCCGCCGTCCTTTCGTCCACACGCCGGTGATGTGCTCGGGCTTAGCCAGGACGGTGATATCGGCGAGCGGGTCGGCATCGAGGGTGAGCAGGTCCGCGTCGTATCCGGCCGCGAGCTGCCCGCTGCGCGGGGCTTGCGGCCCGAGCGTGCGCGGGGCGATTGCGGTTGCCGCCGCGATCGACTGCAGCGGCGACATTCCGAGCCCCGCCAGGTGCACCAGCTCGGTTCCGTTGGTGCCCCAGGAGTTCGGCAGGTCCATTCCGGTGAGCCCGATGTCGGTGCCCATGGCCACGGTCACGCCTCGGGAGATCGCCATTCCCACGGCGGCAGCGTGCTGCTCGGCCAGCGCGGTCAGCTTGGCCGCCGCATACGGCGGCACCGCCGCGAGATTGGCCAGGATGTCCTCAACGATGCTGCGGGTCGGCACCAGGATGGCGCCGGTCGAGATCATCGCCGAGCATGCCTCCTCGTCCAGGTAGCTGCCGTGCTCGATAGTGGCGACCCCGGCCTCCAGCGCCGCCATGATGCCAGGCTTGCCGTGACAGTGCGCCGCCACTACCCGGTCAGCCAGGCCCGCGATTTCGACGATCACCCGCAGTTCCGCGACGGTGAACTGCTGATGGATCGGGTCGTCCACCTCCGAGAGCACGCCGCCGGACGCGCACACCTTGATCACCTTGGCGCCGCGACGCAGTTGTTCTCGCACCGCGCGCATGCACTCGGCGGTGCCGTCGGCCAGCCGTAGCGTGCCATCCTCCCGACCGAAGTCCGCCACCCATGACAGGGGATAACAGTGCAGGTCACCGTGTCCGCCGGTGGTGCTGAGAATCGCTCCGGCCGGGTAAATCGCAGGGCCGTCCAGCAGGCCCTCCGCGACGACTGGCGCGAGATAGGCGCCGAGTCCGCCGACCTCCCGGACCGAGGTGATTCCGGCGGCCAGCGCATTGGCCAGGTCACGGGCTGACCTGGCCGCACGCATCGCGGTTGGCTCCTGCGGCCCCTTGGCGAGATCGAAAGCCCGGCTGCCCATGAAGTGGCCGTGACAGTCCCACATGCCTGGCATCACGACCGGGGCGGCGACGACCTCGGCGTCCGAGTGAGGCGGCGCCCCGGCAGTCGGCCCGGCGTACGTGATGGTGCCTCCGTCGGCGAGCAGCACGGCGTCAGGCACCGGCTCACCCTCGCCCGGAATCAGCACTCCTGCCTCGATCCTCAGCATGCGACCTCCGCTCCTGGCGTGTCACCGGCAGCCGCTCGCGGGTTTGGCCGTCTAATGGCTGCAAGAGTGACGTTTCCGAGGTATCTGATTGTGGACCTCCGAATGCTGCTGGTTTTGCGTTATACAAGTGTCAGTGCAAGGGGGCGAGATGGGGTCACCAGAGCGCCGGGCAGCCCTGCCCGGCTGGCACACCGCACAGGTGGGCCTGGCTCGCTTCCGCCTTTTCCTGGCGGCGGCCCCGCTGCCCCTGCAAGCCTTGCTCGTTCTTGCCGCGTGCATCGTGGCGCTGCCGGCCGCGTTTTTTCTCATCATCGCGGCGCTGATCTACGCTCCCTATGCGCTGTGGAGCGGCACTAGCTCGGTTGCCGGGACGGTCGCGGTCGCGGTCTGGGGCCTCGCCGCCACGTCGGGCACGCTGGACGGTCGCGGCCTGCCTGGTCTGCCGCGTTACCTGCTCGTGCTCCTGGTCCTGGTCACCGCGGCGCTCTCGCACGTCGGCCAGCTCGGCCGACACCGCATCCCGTGCCGGACCACGGCGTGGGCGCTGGCATGGGGGCTACTCTTCGGCATCACCCTCACCCGGTCGCTGCGCGGCGAGCCTTACGACGGCGTGATCGCCGGCTGGCTGCTCGCGCTGATCGTGCTGAGCTGGCGGCTGGCGAAGGCACTGCAGGAGGGAAGGGAACGAGCCCGTCTCACCGCACCGTCCGGGGCGCTCGCGGCACCTTCGGTCGGCACTGCCTCACCGCCTCCGCCACGACCGCCCAGCCCGGCCATCCAGAACTCAGCCGGGCAGGGTGCGGGCGGGCAGGGTGCAGGGGATAGCCAGTCGGGCTCGACGAAGGGCGGCTCAGCTAGGGCTGGCGCAGCTCAGAACGGTCAGACCGGGGCAGGTCAGCGGCTGATCCGGGCCGCTCAGGCCGGCAACGGGCTGCGCGGCCAGGGACAGGGCGGCCGCGCAGCCACGGGCGCGTCGGCCGCCGACGGCATGGGCGACGGTTCCGACTGGCCTCAGATCACCGTCGAGGACGCGATGGCCGAACTGGACGCGATGATTGGCCTCGCCGCGGTCAAGAGTCAGGTTGCCTCGATCACCGCGTCCGTGGAGGCGGCCCGTCGCCGGGCGGTGGCCGGACACAGCGCCGAGAAACCGATGCAGCACTTCGTCTTCCTCGGTCCCCCGGGCACTGGCAAGACCGCGGTCGCCCGGATCGTCGCCAAGATCTTCTACGCCTTCGGGCTCCTTGGCTCGCCAAACCTGGTCGAGGCACAGCGGGCCGACCTAGTCGGCGAGTACCTTGGCGCGACCGCGATCAAGACCAACGAGCTGATCGACTCGGCGATGGGTAGCGTGCTGTTCGTCGACGAGGCCTACAGCCTGGTGAACGAGGGCGACGGGCAGGGTGACCGGTTCGGCAGCGAGGCGGTGCAAGCGCTGCTCAAGCGAGCCGAGGACGACCGCGAGGACCTCATCATCATCCTGGCCGGCTACGAGCGGCAGATGGAGTCGTTCCTGTCCTCCAACCCCGGCCTGAACTCCCGGTTCGGCATCCGCATCAAGTTCCCCACCTACTCGCCCGAGGAACTGCTGGCACTTGCTGACCTCGCCATTCAGCGGAAGGGCGAATTGCTCGATCCGAACGCGCGGCCGGTGCTACGCCGAATGTTCGAGGAAATTGGCCGTCGGCGGCTCGCCGACGAACTGGGCAACGGCCGGTTCGTGCGCAGCCTGCTGGCGCGGGCCGGGCAGCAACGCGACGTCCGGGTGATGGCCGGGCCGGACGAGCCGACGGCCGCGCAGCTCGTCACGGTCCGGGGCGAGGACCTTGAGCTTGCCTATGCCGAGCTGACCACGCGGTTCCGCGGGTACACCGACACGCCGACGGTCGAGGACGCGCTGGCCGAACTGGATGCGCTCGTCGGCCTCCAGCCGGTGAAGCGCCAAGTGCATGAGATCGTGGCCCAGCTGCAGGTGGCCCGGCTGCGCGACCGGCAGGGCCTGGCTAGCCAGCCGCCATCCCGGCACTTCGTGTTCACCGGGCCGCCGGGGACCGGCAAGACGACGGTCGCGCGGATCCTCGGCCGAATCTTCGCCGCGCTCGGACTGCTGGTCCGGCCAGAAGTGATCGAGGCGCACCGGGCCGACCTGGTCGGCGAGCACCTCGGCTCGACCGCGATCAAGACGAACAAGCTGATCGACTCGGCGATGGGTGGCGTGCTGTTCATCGATGAGGCGTATGCGCTGCACAACGAGGCCTATTCGGGCGGCGATGCGTTCGGCTCGGAGGCCGTCGCGACGCTGCTCAAGCGCGCCGAAGATGAGCGGGAACGTCTCGTTATCGTGCTGGCCGGCTACACCGCCGACATGGACCGGCTGCTGCGCAGCAATCCGGGCCTGGCCTCGCGCTTCAGCACCAAGATCTCATTCCCGAGTTACGACGCTGCGCAGCTCGCGAGGATCGCACAGGTGATCGCCGCACAGGCCGGCGACAGCTTCGACGCAGCCGCGTTGCCGGTGCTGGACTCGATTTTTGAAGAGGCGACCGAGCAGGGGCGGATCGATGCGCTAGGGAACGGGAGGTTCGCCCGGTCGCTGTATGAGCGGGCGTGCGCGTCTCGCGACGTCCGCGTGTCGCAGCAGGGCGATACCGCTACCGCCGCGGCCCTGACCACTGTGCTGGCCGAGGATCTCCAGTCGGCCTACCGCGAGCTCGCGGGCTGAAATCGCCTGGGCGGTCAAGAAAGTCGCATAGCCGACGACTTTCTTGACCCCGATCAAGTTCTGACCTGGAACCTGACGCGCTGGCCAGGCCGCAACTGCGCCGCGAGGCCGATGTCGGCGGAGAGGACCACGGCGATCACAGGGTAGCCGCCTGTCGTCGGGTGGTCGGCCAGCAGGAGGATCGGCTGCCCGTCATGGCTGACCTGCAGCGAGCCGGTAGCCATTCCCTCACTCGGCAGCTCGACCGCAGTGGCGCGCGGCAGCACTGGGCCGGTCAGCCGCAGACCGGTCCGGTTGCTGGCCGGGCTGACCACGTAGTCCTCGGCGCTGGTCAGCACGGCCAGTGCGCCCGGCGCGAACCAGTCGTCCCGCGGACCGGGGATCACCCGGAGCGTAGCTGTGACGCCAGCCGCACCCGGCAGCGATGGCTCCGGCGGCGACGACCCCGCCGGTGGTGACGCAGGCGCCGCTGCACCGGCGGCGTGCGGGGTGGGCTGCCGACCTGCTACCGGGTACGGCCCGAGCGGCAGCCGGTCGCCAGCCTGCAGTGGTCCGGGGCCGAGTCCGGATAGCAGGTCGCCGGAGCGACTGCCGAGCGCTGGCGTGACGTCAATCCCGCCCGCAACGGCCAGGTAGCTCCGCAGCCCGCTGGGGGGCGCACCGAGCCGGAGCGTTGCACCCGGAGGCACGGTGAACGCCTCGCCGTGCGGCGGCCGCATCTCAGTCTCGGTCTGCTCACCAGGGTGAGTGACCCTGATGGGCGCCGGCGCGCCGGTGAGGGCCGCGACTGCCGGAGCTGCGAACCTGACGGTGATTCTGCCGAGCGTCGCCTCGAGGCAGGCAGCGCCCGGCTCGTTACCGACGAGGTTGTTGGCGAGGCGCAGGCTGTCCGGATCAGCGGCGCCGCTGCGCGGCACGCCCAGGTGGGCGTAACCGGGCCGACCGAGATCCTGGATCGTGGTGAGAAGTCCGGGCTGGAGTACTTCGAGGACGCGGTTGACCGACTCAGCGGCCCGCCTAGCGCCGGGCTCCTGAGCAGTCGCCGGGCCGGTGCGGTGCTCCGGCTCGGGCGTCGGGTGAGTGCCGTGCTCGGCTCCGGGCGCCGGGCTGGGTTCGGACACCGCGCGGAAGCGAACCCGCGCCCCGGGCGCCAGCACCGCCGGCGGGTCTCGGTCGGTGTCCCACAGCACGGCGGACGTCCGGCCGAGCAGCCGCCAGCCGCCGGGCGAGGTCGCTGGGTACACAGCGGCCAGGCCGCCCGCGATTGCCACGGAGCCGCCGGGTACCGACACTCGCGGAGTGTCCAGCCGCGGCACCGAGGCCAGCAGCGGGTCGAGTCCGGTGAGATAGCCGAACCCAGGGGAGAAGCCCAGCCAGCCGACCCGGTACTCGCCTGCCTGATGCCGCTCGATGACCTCGGCCACGCTCAGCCCGCTCAGCGCCGCGACCTCGGCTAGATCAGGCCCGTCGTACAGGGTGTCAATCACCACGGTGTCAATCACCACGGTGTCAATCACCACGGGCTCGATCACCAGCGGCTCGCTGGCCGCGGCGCCGGTCGCTGGCGCGCCCAGGGCCGCGGCCAGCGCCTGCACCCGGTCCGCCAGCTCGGCCGGGTCCGCCTGGCCCGGCTCGAAGTGCACCATGACCGTCCGGGCACCAGGTACGACGTCGGTCACGCCTGGCAGTGCCGCGGCCGTGATGCGGGCGGCGAGGGTCGGCGGGCTCAACTCTCCACCGGACGGACCGGCATCGTCGGCAGGCAGTCCCAGCTCGAGCGGCTGTGCTTCCGACGGCTGTGATTCCGACGGCTGTGATTCCGACGGCTCTGGTTCCAGCAGCAGTGCAGCGTCACCGGCGCTCTTGACGATCATCAGGCAAACGGTGCCAGCGTCACGTCGGCCTCCGCCAGCGCGGCGCGGATGGCGGTAGCGAGCGCCACCGCGCCTGGCGTGTCACCGTGCACGCAGAGGGAGCGCGCGTTCACTTCCAGCGCCTCACCCGAGACGGTGGTGACGGTGCCGCCGGTCACCATTCGGGCGGCTCGGGCTGCGACTTCAGCCGGGTCGGTCAGCACTGCGCCCGGCTCGCTCCGGGGGACCAGCGTGCCGTCGTCGCGGTAGCCGCGATCGGCGAACGCCTCGAGTACGACCTGCAGCCGCACCTCGGTGGCTGCCTCGGCCGCCGCCGAGCCCGGCAGGGTCAGCAGCGGCAGCGCCGGGTCGTAGCTGGCGACCGCGGCAGCCACTGCGGCGGCCTGCTCCCGGTCCCAGACCACCCGGTTATACAAGGCGCCGTGCGGCTTCACATAGGCGACGCGGCCGCCCTCGGCCCGGGCGATGCCGTCCACCGCGGCGAGCTGGTAGAGGATCTCGGCGGCCAACTCGTCCGGCGGCACCGCCATCTCGCGGCGGCCGAATCCGGCCAGGTCCCGGTAAGACACCTGAGCGCCGATCGTGACCCCGCGGGCGATCGCGCGGGCGCAGGTCTGCCGGATCGTCAGCGGATCTCCCGCGTGGAAGCCACATGCGACATTCGCGCTGGTGACGAGGTCCAGCAGGGCCGCGTCGTCGCCGAGCCGCCAGGCGCCGAAGCTCTCGCCGAGGTCGGCGTTGAGGTCGACGACGCGCTTCGGGCGGTCCATTAACCCGGCGGCTGCTTGTTGTCCGGCGCCTGCTCGGGGGCGGGATCGGGCGGCAGGTCGGCCAGGGCGCGGGCGATGTCGCCCTCGCGGGGCCCAGCCACCCGGAGGGTGTCGATCAGAGTGTGCAGCACCTCGTGCCGGTCCTCGCCGAGGTCCAGCAGGCGCTGGGCAGCCTCCCACAGCTCCGGTGGGTCGGCCCGCCAGAGCCGGTCAGCCAGGGCGACGTGCCGCTCGACATGCTCGTCGCTGGCCCGGCCCGGCTGCGCGTCGTCGTGATCGGCGGCCAGCAGCGTCTTGCGATCGGCGGAGCTGGCCGGATTGAGTGTGGCCAGGTCCGTGCCGTTATAAGTGCCGCGCAGCAGAGGGAAGGCGAAGAGTCGCCGCGCCAGCGCCTCCAGGTCGCCGTCGGGCAGCAGGCGGTCCACCATCTGCGGTTCGAGGCCGAGCGACACCGGGTCGCGGTAGACGGTCGGGAACGTGCGCATCGCGTCGAACACCGCGTCCATTGCCGCCGCCACATCGACCTTGCGCAGGGTCGACTTCCCGCCGGCCCAGCGAACCCAGGCAAGCAGGACGTGCGGCATCGCTTCCTGCTCGGCCCGGCTGAGCATCACCTTGCGCGGCAGCCAGTCCAGCAGGAACGTCTCGGCTTTGGTGGGGCTGACCCGGAGCGGACGGCCGAAGTCCCGGTCGCAGCCGTAGTCCACGATGAGGTCAGCACACCGGCTGGCGGCCTGCCGGTCGGACAGGTCCTCCGCCTCGTCGGAAGCGAGGAACTCGGCGACCAGCAGCGACCTGGCGTCCTTGCGCCACTGCGGCTTGCGCCCGGTACCGGCCAGCAGGGGCAGCTGCGGCGTCGGCGTCCGCCCCGGCACGCCGGCCGGCAACACCGGCGGGAGTGTCCGCACCCGCGCTCTGATGAACGCGTGATAGGAGGGGAACGAGCCGCTGACCGGAGGATCGGCCGCTCCCTCGGTCGTGGCCAGGGCGGCCGCCAGGACCCGCCGGGCCTGCGGCGCATCGATCTGCTGGAACGACGGACCCCCATTACTGCCATCCCGGCAGTAATCGAGCAGCTTGGCCACCTGCGAGGTGACCCAGCCGTCCCGGGCCAGGCCGCCGGCGTTGTAATCGACTACCACGACGAGAGCATGCTGTTCCTGGCCCGCGTAGCTGAACACGCAGACGATCTCATCGCGGTCGCCGAAGACATCGGAGTTGACGTAGCACTCTGCCGCGGCCACCGCGCCGACGTGCTCGGCCCAGGCCGGGCGGGCGACGCCGCGGTCCATCAGCTCGAGCGCGGCTCGCTCCGCCCGGACGGCCTGTTGAGTGGTGCCGAGGCACGCGATGCCGGACAGCAGCGCCAGGGCCGCCGGGCTGCCCTGCTCGGCGGCGTAGCCGACTAGGCCCTCGCCCACGAGTTCCTCGATGTCGGCGGCCCGCAGCGCACTGCGCTTGCCGCGACCGCCGCGCTGGCCCCACCAGGTGCCGAGCAGTTCGCTGACCATCAGCTCGGCGTCCAGCGGGCTGCGGACTGCCAGCAGCTCCCGCGCGGCCCTGAGCATCTCGGCGAACAGGGCATTGGGCGGCGGGTCGGCGAGGCCCTGTGCGCCGCCACGGCGACCCGTCCCCGGGCCCTGTCCGGGCTGACGTGGACCCCGGTCACGCGCTGGCTCACGGCGTCGGCTTTGGGGGGTCACGCTTATAGCTTCGCAGATTTGACGCGCGAGCATGCCCTGGCTCGCCAGGCTGACTGCCCGTTTCTCAGTGACCAGGCATGTTTCGCCGGATCTTTGCGTTTTGAGCTGGTTCCGTCGGGCCTCGGCGACAAGAAGTGGCGGTTCCATCCATCTGACCTCCGTCCAGCCGATTAGTCCGGTAGCGTCCTTCCTGGGTATGCCTGGCTCCCGCGCTGGCCGGACTCTGCTCAGGTCTGGCTTGCCGCGCGTGCCGGGAAGGCGGAGGTCACGGCGCTGGGCGGTAGCCGCGGTCGTACCCAAGTCCAGCGGGCATGGTGTTTACGTCATAATTTGGCCTTCGGGCGCATAGGTGTTGAAATCGAGCGGCGCAGGCCAGGATGGCGTCGCGCTTCTAGCCCGGATCGGGCAGCAAAGCGGCTGCGAATGAAGAAGGACGGCGGAAACGGGATGCGACCAGGACTTGCACTGCGTCGAGCCGGAAGGCGGAGCGGGATGCGGGGCTTGGGAGGGCACGGGCGCGGCATCGCCGCCGCGCTGGCAGCGGCCGGCCTCGCCCTGGTCGCAGCGGCATGCGGGCCGGCCTCCGGCAGCACCGCCAGCGGTACTGGCGGCTCCGTGGCCGGTAGCGACGGCGGTACCACCGTAACCTGGGCGAACAGTCCTGGCGCCAACGGCGCCTTCCCGTTCCCGATGTTCGGCGGGGGCTTCACCGCCAAGGATGAGGGGTACCTCAACACCGGCGAGTTCCTCAGCGTCGCCAACGTCAACGACTTCCAGTACCTGATGTACCGGCCGCTGTACTGGTTCGGCTCCGGCGTGAATCCCTATCTCAACACTCAACTGAGCCTGGCCAAGCCCGCGACCTTTCAAGGCCACCACGTAACCATCCAGCTCAAGACCAATTACAAGTGGTCCAACGGCGAGGCCGTCGATGCCCAGGACGTGGTCTTCTGGATGAACATGATGAAGGCCCTGGGCGGGAATGAGTCTTACGCCAACACGAACGGCCTGCCGGGTAACGTGACCAATGTCCGGGCGGCCAGTAAGTACGTGGTCACGATGGACATCACCACGCCGAAGTTCTCCGAGACCTGGTTCAGCAATAACGAACTCAGCGAACTCACGCCGATGCCGATGGCCTGGGACCGTACTGCCAGCGGGCCGGGCCACTGCGCCACGACGGTGTCTGCCTGCTTTGCGGTGTTCACGTACCTGACCAAGCAGGCGCTGCTGAATCCGAGCACGTTCGCCTCCTCGCCGTTGTGGAGCATCGTCGACGGTCCCTTTAAGCTGCAGAGCCTGGATAGCCAGGGCAAGGCCACGCTGGTGTCTAACAAGCATTACTCGGGTCCGGTGGCCGCGCACCATATCACCAAGTTTGTCGAGCTGCCGTTCACCTCGGAGCAGGCCGAGTACAACGTGCTCCAAGACCCGACCGGCAGCCAGACCGTGGACGTGGGGTACCTGCCGACCGTGGACGCGCCGGTGCCGCCGGCCGGAGCAAGCGTCGGCGCGAACCCGCCGTCACTGTCCAGCTACAGCCTCACCTCGTACTACCCATGGGAGCTGACCTACTTCCCTTACAACTTCCAGAACCCGACCGCAGGGCCGATCTTCAAGCAGCTGTATTTCCGCCAGGCCTTCCAGTCGCTGGTCGACCAGGAAGGCGTCATCTCCGGCCCGCTGCACGGCTACGGGCAGCCGACGATCGGTCCCGTCAGCGACATCCCCGTGACCAACTACCTGTCGCCCGCGCTGCAGAAGGGCGGCGACAAGTGGACGCTCAACATCGGCTCTGCCAAGAAGACCCTGGAGAGCAACGGCTGGAACATCCCGTCCAGCGGTTTCGGCACCTGCGTCAAGCCCGGTACCGGCAAGGGCGAGTGCGGTAAGGGGATCACGCGCGGTACCCCACTCAAGTTCACCCTTATGTACGCCGAGGGCATTGACGAAATTCAAGAGGCGATGCGCGAACTGGCGTCCAATGCCTCGCTCGCTGGCATCCAGGTCACGCTCCAGGCGGAGCCGTTCGGGACAGTCACCGGGATTGCATTCACTGGGACGCCGAAGAGCGAGACGCAGTGGCAGCTGGCCGAGTGGGGTTCCTGGACCTATGCCCCCGACTACGTACCGACCGGTGAGGAGTTGTTCGAGCCCGCTGACGGAGCAGGCGATATCCCAGGGAACGACGCCGGCTTCTACAACGACCCCAGGGACAACACGCTGATCAACGACACGCTGGAAGCTAGGACGCCGGCCCAGCTCAAGACCGCCATGTACAACTGGGAGGACTATCTGGCCAAGCAGCTTCCGGTGGTGTGGGAGCCGAATTCGCCCCAGCTGGTGGAGACCATCAAGGGACTGAACATCGGGCCGCAAAACAGCGCGCTGTCGATCACGCCCGAACTCTGGCATTACGGTCAGTGAGGTTCCGGCGGTGCACCTGCCGCGGCCAGGCTGGCCCGACCCGTGACCAGTTACCTCGCCCGCCGGGTGTTGCAGGCCATCGTCGTGGTGCTGCTCGTGACCCTGATCGTGTTCGGCCTGATCCGGCTTGCGCCGGGCGGTGCCTCGGCCGATGTGCTCGGCGCCGGCTCGGTCCATCAGCAGTTCCTGGGCGAGTACTTCACTTGGCTCGGCCGAGTGCTGCACGGCAATCTCGGTCAGGCAGCCGGGCAGAACCAGAGCGTGGGCGGCCTGCTGGTGGTGAGCCTGCCACGGACGCTGGTGCTGACCGGGATCTCCACGCTGATCGCGCTGGCAGTTGCGATCCCGGTCGGACTGCTGCAGGCGGTCCGGCGCAACCGCGGCACGGATCACCTGCTGCGCGGGCTCACGCTGCTGTTCTACGGCATGCCGGCCTTCGTGCTCGGCTCCCTGCTGATCCTCTTCTTCGGCATCGACCTGCGGCTGTTCGGGGCCGAGGCGCCCCAGGCGCCCGGCATCGTCGGGGTGCTGACCGACTGGCGTGACCTGACGCTGCCGGTGCTCACGCTGACCCTGGTGACAGTGGCTATCTTCGCCCGGTACATGCGCTCGGCCGCATTGGACAGCCTCGGCCAGGAGTACGTAGAGGCTGCGCGAGCCCGCGGCGCCGGTCAGCGCCGGGTGCTGGCGACGCACGTGCTGCGGAACTCGCTCGTGCCGCTGGTGACGCTGGTCGGGCTGAGCCTCCCGCAGATCTTCGGCGGGGCGCTGGTAGTGGAGAGCTTGTTTAATATGCGTGGCATGGGCTGGCAGTTGTGGTGGGCGGCGCAGAACCACGACTTCCCGGTCACGCTCGGTTTCACCCTCGTGATCGCGGTCGCCGCCGCGGTCGGATCACTGCTTGCTGACCTCACCTACGCGCTGCTCGATCCGAGGGTCAGGTACGCCCAGCAATGACGGACTCGGATCTAACCCCCGCCAGTACCCGGGACTACAGCGAGGCGCTCCGTCCGGCAGAGCTGCCCCTTGCGCGTCCGGCGGGAGGCCGCGGCCGGCACGCCGGAGCGCCGGTACAGGCCGCTCCGCCCTGGCAGCAAGACTGGCCGAGCCTGTGGCGCCGGGGCACCGCAGTGCTGCGGCGCAGCCCGCTGGCGACAGCCGGCGCCGCGATCATCGTCGTCATGGCAGCCTTCTGCTTCCTCGGTCCGCTCCTGTATCACACCGACACGGCGCACGTATTCCTGACTCAGGCCAACTTCGCGCCCCGGGCCGGCCACCCGCTGGGCACCGATGGCGAAGGCGTGGACGAGCTCGGCCGCCTGATGGTGGGCGGCCGTGTCTCGCTCGAGGTGGGCGTCATCGCTGGCGTGCTCGCGGCGGTCCTCGGGTCGCTGTGGGGCGCGGTCGCGGGATACGTCGGCGGCGCGGTGGACGCGGTGATGATGCGCATCGTGGACGCGGGCGTCTCCATCCCCGCCATCGTGCTGCTCCTGCTGCTGATGTCGATCTACAAGCCGTCGACCGGGCTGCTGATGTTCGTCATCGGCGCGACGTCCTGGCTCAGCACGGCCCGGCTCGTGCGGGCCGAGGCCCTGACGCTACGGGTCCGGGAGTACGTGCAGGCCGTACGCGTGATGGGCGGCGGCGGGCTGCGCGTGGTGCTCCGGCACATCGCACCGAACGCCGCGAGCACCATCGCGGTCAACGTCACATTCCAGATCGCCAACGCCATCTTGGTGCTGGCCACGCTGAGCTATCTCGGGCTTGGCGTGCAGTTCCCCTCGGTGGACTGGGGCGACATGATCGCTGCGGCTATCCAGACCATCTCCAGCGGCTTCTGGTGGCAGATCCTCTGCCCCGGCATCGCCATCGTCGTGGTTATCGCGGGCTTCACCATGCTCGGTGACGGCCTGAGCGACAGGCTGTCCGCCGATGACTAGCCCGGCCCTGTACGCGCAGGACGGGAGCACCCCGGCCGCACCGGTGCTGGACATCAGGGACCTGCACACCGAGATCCGCCGCGGCCCTGTCATCACTCGCGCTGTCGACGGCATCAGCCTGGCGATCGGCGCTGGCGAGTGCCTCGGCCTGGTCGGGGAGTCGGGCTGCGGCAAGACCATGACCGCGCGGTCGATCATGCGGCTGCTCCCGGCCGGCGGCATGATCACGGCTGGCTCGATCATGCTGGCAGGCACCGACCTGACCGCGCTGCCCGAGTCGGCGATGCAAAGCGTGCGCGGCAATGACATCGGCATGGTGTTCCAGGATCCGGCCGCGTGCCTCGATCCGACAATGACCGTCGGCCGGCAGATCGCCGAGTCCCTGATCATCCATCGGGGCGCCGACCACCAGGCGGCGGCCGAGCGCGCGGTGGCGATGCTCGCCCTGGTGCGGATGCCGGAGCCGGAGCGGGCCGCGGCTCAGTACCCGCACGAACTCTCTGGCGGCATGCGCCAGCGAGCCATGATCGCCGCCGCCCTCTGCTGTGAGCCTCGCCTGCTGATCGCGGATGAGCCGACGACCGCGCTGGACGTCACGATCCAGCGCGAGATCCTCGATCTGCTCGACGACCTGCGCGCAGACCTGGGCATGGCGGTGATGCTGGTCACGCACGACCTTGGCGTGGTGGCCGGTCGCGCCGACAAGGTCGCCGTCATGTACGCGGGGCGCATCATCGAGCAGGCCGACGCTGCCACGATGTTCGCCGGACCGCAGCATCCCTATACCGAGGCGCTCTTCGAGGCACTGCCCGAACTGGCCGGCCCGGGCGGCCGTGAGCTCTACAGCATTCCCGGCCGCCCGCCACGGCTGACTGAGGTGAGCGCGGGATGCAGCTTCGCGCCGCGGTGCCGCTATGCCAGCGACTGGTGCACTGGCCACGTACCTGTCCTGGACGGCGATTATCCCGGGCATACCTATGCGTGCTTCTTCCCCGTTGCCACGCAGGGCAGCCCGAGCGCCGCGTCCGGTAACGGTAGCGAGCGCCCGGTAAGCGCGTGGGCGAACGGCGGGTCTGTCCGCGCCCGGCCGCCAGCGGCCCAGATACCGGGCGCCGAGCCGCTGCTGAGCGTGTCTGGCCTGGTCAAGGACTACCCGGTGCGCGCCGGGGTGCTGCGCCGTACGGTCGCCGAGGTCAGCGCCGTGGCCGACGTGAGCTTCGAGCTCCTGCCGGGTCAGACGTTCGGACTGGTCGGCGAGTCGGGCTGTGGGAAGACCACGGTCGCTCGGCTGCTTGTCGGGCTGGAACGACCGACGGACGGTGTCATCGTGTTTGGCGGCGCTGAGCTGACCGGCCAGTCAGCGCGGCAGCGGCGCGAGGGCGGGCCCGGGATCCAGCTGATGTTCCAGGACTCGTTCGCATCGCTCGACCCGCGCATGCGGGTGAAGTCGATCCTGCGCGAGCCGCTGGCGATCCAGCGGACGATTCCCGGTCGTCGGCAGCGCCGCGAGGTCGCGCGAATCCTGGATGAGGTCGGTCTGCCCGCCGAGGCCGCCAGCCTGCGGCCGCGTGAATTCTCTGGCGGTCAGCGGCAGCGCCTCGCGCTGGCCCGCGCGCTGATCCAGCGGCCCGCGCTGATCGTGGCCGACGAGCCCGTCTCGGCGCTCGACGTGTCGGTGCAGGCGCAGATCCTCAACCTCATGCGCAAGCTGCAGCGACAGTACGGCCTGAGCTACCTGTTCATCTCGCACGACTTGTCGGTCGTGCGGTACATGGCCGACGTGATTGGCGTGATGTATCTCGGCAAGCTGGTCGAGGTCGGCCCGGTCGAGGACATCTGCACCGCGCCCACGCATCCCTACACGCGCGCACTCATTGACGCGGTGCCCACAGTGTCGCTCGCGGCCGGTACGTACGCCTCGCAGCCCCCTGCGCGCCTGGACAGCGAGCCGCCGCTGGCGACCGCGCCGCCGCCAGGCTGCCGCTTCCACACGCGCTGTCCGCTCGCGCAGCAGATCTGCGTGGAGCAGGAACCGCAGCTGCTGCAGACTGGCTCAGCAAGCCATGTCACTGCGTGTCATTTCCCGCTGCGGTAGGCCTTGTCTGTCGCGCCAACAAGATCTTGCGGCCTAGGTGGTGCAGCCACAGGAGCACTCGTTTGGGCATCCACAAACTTTCTCGCCCGGCTTGGCAATCGGAACGACGAGCAGCGGCTCAGCTCCCGGAATGGGTCGCACATATGGCAGTCCCGACGCCGTGTCGTGCCCGAGACCAGCAACAACGCGGCCAGTGCCGGCCGGGAAGACGAACATCACGTGAGGCCCGGCGCGATACCAGACCTTGCCCTCAGGCGGTTGAGTGGCGCTGGGATCATCGAAGTCTGCGCCGGCTTCTCCCAGCAGCATGTAGGAGATCCCAATCCTGTCGATTCGTGGTGTCTTTCCGTGCATTAGGTCCCGGAACCACTGCAAGAAGGGCGGGTCAAGGCACATCGGGGCCGGCCAGGGCTTGCCGGGCGGGGTTGGCACGCAGGTCCAGTCGGATGATCCTTCGCGGAGAACCGTCGTCATGTCCCAGTCGAGGACGGTCGCCGAGTCAGCTATGTACGCCGGAGCGGCTCGAAGTGCATCGGCGATCTTTTCGTCCCTCGTGGGTTCACTGCTGGCCGCCATGATGAATGACTGCACTCCCGCCGTCTGGTTGATTGGCTCAAGGTCCTTACACTGCCATGCACGGTAGCCCCGGCTCGGCTTGCCACGCATCGCCCGAACGGGGTGAGGCCGGAGCCAGTGTCGGCGACGCTCAGCCAGCGCGAAGGTCAATCAAGCAGAACCTCAGTGTGCTGAATCGATCTGCGCACGCGAGGGGCGTGACGCCAGCGTCTCCGGCCGCCGGCTGGTTAGCTACGATCGCAGCTGATGCGGTGGCCAATGCACTCACCAGGGACGTGGGGAGAAGCGCAATGGTCGAGGAGCACTTCGACGCAATAGTGATCGGAACTAGCCAGGGTGGCCGGTTCCTCCCGCCCGAGCTGGCCAAGGCGGGCCAGAAGGTAGCGCTCGTGGAGCGCGGCCAACTCGGCGGCGTCTGCGTCAACAGGGGGTGCACCCCTACTAAGACGATGGTTGCCAGCGCGCGCCTTGCATACCAGGCCCGTCGCGGTGACGAGTTCGGCGTTCGGACAGGTCAGGTATCGGTAGACCTGGGAGCAGTGCGCGAGCGCAAACGCGCCATGGTCGCAGGCGCCCGCCAGAACTACGCAGCACGGCTGCCGCAGGAGGGCCTTGACCTCGTCGAAGGGGAGGCTCATTTCATCGGGCCGAAAACGGTCGAGATTGCCCTGACCCAGGGCAAAACGCGGCAGCTCAGCGCACGCGTGATCGTCATCGACACTGGCACCCGGCCCCGGCCACTGGGGATCACCGGCGCTGATGACGTGACCGTGCTCGACTCGACGTCGATCATGGAGCTGGGCGAGCTCCCGGAGCACTTGATCATCGTCGGCGGCGGATACATCGGGCTGGAGTTCGGGCAGATGTTCCGTCGGTTCGGCAGCGAGGTGACCATCGTGCAGGCGGGCGCGCGCCTGATGATGCTCGAGGACCAGGACGTCTCAGACGAGGTCGCCGCTATCCTGCGCGAGGATGGGATCACTGTGCTGACGTCGTCGGCGCCGGTCCGGGTTGAGTCGGCCGATGGCGGCCGCTTGCGGCTGGCCGTCCGTACGCCCGATGGTGAGAGACAGCTCGAAGGCTCGCATCTGCTGTCAGCCATCGGCCGCATCGCCAATACTGAGAAGCTCACTCCTCAGACCGCCGGCATTGGCGTCAGCGAGCATGGCTTCATTGAGGTCGACGAGTATCTCGAAACTAGCGTCCCCGGCGTCTATGCGATGGGGGACGTCAAGGGCGGTCCGGCCTTCACTCACCTGTCCTACGACGATTACCGCATCCTGCACGCCAACCTCATTGGGCACCAGAAGGCGAGCACGCGGGACCGGGTCGTGCCGTACACGGTGTTCATCGACCCGCAACTCGGGCGGGTCGGCATGACCGAGCACGCGGCCAGGGAGCAAGGACGCGCGATCAAGGTGGCGAAGCTTCCGATGAATGCCATCATTCGGGCCATCGAGACCGGGGAGACCCGCGGCTTTATGAAGGCGGTCGTGGACGCGGACAGCGGACAGATCCTGGGCTGCGCTGTCCTCGGCAGCGAAGGCGGCGAGATCATGACCATGATCCAGGTCGCCATGCTGGGCGAGCTCACCTACCGGACCATGGCGGACGCGATCTTCACCCACCCACTCCTGGCCGAAGGGCTCAATACTCTCTTCGCGCTGTTCGACAGCTAACAGGCGCCTTGGCGCCAGAAATGCAGTCGGCCCAGAGCGGTGCGGATCCCGCTTGACCAGTCGGCAGGCGCGGGGTCGGCACATACGCGCAGCCTGATGGCAGGAGCGGCAGGCCATGACCCGAGCTCAGTAGCGCCGGCGGACGGCAATCGTGCGCACTGAAGTGCCACCCAGCGCTCGTGGTCAACCTCAGGGTTCTATCCGTTATGCACTTTAAGTTCGAAATAGTTATATAAGGGGATGATGGCGAGGCGGGATCTATTGAGCTAGTGCTAACAGGCGCAGAAAATAAGCGGCGACTGGCGCCGAGCCTGCGTGCAAAATTCTCGCGCGCTGCAGTCACTCAGCACGAGCAACACGGGCGCTTCCGGCGGATCTGCCGCCTTCTTGCCGGGCAGCTGTCAGCCCGAGTTCTGGCTGCTTTCCTGCTAGCACTCGTTGTTGCAAGTAGCCTGCTAAGTGTCCGCAGTGCGCGGGAAGGAGCTGATGGATGGCGCAGGTCCGGTCGGAGTGCGTGCGGTGAGCACAGGCATGTCCGTGCCGAGGCCGAGGTTGTCCGGGCTCGATGTCTCTGACTCCGCGCAGCTAGCCGCCGCGCTGAGCCAGGCTCCTGTCGGATTTGCCTTTATCGGCCTTGATATGCGATTCCGCAAGATGAATGCGGTGATGGCCGGGCTGACTGGCGCCGACACCGCCGTGCACGCGGGCCTCACGCCGGCGGATGCGTGGCCGCCCGACCTAGCTGGCGCGGCAGTACAGGCAGTGCGCCGGGTGACGGCAGGAGACTTGCCAGCGCCGCGCACCGAGCACGCCATCTCTCCCGCCGTGACCGCGGCCAATGGGAGCGACGGCCGGGCCGAAGGGACTCGTTACTGGACCTTCTCCTGGTTCCCGTCAGCCGACGGAGACGTCAGCGGGGTCGCGGTGATCGCCACCGATGTCACCGAGCAGCACAGTGCCGCCGCCGCGCTGCGGCAAAGTGAGGAGCGCTACCGCTCGCTCGTGCAAGCGGGCGCCCAGGTGGTGTGGGTGACCCGGCCAGACGGCGAGATCGCCGAGGATTCGCCGGAGTGGCGGTTTGTCACCGGCCAGACAACCGAGGAATACCTCAGCAAGGGCTGGCTGGACGCGATCCACAGCGACGACCGGGACCGCGTGGAGGCCGCCTGGCGGGAGTGTGTGCGCTCGGGCAAGATCTTCGACAGCACCTATCGGGTGCGCAGCCGGACCGGCTCCTACCGGCACTACGACGTGCGGGCAGTGCCGATTGAGCGCGACGGCCGGATCATCGAGTGGATCGGCGCCAGCTCCGACGTGACGGCACAGCGGGAGGCAGAGGAGATGCGCGGCCGGCTGACCGATCAGCTGTCCGCCGCCGCGTTGCGGACGGCGCGCCTGCAGCAGGCGACCTCCATGCTGGCCGAGGCGCTGACCGTGGAGGAAGTGGTCGCCGTCATCACCGAGGTGGGTCGGTCGGCGATCGGCGCCGAGCGCTCCGCGGTGGCGATCGTCGACACCGAGCGACTGCGCCTGCACATCGTCAATCCAGAGGGCTT
Organism: Streptosporangiaceae bacterium; assembly: GCA_036495585.1. Taxonomy (GTDB): domain Bacteria; phylum Actinomycetota; class Actinomycetes; order Streptosporangiales; family Streptosporangiaceae; genus JAJYUU01. The sequence goes on from DASXMP010000124.1 coordinate 82,100, forward strand.
GCCGGACAGCCCCGGCGGCCCGGCCAGCGACATGTCACTGTCCGCGCCGAGCGTCCTGACCACGGCCATCGCCACGCGCCGGCCGGTGTTGCTAGAGAGCCCCGAAGCCATGCGCGAGTACTTCGAGGGCGAGCTGGACCTTAGCGTTTTCCTCGCACACAGCGACGAGCGGGCCTGGGTGGGGCTGCCGCTGCTCTCCTCCGGTGCGGCGCTTGGTGCATTGCGGTTCTCCTTCGCGCGGCCGCGGCAGATAACCGAGGAAGAACGGGTGTTCCTGGAGGCGCTCGCAGGTCAGTGTGCGCTGGCGCTGGAGCGGGCCGCCATGTACGAGCGGGAGCACACGACCGCCGAGACCCTGCAGCGCAGCCTGCTGCCGGACACGCTGCCCACGGTGCCGGGGATTGTCCTGGCAGCTCGATGCCTTCCCGTGACCAGGAATATGGAGATCGGCGGGGACTGGTATGACGCCTTCCGGCTGCCCGACGGGCGGGTAGCTGTCGCTGCCGGGGACGTCATGGGTAAGGGTCTCACCGCCGCCGCCGGGATGGGCCGGGTACGGAACGCCCTGCGGGCCCTGGCGCTGACCGACCCGCGGCCCGCGGCAGTGCTGGCTGGCCTGGACCGCCTGTTCCAGGCCACCGAGCTTGAGGAGCAGGTGACGACGGTCGCCTACCTGGTGGTCGATCCGATGACCGGGGAGGTGGTGGCCGGCAATGCCGGGCACCTGCCGCCCTTGCTGCTCCCGCCAGACGGCCCGCCCCGACTGGACACCGCGACTGCTGGTACGCCGCTGGGCTGGGCGAGTCCGCGGCAGCAGTACGAGTTCCTGCTGCCGGCAGGCACCACCGCGGTGCTGTACTCCGACGGCCTGGTGGAGAACCGCAAACGCGGCCTCGACTCGGGCCTGGACGAGCTGGTGGCGGTGGCCGCCCAGGCACCGGCGGGCGCGGCAGCAGAACCGGCACGGTTGCTCGGCTACCTCGTCGAGCGGATGCTGGCCGGGTATGAGCAGGACGATGACGTGACCGTGCTGGTCCTGCATGTGCCCGCCGACGAGGAGCTGTCCGGTCGGCGCAGGCGGGCAGGATCTGCGCGGAAGGGGAGGACGTGAGGAATGCGGGTACCATTCCCGAGGTTGTGCAGAGCGCTCGGTCGCTGCTCGGTGGCAGCCGGGTGGCAGTCGAAGAGCTGGACGCGGGACGGCAAGGGAGCTGTCTCGCATCGTACGACCTACCCGGACACTGCGCCTAAGGTGGTGGTCGGGAGAGGACCTCGGGCAGGGCGCGCTTGCCTGCGGCAGTTTTCTGGCTTCTGGCGATGCCTGGGACTGGGATTCGCGCAGTAGGTCTGATGCTCACCATGAGGGATGCCGGAGAGGTGGCAGTGTCGCCTGCTAGTTCGATCAGCCGGGCGCTGGGCGTTGCAAGGCGGGCCGCCATCCAGCAAGGGAAGGGGTGACCGCGGTGGCTAGCGCTGCAGGCTCCGCGGCGCGGCGGCAATCTCGGCCAGCCGCGCCGGGCGCACGCGTACCGCAGCAGGCCCAGGGTGGTTCTGCGGGTGGCAAAGCTAAGCGGGCCGATCAGCCGGTGGCTCTGGTGCCGGACGGCAGTAGCGCCAACGGCGGTGCCGCAGACAGCCGTGCCGTCGACAGCAGGGCGGTCGACAGCAGGGCCGCCAACGGCAACGGTGCGAACGGCCGTGGGCCGAAGGGCGCGGCTGCCGATGGCACAACGGTGCCCGCAGCCAGGAGATCGGCTGGTGGACGGCCTCGCAAGGCTTCGCCGAAGTCCGCGACCGCGGGTAATGTCAACGACGCGAGTCCCGCTCCGGCCGGAGATGAGGTACCCGTCAGTAACAGTCGCAGCCGGACGCGGTCTGGCGCCGACGCCAAAGCCAAGCAGGGAAAGCAGGCATCGAGTGCACGACCGCGTAGGGGAGAGCATCGTGACAACGGGAGCATGCAGGTGACCGCTGACGCCGACGTGGCCGCAGCGGAGGTAGAGGAAGACGCCGAGCTGACCGATGGCGCTCTGGAAAGTGATCCCGACCTGTCCGATGTGACGGAGCTGGATGCCGATCCCGACCTCGCCGACGTCACCTTCCTGGACGTCGACGCGGAGCTCGAAGAGCTGGAGACCCTCGAGACCGACGACGAGGCCGACTCGGATGACGAGACCACGCCGACCGAGTCCGCCGAGGTGACCGGGCCGACCAAGGTGGCGCCAGCCGACGCCGGAGTTGCGGCCAGCGTCAACGGCACCGCCGTTCAGGCAACCGAGGCTCCCGCTGAGGAGTCCGAGGACGAGGCCTTCTCCTACGGCGACGACGACGAGGACCTGCCGGCCGCCCAGGTAGCGGTGGCGGGCGCCACGTCGGACCCGGTCAAGGACTATCTCAAGCAGATCGGCAAGGTACCCCTGCTGAACGCTGAGCAGGAGGTGGAGCTCGCCAAGCGGATCGAGGCCGGGCTGTTCGCCGAGGAGAAGCTGGCCGAGACCGTCACCGCAATGGAGGCCCGGCTCGACCTTGAGTGGATCGCCGACGACGGCCGACGGGCCAAGAACCACCTGCTGGAGGCGAACCTCCGGCTGGTCGTCTCGCTGGCCAAGCGGTACACCGGCCGCGGCATGCTGTTCCTGGACCTGATCCAGGAGGGCAATCTGGGCCTGATCCGCGCGGTGGAGAAGTTCGACTACACCAAGGGCTACAAGTTCTCCACCTACGCGACGTGGTGGATCCGCCAGGCCATCACCCGGGCCATGGCCGACCAGGCCAGGACCATCCGGATCCCGGTCCACATGGTCGAGGTGATCAACAAGCTGGCCCGCGTGCAGCGACAGATGCTCCAGGACCTCGGCCGCGAGCCGACCCCGGAGGAACTGGCCGCCGAGCTGGACATGACCCCTGAGAAGGTCATCGAGGTGCAGAAGTACGGCCGGGAGCCGATCTCGCTGCACACGCCGCTCGGCGAGGACGGGGACAGCGAGTTCGGCGACCTGATCGAGGACTCGGAGGCCATCCAGCCGGGCGAGGCCGTCAGCTTCACCCTGCTGCAGGAGCAGCTGCACTCGGTGCTGGACACGCTCTCGGAGCGGGAGGCCGGCGTGGTGTCCATGCGGTTCGGCCTCACCGACGGGCAGCCCAAGACCCTGGACGAGATCGGCAAGGTCTACGGGGTGACCAGGGAGCGGATCCGGCAGATCGAGTCCAAGACGATGTCGAAGCTGCGGCATCCGTCCCGGTCGCAGGTGCTCCGGGACTACCTCGACTGACCTAGCCCGCACGTCCGTCCTTCCGGCCAGCAGCCGCTGGCCCTCAGTCAGCCCCTGACCGGCGTTCGCTGGTCAGGGGCTGAACCGTAAGACATGGGCTCTGCCGCTGGCCGACGCTGGCTGGTCAGGGCCGCCGTACCTTGAACATCAGCTCAGCCGCTGCCCGGCGTGGGCTGGTCAGGGCCGCCTTACCTTGTGAACATAAAATCAGCCCCTGACCAGCGTTAGCTGGTCAGGGGCTGACTACTTGCTGAAGATCAGGAGGCCGCGTCGCCCGGCTTGTTCATGAGCCTGCCGGTCTCGTCCTGGATCTCAACCGCGACCTTGGCGAGAGCATCGGCGTGCTTGCGGTTGTGGTGGGCACAGAACAGCAGCTCACCAGATCCGGGAAGCAGCACACGTACGTATGCGGGAGCTCCGCATCGGTCACACAAGTCGTGGGCGTTGAGCGGCCTTGTAGGGGCTATAGCTCCGGTCATGTCGCCTCCTCGCCTCGTGGACTGTGCCGGACCGGGGGTCGGCCGACCCCCTGCAGCGGGTAGGCCTATCCGCCCGGGCAGTCCATCTAACCTGTGATCTCCTACGCATCACAACACCTAGGGGCGTCGTTTGTCATCCCCCGGGGGCTGCGAGTATGCCAAGGGCGAACATCCAGCTATGCCCGGCCTCGGAATCCCAGAGGGATCTGGGCTTTATGAGGGCTTAATGCCGTTAAGACCTATATAGTCCCTCGGCGTGGTGGCGACAGGCGGACGCTAGCTGCGGCTAGTCTGCCCTCAGGCCAGTACATCGCTCGTCAAGGAGTAGTCGTGACAGCCGTCAGCACGGAGTCGGCCCGCAGCAGGCGGGCCAGCACGGGACGGGGCAGCACGAGCCGCGGCAGCGCGGCCGGTACCCCGGATCTGCCGTCGGCTGATGGGTACACCGCCCGCCATCTGACCGTCCTGGAAGGCTTGGACGCGGTACGCAAGCGGCCCGGCATGTACATCGGCTCGACCGATGGCCGCGGCCTGGCGCAATGCCTGGGCGAGATCTTCGACAATGCTGTCGACGAAGCCCTGGCCGGTGCATGCACGCACATCGAGGTGGTCCTGCACGACGACGGCTCGGCCGAGGTCACTGACGACGGCCGGGGCATCCCGGTGGATGTTGAGCCCAAGACGGGACTGTCCGGCGTCGAGTTCGTGATGACCAAGCTGCACGCCGGCGGCAAGTTCGGCGGCGGCTCCTACACCGCCTCCGGCGGCCTGCACGGCGTCGGCGCCTCGGTCGTGAACGCCCTGTCGGGTCGACTGGACGTGTGGGTGCAGAAGGGCGGCTACGAGTGGGCCACAAGCTTCCGCCGCGGCGTCCCTGGAGAGTTTGACGGGGACGGGCCCGGTGCGCGCTTCAGGCCAGGCTCAGGGCTGCGCAAGGGCCGGAAGGTGCCGAAGGCCGCATCCGGTACGAGGATCAGGTTCTGGCCAGACCGGCAGATCTTCGTACCTGGGGCCGACTGGAGCTTCCGCTGGCTTGCCCAGCAGGCCAGGCAGACCGCTTACCTGGTGCCTGGCCTCGCCATCAGGGTCTCAGACGAGCGGCCAGAGCGGCCCGCGTCGGACGGTGCGGCGCTGGACGTGGTGGCCGGCGATGGCGCGGCGGCCGAACCAGCGGGGACCGAGCCGGATGCCCGGTCAGCTCAGTTCCGATTCGAGGGGGGGATCAGCGAGTTCTGCGCTCATCTGGCCAGCGGCGCCCCCGTCACCGAGGTGCTGCGTATTACCGGCTCCGGGCAGTTCACTGAGACCGTGCCAGTCCTGGACGAGGCGGGCCACCTGACCCCGACCGACGTCGACCGCACGCTGGACGTGGACGTGGCGCTGCGCTGGGACAGCGGTTACGACACGACGGTGCGCTCGTTCGTGAACGTGATCCCGACGGGCAAGGGCGGCTCCCACGTCACTGGCTTCGAGCGGGCGATCGTCCGGACCTTCAACGAGCAGCTGCGGGCCGCCAGGCTGCTGAAGGCTGGCGAGGAGCCGGTCATCAAGGATGACGTGCTCGAGGGCCTGACTGCGGTGATCTCGGTCCGCCTGCCGGAGCCTCAGTTCGAGGGCCAGACCAAGGAAGTCCTCGGCACGCCCGCGGCAGCCAAGATAGTCGGCCAGGTCATCTCAGCGGAGCTGGGCAACTTCCTGGACGGCCGGGTCCGCGGCAGCAAGCAGCAGGCGAAAGCGGTGCTGGACAAGGTCGTGTCGGCCGCCAAGACCCGGATCGCCGCCCGTGAGCACCGGGAGAACCAGCGTCGCAAGACCGCCCTGGCCAGCTCAGCGCTACCCGCCAAGCTGGTGGACTGCCGATCGGCGGATGACCGCAGCGAACTGTTCATCGTGGAGGGCGACTCCGCGCTAGGCACCGCTAAGAACGCCAGGAACTCCGAGTTCCAGGCGCTGCTTCCGATCCGCGGCAAGATCCTCAATGTGCAGAAGGCCTCGCTCTCGGACATGCTCAAGAACGCCGAGTGCGCGGCCATCATCCAGGTGCTCGGGGCCGGCTCGGGAGCCGCCTTCGACCTCGACTCGGCGCGTTACCAGCGGGTCATCTTCATGGCGGACGCCGACGTGGACGGTGCCCATATCAGGACCCTGCTGCTGACGTTGTTCCACCGGTACATGCGGCCGATGGTCGAGGCCGGCCGAGTGTTCGCGGCCGTGCCGCCGCTGCACCGGATCGAGCTGACCAACCCCCGCAAGGGCCAGGACAAATACATCTACACCTTTAGCGACGCCGAGCTGAGCCGCACGATGCTGGAGCTGGAGCGCAAGGGCCAGCGCACCAAGGAGCCGCAGCGGTACAAGGGCCTCGGCGAGATGGACGCGCACCAGCTAGCCGAGACCACGATGGACCCACGCCACCGGGTGCTCCGCCGCATCAGGATCGAGGACACCACTGCGGCCGAGGCCATCTTTGACCTGCTGATGGGCGGCGAGGTGGCGCCGCGCCGGGAGTTCATCGTCAGCCGCGCGAGTGAGCTCGACCCCTCCCGCATCGACACCTGATCGCAGCGGTCCCAGTCGTACTCGCCGGGCGACTAGGTCGGCATGTCGTAGACCGAGCGTTCGCACACGCCGGGCAGGAACCGTGCGGCTGCTTTGAGGTCATCATCGTCGTGCAGAATCGCGATGTCGCGATGAGCAGCGGTCCCGCAGATGAGCAGGTCCACTGCTGCCCTATCGACATCACCGACGGAGACCTGGTGGATCCGTCTTCCTCAGCTGGGCGGGGCGGTGCCGCCGATCGAACCCAGCGGCTGGGCCAGGCGCTCGCCGGAGCCATCCCGGCGGCCGGTGGGTGGCGGCAGTTCGATCGGCGTGCCTGCCTCGGTTGCACCGCGAGCAGGAGCAGCACCGGCCCAGGCGAGCACCAGCGCGTCCTCGCCCCTGAGGAACCGGTGGCACCGCACGCCGCCGGTGGCCCTGCCCTTGGGCGGATATTCGGCGAACGGCGTGACCTTTACCGTTGCCGCTGACGCACCAGGCAGCGCGCCCGCCGCGCCGGCCACAGTGGCTACGACAGCGCCGCCCGCGTCGGCGTCACCCGAGCCGTCCTCTGGGTCCACCGCACCGAACCAGATGACGCTGGCCCCCGGCGATAGCCGGATGCCGGCCATACCGCCGGCCGCTCGCCCCTGCGGCCGCACGGACGACGCTGCGAAGCGCAGGAGCTGTGCGTCGCTGGTGATGAACGTCAGGTCCTGATCCTCGCTGGCTAGCTGGACCGCGCCGACAAGGCGGTCATCGTCCTTCAGCGCGATCACGTCGAACTCCGTCGCGCTGGCCGGATAGTCCGGGGCGACCCGCTTGACGACGCCCTGCGCGGTGCCGAGCGCGAGCCCCGCCCCGGCCTCGTCCGAGGCCACGATGCCGACGACGGTTTCGCCGGACCCGGTGGTGACGAACTCGCTCAGTGGTGCGCCGCCGGACAAGGCAGGGGACTGGGCGCTCGGCGGCAGCGCTGGCAGTTCCAGCACGCCGAGGCGAATGAGGCGGCCGGCCGAGGTCACGACACCGATCGTGCCGCGCGCGGTCGTCGGCACTGCGGCCACGATCACGTCGTGTGCGCTTCGCGGGCCCTGCTGATCGGCCAGCGCACGGCCACGGCCCGAGCTGCGCCCGCCGGCGCCGGCTTGTGCGCCCGGGTCCTCTGCTGGCTCGGCGGCCCGGGTCGCAGTGCGGGCCAGCAACCCGGCTGACGACAGCAGCACCAGGCATGGCTCGTCGGCGACCTCTATCGGCACCGCAGCGGTCCGGGTGGCGCCCGAGCCTTCCAGCAGCACGGTGCGGCGCGGCGTAGCGAACTTCTCGCTCATCTCGGCGAGCTCAGCCGACACCAGCTCACGCAGCCGGTCTTCGGAGTCCAGGATGGCAGTCAGCTCGTCGATTTCGGACTGCAGCGTCTCCTGCTCGCGTTCCAGCTCCAGCTTGTCGTATCGGGTCAGCCGCCGCAGCGGGGTGTCCAGGATGTATTGCGCCTGGATCTCGGTCAGCTCGAACACGGTCATCAGGCGGTCCTTCGCCGCCGCTGCGTCATCGCTGGACCGGATGACCTGGATGACCTCGTCGATGTTCAGCAGTGCGATGATCAGGCCGTCGACTAGGTGCAGGCGGTTGAGCCGCTTCGTGCGGCGGAACTCACACCTGCGCCGCACGACCTCGATCCGGTGATCGACGTAGATCTGCAGCAGGTCACGCAGGCCGAGCACCCGCGGCTGCACGTCCACCAGCGCGACGTTGTTGATGCCGAAGGTCTCCTCCATCGGCGTCAGCCGGTACAGCTCATCCAGCACTGCCTCGGGCACGAAGCCGGACCGGATCTCGATGACCAGCCGCAGGCCGTGCCGCATGTCGGTGAGGTCCTTGAGGTCGGCGATGCCGCTCAGCTTCTTCGCCTGCACTAGGTCCTTGATCCGCGAGATCACCCGCTCCGGACCGACCCCGTACGGCAGCTCGGTCACCACGATCCCGCTGCGGCGCGGCGTCAGCTTCTCGATTCTGGCCGTGGCCCTGGTACGGAAGATCCCGCGCCCGGTCTCGTAGGCGTCCCTGATGCCATCCAGTCCGACGATCTTGCCGCCGGTGGGCAAGTCCGGGCCAGGCACGAACCGCATCAGGTCGGCAGTGTCCGCGTCCGGGTTCGCGATCAGGTACCGCGCGGCCGCCACGACCTCACCCAGGTTGTGTGGCGCCATGTTGGTCGCCATGCCCACCGCGATGCCCGCCGTGCCGTTCACCAGCAGGTTGGGGAACGCCGCCGGTAGCACGTCCGGCTGCGTGTCGGTCCCGTCGTAGTTCGGCACGAAGTCGACCGTGTCCTCGTCGAGCGAGTCGGTCATCGCGATCGCGGCCTGCGCCATCCGGGCCTCGGTATAGCGGTAGGCGGCCGGGCCGTCGTCGAGTGAGCCGAAGTTACCATGACCATCAACTAGGGCCAGCCGCATCACCCAGGGCTGTGCCATCCGGACGAGTGCGTCATAAATCGCGCCGTCGCCGTGCGGATGTAGTCGGCCCATCACCTGCCCGACGACCTGCGCGCACTTGACATACGGACGGTCAGGCCGCAGCCCCATGTCGCTCATCTGGTACAGGATGCGTCGCTGCACAGGCTTGAGACCGTCCCGCGCGTCCGGCAGGGCGCGCTGGTAGATCACCGAATACGCGTACTCCAGGTAGCTGGCGCGCATCTCGTCGGTGACGTCAACGTCGATGATGTTTTCCTCGAACTCGGCGTCGCCTGCCAGGTCATCGCCAGCGGTGCCGCCGCGGCCGCGCCCGCCCGAGCCGGATGTTGTCGTGGTGCGTCGTGCCATGCGGCTATTTTGCCGTCTCCGCGGCCCTCGCGCTCGCGCCGCGCCGCCAGGCACTTCGAGCGCTTGGGCTTTGGCCCGGCTCTGACATGGCCGGGAAGCCGGTCGATCGTGGACGGCGTCATCCCATTGACACCAGTTAGCCAAAAGCGTAAAGAGAAAGAGCCCCACCAAACAGGCGTCGCCCCGCGGTAAAACCAGACACGACGACATGTTGCACGCAAAAGCCACGGCAGCAGGATCTAAAAGAGCTGCGCAACCATTTTCTGATCACGCTTGGTGCGCGTGAACCAACGCCTTCTCGATTCGTTTCGTCTACTGCTGCTCGCCTAGCTCAACTGCCAACTCAGTGCTTGGCGGATAGCCGCCACCTACGCCTCTAAAACCCCATTCACAACACCGCCCTTCATGCTATTGACGGCAAAATCCGAAGCGGTTAGCATCAGCGCATGATTCGTCAGCCTTGACCGTGCACTTTCATCGTGCATGACCGCGAGAAGGGTGTTGGTTCAATGGCGCTTAATCTGTCCGTACGGCGCGCCGGAACTATTCTTGGAGTGCTCGCCCTCGCCGCCGGCGCCATTGCCAGCGCGACCCCTGCCGCAGCGGCATCGACCGCCAAGCCAAGCGCCGTAGCGACGCTCTGCCCAAGTAACAATAACAAGGTGAACGGCGAGCAGGTTAAGGCAAACGGCCGTCTCGAACTCTGGTACAGCCCGACGTGTCGCACAGCTTGGGCGGTGATTGGCGGGTGGCCGGCAGGCTCGGTGATTTATGTGCGGAACCTGGATACCGGAGCGCAACAAGACAACACCGTAACGGTTGACGACCAGCGAACTGTTACTGCAGCCATAGACGACGCAGGGACCGTGTCCGAGGCATGCGCGGAGACAGTTACCATTCTAAATGGTAACCCGCACCCCTCGACAATATGTACGGCGGCATTTTAGGCTCGCGCGAGTCAGCCGGGCTCATAAACGTCCGGGTTTCTCCGGATGTTGTCATCGTCGCACACAAGTCCACCCCGGCTGAAGCAGCCTCGTGGCTTTGTTGCATTAGGTCGCCGAGAAGCCTCCGTCGACGCTCAGCACCTGGCCGGTGACATAGCGTGCAGCGGGACTAGCCAGGAACACCGCGGCGCCGGCGAAGTCGTCGGGGAGCCCGTTCCGGCCGACCATGGTGCGCGCCGCGAGTGCGGCGACCCGGGCCGGGTCCGCTGAGGCTTCCGCGGTCAGCGGCGTGAGCACGAATCCCGGGCAGATCGCGTTACAGCACACGCCGCGCGGTGCCCAGGCTTCGGACTGCGACCGGGTCAGCGAGGCCACGCCGCCCTTCGCGACGCCGTAGCCGCCGCTGTTGCCGAACGCCCGGTCCGCCTGCTGTGACGTGATGTTGATGATCCGGCCCCAGCCGCGGTCCGCCATCTGCGGCCCGAAGCGCTGCCCCAGCAGGAACGGCGCGGTCAGGTTCACCTCGATCAGCTCGTCAAACTGCCCGATGGTGAGCTGCCCGAGCGGCGGCCGCAGGTTCAGGCCGGCGCTGTTGACCAGGATGTCCGGCGGGCCGAAGGCCGCAGCAGCCGCCGCTCCCGCGCGCTCCACGTCGGCCCGGTCACCAAGGTCCGCGCTCACCGCCGCGGCCCGGCAGTCGAGCGCCTCCAGCTCACCGACCGTCGCCGCGAGCCGGGCGGCATCGCGCGCGACCAGCACCACGGCGGCGCCGACCTGGCCGAGTGCCAGGGCGATCCCGCGGCCGATACCCGAGCTGCCGCCGGTGACCACGGCGACGCGATCGCGGAGTGAGAAGAGCTGGTCGAGATACGGGCTCATGTTCTTGGCATTCATTTCATATCGGGAACGGGCGCGTGTGCCGGAGACAGTATGCCTGCTCAGCCGGTCCGGGCCGGGATCGCGGGCCCGGCTGTGGCCTGTCGTCGGCGGCATCGCCGCGTCGGCTGGCGCGTGTCCGGTGCTCCAGCCCGCCAGGACCGGCCGGGCGCGGTGGTGGCCGGTGGCCGGTCCGGGCGGATGGCTCGTTTTGGCGTGCCTCTCGGCGTTCTGGCCGCTCTCGACGCCTTGGCGACAATGGCCCGGGATTGGACTGCAACGCCATTCGAAGATCAGTTAGAGTCAAAACAGCGCATCGTGGTATGTCCGTACACATCGGCAGACGGGACCTAGGTCGATGCACCTGCGGCGGGAACTCGCGACGGCGGGTCCGGCGCTGGCGCTCGGTTTGGCGCTGGCCATCGGGGCGCCCGCGGTCGCAGACGCGAGCGTTGGGCTCGGTATCCAGGCTGGCCCGGTCCGACTCGTCGGCGGCGCGCATCCTGGCGGCACCTATGCACTGCCAGCGGTTTATGTGGTCAACACCGGCACGGAAGCCGAGTCGGTGGTGATTCGGGTCGAGCGGCTGTCTCCGGGTACCGGGCGAGCAGTGCCAGCGTCCTGGGTGCACGCGACTGGCTCGGCGGTGACACTGTCGCACAATCAGTCGGCCCGCATCCCGCTCCAGCTCACGGTCCCGGCCAGCGCGCATCCCGGCGCCTACCTGAGCGACGTCGTCGCCAAGGGTTCGGCGGCGCTAGGCGCCGGCGGCGCCAATCTCGGCGTCGCCGCCGCCACGAAACTGCAGTTCACGGTGATACCGGGCGCCGTGTCGGCATCATTTCTGCCGGGCTGGCTGCTTCCCGCGTTCCTCGCGGCGATCTTTGTCGGCGGGGCCGCCATCGTGGTCCGCCGGTCTGGCCTGCGCATCCGGATCGAGCGGCGAAGCGCCGGGCCAGGCTAGCCGGGGAGGAGGAACGCGATGCGGATCATAGTGACGTGGCAGCGACGCCCGCCGGTGAGCCAGGCCTCGCCATGGCGGTCGCCGCGGGACCAGCCATCGCGGACACGGTTGTCGCGAACACGGGCGTTGCGCAGGGCGCGCTTGCTGCTGGCATGCGCCGTGCTCGCGCTGGCGGGCTGCGGTACGGCTGCCGCCGGACCGGGTCCAGGCACCGCAGCGAGCCTCCAGTTGTCGCTGAAGACTGTCCCGACCGTCCGCTCGATCACAATCTCGCCGGCCAGGGCCGCGTTCTCCAACTGTGTGGGTGGCCTGCCCAGCCTGAACACGCATTCCACGAGCACGCGCCTCGGATATCCGAACGGGACATGCTGGGTCGGCTCGGAGCCGGTGGGTATCTACCCAATCAAGATCACGAATACCGGCATTGCTTCCTTCATCAAGGTGAACGGCTCGAACGCCATTCCGGCCGATGACGGTAATGGCTGGAGCCTGTGCAACCGAGGCGGCCACCCGGTGGTTGCTTGCACCGGACGCGACAAGCGCATGCCAGGGGTAGACCAGTATTTCGTGCAGAACTTCAGCCCGGCCGACAGCGGACGCCCATCTGGTCTGACGGCTGCGCCGGTGTGTGATCGCGCCTTCAGCATGCGTGGCAGGTGCTGGGCTGTCCAGGATCAGTCCCAGACAGAGGCCTTCGAACTGATCGGCCCGAAGATACCGACCGACTACAACGCGACGAGCTGGACGATGACGATTACCTGGACTCCTGTGCCGGGCTGATGTGCACTGCGCAGATCAGGGGCTTACAGGGCAGGACGCGCGCCGACCAGGGTCAGGGCACGGGTTGCGAGGCGGCATCCGCTCGTGAGGGCCTCGCCGGGTGGCTTGTTGTCTAGCCAGACGGGCAGGAAGCCCGCGATGAAGGCGTCCGCGGCGCCAGTGCTGTCCACGATGCGCTCGACCGGTGGTGCGCTGACGCGGGCGGGATCCGGTCGGCCGCCGGAATACATCAGCGCGCCGTCGCCGCCCAGCCTCATCACGACCTGCGGATACCAGGCGTTGAGCACCCGCGCGGCCTGACTCGGGTCGTCCCGACCAGTAAGCACGCGTCCTTGGTCGGGATCGACGAACAGCAGCGCGGCGCCGTTGGTGAGCTGGAGAAACGGCTCGGCGCCGACTCGCTCGAGCGGAGCGGACGATGCCCCGTCCACCGAGATCGTCATGCCGGCGCGCTGTGCATGGCCGAGCGCAGCCAGGACGGCCTGGCGCGACCCGGTGTTGAGCAGCGTGTATCCGGAGACATGCAGGTGGCTGCCGGGCGTGAACAGGTCTTGCGGCAGGTCGTCGGGAGTAAGTGAGGCATTCGCCCCGGGATCGGACAGCATTGTGTGGTCACCGCGGTGGGTGATCATGACCACGCACGCACCGGTCGGCCGCTCCGGATCCATGACCAGGCGCGCGTCCACGCCGTAGCCCATCAGTTCCATGTCGCGGTTGCGGCCGGCGATGTCGGCGACGCGGCGGCCCACGAATGCCACCTCGGCACCGTCGACCGCTAGCCAGGCAGCGATGTTGGCGCCGGAGCCGCCGCCATGCATGGAAACGGTGGCTGGCGTGTCACTGCCCCGAGCCAGGGGCGCGGTTGCGTGGGCCACCGTGTCGGTCATGAGGTCACCAACGACGACAACGCGTGTCAATGTCGTCACCACCTTGCTCAGATGCCGCGCCAGGGCCTGCGGGGGCAGCAGCCCTGATCAGAGCTAGCGCATAGAACTTAACAGCTTCGCGAACCCATCTCCTGCCGTTCACCACCGCAAGCGACGGCGACGGACGTTTGCGCTCAGCCCGGGAGCTTCATTACTCGCCCGGCTTCGACCAGCAGGTTCACTTCTGATTCGGTTGCGAGTCGCTGATTCAGCCAGCCTAGCTGGTCCCGGAAGACCCGGCCTGCTCGGTAAGCCGGGACCAGGCCTGCCCCGACCTGGTCGGTGACTGCCACGAGCAGCGCGCGAGTCTGCCGCCAGGCGTCAGCCAGGTCGTCGATCCGGGCCTGCACCACCGCGGTGGCGTCGGCCCGGCCCGTCCACATGCCGGCCTCGTCCATGACAGCGGCGAGCCAGGTCCCCACCCCGTCGAGAAGCAGCGCGCCGGTCCGGGCGCGCAACTGGCCGGCCACGTCCAGCGTTTCCACCGTTTGCCACCAGGTCGGCCGCCCGGCCCGGTGCGCTGCCACGCGCTGCGCCCATTCCGCGTCGGGCTCGCCGTCTGTGCTCGTCCAGTCGCCGGGCCAGGGGCCGGCAGCGAGGTAGGTGACCTCGGCTTCGCCAGCTAGGCGAAGCTCGGCCTCGGCCGACTTGCCAGACCTTGCACCGCCCATGACGAGCGTGCGGTGCGGCCGCTGTACTGGCAGGCCTGCCGTCGCTGCGTCGTCCCTGGAGATCACCTGGCCATCAACGGCGGCGACAGCACGCCAGACCGCGCAGCGGCGGGCCATCTCTTCTCCCGAGGAAACCCGGTCGTCGGTGTAGAGAGCGGCGACGGCCGTGTGCTCCGCGACGAATCCGTCCGCCCGCAGCCGACCAAGCTGCCGAGGGCTCGCCAGCAGGTCGAGCAGCGCGAGGTCGTACGGGGCAGCGCCTGGCGGCGGTTGCGGCACCTCGCCCGGCCCCGCCGCCAGTAGCAGGCGGCCGCCGTCCGGGCCGGTGATGTCCAAGCCGCCGGGCAGCTGGATGACGTGGTAGCCAGGGACAGTGACGGGACCCGTTCCCAGCCTGGTCGGCTGGCCTGCGCCGAACTCGAGGATGCCGTCGACGAGCACCCGGCCTGGCCGCCGGTGCTGGCCGGCGGTGCGGGCACGCATGCACGACGCACAGCGGCAGTCGTCGGCCGGCCAGCCAGCGGCACCGCCCGTGCCGATTAGGCGCGCGTACACCGGGCTACCGGTATCGAGCGGCCGCACGGGCGGCGCTGCACTGTCGGGCGGCACCGCGTCGTGGGGCGCCACCCTGCCGTCGGGCCGCATTGTGTCGTCAGGCGGCACCGAGTCGGTGGGTACTGGGCCGCCAGCGGGCTGGGCGGCGAGCCGTTGGTTACGATGGCGCCTGATCCTAGCGACGGAGGCACCCAATGACCTGGGCGTGGCGCCTGGAGAAGACGGACGGTACGGCCGCGACCGGCCGCGACCTGCCGAAGGAGACCTGGACCAGCCAGGGCGACGCGGAGAACTGGCTCGGCGAGAACTGGCCGGACCTGCTCAAGGCAGGCGTCGACCAGGTCTCGCTCACCGAAGACGGCCGGGTCGAGTACGGTCCGATGAGCCTGCATCCCGCCGCGGAGTAAGCGCTCAGTCGAGAGTGCGCGGGCTCGTGGTCAGCGCCGGGTCGCGAATGATCTGATCGGCGAGTATCTCGTCGATCTGCCGCAGCACCGCATCCTCCAGCTTGACGCCGGAGGCCCGGGCATTCTCGCGGACCTGCTCCGGCCTGGTGGCGCCGATGATCGCGGCGGTCACGTTCGGGTTCTGCAGGGTCCACGCCACGGCCAGTTGCGCCAGCGTCAGCCCAGCCTGCTCGGCCACGGGTCGCAGCTGCTGCACTCGGGTGAGCAGTTCGTCGGTCAGCAGCCGGGCGATGAAGTTCTGGCCGCCGTTTTCGTCGGTCGCGCGCGAGCCCGCCGGCGGCGCGGCGCCGGGCAGGTACTTGCCGGTGAGGACGCCCTGGGCGATAGGGGAGAAGACGATCTGGCCCATTCCAGCGCGCTGGCTAGCCGGGATCACCTCCGCCTCGATCACGCGCCAGATCATGTTGTACTGCGGCTGGTTAGACACGATCCGGTCCAGGCCGAGGTCGGCGGCAATCTTCAGGGCGGCCTCGATCTCTTCGGCCCGCCACTCCGAGACCCCGATGTAGAGAACCTTGCCCTGCCGGACCAGGTCGTCGAACGCGCGCAGCGTCTCCTCGAGCGGTGTCTGGTGGTCGTAGCGGTGCGCCTGATACAGATCGAGGTAATCGGTCCGCAGCCGACGCAGCGAGGCATTGGCTGACTCGATGATGTGCTTACGCGACAGCCCGCGGTCGTTCGCGCCGCTGCCGGTCGGCCAGTACACCTTGGAGCAGATCTCGATGGACTCGCGTCGCTGACCGGTGAGTGCGGTGCCGAGTACCGACTCGGCGCGGGTCTGGGCGTAGGCGTCCGCGGTGTCGAAGGTCGTGATGCCCTCGTCCAGTGCCGCGGCGACGCAGGCTATAGCCGCGTCCTCCTCGACCTGCGAGCCGTGCGTAATCCAGTTCCCGTAGGCGATCTCACTGAGTTTCAGGCCGCTGCGGCCGAGGCGACGGTGTTCCATGCCGCCAACATAACGGGTCAGACCGGATCGCCGCGGTTAACCCTCGGCTTCGGCATCCGCATCCGGCGCAGGCTCACGGAGCGCATCGTCACGTAGAAGAAGAGGCCCTTGGTGTGCTGATCGGGCAGCCGCTCGGCGATGAGGCGCTTCACCTTGGAGGTGACCAGCGAACCTTCCACGATGATCACGAGGATGATGGCCAGGACGAGGAACTCGGCGGCCAGCTTGGCCGTCTGGTTCGGCACGATGAGCAACACGAACAGCGGGACCAGCGAGAACATGTAGTATTCGCCGATGCCGTGCCGGGCGTCGACGACATCCCTGGCCAGGGCGCGCACCGCACCCTTGTCCTTGGCGGGCAGCGCCCAGTCGTCGCCGCGCTGGAGCGCTTCGGCGCGGCGCATCCGGTCCTCGCGGTTACGCTCGCGGGAGGCCTGCGAGGCGGCCTTGCGGTCGGCGGGCGGCAGGTAGGGCTGGCGCCGGCCGGATTCGGCCTCGCTGCGCTTGGGGGTCGGCGCGCCCTTGGGCGCCGTATATCCCGGCCGGAGCGGCTGCTCGTCTTCGGCCGCCTCGGCGGTAATGCCCGGCTCGTTATCGAGCACGTCGGGTGCGTCGCTGCCACGTCGTCTGAACACGTTTATCAGCCTACCGGGAAGCTGCCGTAAACCAGCAGGACGAACTGCGCAGATCCTGGTGCGATCCGGGCGGCTACCGCACGGCAATGATTGCCCTGTCGGCCAGGCAGTCCGTGATGACGGTTACCGCCGACACGTCGTAGGGTGGAGGCAAGATCTGCCAGCAATCTGACCGTTGCTCCGGCCAGTGCTTCCGTGACCCCGGATGCGCACGCAGCAGCGGACTTCCGTTCCGAGGGGATGGTCCCAGCCCATGGGCGTCATGAAGCGGGTCACAATGGTCTTCCGCGCCAAGGCCAACAAGGCGCTCGACCGGATGGAAGATCCTCGCGAGACCCTGGATTACTCCTATCAGACCCAGCTTGAGTTGTTGCAGAAGGTGCGCCGCGGGGTGGCCGACGTGGCGACGTCGCGCAAGCGCATCGAATTGCAGATCAACCAGTTGCAGCAGAACGGCAACAAGCTGGATCGCCAGGCGCGGGATTCGCTGGCGGCAGGCCGAGAGGACCTCGCCCGGGAGGCGCTGACCCGCAAGGCCGGCTTGCAGTCCCAGCTCAACGACTTGACTGAGCAGTACGCCTCGCTGCAGGGCGAGGAGGAGAAGCTCACGCAGGCGTCGAGTCGGCTGCAGGCCCAGGTGGATGCCTTCCGCACCAAGAAGGAGACCATCAAGGCCACCTACACCGCGGCCGAGGCGCAGACCAGGATCAATGAGGCCTTCAGCGGCATTTCCGAGGAAATGGGCGATGTGGGCATGGCTATCCAGCGCGCCGAGGACAAGACCGCGCAGATGAAGGCGCGGGCTGGGGCGCTGGACGAGCTGATGGCTTCCGGCGCGCTGGACGACATGGTGAGCGGCCCGCGGGACGACATCCAGGCAGAGCTGGACCGGATGGGCGCGAACACTGGCGTCGACCGAGAGCTTGAGGCGATGAAGGCCGAGTTGGGCCAGGGCAGCGCGCCGCGGCAGATCGAGGGCGCGCAGGATGGGTCCGCCACTGACGCCGAGGCCGCAGGGGCGACGGTGGTGGAACCGGGTCAGGCGGGTGAGCCCGAATGATCGTCCGGATCCTTGGCGAGGGCCAGTTCGAGGTGCCTGAGTCGGTGGTGGCCGAGCTGAACCAGCTCGACACCGAGCTGGAGGCCGTAGTCGAGCGCGGCGACGAGGCGGCCCTCAGGCCGCTCCTGGAGGCCATGCTGGTCAAGGTCAGGGAGGCTGGTTCGCCGGCCGAGCCAGGGGCGCTCAAGCCGTCCGGGCTGATCATCCCGCAGCCGGACGCCACCATGGACGAGGTACGGAAGCTGCTGACCGACGAAGGCCTGATTCCGGGCTAAGTCATCGGGGAGCCGAGCCCGGCTGGTCGGGGCCTGGCTCCCACCTCGGCACTTGCTGAGAGTCTCCTGAGTGCAACGCCAGTTGGCGCCTGCCGGGGAACGAGCGCAGCTGTGCTGCCGTTGGTATGTAATGAAACAGAGCGGTAGTTAGCGCAGTGAAGTCAGCGCAGTCGCTCGCGAAAGGGAGGCGGCGCAGATGGCGCGCACTCGGTACGCGTCCGACCCCGGGCTTATTGCCCGCATGGGTGCGACCATGTTCCTGCTTGGCCTGGTTTTCGTCGGATTCGGCGCTGGCCTGGCCTGGCTGATCTTGTTCTACGGCAACCGGCACGGGAGTGGCTCGGTCAGCAGCAGCGGCCTGATCGTCCTGGCCGCCGTCATCGGCATTGGCAGCGCCTTTGCCTCCTATTACTGGTCGGACCGGATCGCGCTGACCACCTCGGGCGCGCGGCTGGTCGAGCCTGGCGACTCGCCGGAAGCGGCGAAGCTGCACGCCATCGTGGACCGGCTGTGCACCCTGGCCGACATGCCCAAGCCACGGGTGGCGATCGCGCCCACGCAGATGCCGAACGCGTTCGCGACCGGCCGCAGCAGCAAGGTAGCGGTCGTCTGCGCCACCGAGGGCATCCTGCATAAGCTCGACGAGCCGGAGCTTGAGGGCGTCCTGGCGCACGAGATGTCGCACGTGGCGCACAAGGACGTGGCGGTCATGACGATCGCCTCCTTCCTCGGCATCATCGCCGCGCTGATGGTGCGGTTCGCGTTCTACTCCGAGCTGTTCGGCGGTCGCGGCCGGAATAACCAGCAGACGGCGCTGCTGATCATCCCGATCATGGTGCTCAGCATCGTCACGTACGTTGTGAGCTTCCTGCTGATCAGGATGCTGTCTCGCTACCGCGAGCTGGCAGCTGACCGGTCCGGCGCACTGCTGACCGGGCAACCGCACATACTCGCCAGCGCCCTGGTCAAGGTGTCGGGCGACATGGCGCGGATCCCGACCAAAGACCTGCGCGCAGCCGAGCCGCTGAACACCTTCTACTTCACCCCGGCGCTCCGGCCGGGCCAGGGCGGCATCGGCAACCTGTTCTCCACCCACCCGTCACTGGAGAAGCGGCTCAAGGAGCTGGACAAGGTCGCCAAGCAGCTCGGCAAGTAGGCGCGCACCGGTGGGCTTCCTAGACACTCTGCTCGGCCGGACGAAGCCGGTCCCGCCGAACCTGGACCAGCTGTTCGCGCTGCCGAGTGCCGCGCTGACGCTGCAGGCGGCGACCGACTTCCGGCCGACCGGCTCCGGCTCGGTCTGCTTCCGTGCCGCCGAGGGCAGGGCCTTCAGCGACATCGAGAAGGACGTGCGCGAGCTGCTGAGCATGGGCAAGGACAGCGCGCCGGTCGAGGTATCCACCGACACCTACCGGTTCACGTGGCTGGTCTCCCGGCACCCGACCGACGACCCGGAGGGCCTGGTCACCGACCTGCACGCGGTGAACTCCTCGCTGCAGTCTGGCGGGTTCGGGTCGATGCTGCTGTGCACGATCATGGCCTTCCGGGATTCTGGCGGCCGCAAGCTGGGCCTGGTCTACCTGTACAAGCGAGGGACCTTTTACCCGTTCGCACCTTTGTCCGGCCAGCAGCGCGACAATGCCCTGGAACTGCAGATCCGGGGCATCCTGGCCGATGACCTCAAGATCGAGCAAGACCTGGGGCGGTGGATGCCCGTCTGGGGCGCCCCCGGCCTGTAACCGCGAGCGCTGCAGCCGCCGCGTCGGGCCAGGGGAGGAGTGGCCCGGTGCGGCATGCCATCGTCACACTTCCCTGATGACGACAGGGCCCCGCCTGGGCGGGGCCCTGCAAAGTACGGGTTTCTGGCTACGGCAGGGCCAGCATCTGTTCTAGCGCCGCCCTCGCCTCCTTGGCGGTCTGCGGATCAACCGAGATCTGGTTCACGACCTGGCCTGCGGCCAGCGACTCCAGCGTCCAGACCAGATGCGGCAGGTCGATCCGGTTCATGGTGGAGCAGTAGCAGACGGTCTTATCCAGGAACACGACCGTCTTGTCCGGATTCTCTGCGGCCAGCCGCTGGACCAGGTTGAGCTCGGTCCCGACGGCCCAGGCCGAGCCAGCGGGCGCGCGCTGGATCGTGGCGATGATCTTTTCGGTCGAGCCCACCTCGTCGGCGGCGAGCACCACCTCGTGCTGGCACTCCGGGTGGACGATCACCCGGACCTCCGGGATGCGCTCTCGGACGTCATCCACGCAGGCACGGGTGAACCGGCCGTGTACCGAGCAGTGACCGCGCCACAGCAGCATCGTGGCGTCGCGGATCTGCTGCTCGGACAGGCCGCCCGTGCCGGCGCGAGCGTGCGGGTCCCACACGACGCAGTCCGCCAGACTGTGGCCGAGTCCCAGCACCGCGGTATTGCGGCCCAGGTGCTGGTCGGGCAGGAACAGCACCTTGCTGCCCTGGGTCAGCGCCCACTCCACCGCCCGCCGGGCATTGGAGGATGTGCACACGGTGCCGCCGTGGCGGCCGGTGAAGGCCTTGATGTCGGCAGAGGAATTCATATACGTGACCGGAATCACCTCGTCGGCGAGGCCCAAGTCCTCCAGCGCCTCCCAGCACTCTTCGACCTGGTCGTAGGTGGCCATGTCGGCCATCGAGCAGCCAGCGGCCAGGTCCGGCAGTACCACCTGCTGCAGGTCGGAGGTGAGGATGTCGGCCGACTCGGCCATGAAGTGCACGCCGCAGAACACGACGTACTCGGCCGACGGCCGGGCCGCCGCTTCCTTGGCCAGCTTGTAGGAGTCACCGGTCACGTCCGCGAACTGGATGACCTCGTCTCGCTGGTAGTGGTGGCCGAGCACGAATGCACGGTCGCCCAGCGCCGCCCGGGCGGCGCGAGCCCTCGCCACCAGCGCGGGATCGCTGGCCGGCGGCAGTTCGCCGGGGCACTCCACCCCACGCTCAGCCTGCGGATCGGCACCGCGACCGAGCACCAGCAGAGGCAGTGAGCGGCCAGTTGTCATGGCAGGAACCCCCATCAGCACTTATCGTCGGAGTGACGATAGCTATCCTAGCCGGTGCTGTCTACGGCCGGCCTCATCCGCGAAGGGTGGGCTTGCGGGGGCCGCCCCGGCGCGCACCACCCGCGACATTCCACCGATTTCAGCGGCCCGTATCGCCTATAGTCGGTCAAAACCTCGCTGAAATCGGTGGAAAGTGAAGAAGTTCAGCGTACAAACCGGGCATCAGGCGTGCATTCGCATCCGGTGGCGTTCTGGCAGGCTCTCACCTCGGGCCAGCCGCATCCTTGGGCATGACGTAGTCCTCGGCAAGGGACCGGCGGGCGGGGATTATCCTTGAGGTTGCTGTAGTTAGTGGTGGCAGTACACCGGTCGTGCCGTCCCGGCACTGGCCAGTCAGTCGGACGCAGGAGCTATGCAGATGACAGTTCAGGACGAGACGACCGCTCAGGGCATCGGTCTGACCGATGCGGCGGCGGCGAAGGTGAGCACCCTGCTCGCGCAGGAAGGCCGCGACGACCTGCGGCTGCGCATCGCCGTTCAGCCCGGTGGCTGCTCCGGCCTGCGGTATCAGCTGTACTTCGACGAGCGCGACATCGATGGCGACGTCGTGCGGGAGTTCGGCACCGTCCAGGTCGTGACTGACAAGATGAGCGTCCCGTACTTGACCGGCGCGACCATCGACTTCGTGGACACGATTGAGAAGCAGGGCTTCACGATCGAAAACCCGAACGCGACGGGTTCCTGCGCCTGCGGCGACTCCTTCCACTAAGCAGCCCCGCCCCGACGCCAGGGCCAGCGCAGGTCCGCGCTGCCGCCGGGTCTTTGCCCGGCGGCAGCGGCATGCTCGGTGCAAGCGTTGCCGGGCCAGGGTCCGGCCGTTAGCCGGCGAGCCAGCGGCTCGCGCAGGAGCCAGCTGTCAGCCCAGGAACCAGCAGACTTCGGCGAGGGTCCTGGCCAGGGCGTCAAGAACAGCGGCCCGGTGGGTCAGCCGCAGCACCTCGCCGTCCGGTTCGCCGAGCACGCCGCGGTCGGCGAGCAGATAGAGCATTCGCAGCGTCCGCATTGCGTTGCTGGCGAAGGGCGGCACCGGACCTGGCTCACCAGCCGCGAATTCGCGCTCGACGGGCTCGAGCCATGCTGCCGACTCCGTGTCGGTGATGTCAGCCCGCGTCAGCGTGAGCGCGAGCGCACAGGCCAGCCGGTCATCTTCGGCGTCCCGCCAGACGAACGTGGTCGGCGCGAGCATGCGGCGGGTGGCCAGGCCGAGCATGAGGTCCGGCCGAACCTGCGGGTGCCGACCGAGCACGCCAAGCAGGTCTGCGCCGTGAGCGACGGCGTGCAACCAGCCAAGGTGCTCGTCGTGGCCGCGCAGATCGATCTCGCCCGGGTACCAGTCCATGAACGCCCGGACCCACCGCTCGTCGAAAGTGCCCCGTTCGATCACCCAGGCCAGCACCAGGGGAGCGAATGTCCGCGCCTGCACGCGGGGATCGGTGAACCGGTCGGCCATCTGGTCGCCCAGCCACCGGAGCTGGCCATCCAGTACTCCGGCACGGATCCAGTGCGCCAGCACCGCGTACGCCGCGCCATCGCGAACGTGTGGATCCGGCTCGGCCAGGGCTGTGGCCAGCTCGGCCGCGAGCACGTCGAGGTCGGCATCGGCGGGAGCCGGATATCCCCCGTCCGCAATACCCTGCCAATCGGTCATTCGCGGATGCTAGCGGACATCGTGTCGCTCGGCGCGGTGATTGTGTGCGGGGCACGACGAGCCTGACGGGGCGCATGCGGCAGGCCATTACCCGCGTGTGGCGTGACCGTGTAGCGTGTGTCGCCAGCCCAGGACAACCGGAGTCTTTGATGCGTATTGCCGTGACCGGCTCGATCGCCACCGATCATCTGATGACCTTCTCCGGCCGGTTCGCCGACCAGTTCCTGGCCGACAAGCTGGACAAGATCTCGCTGTCGTTCCTGGTGGATGGCCTGGAGATCCGTAACGGCGGGGTAGCGGCCAACATCGCGTTCGGGCTGGGCTGCCTGGGCCAGGAGCCGCTGCTGGTGGGGACGGTCGGACGCGACTTCGCCGAGTACCGCAGCTGGCTGGAGGAGCACGGCGTCGACACCGGCGGCGTGCGCCAGTCTGCAGTGCACCACACCGCTCGGTTCACCTGCACCACCGATGCCGACCTGAACCAGCTTGCGTCCTTCTACCCGGGCGCGATGGCCGAAGACGCGGACATCAGCCTGGCCGACCTCGTGGGCAAGGTCGAGCTGGTGCTCATCGGGGCCGGCGACCCGGGTGCGATGCTGAGCCTCACCAGGCAGTGCCGCGACCTGCAGATTCCGTTCGCGGCCGACACCTCGCAGCAGATGGCCGTGCTCGAGGGGGAGCAAATCCGCCAGCTGATGGGCGGAGCGGCCTACCTGTTCAGCAACGAGTACGAAGCGTCCCTGGCCGAGCACAAGACCGGCTGGAGCAGCGCAGAGCTGACCGCGCAGGTTGGCGTGCGCGTCACGACGCTAGGCCCCGAGGGCGCGCGCGTGGACCGTGCGGGGGAGGAGCCGGTGATTGTCGGCCCGGTCAAGGACGTCACGCCGGGCGACCCCACCGGGTCCGGCGATGCGTTCCGGGCAGGCTTCCTGGCTGCCGTTGCGTCGGGCCTGAGCCTCGAACGGGCCGCCCAGCTCGGCAATCTGCTCGCCGTGCATGCGCTGGAGGTCCAGGGCCCGCAGGACTACCGGCTGGACCCGGCCGAGCTAACGGCCCGGTGCACCGTGTCCTACGGGCAGGCAGCCGCGGACGACCTGGCCGCGCACTTCACCGGCCTGCGGACGCCGGCCGTCTGAGGGCGGCGCTCTGCCCATCTACTACACGCGGTAGCGTGACCGTATGCTCGGTGCGCTCGCGTCCGCACTTCGAAGCGCCGAATTCCACGGCGCTGCTGCCGGCTACCACGGGCCGCCCAACCTGACGGTTCCCCGTGCCTTCACGTCCTGGACGCTTGATCCGTGGACGCTGGCCATAGTCCTCGTGCTGGGCGGCCTGTACCTGGCCGGGGTGGGGCGGGTGCGCCAGGCCGGTCAGCTGTGGCCGGCCGGGCGGGTCATCGCGTTCTGTGGCCTCGGCCTCGGGTTCGCTGTCATCGCGACGATGTCGTCGGTCGGCGTCTACACGCCCGTGCTGTTCTACCTGCGCTCGGTGCAGACGGTCCTGTTCCTGCTCGTGGTGCCGCTTTTTCTGGCCATGGGCAGGCCCCTGACGCTGATCATCGAGACCGTGCCACGGCTCGGCCCGTGGCTGCGGTCGGCCATCTCCAGCCAGGTCGCCAGAGTCCTCACTTTCCCGGTCATCACCACGTTCGTGCTGGTGGTCACCCCGTTCCTGATCTACTTCACGCCGTGGTACGTGGCCGGCTTCCACTCGGTTCTGGTCGCTCAGCTCACGCGCCTGGCGCTGGCCGCCCCCGGGTTCGTGTTCTTCTGGACGCTGCTGCGCGTCGACCCGGTGCCGAAGGCCTACCCATATGTCATCGCGCTGTGGATCACTGCCGCCGAGGTGGTCGGAGATGCGGTACTCGGCCTGGCCGTGATCGCCGACACCAGCCTGCTCGGCGGGCACTACTACCACCTGCTCGGGCGGCCCTGGGGTCCGGACCTGTCCACGGCGCAGGTGCTGGGCGGCGGTGTGCTGTGGATCCTCGGCGACCTGGTCGGGCTGCCGTTCCTCGCCGCGCAGCTCATCCAGATGATTCGCGAGGACGAGGCGGACGCCGAGGTTATCGACGCCGAACTCGACGCGAGGGACGCGGCGGAGGCGGCCGCCACGGCAGTCGCGGCCCCTGTCCGCCCGGCGGCGAACCTCGCCCCGCCCGCACAGGCTGGGCTGCCCGCACAGGCTGGGCTGCCCGCCCAGGCTGGGCGAGCCGAGCAGACCAGGTCGGCCGACCAAGTTGTGCCGTCGACACAGCGGCCGTGGTGGGAGACCGACAGCCGGTTCGCCGACCGGTTCCGGGGACTGGACGAGGATCAGTAGCTACGGCGTATCAGGAACGACCAGCCCGGCACGTCGAGCGGGTCGGATCGCAGGAACTCCTGTGACTTCAGTGCGCACCAGGCCGGCAGGTCGGTCTTCGCGGCCGGGTCATCGGCCAGCACTTCGATCGCCTGGCCGACCGCAACCTCGCCGATCCGGTCGGCCAGCATGATGATCGGGATCGGGCACTTCTTGCCCAGGGCGTTCAGGGTGAGGGCCGGGGCTTCGCGGCTGCCGCTGTCGGCCGGCGGCGCGGCCCCGGCGCTAGGCGCCGGCTTGGCCGGTCGCGATCGGCGGGTCACGAAGTCACCATAGCCGCCCGAACCGCCGCGACGGTGGCAGGCAGCGCGGCCAGGAACTGGGTCACCGACTCGGCAGTGACGTCCCGGGGCAGCGAGAGCCGGACATTGCCGTGGGTCAGCACGCCCATGGCTGCCAGCACGTGGCTGGGCTGGCGGGTGTCGGCCACGCACGCGCTGCCGGAGGCAACCGAGAACCCGGCCCGGTCCAGCGCCGTCACGAGTGCCTCGCCATCGACGTAAAGGCAGGAGAAGGTGACGATGTGCGGCAGGCACGCATCCGGGTCGCCATACACCACGGCATCGGGCACGCTGGCCGGAACGGCCGCGCGGATGCGGTTAGTGAGAGCGCGCAGCGCGACATCGAGACTGGCTCGTTCCCCGCTTATCGCGGTCAGTGACGCCGCGGCGGCCGCGATGGCTGGCAGATTCGGGAAGCCAGCCACGTGGTGGCTTTCCCGGTCATCTGCCGGGAACGGCTCGCGCCATCGGGTGTGCTTGCGGATGGCGAGCAGGCCCACTCCGGCCGGGCCGCCCCACTTGCGGGCGCTGGCGGTGAGCAGGGACCAGTCCGCCGGCGGCGTCAGCCAGCCGGCGGCGGCGCCCGCGTCCACCAGCAGCGGCACCCGGTACTCGCCGCACGCCGCCGCCGCTTCGGCGACCGGCTGCAGGGTGCCCACCTCATGATTGGCCGACTGGAGGCATGCCAGGACCGTCCGCTCGCCAGCAATGGCCGCGGTGAACGCGGGCAGGTCGGCGCGGCCGAGGCCGTCGACCGGCGTGATGCTGACCGCCGCACCTGTCACGCGCTCCAGCCAGTCGGCGGCGTTGAGCACGCTGGAGTGCTCGACGGCGCTGACGACAACGCGACCGGGGCCGCGCGTGGCCGAGCGGCGGGCCTGCGCGGCCCCCAGCACCGCCAGGTGCACCGCTTGGGTGCCGGAACTGGTGAAGTACAGCTCGTCGGCCCGGCAGCCCAGCTCGGCGGCGACCGCCTCCCGGGCTTGCTCGAGCAGCAACTGCGCGCGGCGGCCCTCGCGATGCAGCCGGGCCGGGTCCGCCCAGCCGTCGTCGATGGCCGACAGCAGCGCCTCCCGGGCGGCCGGATGCAGTGGCTGCGCCGACGCGGCGTCAAAGTAGGCCACTCTCCGACTCTAGGCGCGCCGGACTGCGGGGGTCCCCAATGCCCCGCCAGGCAGGCGTTGTACTGTTTCCACGACAGGCTGTAGGACGTCCAACTCAAGCCGGCCGAGCGAGCCGGAACTTCGTGCTGGGAAGGCGATCTGTTGAGTCCCACCCGCAGTGCCGCCAGGCGCGGTCCGGAGCCAGCCAGGCGGTCGCCAGCCCGGCGCTGGGCACCCCGCATTGCCCTGTTTGCCGCGCTCGCGCTGCTGATGAGCGGCTGCGACGCCAACACTGTCGAGCATCTCGGCCTGCGTAACCCGCTGACCACGCAGGCCAAGCTCATCGTCGACCTCTGGCAGGGCGCCTGGATAGCGGCGCTGGCCGTCGGCGCGGTGGTCTGGGGCCTGATCCTCTGGGCGATCGTCATCTACCGCAAGCGCAGCGACCGGATACCGCACCAGGTCCGGTACAACCTGCCGATCGAGATCCTCTACACGGTCGTCCCGTTCATCATGGTGGGCGTCCTGTTCTACTTCACCGCCCGAGACGAGAACCGGATCGACGAGCTGTCGGCCCACCCGAACGTGGTCGTGGATGTCACCGGCTTCCAGTGGAGCTGGGAGTTCCAGTACCCGCAGTACACGGTCAAGAACTCCGACGATGGCGTGACCGAGGTCGGCGCCATGTGGAACGGCGAGATCGGCGCCGGCAGCAACGAGAACCAGATGCCGCTGCTAGAGATCCCCGACCACGAGACCGTCCGGTTCAACCTCAAATCGAACGACGTCGTGCACTCGTTCTGGATCCTGCCGTTTGACTTCAAGCGGGACGTCGTACCTGGGCATCCGAATCACTTCCAGGTCGTACCGACCGGCACGCTGTACAGCGGACCGGACACTATCGGCCGCTGCTCAGAACTTTGCGGTCTTTACCACAGCCGGATGCTGTTCCGGATCAAGATCGTGACGCCGGCTCAGTTCACGGCCTGGATCCTGCAACAGCAGAAGAGCGAGAACGCCTCTGGGGGTGCTCAGTGACCACGTACAACACCCCGGCGCCGTCCGGTGCGATGCCGGCTACCGGCCAGCGGCCCTACCGCAAGGGCTCGGTCCTGGCCGAGTGGCTGTCGTCCACCGACCACAAGATTATCGGGCACCTGTACCTGATCACCTCGTTCGCGTTCTTCCTGATCGGTGGCCTGATGGCCATGATCATGCGGGCGCAGCTGATGGGCCCGGACAACCACATCGTGTCCGACCAGCAGTACAACGAGCTGTTCACCATGCACGGCACGATCATGCTGCTGCTGTTCGCGACGCCGCTGTTCGTCGGCTTCGCGAATGAGATCATGCCGCTGCAGATCGGCGCGCCCGACGTGGCCTTCCCCCGGCTGAACTTGCTGTCGTATTACTTCTTCGTCTTCGGCGGGATCATCCTGCTGATCAGCTTCCTGACGCCGGGCGGCGCCGCATCGTTCGGGTGGTATGCCTACTCGCCGCTGACGAGCGCGCAGTACTCGCCCGGCCTCGGCGGCGACATGTGGATCATGGGCCTGAGCCTGGCTGGCATCGGCACCATCCTCGGCGGGGTCAACTTCATCACCACGATCCTGTGCATGCGCGCGCCGGGCATGACGATGTTCCGGATGCCGATCTTCACCTGGAACATCCTGCTCACCTCCATGCTGGTGCTGCTGGCGTTCCCGGTGCTGGCCGCGGCGCTGCTGGTGCTGGAGATCGACCGGAAGTGGGGCGCGCAGGTATTCGCCGCGAACTCGGGCGGGGCGATCTTGTGGCAGCACTTGTTCTGGTTCTTCGGGCATCCGGAGGTGTATATCGTGGCGATCCCGTTCTTCGGCATCGTCACCGAGATTCTGCCGGTGTTCTCCCGCAAGCCGCTGTTTGGCTACAAGGGCCTGGTCGCGGCCACGATCTCGATCGCCGGCCTGTCGCTGACGGTGTGGGCGCACCACATGTTCACCACCGGTGCGGTGCTGCTGCCCTTCTTCTCGTTCATGACCTTCCTGATCGCGGTGCCCACCGGGGTGAAGTTCTTCAACTGGGTCGGCACGATCTGGCGCGGCCAGATCACGTTCGAGCCGGCCATGATCTTCGCGCTGGGGTTCCTTGTCGTGTTCCTCTTCGGCGGCCTGACCGGGGTGATCCTGGCCTCGCCGCCGCTGGACTTCGCGGTGAGTGACTCGTACTTCGTGGTGGCGCACTTCCACTACGTGCTGTTCGGCACCGTGGTGTTCTCGATGTTCGGCGGGTTCTACTTCTGGTGGCCGAAATGGACCGGCAAGATGCTGGACTACAAGCTCGGGCACTGGCATTTCTGGTCGGTGTTCATCGGGTTCAACCTGACATTCCTGGTGCAGCACTGGCTCGGCCTGATGGGCATGCCGCGCCGGATCGCGAATTACCCGTTCCTGCCGCACCTGGCCACCACGCTGAACGACATCTCGTCGATCGGGGCCTTCATCCTCGGTGCCGGAACGTTCATCTTCCTGTACAACGTGTACAAGACCTGGCGGTCGGGGGAACGGGTCACCCAGGATGATCCGTGGGGCTTCGCGAACTCGCTGGAGTGGGCGACGTCCTGCCCGCCGCCGCGGCACAACTTCACCTCGATCCCGCGGATCCGGTCCGAGCGGCCAGCGTTTGACTTGCATTACCCGCACATTCGAACCGGGCGTGACCGGCATCTGGAGCAGCAGCAGCAGTCGATCGGAGCTGGCTCGTGAAAGTTGAGGGTTTCCTCTTCCTCGGCTGCGCTATCTTCTTCGGCGCTTCCGACCTGGTCTACTGGTACTTCTCGCACGACCCGACAGGCACCACCGCGCTGGCGCTGGCGGTATGCCTGGCGTTCCTGACGGGCTTCTACGTCCTGTTCACCGGGCGGCGGCTGCCGGAGCGGCCGGAGGACAACCCCGAGGGCGAGGTCGACCAGGGCGTCGGCGAGCTCGGCTTCTTCAGCCCGCACAGCTGGTGGCCGCTGTTTGTCGGGCTGGCGGCGGCACTTGCAGCGGTGGGCTTCGCGGTCGGGTTCTGGCTCTTCCTGATCGGCATGCTGGCCCTGCTCTTGTCGGTGATCGGGTTCGTGTTCGAGTACTACCGCGGCCATTACGCGCATTGAGCACGCACATCAAGCGGCGCGAGCCGGCGGCCCCAGGGTCTATCCCGGACGTGCTCGGGATGTTCGGTGCCGAGGTCCGGTTCTACCGCGAGGTCGCGCCCGTGGTCGGGGTCCGCGTGCCCAAGTGCTACCGGGCCGAGGAGACCGCTGACGGCACGTTACTGGTGCTCGAGGACCTGTCGGCATGGCAGCCGGGAGCTGACCCGGCCGCGGCCGCGCGCATCCTGTCGGGCCTGCACGCACGCTGGTCTGGCGTCGCGCAGTCGCGGTGGCCCTGGCTGCGCGCCGGGGAAGCCGGTGTGGACCTGGTCGCTGCCCTCTACGACCGGACCTGGCCCGATCTAGCCGCCCGGCGCGAGCTGGCGGCGGGCGCGCTGGACCTAGGGGAGCGCCTCGTCGGGGGCGTGGCTAGCGCGGAGGCGCAGGCCAGCCGGGTCGGCCCGGTGACACTCACACACGGAGACGCGTCTGCCAGCAATATGCGCACCGGGCCCGATGGCGAGATCGCGTTGCTGGACTGGGAAGACGTGTCCGCCGCGGCGGGCGTGGCCGACCTCGCCTGGCTGCTGGTGTCGTCGGTCGACCCTGACCGCTGGGACGAGGTGATCGCAGCCTATGGCCCGGCCGCCGGCCTCGATGATGTGCTGCCGGCGCTCGCCGTGCAGGGCCTGCTGAGCATGGCGGACAGTGCGCCAGGATCGGACGCTGCGCGCGGGTGGGTGGCGCGACTCGCAGCGACGGCCGCCCGCCTCGCGGAC
Organism: Streptosporangiaceae bacterium; assembly: GCA_036495585.1. Taxonomy (GTDB): domain Bacteria; phylum Actinomycetota; class Actinomycetes; order Streptosporangiales; family Streptosporangiaceae; genus JAJYUU01. The sequence goes on from DASXMP010000124.1 coordinate 112,690, forward strand.
CACAGCTGACGCTAGGTCGCACAAGATCTTCAGGGTCGCGGGATAGCGGTGCCTGTAGGCGCTGCAACCTGACGACGACGGGCGGACCAAGGGTAGTCAAGTCGTCCCAGCCGCTCAGGTCAGGCCGACCACCTCTCCGCTCTCGTCGATGTCGATGCGCTCGGCGGCGGAATTCGATGCCAGGCCCGGCATCGTTCGCATGTCGCCGCAGATCGGATAGATGAAGCCGGCCCCGACCGAGGCGCGGACCTCGCGGACGGGGAGCCGCCAGCCCGTCGGAGCGCCCTTGAGCGACGGGTCGTGCGAGAGCGACAACTGCGACTTGGCAATGCACAGCGGCAGGTTGCCGAACCCGTTGCGCTCGTAGCCGTCGATCTGGGTGGCGGCAGCAGGGGCGTAGTCGACGCCGTCCGCGCCATAGATACGGGTCGCTATCGTCTCGATTTTATCCCGCAGCGATGCGTCGAGCGGGTACAGGAACCGGAACGTGTGCGGGTCGTGCGCGGCCTCGACGACGGCCTGGGCCAGTTCGGTTGCGCCGCGCCCGCCCTCGGCGAAGTGGCGGCAGACGGCTGAGCGCACGCCCATCGATGATGCGATTTCCCGGATCGCGTCGTGCTCGGAGTCGAAGTCCTCGGGCATGGCGTTAATCGCGACGACCGGGCAGACACCGTGCTGCCGGACGTTGTCGATCTGCTTGCGGAGGTTGGCGCCGCCGACGTGGACCTCGTCCGGGTTCTCTTTCAGCAGCGCCGCTGGCAGCGGTCGGCCAGCGACGATCCGGTGCTTGCCGGAGTGCGCTTTGAGCGCGCGGACGGTCGTGACGACGACGCCGGCATCCGGCTCCAGCCCTGAGACGCGGCACTTGATATTGAAGAACCGCTCGGCGCCCATGTCGGCGCCAAAGCCGGCCTCGGTGATCAGGAAATCGCCGGAGTGAATGCCGATCAGGTCGGCGACGACGGAAGAGTTACCGTGCGCGATGTTGCCGAAAGGCCCGGCGTGCACGAGGGCCGGCGTGTTCTCCAGCGTCTGCAGCAGGTTGGGCCGCAGCGCGTCCCGCATGATCACGGTCATCGAGCCGGCCGCCTTGAGCTGCTCGGCGGTGACGGGCTCGCCAGCCCGCGTGTAGCCGATCACGATCCGGCCCATCCTGTCGCGCATGTCGCGCAGGGACACCGACAGGGCGAGGATTGCCATCACCTCAGAAGCGGCGGTGATGTCGAAGCCGGTCTGCCGGGGCACGCCGTCAGCGGCCGCGCCGAGGCCGACGACGATGTTGCGCAGTGCCCGGTCGTTCACGTCCAGGACGCGCCGCCAGGTGACTCGGTGCGGGTCGATGCCGAGCGGATTGCCCTGGTAGAGGTGGTTGTCCAGCATCGCCGACAGCTGGTTGTGCGCGGCCGTGACAGCGTGCATGTCGCCGGTCAGATGCAGGTTGAGGTTCTCGAAGGGCACGACCTGGCTGTAGCCGCCGCCAGCAGCGCCGCCCTTGATGCCAAAGGTCGGGCCCATCGAGGCCTGCCGGAGCGAGATCGTGGCGCGGTGGCCGATCAGGTTCATGGCCTGGCCGAGGCCGACGGTCGTGGTCGTCTTGCCCTCGCCGAGAGGCGTCGGCGTCACGGCCGTGACCACGACGTATTTGGCGCGCGGCCGGTCCGCCAGCTCGGTGATGGCCGCGAGGTCGACCTTGGCTACATGCTCGCCGTAGGTCTGCACCAGCCAGGACGGAATGCCGATCTCCTCAGCGAGATCACTGACCGGCTTGAGGGTGGCTCGCCTGGAGATTTCCAGGGGGCTGGGCATCGCCATTTCGCGCTCCTTCTGGCGGCGGTTATGCCGGTGAAGCCGGAACCAGAATCGGCGGGGCGCGCCGGGCGGGTCAACGTGGCTGACGCCAGCTATGGCTACGGCGGACTTGTGCCACCGCACAGCGAGCTGGGCAGTACGCCACCGGCCGGACCAGCCGCGACGGCTGACCCGGCCGGAAGCGTTACCGGTGATCCAGTGGCTAGTGCTCGATCTCCTCCGTGGTTGACTGCTCGTCCCCGGGCGCGCCGGCGGTCACCTGTGCTTGCCCGTTTCCGTGGCCATTCCCATGGCCATTGGCATGGCCGTCTTCGAGCGGAACGCTCTCGGTCACCACGTTGTACAGGCGCTCGCGCACCTTGCCGAGCGCGCCGCGCATGCCCGGCGCAGGAACCTCGGACGTCTCGCCGGCCGGCAGCTCCGGGAACTGGACCCGGGAGGTCAGCACGGCCAGCGTCTCGTCGTCCACCGGCCTGGTTTCCTCGATGAACTCACCGCCTGGAAGCTGCCGGATGATGCCAGTTTCCACGCCGTGGGCGATGAGGTGCTGATCCTTGCGCTGCAGCCCCAGGCAGATCCGTTTGGTAAGCCAGTAGGCGATGAGCGGCAAGAAGATCACCGCGACCCTGGCCATCCACGTCGTGATGTACAACGGGATGTTGAGGTGGACCGCGATGATGTCGTTCGCGCCCTCGGCCCACAGCACGCCGTAGAACGTGATCATCGCGATACCGAGCCCGGTCCTGGTCGGCGCGTTGCGTGGCCGGTCGTTGACGTGGTGCTCAGTCCGGTCGCCGGTCACCCACTGTTCCAGGAACGGCCAGATGGCCGCACCTCCGAACACGATCCCGAGCGGTACGAGGGCCGGCACGAAGACGTTGAAGGCCCACGTGTGGCCAACCGTGATCCATTGCCATGGCGGGAAGAGACGCAGCGCACCTTCCAGCGCGCCCATATAGAAGTCAGGCTGCGACCCCGCCGACATGGCCACCGGGTTGTACGGGCCGTACAGCCACACCGGGTTGATCTGCGCGAACGTCGCGGCCAGCGACAGCACGCCGAAGATGAAGAAGAAGAAAGCGCCGGTCTTGGCCATGAAGTACGGGTACATCGGCTGACCCACGACGTTCTCGTTGGTACGGCCCTTACCCGGCATCTGCGTGTGCTTCTGGTGGAACATCAGAAACAGGTGCGCAGTGATCAGCGCGAGGAGCAGCCCGGGGATCAGCAGCACGTGGATGATGTACAGGCGCGGGATCACCTGCGAGCCGGGGAACGGCCCGCCGAACAGGAAGAACGCGAGATACGTGCCGACGATCGGGAACGACTGGAGGATGCCCTCGGTGATCCGCAGGCCAGCTCCCGACAGCAGGTCGTCCGGCAGCGAGTAGCCGAACAGGCCCTCGAACATGCCGAGCGTAAACAAGATGATGCCGATCAGCCAGTTGATCTCACGCGGCTTACGGTAGGCGCCGGTGAAGAACACCCGGATCATGTGCGCCATGATGCCGGCCATGAACAGGTCGGCGGCCCAGTGGTGGATCTGCCGCATGAGCAGCCCGCCGCGGACGTCGAAGCTGATCTTCAGCGTCGAGGCGTAGGCCTCGCTCATCCGCACGCCCTTGAGCGGCACGTACGAACCGTGGTAGATCACGTCGGTCATGCTCGGCTGGAACCAGAACGTCAGGAACGTGCCGGTCAGCAGCAAGATGACGAACGAGTAGAGGATGATCTCCCCGAGCAGGAACGACCAGTGATCGGGGAAGACCTTGCGCAGCAGGACCCGGACGCCTCGCGCGCCATGGAGCCTGTCGTCGGCCCAGTTGCCGACGCCCTCGAGGGCTCTCTCCACGCTCATGATGGTGACCCTCCGCGCTCCCAGTAGCTTGGCCCGACGGGCTGGTCAAAGTCGCTTAGGGCGATCAGGAAGCCGTCGGAGTCCACGCCGATCGGCAGCTGCGGCAGCGGCCGCGTCGCGGGCCCGAAGATCACCTGGGCGCCCTTGGTGGCATCGAAGGTCGACTGGTGGCACGGGCAGAGGATGTGGTGCGTGGTCTGCTCGTACAGGGCCGCCGGGCAGCCTAGGTGGGTGCAGATCTTGGAGTAGGCGACGATGTTGTCGACCGTCCAGTTCTGCACGACCTTCCTGTTCACCGGGAAAGGCTTGCTGCTGAAGTCCAGCTCGCCCGGGCGGAACTTGATGATGATGACGGCGGCCTTCGCCATCGCGTCATCGTCGTTCAGGAACCCCTCGGGGCCGACGCTGAGCAGGCCGCCGGGCGAGTTAAACTCCGCCGGGGTGATCGGCCGGCCCGTGCCGTACACAAGCAGCCGCAGGCCCTTGCGCCAGACGGTGCTGTCCAGACTCTTGCCAGGTACCGGGCCGGTGTCGCGCAGCAGGAACACTGGGGCCACCGCCAGCGGCAGGGTGGCCGCGATCAGGGTCCGCCGGATCAGCGGCCGCTTGACGAACTGGCTCGCCTCGGCGCCCTCGGTAAAGGTCTGCTTGAACGCTTCGCGTTCGGCCTCGGTGGACCGCATCAGATGGCGCTGTTCGGTGAGCTCGACGTTTGGCATCAGCCGCCGGACCCAGATGACGGCGCCAGCACCGAGCAGCAGGAAGACGAGCGACAGCAGGCTGCCGAGCGCCAGGTTCGAGTGCAGGGTTTTGGTCAGCCCGCCAACGCCGATGAGGCCGTAGGCGACCAGGAAGCCGAGCCCGGCCAGCATGGCAAGGATGAAGCAGGCCGCCACGATCAGCTCGGCCCTCTTGGCGCTCTTCGGGTCGTCGGGCTCGGCCGGGAGCTCGCGGACGGGAGGCCGCGCTCCGCCGCCCTGCTCCTGCTCGGGGAGCATCGTCCGGGTCGCCGAGGGTGGCGGGGTGCCGATCACACGCCGGGGCCCGCCCTGGCCTTCTGGCCCGGTCTGGCCCGCCGGTACGTCGTGGCCCTGGGCAGCCGACCCGGTCAGGTACCCGGGCCAGGAGGTGTCCCCGGGCCCTGGCTGCCCGGGAGCTCCGGGGGTGTTGATGTTACTCATGAGCCTTCCCGTGCTTTGCGGTGATCCAGAGTGCTGCGAGCACCAAGGACAGCAGCAGGCCGAGGAACGCGACCAGGCCCTCGGTGAGCGGCCCGACCCGGCCAAGGCTGAAGCCGCCCGGGTTGGGCTGGGAGCGCACCTGCGAGACGTAGGCGATGATGTCGCGCTTTTCCTGCGGCGTGATGGTCAGGTCGTTGAAGACCGGCATCGCCTCTGGCCCGGTCAGCATGGCCTCGTACATCTGCGTTGGCGTCGACTTGGTGAGCGGCGGCGCGAACTTGCCGTAGGTCAGCGCGCCGCCCGCGCCGACGAAGTTGTGGCAGGCAGCGCAGTCGGCCACGAACAGCTGCTGGCCGAGCCCCACGTCCGCGCCCGACTTGCTGACCTGCGCCGCTGACGGGATGGTCGGCCCGCCGCCGAGCGACTGGATATAGGCGGCGACCGCGTGGGTCTGCTTGGTATCGAGGTGCGGGGGCTTCCGGTCGTTCTCGGCGTCCTGCGCGGCGGCCGGCATGCGGCCCGTGCTGACCTGGAAGTCCACGGCCGCCGCACCGACGCCGATCAGGCTGGGCGCCGTGCCGGCCTGGCCCTGGGCAAACAGCCCGTGGCAGGTGGCGCAGTCCTCCACGAACAGGCTGCGGCCCTCGGCGATCTGGGCCGAGTTGGCGGCAACCGGCGACGAGGCCGACGCGTGGCCACTGGTGATGACGGCATAGGCGGTGCCAATAAGCGCCAGCACGAACGCGACTACGACGTAGCCCGCCGCTGGGTGCCGCCGCCTCGCGGTGATCCAGCTCACAGCTATCCCCAGTTCCCGGTCAGTGGATCAGGTAGATGGTGGTATACAGCCCGATCCAGACGACGTCCACGAAGTGCCAGTAGTAAGACACGACGATGGCGCTGGTTTGCTGTTCGAGCGTGAATTTCTTGGCCGCGAACGTCCTGCCCAGCAGGAACAGAAAGGCGACCAGGCCGCCGGACACGTGCAGGCCGTGGAATCCGGTGGCCAAGTAGAACACCGACCCGTAGTTGCTGGACGAGATGGTCACGTCTTGGTCGCGGATCAGGGACAAGTACTCGATGCCCTGGCCGATGACGAAGTACAGGCCCATCAGGAACGACAGCACGTACCACTCGCGCAGGCCCCACTGCCAGAACTTGACGATGCTGCCAGCCCGCCGGATCTGGTGCCGCTCCACCGCGAAGACGCCCATCTGGCAGGTCACGCTGGAGAGCAGCAGGACGATCGTGTTGGCGGTGGCCAGCTTCAGGTCGAGATGCGCCATGGGCCAGTGCTGGCCCAAGCCCTTGTCGACCGAGCGGACGGTGAAGTACATGGCGAACAGAGCCGCGAAGAACATCAGCTCCGACGACAGCCAGATAATTGTGCCCACGCTGACCAGGTTCGGCCGACTGGAGATCCCGCGTGGAGCAGCCTGAGTAGAGGTGGTGACCACGAAGGCCATTATTACGACACCGCGTAGGCGTGCGTATGCCGACCCCCCGGGTCGGTAGCATCCTTGGCATGAAGGTTGTCGTATATAGCCACAACGCCGCCATCCGGGACCGGGTGCGGCTGGCCATAGGTCGCCGGCCCGCGCCGGACGTGCCCGAGGCGGAGATCGTCGAAGTCGCCACCGAGCCAATGCTGTTCCGCCTGCTGGATGCCGGCGGCGTGGACGTGATGGTGCTGGACGGTGAGGCCCAGCCGGCTGGCGGGATGGGCATCTGCCGCCAGGCCAAGGACGAGGTCTACCACTGCCCGCCCGTCCTGCTGATCGTCGGCAGGCCCGACGACGGCTGGCTGGCTACCTGGTCACGTGCCGATGCGGTGATCAGCCACCCGATCGACCCAGTAGAGCTGGCCAGGGCGCTGGCTGGGCTGATGCGGGACCGGGCCCCGGGCTCGGCCGTCACCCAGGCCCATTAGAGCAGGGAACGGGACCGTTCCCCCTCGCGGTGACAGCCGCGGCGACAGAGGTCTGGGGTGGCCGAACCAATGAATGCACGCACGACGTGGCCGGCCCTGCTCGGCGCGCTGGTCCGGGGTGAGCACCTCACCGCCGACGAGACGGCCTGGGCCATGGGCGAGATCATGGACGGTGCCGCCTCGCCCGCTCAGATCGCCGGCTTCGGTATCGCGCTGCGGATCAAGGGCGAGACCAGCGACGAGGTGAGCGGCCTGGCCGATGCGATGCTCTCGCATGCCGCCCCCATCTCGATTACGGGCCGGGTGACCGACCTCGTCGGCACCGGCGGCGACGGCGCCAAGACGGTCAACATCTCGACCATGGGCACGATCGCGGCAGCGGCGGCTGGCGCCCGCATGGTCAAGCATGGCAACCGGGCCGCCTCCTCGGCCTGCGGTACCGCGGACGTGCTCGAGGCGCTGGGCGTCGTCATCGACTTGCCGCCGGCCGCGACTGAGGAACTCGTTGCCGAGATCGGCACCGGGTTCTTGTTCGCCGCCCTCTACCATCCGGCGCTCCGGCATACCGCGGTGCCGCGGCGGGAGCTCGGGGTGCCGACGGTCTTCAACATGCTCGGACCACTCGCCAACCCGGCCAGGCCGACCGCACAGGCGGTCGGGGTGGCTGACCGTCGGGCCGGGCCCGTCCTGGCGGGCGTGCTGGCCGCCCGCGGCTGCTCGGCGCTGGTATTCCACGGGGACGACGGCCTGGACGAGCTCACTACGACCGCCCCGTCGACGGTATGGATCATCCGCGGCGGCACGGTTGAGGAGACCAGTTTCGACCCGGCGGACCTCGGCATCGCCCGCTCGCTGCCGGCCGACCTAGGTGGTGGTGACGCCGCCCACAACGCCGGCGTGGTGCGGGCATTCCTTGCCGGTGTGCCGGGCCCGGTCCGTGATACCGCCCTGCTGAACGCGGCAGCCGCGCTGGTCGCCGAGGACGGGGTCCCCGGCCCCGAGGGCCTGGTGACCGCGCTCGCGGAAGGTTACCGGCGCGCCGCCGTGGCGGTGGACTCGGGCGATGCAGCCGATCTGCTCGACCGCTGGGTGGCGACGAGCAAGCGCCTGCAGGCGGTTGTTTCCTGAGCCTGCGGTTGTTTCCTGAGCCTGCGCGCGGCTAGTCCTGGGCGTAGCCGACCGCGAAGGCGGCCTCGAGGTCGTGCCGTGAGTAAGCGCGGAAGGCGATGTGGGTCTCGGTGTGGGTGACACCCGGGACCTTGTTGAGCCTGCCCGGGATGACATCGCCGAGCTCGTCGTGCTCGCGGACCCTGACCATAGCCACCAGGTCGAACTCGCCGGTCACCGAGTAGACCTCGGAGACCTGCGGAATCTGCACGATCGCCTCGGCCGTTTCGGGAATGGCGGCCACGTCGGCCTTGATCAAAACGATTGCGGTGACCACGGCAGTAGCGTACCGCTCGTCAGCTCGCCAGCCGGGACAGGCTGGCCGGGGCAGTGCACCTGGGGTCAGTCCACCGGGGGGCAGTGCAGTTGGGGGCAGTGCAGTTGGGGGCAGTGCAGCTGGGGCCTGGGCACCTGGGGGCAGTACGCCTGCGGGTAGTGCGCTTGGCCGCCAGCAGGTCCAGCAGGCCGGTCAGGATCTCGCCGGTCGCCTTCGCGTCGGCTAGCGCCCGGTGGCACGGCTCCGTCCGGGTGCCGAAGTACCTGGCCAGGGTCGACAGCCGGTAGTCGGGGACGTCTTGTCTGCCGAGCACAAGGCGGGCCAGCACCGCGGTATCGAGCACCGCTCGGGGCGGCCACGCCACGCCGCTCGCCGCGCAGGCCGTGGTCAGGAATCCGACGTCGAACGGCGCGTTGTGCGCCACCAGGACGCAGCCGCGGGCGAAGGCGAGGAAAGCCCGCAGCGCGGGCGCCGTGAGCGGCGCGCGGCTGACCATGTCGTCGGTGATGCCGGTGAGCACCGTGATGGCCTCGGGAATGGGGGCTCCGGGCCGGACGAGCGAGCAGAACTCGCCGGTCAGCTGGGCCCCGCGGAGGCGCACCGCGCCGATCTCGGTGAGCTCGGCGCCGTCGGCCAGCCACCCAGTGGTCTCGACATCGACCACTACCAGGCTGAGGCCCGCGAGCGCTTCGATCACGGTCTCACGGTAGGACCAGGTACCGACAGTCCGAGGCAGGCGCGCCGCGCTCGCGGGCGCGACGCGTTCCCTTGAGAATGCGCGAAGTGGTTGAATCCACCTTCGTAACTTCACTACTCTCGTGCAACGAGCCGCATCGCTAAGCAGCCGCCATCCGGCGGCGGCGGGCGGCAGCTGCCGAATCTCCATAGAGTTGGCACAGTGCCGTTAAGTTGGCGTGGCGCCAGCGGGAGAACCGGGGACCCATCGGCGGTGCGCAGGAGTGGCACCGCCAGGGGTGAATCGGCCGGCTCTGGCCGGATCGTAGGGCGCCTTCCACGGCCCGAACCCGTCAGCTGACCCGGTAGGCCGACAGTGGAAGAAGGAGCGTGTCACGCAGGTGCATACGCCGCCGTCGGTTCGCAGGATCGTCAGGCAACGTGTCGCGGTAGTGACTGTCTCGGTTTTCATCACCGGCCTGCTGGTTGGCATCGCGGGCAGCGCCGGTGCCGCTTCCAAGCCGACAGTCAGCCAGGTCCGCGCCAAGCTTGCCAAGCTCGAGTCGCAGTCGCAGAAGCTGGACCAGCAGTTCGACCAGGTGCAGGAGCAACTCGCCACCACCAACAAGCGGCTCTCGCTGGTAGATAAGCAGGAGTCTGCCTTTAACACGAGGTTCAACGACCTGCGCAAGGAGATCGGCCGGATCGCCGTCACCGCGTACGAGGACGGCAACCTGAACGCCTCGATCGCGCTGCTGACCTCCGGCAAGCCGCAGCAGATTCTGGACCAGTCCTCGATCCTCGAGGAGCTGTCCGCCTCGAACGCTGCACAGATCAACGACTTCCTGGCCGCAGCCAAGCAGCTCACCACGGCGCAGCAGCTGGCCGAGCGGACCAGAACCGGGATCCTCCAGCTCAAGTCGAGCCTGGCCAAGCGCAAGACCCAGATGAACAAGCTGGTGAGCCAGGAGCAGACACTGCTGGCCCAGCTGACCCCGGCGCAGCAGACCGACCTGGTGGGCGGCGGCGGGACGACCAAGGCGACCGACCCGATCGCGACTACGACCCAGGCCGGCAAGGCAGTGGCATTCGCCTACGCCCGGCTCGGCTGCCCCTACGTCTTCGGTGGTACGGGCCCGTGCGCCGACGGCTACGACTGCTCCGGCCTCACTATGGAGGCGTGGGCCTCGGCGGGCGTATCCATCCCGCGGACCAGCGAGGAGCAGTGGGACCAGCTGCCGCACGTGAGTACCAGCAACCTGCAGCCCGGTGACATCCTGGTCTTCCTCGACGCCGGTCACGTGGGCATCTACGTGGGTAACAATCAGCTGATCGACGCGCCGCACACCGGGGAGGACGTGCAGCTAGTCTCGTTCAGCGGCTGGTACAAGACCAACCTGGACGGTGCGGTCCGGCCCTAGCCAGCAGCTAGCCTCGGGGGAGATGGGCAGCATCGGCAGTACGGACAGCAGCTCAAGTACGGACAGCAGGGTCGGCAGTGCCAGCAACGCTGGCACTGCCGACGGAGTGCGAAAGGTCCTGATCGTCACCAACGACTTCCCGCCGCGCCGCGGCGGGATTCAGTCGTTCGTGCACGCGCTGGCGCTCCGGCTGCCCGCTGATGGCGTGGTGGTTTACGCGCCCGCCTGGCAGGGCGCCGCGGAGTTCGACGCACGGCAGCCGTTTCCGGTCGTCCGGCATCGCACCTCGCTGATGCTGCCATCGCGCTCGGTTGGCGCCCGGGCAGCGGCCTTGCTGGCTGAGCACGGCTGTGACACGGTGCTCTTCGGCGCGGCCGCTCCGCTTGGCCTGCTCGCGCCGCGGCTGCGGCGGGCCGGAGCGCGGCGGATCGTGGGACTGACGCACGGCCACGAGGCTGGCTGGGCCGCGCTGCCGGGGGCCAGCTGGCTGCTGCGCCGGATCGGTGACGAGACCGACGTACTCACTTACCTGGCCGAGTACTTCCGGATCCGGCTCGCCAGGGCGCTGTCACCGGCCGCCGCGAGCCGGATGGTGAAGCTGACGCCCGGAGTGGACCCCGGGCAGTTCCGGCCTGGCGCAGGCGGCGCGGACGTCCGGCGGCGATTGGCCATCGCGCCGGAGCGGCCGGTCGTCGCCTGTATCTCGCGCATGGTGCCGCGCAAGGGCCAGGACATGCTGATCCGGGCCTGGCCGCACGTGCTGGCTGGCCGCGCCGCCGGCGTCGACCCGCTGCTCATGCTGGTGAGCGACGGTCCGGATCGGGGTCGGCTGGAACGCCTGGCGACCAGCCTCGGCGTGGCCGACTCGGTGCTGTTCACCGGCCCGGTAAGCGCGGCGGACCTGCCGGCCTACTACGACGCGGCCACGATCTTTGCCATGCCCTGCCGGACCCGCCGCGCGGGCCTGGATGTGGAGGGCCTCGGCATCGTCTACCTGGAAGCGTCAGCGACCGGGCTGCCTGTCATCGGCGGGGACTCAGGTGGCGCCCCGGATGCGATTCTCGAGGGCGAGACCGGCTACGTGGTGCCAGGCCGGGACGTGGCGGCCCTGGCGGCGAGGCTGACTGCCTTGCTGGCCGATCCCGCTGGAGCTGTCGCCATGGGCGAAAAGGGCCATTCCTGGGTAGACCGGGAGTGGACCTGGGATCTAGTTTCGGACCGATTGCAGCAAATCCTGGCTGGAACTCTCGCCCGATAGCCGGGGCAAGACGGGCGTCGGCCCGGCTGGGCAGCCATCTGTTCTCCGCCCTGACTGCCCAGCCCCGCCCGGCGGCTGGGGCTAGCGGGTGTAGAGCGCGTCGATGTCGGCGGCGAAATCCTTGGCCACGACCGCCCGCTTCACCTTCAGCGATGGCGTGATGTAACTATTGTCCGTGGTGAAGTCGAATGGCAGCACGCGGAACTTGCGTATCGACTCGGCCCGGGAGACTGCCTTATTGGCGTCGTCCACCGCGGCCTGCAGGTCGGCAACCAGGTCAGGATCGTCCGCCAGGTCGGCCGGGGTCGCGGTAGCCGGCTTACCGTGCTGCTGCTTCCAGTGCTCCAGCGTCTCAGGGTCGAGCGTGATCAGGCAGGCGATAAAGGGCCGGCCATCTCCGACCACCATGCACTGGCTGATCAGTGGATGAGCCCGCAGTCGGTCCTCCAGCACCGCAGGCGCGACGTTCTTGCCGCCCGCCGTCACGATGATCTCCTTCTTGCGGCCGGTAACTCGCAGGAAGCCCTCATCGTCCAGCGAGCCGAGATCACCGGTGTGCAGCCAGCCTTCCGCGTCCATCGTCTCCGCGGTGGCGCCGTCGTTGTGCCAGTAGCCATCGAAGATGATGCCGCCGCGCAGCAGGATCTCGCTATCGTCGGCAATCTTCGCGCTGGTGCCCGGTAGCGGCTGCCCGACCGTGCCGATCTTGTTGCGGCTTGGCTTGTTGACAGCGGCCGCAGCCGACGTCTCGGTCATCCCGTAGCCCTCGAGCACCGTCACGCCAACCCCGCGGAAGAAATGGCCGAGCCGCTCGCCGAGCGGTGCGCCGCCGGAGACGGCGTATTCGACCCGGCCACCGATGGCTGCCCGCAGCTTGCCGTAGACCAGGTGGTCAAACATGGCGTGCCGCAGCCGCAGACCGACGCCCGGACCGCCCGAGTCGAGGGCCTGGCTGTAGGCGACGGCGGTGTCTACCGAGGCCGCGAAGATCCGGGCTTTCGCCGGGCTGGCGGAGGCCTGCTGCTGCGCAGTGTTGAAGACCTTCTCGAACACTCGAGGCACGGCAAGCAAGAACGTGGGCCGGAATTCGTGGAGTCCTTCGGCCACACTGCCCATGTCGGCCCAGTGCCCGAGCACCGCACCGGTTTCCAGGCAGCCGACCTCGATGATCCGGGCGAACACGTGCGCCAGCGGCATGAACAGCAGCGTCGATCCGCCGGTCTGCTCAAAGATCTCCGGGAGCGCGCCGTGCATCGCGTTGCGGACCGCCGACAGCAGATTCCGATGAGTCAGCTCGCAGCCCTTGGGTCGGCCCGTGGTGCCGGAGGTGTAGATGATCGTGGCTAGGTCGGCGGCCTTGCGGCTGGCTTTGCGCTGCCGCAGTTCGTCGTCAGAGACGTCTCGTCCGCTGGCCGCCAGCTTGTCCAGGCTGTCGACTCGCCAGAGCTGGCCGAACTCGCGGAGCTGACCACGGACGCCGGCGATGATCTCCTCGTGCCGGTCGGTCTCGGCGATGGCAGCCCGGGCGCCCGAATCGGACAGGATCCATTCGACCTGCTCGGCAGATGAGGTCTCGTAGACCGGGACGGTCACCGCGCCGGCCGTCCAGATCGCATAGTCGGCCAGCGTCCACTCATACCGCGTCCGCGACATCAGGGCCACTCGGTCCCCGGCGCCGATCCCGGCTGCGATCAGGCCCTTGGCGAGGGCGACGACCTGAGTCCTGAACTCCTCGGCGGTGACGTCCTGCCAGCCGCTCTCCCCGGTCTTGCGGCGCAGCACGGCCTCGTCCGGGGTCGCGGTTGCGCGGCTGAAGACAACATCGGCCAGGGAGGCGTCATCGGGGATCTCGATCAGCGCCGGGATTCCAAACTCAAGCACGGAGCCTCCACTGCCTGCCACGTTCCGATCCGATGTTCCCTGCACGTTATCGTCCGCCATCGTCCATCGCCCTACTGTAGGTGGATGCGGGTCCATGTGGTGAGCGACGTACACGGGCGTGCCGATGCCCTGCGCCAGGCGGGGAGCGGCGCCGACGCGCTCATCTGCCTCGGCGATCTGCTTCTCTTCATTGACTACGCCGACCACAGCCAGGGCATCTTCCCCGAGTTGTTCGGCGCTGATCAGGCCCGGCGCCTGGTCGAGCTGCGGACGGCGCAGCGGTTTGACGAAGCGCGGACGATGTCGGCCAGCCTATGGGCAGGTCTCGGCGGGGACCCGCGGGAGCATATCGAGGCCGCAGTCTCGCGCCAGTACGCCGAGCTGTTCGCCGCTATGCCGGTGCCGTCCTACCTGACCTTCGGCAACGTGGACATCCCGCGGCTCGGGAGTGCGCACGTCCGGCCCGGCCAGCGAGTGCTGGACGGAGAGCGCGTTGAGCTCGACGGCTGGACCTTCGGTTTTGTGGGCGGCGGGCTGCGGACTACATACCGGACGCCCAACGAGATCGCCGATGAGGAGTTCGCGGCCAAGGTAGAGGCGGTCGGCTCGGTGGACGTGCTGTGCTCGCATATCCCGCCGGCCGTGCCCGACCTGCTCTACGACACGGTGGCCCGGCGGATGGAGCGAGGCAGTGAGGCGCTGCTCGCGGCGATCCAGCGGACCAGGCCCCGGTACCTGCTGTTCGGGCACGTGCACCAGCCGAGGCAGAGCCGGATCCGGATCGGCTCGACGGAATGCATCAATGTCGGTCATTTCCGGGCGCTCGGGATGCCCTACGCCCTGCAATGGGACTGACGGTAGGGTCGGGGGCCATGGCGGATAAGACCGCGGCCAGTATCGTGGTGACGGCAGCGCGGTCCACGATCATGGGGGTGATCTCGGACTTCGCGGCCTATCCGGACTGGGCGACTGGTGTGCGCAGCACTGAGGTGGTTCAGGCGGGGCTTGACGGCGGCAACCCGGAGCAGGTGCGCTTTGTCCTGGACGCCGGGGTAATCAAGGACAGCTATGTGCTCGCCTACGACTGGCAGGGTGACGACGGCGTCCGCTGGAACCTGGCCGAACCGGGCACGATGGTGACCGAGATGTCCGGTGCGTACCTGCTCACCGACGAGGGACCCGGCACGAGGGTGCGCTATGAGCTCGCGGTCGGTACCAGGATCGGCCTGCCCGGCCTGCTGCGGCGCCGGGCTGAGAAGGGCATCATCGATACGGCGCTCAAGGGCCTGCGGTCGAGGGCAGAAACACTGCAGCAAGCGGAACGCCGCTGACCGCGGCAGTGTTGAACAAGCGGGACGCCGAGGTCCAGGAGAAGGTGACACCGATGACGGAGCAGGGCCCTTCGCGGCAGAACGGCGGGGGCGGTGACATGCTGACCGAATTCCAGCGCTGGCTGCTACGCTCCAGCGCCCGGAACATGCGCAAGGAGATAGGCGGTCAGGTCCGCCGCACCTTCGGCGGCGGCCGGAACGACAACGCTGACGTGTGGGACGCGGCGACGACCGAGGTGCCGCCAGAGGTAGGGGAGGCGCCAGAATGCCAGTGGTGTCCGATCTGCCGGGCTGCGCGGCAGATGCGTGAATCCGGTCCGAGCCTGGGCGGCCAGCTGTCTGGGGCCGGGAATGTTGTCGCGGCTGCGGTGCAGGATGCGATCGGTGCGCTGGACTCGATGCTGACCCGCGCGGCCGGCTCCGGCCAGCAGGGGAGTAGCCAGCAGGGGACTCGCCAGCAGGGGAGTAGCCAGCAAGGGGCTCGCCAGCAGGGCACGGACCAGCCGGGTGCAAGCGATCAAGCCACCGGCCAGCCTGGCGCGAGTGAGCAAGCCACCGGCCAGCCTGGCGCGAGCGAGCAAGCCACCGGCCAGCCGGGCAGCCCGACTACGGAGGATCATGGGCCTGACGATCGGGGTTGACGTCGGCGGCACCAAGGTAGCCGCCGGGGTCGTCGACGACGGCGGAAAGATCGTCGAGAAGACCAAGAGGTTCACTCCGGCCGCCAGCCCCGACGACACCATTGAGGTTATCGCCAGCGCGGTGAACGAGCTGCTGGCCGCGTACGAGGTCGACGCAGTCGGAATCGGCGCCGCTGGGTTCGTGGATCAGACGCGGTCGTCCGTGCTGTTTGCCCCGAACCTGGCCTGGCGCAGCGAGCCGGTCAAGAAGCAGGTCGAGGCTCGCATCGGGCGCACCGTGGTGGTGGAGAACGACGCCAACGCGGCCGCCTGGGCCGAGACCACTCTCGGCGCAGCCAGAGGTCAGGAGCACGTGCTGCTCATCACGGTCGGCACGGGCATCGGTGCGGGCCTGGTGCTGGACGGTCGGCTGTACCGCGGTCGCTGGGGCGCAGCTGGAGAACCTGGCCACTACCGAGTAGTGCCCGACGGCCGCTTGTGCGGCTGTGGCAACCGGGGCTGCTGGGAGCAGTATGCGAGCGGGAGCGCGCTGGTCGCTGAGGCGCGGGACTTCGCCAGGCGGTCACCCGCCTCGGCAGTCCGGCTGATCCAGCTGGGCGGCGGCACCGCCGAGGGGATCGACGGGCCAGCGGTCACCACCGCGGCCAGGGACGGCGACGCGGCTGCACTGCGCTGCTTTGAGATCGTCGGCAGCTGGCTGGGTGCCGGCCTCGCCGACATGGCCGCGATCCTTGACCCCGGCTGCTTCGTCGTCGGTGGCGGCGTCTCGGACGCCGGCGACCTGCTGCTCGGCCCGGCCCGGGCGGCCTACGCCGATCATCTGACCGGTGGCTCGCATCGCGAATTTGCCGATATCAGGCTGGCTGAGCTTGGCCCCGACGCCGGTCTCATTGGTGCGGCCGAGCTAGCCAGGATGGCCTGACCTTTCCGGCCTCGTCACTGACCAGATGAACCGGGCATTCGTGGCCTATCGCCCTACAGGACGGCCCCGTCGTCGTCATCATCCCGCCTGGGCCGGTCGCCAAGCCGGACCACCAGCGCGACAAAACCGCCGATAAAGGCCGCGACGGCGGCGAAGGCCGCGATGCCCGGGATGCTCCATTGCAGGAACGTGCCGATCAGAAGGTAAGCGGGTCCGCAGATGACCGCGACCCACGCCGCCTTGGCCAGGGAATCGAGCTTGGCTGGTGGCGGCAATGGCGGCGGGATGTAGCGCTCGTCCGCGGGGGCTTCCTCCGACTCGGCCGCGCTCTGCCCAGCCCCGGCCTGACCAGCCCTGGCCTGTCCGGTCCCGGTCTGCCCAGCCCTGGCCTGCCCGGTCCCGGTCTGCCCGGTCCCGGTCTGCCCGGTCCCGGTCTGGCCCGTCTCGGCCCGGCCGGCTTCGGCTTGGCCGTCGGCAGCATACTGAAGGCCGTCGGCCGACGGTCGGATCACCCTGGTGCGGTCGGCAACCCTCCCCGGCGTGCTGCCGGCCGCGTCGGGCAGATCCTCCCGAGCCGGCCACGGTGCCGCCTCTCCGCCGGTGTCTTCGGCGGCGTCATAGTGCGCAACGATGTCACGCCAGGCAGCCTCGTCGCCGCTGACCTCTCCGCCGATGTCCCCGGGTCCGCTCATGCGCCGTCAATCCCCGCCCGCTGGCTCCGTGCCCTGCAGCTCACTGCCGTGCTCGTGACTGTCTTGCTGACCGCCGTGCGCCAGAACAAACTTCAGGCTGCCGGCAAATATTGCCTCGGCGTCGTTGTCGAGCGTTGCCACGTGATAACTGTCGGCCAGTTCCCTGACGTCCAGCTGACTGTCCGGCACAGCCTGTGTCAGCAGCCGCATGCTGGCCGGCCCGACCACGTGATCGGTCTTACTCCGGAACACCAGGATCGGCTGAGTCAGCTCGCCCAGGTGCTGCTGCGTTATCCGCCACAGGCCCGGCAGGGTGGCCGCGGCCTTGACTGGCACCCGGTCGTACCCGGCTTCCGCGGCGCCTGGCTTGCTGATGTCGCTGGCGATGCCCTTCAGCGAAGGGACCACGAGCTTGAGCACGGGCGCGAGGACAAACAGCTTGGTATCGGCGGTGAGCGAGGGGTTGACCAGCACGAGTCCCGCCACCGCCGGGCCGCGCAGTTCCGCGAGCCGCAACGCCAGGCAGCCGCCCATCGACAGGCCCATCACGAACATCTGGTCACAGGTGGCGCGCAGCTCGTCGAAGGCGCGGTCAACCTCGGCGAACCAGTCCTCCCAGCGGGTTCTGGCCATCTCCTGCCAGGTGGTGCCGTGCCCCGGCAGCCGCGGCAGCGAGACGCTGAGGCCGGCCGAGGCGAGGTATTCGGCCCAGGGGCGCAGCGACTGCGGGCTGCCGGTGAAGCCGTGACAGAGCAGGACTCCGGTCGGCCCGCCCGCGTGCCGGAAGGCCTCGGCGCCTGGCATTACTGGCATGGACTGTTCCTTCCCCGCCACGCGGCTGGATGCGCAGTTCGGCCTCGCCTGGTCACGGCGCGGCTGACTTGCCTCATCTGCAAATAGTCGCATGCGTTGCGCCATGCCGGCACCAGGTTGGCGGCCATGAAATCGGCCAGCGTGACTGGCCGCGCATGGGCCGCACATCCGGGGGAACCAGGCCTATTGGCCTTGCCAACCTCAGCACGTCCGGGCTGGCGGGGAGCACGTGCTTTACTTGCGCGGCGGCGCGCATCGCGGCACGCTTGCGATCATGCGGGAACGTCCGAGCTGAGGTAGGCCGTTGCTCTACTGGATCATGAAAGTGGTCATCATCCTGCCCATGCGGCTGATCTTCCGGCCGTGGGCGCAGGGGACTGAGAACCTGCCTCGCGAAGGCCCGGTGATCCTGGCCAGCAATCACCTGTCCTTCTCCGACCACTTCTTCGCGCCGCTGGCATTGCCACGCAAGGTGATCTTCCTGGCCAAGGCCGAATACTTCACCGGCCGCGGTATCAAAGGCCTGCTCAGCAAGGCATTCTTTGCCGGACTTGGCCAGATCCCGATGGACCGGACCGGTGGCGCTGCGAGCGAGCGCGCGCTGCGCACAGGATTGCGGGTCCTCGCGGCCGGCCAGGTCCTCGGCATCTACCCGGAGGGCACCCGCACGCCGGACGGCAGGCTTTACCGCGGCAAGACCGGAGTCGCCAGGCTCGCGCTCGAGGGCAGGGCACCAGTGGTGCCGACGGCCATGATCGGCGGGTTCGAATTCCAGCCGCCCGGCAAGCTGGCGCCACGGCTGCATGTGCGACCTGGGGTCCGGTTCGGCAAGCCGCTCGACTTCTCCCGGTACTACGGCCTTGAGCAAGATCAGATCGTGCTGCGCGCGATCACCGACGAGATCATGTACGAGGTGATGCGGCTGTCCGGACAGGAGTACGTCGACGAGTACGCGCAGGATGCGAAGGCGCGGGTCAAGGGCAAGCCGGCCGGCATCCCGCACCACTCAGGCGGCAGCGGCTCGGACGATTCGTCCGAACACGCCGGGGTTTAGGCCTGTCGCCGACCCGCCAGGTGACCGCACAATGTCTGCGTGGCAACTCGGGGGCGTGGCCGCCTGGTCGGGCGGTACTGGCTGGGCACATATCTCGTCCTGATCGTGGCCGGAGTCGTCGTCATCGCCATTGTCGCCAATCGCGGCATGGTGCGGCCGGTGCTCCCGAGGTCCTTCGGCCAGGGCGCCAGGTGCTACTACGTCCGGTCGCGCGCCGAGGCCAGCCAGCTGAAGCGCGCCGGCGACTGCGCCTCCACGAGCGTGCCGGCACCAATGCCGTCCAGTTGGCTGATCCTCTACTACCCGTTCTATAGCTCGGGTTACTACACCGGCACGTTCGTGGCACCGGATGCACGATCCGGCTACCAGTCGTACATGCAGTCATTCGACGAGCAGTACTCGCAGCAGATCGGCCAGGAAGCGCCGACCGCCGAGTACCTGGATTCCAATGGCGACGAAGTCAGCGGCGCAAAGGCAGGCCTGAACGCAGCAGGCACGCAGATCGCGGACGACAGCTCAAGCGATGGTTATGGCGACCCGGGCTCGGGAGCCGACGACAACCAGGGTGGTGACGACGGCGGGGACGATGGCGGCGGAGGCGGGGACGGAGGAGATGGCGGGGACGGAGGCGGCGGCGACGGTGGTGGCGGCGACGATGGTGGCGGCGGTGACTAGTGCGCCCAGCCCTTGGTCCGCTCGACGGCTTTCCGCCAGCGTGCGTAGTCGCCGTCCTGTCTGGCTGCCGGGATGAAGCGCTCGTCCAGCTGCCAGGTGGCGGCCAGTTCGCGCGTGCCTGACCACTCACCGACGGCAAGGCCAGCCAGGAACGCCGCGCCGAGTGCGGTCGTCTCTGCCACCACCGGCCGCTCCACCGGGATCTGGAGCTGATCTGCCTGCAGCTGCAGGAGCAGGCCGTTTGCGCTGGCTCCGCCATCGACGCGCAGCGCGGGACGGCTGCGCGGCGATGTGCTGCCGGGGGAGGAGACTGAACCGTTCCCGGTATCAATTGCGGCGATCGGCTCGGCCATCAGGTCATACACATCACGAACCTCGAACGCGATCGCCTCCAGTGCGGCCCGGATCAGGTGAGCCCGGGTGGTACCCCTGGTCAGGCCGAACATGGCGCCGCGGGCGGCGGGATCCCAGTCCGGCGCGCCGAGGCCGGTGAGCGCTGGCACGAACACGACGCCACCGGAATCTGGCACCGACCGGGCCAGAGCCTCGCTCTGGGCGGCGTTATCGAGCAAGCCGAGGCCATCACGCAGCCACTGGATTGCCGCCCCGGTGACGAACACCGAGCCCTCCAGTGCGTAAGTCAGCTCGCCGGACGGCTCCAGCCAGGCGACCGTCGAAAGCAAGCCGACCGACGACCTGACGATCGACGGGCCCGTGTTCGCGAGCACGAAAGAGCCCGTGCCGTACGTGCACTTGGCAGTGCCTGGGGCAAAGCATGCCTGGCCGAACAGCGCCGCCTGCTGGTCGCCGGCGATCCCCGCGACCGGAACCGACAAGCCGAGGAACGCGGCCGGGTCAGTGTGGCCGGCTACCCCGGTCGACGGCACCACCTCCGGGAGGGCATGCGGTGGCACGCCGAATAGCTCGCACAGTTCCGCCGACCACTGGCCCGCCTCGATGTCAAACAACAGCGTGCGGGACGCGTTGGAGGCATCGCAGACCTGGCGCCGCCCGCCGGTCAGCCGAGCGATCAGGTAAGCGTCCACGGTGCCGACGGCCAGCGACCCGTCGGTGACGCCAGCCCAGACCGAGGGGTCGTTCTCCGCCAGCCAGGTGAGCTTGGTCGCGGTGAAGTAGGGGTCGAGCCGCAGGCCAGTCAGCTCGGAAACGCGCGGCTCGGCCCCGGCCGCACGCAGCCGGTCGCAGATGGGTGCGGTGCGCCGGTCCTGCCAGACGATGGCCCGGCGCGGCGCCGCCAGCGTCGCGCGATCCCAGACGACCGCGGTCTCGCGCTGGTTGGTGATGCCCACACAGCTGACGGCCGGGCGGCTCTCCTGGCCGCCCGCCGCCGCCAGCGCCTGGGAGCATGCGGCCAGCGTCGCCTGCCAGATGCTCTCGGGCAGGTGCTCGACCCAGCCGGGTTGCGGGAAATACTGACGGAATTCCTGGTATCCGCGACCCGCTACGCTGCCTTCGGCGGTAACCATGAGTGCCGTCACGCCCGTGGTGCCGGCGTCAATCGCCAGAACGGTCATGGGCACTAGTGTGAGGCTTAGAGACTTGAGAGGAAGCAGGCAATGCGCGTCGGAGTCCTCACCGGGGGTGGCGACTGCCCCGGGCTAAATGCGGTCATCCGCGCGGTCGTGCGAACTGGCATGGCCGAGCATGAGATGGAATTCATCGGCTTCCGGGACGGCTGGCGTGGTCCGCTAGAGGGCGACACGGTGGTGCTGGACGTTGCCACCGTGCGCGGCATCCTGCCGCGCGGCGGCACGATCCTTGGCACGTCGCGGACCAACCCGGCGTCAGCGTCCAACACTATTGACGGCAAGTCCGGGATCGAGCGGGTGCTGGAGAATCTGGACAGCCTGGGCGTTGACGCGCTGATCGCGATCGGCGGCGAGGACACCCTCGGCGCGGCCAGCAAGCTGCATGAGGCCGGCGGCAAGGTGGTCGGCGTGCCCAAGACCATCGACAATGATCTCGGTGCCACGGACTTCACGTTCGGGTTCGACACCGCCGTCAACATCGCGATGGAGGCGATTGACCGGCTGCACACGACGGCGGAGAGCCACCACCGGGCGCTGATCGTCGAGGTGATGGGCCGCAGCGCTGGCTGGATTGCGCTGCACGCCGGCATGGCGGGGGGCGCGAACGTGATCCTGATCCCGGAGAAGCCGTTCGATCTGGAGCAGGTCTGCGAGTACGTGGAGCACCGGTTCCGCAGCCAGTACGCACCAATCGTGGTGGTCGCCGAGGGCGCCCATCCGAAGTCAGCTGACGAGGCGGTCGGCCGGCAGGAGCTGGACGAGTTCGGCCACACTCGGTTCGGCGGCATCGGCCATCTGCTGGCCGAGGAGATCGAGCGGCGCACCGGCAAGGAAGCCCGCGTGGCCGTACTGGGCCACATTCAGCGCGGCGGTACGCCCACCGCGTTCGACCGGGTGCTAGCCACCCGATTCGGCGTGCAGGCGACCCATGCGGTGGCCGCCGGCGCGTTCGGCTCGATGGTGGCGCTGCGGGGCACAGACATCGTCCGGGTGCCGCTCGCCGAGGCGACCGCCGAACTGAAGCTTGTCCCGCAGGAGCGGTACGCGGAGGCGGAGGTCTTCTTTGGCTGACGGCAGGCGCCTCGGACGCTGTGGCCGGCTTGTGCTCGTGGCGGCGGCCTGCGCGCTCGCCGTGCTGGCGGCTGGATGCTCGGGATCTGGCAGCGGCTCCTCGGGCGGACCATCCGGAGGGAGCACAGCGGGCGCGACTGGCAGCACACCGTCGGTGGCCGCGGCCAGCCCGGGTGCAAGCGGCACCCCCGGTGCGACTACGCAGCCGGTCGTCTCGACGCAGGCACCGCTGGCGGTCGCGGCCGACATCAATCTCGGTGCCGCCTACACCAGCCCGGCGACCGTGGTCGCCACCGAGGCACCGGACGGCGCGGTGTTCTACGTGTCCGGCGGAGTGATCTACGTCATCGACGGTGACAGCCGGCCGGCCGTGGCCCTGCACCCGAGCGCTACGGTCCTGGCGATGACCGCCGACTCGACGACGCTGTACGTGGTCACCAAGACTGCGCTGATTGCCTACAACCGGTCGAGCGGGGCCAGGACAGGCCGATGGCCGCTGACGGCCTCCCCGGCAGCGGTCACTAGCGCTGGCGCCGTGACCAGTGACGGCACCGTGTGGGTGTGGACCTGCTTTGCCACCGATCAGAGCGGCGTGGAGAACGCCACTCTGTACGTGGTCCCGGCGAAGGCTGCCAGGCCCTCGGTGGTGTCTCAGGTCATGGGCGTGGGGACCCTAGCCGCCGACGGGCCGGACGCGTTCTTCGTGAATGCAGTCAACGACGGCCGCACCTCGGCGATGTTCGAGTGGGAGCCTTCGGCAGCGAGCCCGTCCGGCGTCTCACGGCAGGGCGCCACCTCCGAGCTGCTGGGCACGCCCGCCGTGGCCGACGGCCGGGTGCTGCTGCTGAGCGGGACGAAGCTCGCTGAATTCAGGCCAGCCGCGGGCCGGGGCCCGGTCCTCGGACGGACCGTAACCGCGCCCCAGGTCGTGTCCATCGCCGCTACTGCTGCGGGCCTGCTGGGACTCGGCTGCCAGAGCCAGACCGAGTGCTCGGTGGTGGAGCGCATCAATCCGGCGTCCGGAACGGAGCAAAGCCATCTGGTACTGCCGGGCGGCGGGCTGTCCGATCCGGGCGCGGGGCTGCTCGGACCCGACCCGGCAGTGCTGACTGCCGAGTCCGGCCAGCTGCACCTGATCCGCCTCAGCTAAGTCCTGATCAGCCGCGGCGGGCCCGGAACGCGGCGGCCTTGACCCGGTTCTGGCAGGCGGTCGAGCAGAACCGGCGAGTGCCGTTGCGGGACACGTCGACGTAAACCCGGTCGCAGCGCGGCGCGGTGCAGACGCCGAGGCGGTCGTAGAGGTCGGTGCCGAGGACCACCGCGAGTCCGGTGGCGCAGCCAGCCGCCCACCCGTCGGCCAGTGAGTCTGTGCGTCCGTGGAAGTGCAGGTGCCAGGGCTCGCCGTCGTGGCGGTCCAGCTGCGGGTGCGCGCCGGTGGCAGCGAGCAGGGCGTTCACCTGCTTGGCCGCGGCATCGACGTGGCCGGCGTCGACGGCGTCGAAGACCGCGCGCAGCTGCGCGGCGGTCTCGGTCAAATCGGCGGCCTCGGCGGCGGTGACAAGCCTGGCGGCAGGCTGGCCGGCCCGCAGCGCGCCGGTGACGGCTGCCTGCTTTTCCTGGCCGCCCGGCGGCTGGTAGCGGTGGCCGCGAGACTCGCCTGGCGTCAGCACGTTCACGAGGCTGACCGCAACCGAGACCACAGCGTCCACGTGACTGTTAAAGTTCACTTGACCAGTTATGTCCTCGCCGGTAGGTTGTCACTGCCAAAACCTTATACGACGGTGATGAATCGAGGATGCATGTCCGAGTTCGCGGTCAGCCAGGCGACGGCGCAGACCTGGATCGAGCGGTGGGATAGCCAGCAGCAGGCCTACCTGCCAGACCGGGAGGACCGGTTCACGGCACTCATCGACGCAGTCGAGGAGACCGCTGGCCGGCCGGACCCGCTGGTCCTCGACCTCGGCTCCGGCCCGGGTTCGCTGTCGGTCCGGCTGCTGCGGCGGCTCCCGGCGGCGAGAGTCGTGGCCGTCGACGCCGACCCGATGCTGCTTGCGCTTGGCCGGTCCGCCTGGCGTGAGGTTCGCGGCCTGCGCTTCGCGGACGCGGACCTGCGCACACCGGGATGGCTGGCGGGGCTCGGCCTGGACCGGCAGCCCGATGCGGCGGTCAGCACGACGGCACTGCACTGGCTGCCCCAGCCTGCACTCGCCGCGTTGTATGCCGAGCTTGCGGCAGCGCTACGGCCCGGCGGCGTCGTCCTCAACGGCGACCACATGCGGGATGCGGACGACACGCCGACGCTCGCCCGGCTGGGGCGGGCACTGATCGAGCGCGAGGAGCGACGGCGCTTCCCCGGCGGTCACCCGGAGAGCTGGACCGGGTGGTGGGAGGCGGCTGCGAAGGAGCCCGCGCTGGCCAGCCTGTATGCGCAGCGGCAAGCCCGGCAGGTCGAATCCGAGCATCACGGGTCGCCGTCTGGCCGCCTGCACGTGCACGTCGACGCGCTCGGCCGGGCTGGCTTTACCGAGATCGGTCCGCTGTGGCAGCGAGGCGAGAACCGGTTGCTGTGCGGCGTGCTGCCGGGCGTTCACCGGGCCGGAGCAGAGGTGGCAAACTGAGGTGATGTCAGCCCTACCCGTCGCGAGTCCTGCCGATGACGCGGCCCCTGCCCTGCTGCGCGAGCCATGCGTGCTGCTGAAGCTCGGCGAGATCGTGCTCAAGGGCCGCAATCGGCAGCAGTTCGAGCGGCTGCTGCACGAAAACATCAGGCGCGCGGTCCGGGATCTCGGCACCGACGTCCGGGTGTGGCAGCGGGAGGGCGTCATCGTCTTGCGCGTGGCTGGCGCCGAGCACAATGAGCTGGCGGCGCAGACCGCGGTCGACCTGCTCGCCGAGCGGATGACGCAGGTAATGGGGATCGTGCGGGTCTGCCGGGCGGTCCGGGTGGCGAAGGAGCCGGCGGCCGCGATCGCCGCCGCGGTTGCGCTCGCCGCCGGCTGCCCCGGCTCCTTCGCGGTCCGCGCCCGGCGGCGGGACAAGCGCTTCCCGCTGAACTCGGCCGAGCTGGCCGTGCAGATCGGCAGGGCAATCCAGGAGGAGTACGCCTACCCGGTGAACCTCCGGAGCCCGGACACCACGGTCTTCGTCGAGGTCGACCAGCATGAGGTGTTCGTCTTCACGGAGGGCTGGGCGGGACAAGGCGGGCTGCCGGTCGGGATGAGCGGGCGCGCTCTGGTGCTGATGTCTGGTGGCATCGACTCTCCGGTCGCCGCCTACCGGATGATGCGCCGCGGCCTGCGGTGCAGCTACCTGCACTTTTCCGGCATGCCGCTGACCGGGCCGGAGTCGGTGTACAAGGCGTACGGCCTGACACGTCAGCTGGACCGGTTCCAGCAGGACTCCCGCCTGTTCGTGGTGGCCTTCGGCAATGCGCAGCGGCGGCTCGCCAACTCCGGGGCGGGGCGGCTGCAGATCGTCGCGCAGCGACGGCTCATGCTCAAGACCGCCGCCGCAGTGGCGCGCCGGTTGCGGGCCACCGCTCTGGTGACCGGCGACTCGCTCGGTCAGGTCAGCAGCCAGACCCTGACGAACATCACCGCGCTGGACGACGCGGTGCGGCTGCCTATCCTCCGGCCGCTGATCGGGCTGGACAAGACGGAGATCATGACCGAGGCGCGCCGGATCGGCACGCTGGGGATTTCCGAGCTGCCGGACCAGGACTGCTGCTCGCTGCTGACCCCGCGCCAGGTGGAGACCAGGGCACGGATCGAGGACCTGCACCGGATCGAGGCCAGGCTGGACGCCGAGGACCTGGCCGAGGAGCTGGCGGCTGCCGCGCAGGAGCACACCCCGAGCCGGTAACCGGCAGACCGTCACTCGTCGTCGTCGGTCGCCGACCGGCGGGTGCGGGGGAGCTGCCCGGTCCACAGCGCCGCATCACTGCCCTGCGCCGTCAGAATGCCGCCGATCGCCCAGATTCCGCGCGCGCCAGGAATCAGGGCAGCGTCACTGACCCCCGAGCCCTGTGCGGACTGAATCCGGGTCACCGTCTGCACGCCGCGCGGGGAAACCGTGAGTATCAGTCCGGCCGCCATCGCCCCGCCAGGGGTCGCCGTGACCAGGACGCCGCCATGGATGCCGGGGGCCAGCTGACCCGGCCAGGCATGCAGGCTGATCGGCACGCGCCACCAGGCGCGGCCGTTCCACCGCGCGAGCACCATACTGCTCACGCCCGGTCTGCTGGTCTGCGCGCCGAGCACCCACACGTCGCGGTCGGAGAGCGCAAGGATGTCGTGCAGTTGCACCTTGGCCAGGGCGCGACCGGCTGGCACCGACTGCCACCGGCCCTGGTGATACCACCTGACGGACTGCGCCACCGGCGTAGCGAAGATCGCCCAGATGTCGGCGCTGCTCATCGCGCTAGCACGGTAGATGGTGCTTGCCGCGCCGGTATAGCGAGTCCACGTCGTGCCGTTGAAATGCCAGGTCCCGGCGCCCTGCGTGCCACCTTCCGTAGCACCGAACACCCAGACATTGCGGGCCGATAGTGCCGTCAGCCCGGTGATCTGGCCGGTGGTCCAGCGCCGCACAACGCTCCACCGGTGCCCATTCCAGTGGACGACATACTGACCGTACTGACTGGCTGCCCAGATATCGTCAGCGGACACCGCGACGGCGTCGGTGATGAATCCGCCCAGCCCGGGCGGCAGCGGGGTGGCCACGAACGCGCTGCCATTCCACTGCCCGGCTACGGGCGAACTGGGGCCGCCCGGATTGGTGCCGCCGAATATCCAGGCCTCCCTGGCCCGGCCGGTGGTCAGGATCTCCGAATAACCGGACCCGTTGGCTGGCTGGCCATAATGCTTGCGGTCGGATAGCCGGAAGGCAGACGTCGCAATCGTGCCTGTCCCGGTCCCTGCCGGATGCCGCGGCGGCCAGCCGGTGACCGGGTCAGCCGGCCAGGCAATTGCCACGGCCGGTACCAGGCCCGCCACCAGCACGGCAGCGAGGGTGCGGATCGCGATCATCGATCTCTCCGCGCGTTGATCCGGGCTTAACGTTCGCGGACCCGCAACGTTAAGGTCAAGCCTTGTCCAAGATACCTGGAAAAGCGAGGTCTCGTTGGCATGACCTTCGCACGCATTCGACCGGGCACTGTGGCAAACTTCGGCATCGAGGTGATGCAGCCATGCGGATTGGCCTTCAGCATTCCAGATTTCACTGCTGCCGGTGACCCGCAGCAGCTAGGCAGCAGGCTTGCGGCTGTCGCCCGGACGGCGGATGTCGCCGGCTTCGACAGCATTGGCGTCATGGATCACTTCTTCCAGATTGGCATAATCGGGCCACCCGAGCGGGAAATGCTGGAGGCCTATACGACGCTTGGCTATCTCGCGGCGTGCACTAATCGAGCCCGGCTGCTGACGCTTGTCACGGGGCCGTCTATCGGCATCCAGGCATTCTCGGGAAGATCGTCACCACGCTGGACGTGCCCCAGGCCGTGACCAGGCCACCTCCGCCGATAATGATCGGCGGATCGGGCGAGCGAAAGACGCTGCGCCTGGTAGCCAGGTATGCGCGGGCCTGCAACCTGTTCCCAGGCCCGGAGCTCGCACGCAAGCTGGACGTGCTCCGGGCCCACTGCGAGGCCGAGGGCCGCGACTACGACGAGATCGAGAAGACCTGCCTGTATGTGTTCGACGTCGGCGAGCGGGGAGAGCGCGCCGCGCAGGTCGTGGACGAGCTCGGCGCGCTGGCTGAGCTGGGCTTCTCGATGGCGATCGGCGCGGTGGCTAATGTCTTTGACCTGACCCCGCTGGAGGCCATCGGCAGCAGGGTGATCCCGGCCGTCGCCAGGCTCTGAGCAGCCGCCGCGCCGCGCCCGCCTTACCGGGCTCCGGCTGGCTGGAGCGCCGGGGTGAGAGTCCGCCCGAGCAGCCTCGGCAAGGTGGCGACCGCCTCGGCAAGCTCGCTGACATCATCACCGGTCAGCGCCTGGTCCCCGTCGCACGTCGCGCTGGCGGGGTCGGGGTGCATATCGATGATGAGCCCGTCTGCTCCGGCTGCGATCGCCGCCCGGCTCAGCGGCAGCACCAGGTCCCGCCGGCCACCGGAATGCGACGGGTCGACGATCACCGGCAGATGAGACAGCCGCTGGGCAACGGGCACCGCGCTGATGTCCAGCGTGTTGCGCGTCGCGGTCTCGAAGGTCCTGATGCCCCGCTCGCACAGCACGATGTCCAGGTTGCCGCGCTGGGCGATGTACTCCGCGGCCATCAGCCATTCCTCGATGGTGGCGTTCATGCCCCGCTTGAGCAGCACCGGCCGGGATGCGGACCCGACCGCCTGGAGCAGCGCGAAGTTCTGCATGCTGCGAGTGCCGATCTGGAGCATGTCGGCGTACGACGAGACCAGGTCGACCGACGCGGGGTCGATCACTTCCGTCACCACCGGCAGCCCGGTCTCGGCCCGCACGTCGGCCAGGATCCGCAGGCCCGCTTCGCCCAGGCCCTGGAACGCGTAGGGCGACGTCCGGGGCTTGAACGCGCCGCCGCGCAGCAGCGAGGCGCCGGCCGCCTGGGCCATCCGGGCCGCGGCCAGGGTCTGCTCGTGCGTCTCCACCGTGCACGGCCCGGCGATCACGGTGAACGTGTCCGGCCCGATCGGCACCCCGCCGACGCTGATCACCGACCGGTTCGGGTGATGCTCCCGGCTGACCAGCTTGTACGGCACGGAGATCCGCACCACGTCGGCCACGCCGGCGTAGCTGCGCAGGTTCAGCGCGCCGAACTGCTCGACGTCGCCGACCAGGCCGATGATCGTGCGCTCCACGCCGCGGCTGACGAACGCCGCACCGCCGGCCGAGCGCACCAGCTCGACGATCGCGTCGATGTCCTCCTGGCTGGCCTCGGGGGCCATCACCACTACCATCTCGGGTCCTCTCCTGGTAAGACACTCGTCCCTGACACGACGAAAGCCCCGGGCCGAATCGGCCCGGGGCTTTCACTCATGTCGCTCGCGTCAGCGCAACGTCTGGCGGGCGACCGTCCCTGGGCCGGGGCGGTAGCCATACTCAAACCAGAACTCGCGACGCACGATCGGTAGCCTAGCGCACCGCGCGGCCGCCGCCGTCACCCGGTTGCCGGGGCCGGGGCAGTGCGGGACTGGTGGCAAGATAGCTCGGCATCGCAGCCGGCCCGGCTGCGGGAAGGAGCAGGTCAGCCGAATATGAGCCAGCTGGACACCGGTGCGCCTGAGGCCGGTCGCGAGGCGGGCTGGCCCGGCCGCGACCCGCTGCCGCCGGGCCAGTACGTGCCGCGCAAGCGGCCGGTGCTGCATTACGGCCGGATCCCTCGCTTCGACCCGCAGACCTGGGATCTGCGCGTCTGCGGGGCCACCCGGACCGGCGCCGACCATGTCTGGCGCTGGGCCGAGCTAGCCGCCCTGCCGCGCTGCGAGGTGGTGGCCGACCTGCACTGCGTGACCCGGTTCACCATCCCCGGC
>DASXMP010000125.1:0-43392 GCA_036495585.1 Streptosporangiaceae bacterium
CGCGCCACGCTGACCAGCGCGGCCCCGGCGTCCGCAGGCGGCCTCGCGATCGGCCTGTCGTTCATCAGCCACCAGGCAGCCGGCCAGAGCAAGACCGGCACGACCTGCACGACCTGGCGGATCACGCTGTACCTGGTCCCGGATGGCGGCAGTTACCTGATCGGCAGCCCGCCGCCCGGATACCACTCGTCCTACCGGGCGTGTGCCTCGTGATTTCTAGGCAACAAGCTCGGCCTCTCCGGTGAACGCCGCCCACAGCCGGGCGTAGCTGCCGCCCTGCTCCAGCAGCTCGGCGTGGGTGCCGGCCTCGGCGATCCGGCCGGCCTCCATCACCACGATCCGGTCGGCCTGGGCCGCGGTGGTCAGCCGGTGCGCGACCAGCAGCGTGGTCCGCTGCGCGGACAGCTGCTCGGTGGCCCGGTTCACCTCGGCCTCGGCCGCCAGGTCCAGCGCGGCCGTGGCCTCGTCCAGCAGCAGGATCGCCGGGTCCACCAGGTAGGCGCGGGCCAGCGCGATCAGCTGTCGCTGGCCGGCCGCGAGGTTGCGGCCACGCTCGGTCACCTCGTGGTGGAAGCCACCGGGCAGCCGGGAGATCATCTCGATCGCCCCGACGCCCCGCGCCGCCGCCTCGACCTCGGCGTCGGTTGCCGCCGGCCGTCCGTAGGCGATGGCATCGCGCACCGTGCCGGCGAACAGGTACGGCTCCTGGGGTACCACCCCGAGCTGCTGCCGATAGGCGGGCAAGTCGAACTCGCGCACATCGGTGCCGTCGATCTCAACCCGGCCGGCCGTCACGTCGTAGAATCGCGCGACCAGCTTGACCAGCGTGGACTTGCCGGCGCCGGTCTGGCCGACCAGCGCGACGGTCTCGCCCGGTGCGATCGACAGCGTCACGCCGCCGATCGCTTCCTGGCGCTGGCCCTGGTAGCCGAAGTGCACGTCCCGGAAGTCGATCGCACCGCGGAGTCGGGCCGGCCGGATCGGGTGCTCGGCCTCCGGCGTACTGGTCGGCGTCTGCAGCAGGGACTTGATCCGCTGCAGGCCCACGTTTGCCTGCTGGTATCCGTCGAACACTTGCGACATTTGCTGCACGGGCGAGAACAGCGAATCCACATAGAGCAGGTAGGCGATCACACTGCCGACGGTCAGCATGCCGTTGTGGATCTGGCTGGCCGCGGCGAACAGCACGATCGCGCCGCCGATGGTGGACAGCGCCTGCACGAACGGGAAATACAGCGCGATCATCCGCTGGGCCCGCAGGCGGGAGGTGCGGTAGGCGCCGGACAGCCCGGCGAACCGGTCGGCGTTGACCTGCTCCCGCCGGTAGGCCTGCGTCAGGCGCAGGCCCGCTACGTTCTCAGCCAGGTCGGCGTTCACCACGCTGACCTTTTCGCGCGCCTCGGTGTAGGCGCGGGAGGACTTGTAGCGGAAGATCACCGTGGCCGCGACCAGGAAGGGCAGCAGCGTGGCGAGGCTGAGGCCGAGGCGCACGTTGATGACCAGCATGACGACCAGCACCACGAAAAACGTGAGCACCGAGTTCACCATCGTGATCAGGCCGGTCTGGAAGAACGACGACAGCGCGTCCACGTCGGTGGTCATCCGGGTCATGATCCGGCCGGTCAGCTCACGCTCGTAGAAGTCCAGGCCGAGCCGCTGCAGGTGAGCGAAGATCTTCACCCGCAGCGTGTAGAGCAGGCGCTCGCCATTGCGGCCCACCACGATGGTCTGCGCCCAGTTCACTGCCCAGTCGCCGAGCACAATGGCCAGCCCGATCACTGAGACCAGCACGATCGTGTCGAGCCGCGCGTTGAAGCTGAGCGCGTGGCGCTCGATGCCGTTGTCGATGCCGCCGCGGACCAGTAGCGGCATCACGGTGCTGGCAATGGCGTCCAGGCCATCCAGGACCAGGCCGATGATCAGCGCGATCGCGAACGGCCGCAGCAGCCTGCGCAGAGTGAAATGCGGGTCCGGCGCGCGAGCGAAAGCATCGTCCACGTTCGGTGACTCGTCGGCGGGCGGCAGCGCCGCGACCTTGGCGAGAAGCTCCGGCGATGCGGGCACGCCCGCCAGCCAGCCGCCGCCCGCCGCACCGCCGGACAGTGCCGCGCCGCGCTGCGCGGCGCCGCCGCCCCGCCCGCCGCCTCCGCCGCTGGAGATCATGCCGCGGCCGATCCCGGCCACCGCAGCGCGGGAGATCTGCTCTCCGGCGACACCAGCGCGGGCGCCGTCGCCGGACGCGGTGGCATCGCCTGGCCACAGGCTCGGCGTGACGCCGCCCGCGGCACCGGCCGCGCGCCCGCCCGCTGGCTGCCCGGCGCCCGTCCGGTAGTAAGAAAGCTCGCCGGCGTCGACGCCCTCGGCGTCATCGCCCGGCCCAGCTAGCAGCAGGCGGTATTGCGCGCAGCGCTCCGTCAGTTCCTCGTGCGTGCCCTGGTCGACCAGCCGCCCCTCGTCCAGGACCGCGATCTGGTCGGCGAGCTCGAGGGTGGAGCGGCGGTGGGCAATCAGCAGTGTGGTCCGGCCAGCCATCACCTTGCGCAGGGTCGCGTGGATCTGCGCCTCGACGCGGGCGTCGATGGCCGAGGTCGCGTCGTCCAGGATCAGGATGGACGGATTGGTGATGAGCGCGCGGGCCAGGGCTACCCGCTGGCGCTGGCCGCCGGAAAGGGTCAGGCCCTGCTCGCCAACGACGGTGTCGTAGCCGTCGGGCAGGCCGAGGATGAAGTCCTCCGCCTCGGCAGCGCGGGCCGCTGCCCTGATCTGCTCGTCGGTAGCGTCCGGCCGGCCGTAGGAGATGTTAGCCCGGACCGAATCGGAGAACAGGAAGCTCTCCTCCAGCACCAGGCCGATGGAGGCGCGCAGGCTGTCCAGCGTCACGTCGCGGACGTCGTGCCCGCCGACGCGGATCGAGCCGGACCGCACGTCATAGAAGCGCGGCAGCAGCAGCGAGATCGTGGACTTGCCCGAGCCGGACGTGCCGACGACCGCGAGGGTCTGGCCGGGCGGCATGCTCAGGGACAGGCCGCGCAGCACCGGCTGGGAGGGTACGTAACCAAAGTGCACGTCGTCCAGTACGACGTCCTTGCTGCCCGCCGGGAGGACCAGCGCGTCTGGTTTCTCCGTCAGCACCGGGCGGGCGTCGATCACCTCGAATACTCGGATGACGCTGGCGCGCGCCTCCTGGCCAACCGTGATGAGGTTGGTGAGCGCGCGCACCGGGTTAACCATCTGGGCCAGGTAGGACGCGAAGGCGAGGAACGTGCCGAGCGTGATGCTGCCGCGCAGGGCCATCCAGCCGCCGAGCATCAGCACGCCCACCTGGCCAAGCGCGGGGATCGCGCCGAGCGCCGGGCTGAACCTGGCCATCATCTTGACCGTGCGGACGCGAGCTGCGTACAGGATCCGCCCGATGACCTCGAGGCGTCCTATTTCCTGTTCTTCCTGGCCGAAGCCCTTCACCACGCGAACCCCGGTGATCGCGCCCTCGACCACACCGGCCACGTCGCCGGCCTTCTGCTGGGCGTCCCAGCTGGCGGGGAACAGGCGCCGCCTGGACGCCACCGACAGGAGCAGCAGCGCCGGCCCGACCGCCAGCGAGATGAGCGCGAGGACCGGTGACAGTACGAACATGACGATGATCGAGAGCACGAAGAGCAGGCCGTTGCCGACCAGTAGCGGCATCATCTGCAGCAATGCCTGGACCATGTTCAGGTCGGTGATGGACCGGCTGACCAGCTGCCCGGTCTGCAGCTGGTCCTGGCGGGCGCCATCCAGCCTGGTCAGCGAGCCGAACAGCTCGGTGCGCAGGTCATGCTGGGCGTCGAGCGCGAGCTGGCCGCCGCGGTAGCGACGGAGGTAGACGCAGCAGAAGCTGAGTGCGGCGGCGAGAAGCAGCAGCGTCGCGCCTGGCCAGATGGGCTGGGTGTGCTTGAGGATCGCGTCGTCGATGATGTCCCGCTGGATCAGCGGGATGGCCGTCGTCACCAGCGTGGAGATCAGCGAGGCGCCGAAGGCGGTGATGCACAGGGCCCGGTGTCGCCAGCAGTAGGCAGCCAGCCGGCGCAGCCAGCCCTCGCCGTAGCCGGAGCCGAGGGCGGCGGCGGGGGCGGAGCGCTGTCGTGTCGTGCGGCCCCTCACAGCTGACCCACGACGGCGGTTGCCGTCCCGGCTGCCTGGCTTGCCACGGCGGACTGGCGGGCCCGCCTCCGCTCGGTCATCGCGTTATCGAGCAGCAGCATGTCGGTGAGGATCTGCTCGCGCTGCCCGGTGTCGTCGAGCAGGCCGCCGAACCACTCCGAGTACGCGGCGTCGGCGCGCGCCACGGCTTGTTCGCCGGCCTTGGTCAGGTACAGGCGGACCACGCGCCGGTCACCCGGCTCTGCCTGGCGTACCGCCAGCCCGGCCGCCACCAGGCTGTCGGCGATCGAGGTCAGGGTGGGCCTGGCCACCGCGAGTCGCTCGGCGAGCCGGGCGGAGCGCTCGCCGCCGGCCCCGATCAGCTTGAGGATCCGGTACTGCTGCGGGCTCACTCCAGCATCGACCCGCTCGAGCACTCGCGTGATCCGCAAGATCGTCAGCAGCGCGTCGGTCACCGACTCTGCTGCCTGCTCCGCGGCCAGTTCTGCGTCCTTCCGGACTGCCCTCGCCAACGCTGCTCCCTTGGTACGGCACTCTTATAGTTCGCCAGTCTAACAAACCCGGTGGCGGTGCCAGTTCCCTGGATAAGGAGTTGACCAGGGCCTGCTCGCGCGCTTAGCTTCGCGGCGACCAGCGCGGCACCAGGCCGCCGGCCGTGCGGGCGGAGGTGGCGCAGTTGGCCACGTGGCTCGGCAGCCGCCCGATCCGGCCCTATCGGGCGTACCTGCTGCTGGAGGCTGGGACGAGCTTCATGCTCGGTATCGCCTACGCGACGATCACCGTCTACTGGGTCAGCTCCGGCCACCTGAACGCGCTAGAACTACTGCTGCTCGGCACCGTCCTGGAGCTGAGCTACTTCCTGCTGCAATTGCCGACCGGCGTGCTCGCCGACCTGGTCAGCCGCCGCCTGTGCACCCTGGTCGGGCTCTTCGTGATCGGCCTGGCGCTGGTCATTGCCGGCCTGTCGCCAGCCCTGCCGAACCTGATGGCTGCCCAGGTCGTGCTGGGCTTCGGCGCCGCGCTCAACAACGGCGCGCAGGAGGCCTGGGCGGCCGGCGAACTGGCCAGCGAGTTCGGCGACGACGGGATCACCGGGGTGTACCTGCGCGCCACCCAGTACGGCCTGATCGCCACTGTGGCGGGCAGCCTGCTGTCCGGCGTCATCGCACTTGCTGGCCTGAATGTCCCGCTCCTGGTTGGCGGAGTGCTGATCTGCCTGCTCGCGCTCGGTACTTCAGTCGTGATGCCCGAGACCGCGTTCCAGCCGGCGCTAGCCGGGCAGGCCGGGGCCGAGCTCGTCCTGCGCCAGGCGCGCACCACGCTGACCCGGCAGGTCAGGTCCGCGCACCGGGCCGTCATCATCGTGCCGGGCCTGGTGCTACTGCTGGCGATGACGGCATTCGCTGGCCTGTGGAGCGAGAGCTTTGACCGGCTATGGGGCGCGTTCTTGCTGCGCGACACCACCTTCCCGAGGTTCGGCGGGCTCCATCCGGCGATGTGGTTCAGCCTGTTCGCCTGCGCGGCAGCGGTCCTCGGGCTCGGGGCCACCGAGATAGCCAGGCGGCGGACCGAGCGCCTCGGCCCCGACTCGGTCGTCGGCGGCATGCTGGTGATCACGCTGGCCATCGGCGCCGCCGTGGTGGCCATGGCGACAGCGCACGCGTTCGCCATCGCGGTGGGGGCATACCTCGCCGTCTCGGTGCTGCGGCCGGTCCTCGATCCGCTGATCTCGGGCTGGATTGTGGGCCGCATCGACCCCGGCGTCCGGGCCACGGTGCTCTCGGCCAAGGACATGTTCGACAGCGCCGGCCAGATCATCGGCGGTCCGGTCATAGGCGTGGTTGGCACGCTCGCCTCGATCCGGGTCGCGCTGCTGGCCGGGGCGGGGGCCCTCGCGCCTGCGGCTGCCTGCATCATGGCGGCGAGCCGCCGGATCAGGCCGCGCCAGCTCCGGACGGTCGAGGCGGTGGGCGGGCCAGCGGCGACCGAGGTAGCGGACGCGGCCGAGGCAGCCGGAGTCGTGCTACCCAGCAGTAACCCCAGTCTTCCCGGATGATCACGGGCCAGCGATGATGGAGCGTATGGCGGACACCCCTACCGCGGCATCCGCGGGTTCGAACCCCCTGGCCCTCCCCGCGGTCGGCGAGGTGCAGGGTCGCCTGCGCGAGGCTGGTTACCTTGCCGACCCGGCCACCGGCACCGTGGTCCACCTCGCCGCGGTGCTGGCGAAGCCGGTCCTGGTCGAGGGTCCGGCAGGCACCGGCAAGACTCAGCTCGCCAAGAGCGTGGCCTTGATGACCGGCAAGCGCCTCATCCGGCTGCAATGCTACGAGGGCCTGGATGAATCCAAGGCGATCTATGAATGGGACTACCGCCGCCAGCTGCTCCAGCTCCAGCTCCACCAGGGCGGGGACACCGCGAGCCTGGCCGAGGTCGGGATCTTCGGCGAGGACTTCCTGCTCAGCCGGCCGCTGCTGGCCGCGATCCGGTCGGCCGAGCCGGTGGTGCTGCTGATCGACGAGGTGGACCGCCTGGACATGGAGGCCGAGGCCTTGCTTCTCGAGGTCCTCTCCGAGTACCAGGTCTCCATCCCGGAGCTGGGTACGGTCACCGCGCGGCACGTACCGCAGGTTTTCCTGACCTCGAATAACACCAGGGATCTGTCCGAGGCGCTGAAGCGCCGCTGTCTCTACCTGCACCTGGGGTATCCGAGCCCGGAACGGGAAGCCGAGATCGTCCGGTTGCACGTTCCCGATCTGAACGCTCACCTGGCCGCGGAGGTCGCGGCCCTGGTCGCAGTGCTGCGCGGCGCCGACCTGAAGAAGGCGCCCTCCATCTCCGAGACCGTCGACTGGGCGCGCACGCTGGTCGCGCTCGGTGCCACCGGGCTGACCGACGAGGTCACTCGGCAGACCCTGTCGGTCCTGCTGAAGTACGAGCGCGACATCAGCGTCGCGCTGACCGAGCTGTCACTGGCCTGATCGATGCAGCCGGACCGGGACACCGCCCTGACCACCCTGGTCGGCGAGCTGCGGCGCGTCGGGGTTGGAGTCTCGGTGGGGGAGCACCTGGACGCGGCGGCGGCGCTGGCCCACGTCCCGCTCCGCGATCCGGCGGTCGTTCGCGCCGCCCTGCAAAGTGCGCTGATCAAGCGCGGCGAGCACGTCGATGCCTTCAACCTGCTGTTCGAGCTCTATTTTCTGGGCACGGGCCCGACGGACTCCGGGCCCTTTGCCGGGCTCGCAGACGATGAGCTGGCGGCCGAGCTTCGCCGGGCGATCGAGGCGGGCAGCCGCGCCGTGCTGCGCCTGCTGGCGGATGAGT
This sequence comes from Streptosporangiaceae bacterium, assembly GCA_036495585.1. Classification (GTDB taxonomy): domain Bacteria; phylum Actinomycetota; class Actinomycetes; order Streptosporangiales; family Streptosporangiaceae; genus JAJYUU01. The sequence continues at coordinate 7,465 of DASXMP010000125.1, forward strand.
ACGTCCGCCGCTTCGCGGCCCTGGAGCCGGGTGCGCCGGTCGCCGGGGTATTCGCCATGATCGCGGCCAGCGAGGCGGCGAACCTCGATGGCATTCGGGCAGAACTGCTCGCCGGCGGGGGGGACGGCGCGGGCGGCGGTGCCGGAGGCGGTGGCGGTGGTGCCGGCGGCGGTGGCGGTGGTGCCGGCGGCACCGGCCCGGGTGGCGGCGCGGCGATCAGGAGGCTCGCCCAGGCGGCCGCCGACGAAGCGGTGGAGCGCTTCCGGGCAGAGCTACAGGCCGCGATCCGGCGCGCGCTGGTCGCCGACAGGGGCGCGGCCGCGGTTAGCAAGACCATGCGGGTGCGGCTGGCGCAGGACGTGGACATCGCCACCGCATCAGCTATTGAACTGGAGGCGATGACCGCCTCGATCGGGCCGCTGGCGCACCGGCTCAGCAAGATCTTGGCCCAGCAGGAGTACCGCAAGCGGCGGCTATCGATCAGGCGCACGCTGCACCTGGCCATGGGCACCGGTGGCGTGCCCTTCCGGATCGGCACCGAGCAGGCGCCGCCGCCAAAGCCGGAGATCGTGGTGCTGGCCGACGTGTCCGGCTCGGTCGCCACGTTCTCCCGCTTCACGCTGAACCTGCTGATCGCTCTGGACAGCCGGCTGAGCCGGCTGCGGGCGTTCTCCTTCGTGGACGGCCTGGCCGAGATCACCGAACTGATCGGCGAGGCGCGGTCGGCTGGCCGGCAGCTTACGCAGGCCGAGGCGGCCCGCGGCGCGGTGAAGTGGCACGGCAGCTCCGACTACGGCGGCGTGCTTCGTGAGTTCGCCAGGCAGCACGCGCGGCAGTTCACGCGACGGACCGTGGTGCTGGTCGTCGGCGACGCGCGGACTAACTACCTCGACCCGGCTGTCGGCGCGCTCGCCCAGGTCAGCGAGCGCGTCGGCAAGCTGTACTGGCTGAACCCTGAGCCGCGCCGGTACTGGAACACTGGCGATTCGGTGATCGCGAGGTATGAGCCGCTCTGTGACCAGACCCGGGAGTGCGCCACGCTGCGCCAGATCGCCGACTTCGTGACGTCACTCGCGGTCCGGTAGCTAACGAACGGCACTGTGCCGGACTTCTGTGCCGGTATGTCAAATTCTTGTCCGGCGCTGTGTCATCGGCGCTGTGTCATCCGCGCTGTGTCATCGGCAATGTGTCACGATGTCCGGCCGAGGGCGGGGCCGACGACTCGAAAGTCGCCGGTCCCGCGCTCGGCTGACAGCTTTCCTGGACCGGCTAGATCGGCTGGACCGTGTCGGCCTGCGGGCCCTTCGGCCCACGGCTGGAGGTGAATTCGACGCGCTGGTTCTCATCGAGGCTGCGGTAGCCGTCGGTCTGGATGGCGGAGTGGTGCACGAACACGTCCGCGCTGCCGTCATCGGGCTGGATGAAACCGAAACCCTTGTCGGCATTGAACCACTTCACGGTGCCCTGAGCCATTTGTACTTCTCCAGTTGACGATCGTTCGGTACCACGGTTCTGTGGTCCCGGGCTGTTGCGATCGCCTGCCGGTAGGTACCTGGTTAAGGCCAGTGCCGGAGCGCCGCTGTCAGAATCCGCAGGCGCTCAATCACGTGCACGAACTTCGACTACAACCACTTCCAGTAAACACCATCCGAGTGGCCGCCCGCGCCGTGATCATCTCAGCCGGGCTAGTAACCAGCTGGGCGGTCCTCCAGGATCACGGTTTTGGTCTCCAGATACGCCCTCAGTCCCTCGGTGCCGCCCTCGCGACCGATACCGGACTGCTTGAAGCCGCCGAATGCGATGCCGAAGTCGGTGCGGAAGGCGTTGTGGCCGACCGTGCCCGATCGCAGCTGCCCGGCGACCTTGCGGGCCCGGTCCACGTCGTTGGTGAACACCGAGGCGTTCAGGCCGTAGATCGTGTCGTTCGCCACGCGGATCGCGTCGTCCTCGTCGTCGGCCGGTACCACGGACAGCACTGGGCCGAAGATCTCCTCCTGCGCGATCACCGAGGAGTTATCGACGTTGCCGAATACCGTCGGCTCGATGTAGTAACCGCGCTCCAGGTCCTTCGGCCGGCCGCCACCAGTGGCCAGCTTGGCGCCCTCCGCTACGCCCTTGGCAATGTACCCTTCGACCCGGTCCCGCTGCCGGCTGGCTGCGAGGGGACCCATCTGAGTCTGCGCGTCGAACGGGTCACCGACCCGCACCTGCGAGAAGTTAGCGGCGAGCGCGTCCACCAGCGCGTCGTGCCGGTGCCGGGGCACCACGATCCTCGTCAGCGAGGAGCAGACCTGGCCGGACAAGAAGCACTCCGCGCCCGCGATGCTCTGGGCCGCAGCGGCCAGGTCGATGTCGTCCAGGATGACCGCGGCCGACTTGCCGCCCAGTTCGAGCGTGCAGCGCGCGATCCGCTCGCCGCAGATCGACGCGATCCGTCGTCCGGCCGCGGTCGAGCCGGTGAACGCGATCTTGTCCACGCGCGGGTCGCGCACGAGGAGCTCGGAGACCTCGCGGTCGGCGGTCACCACGTTGAGCACACCCGGCGGCAGGCCGGCCGCCTCTGCGGCCTCGGCCACCAGGTAACCCTCACCCGGTGCCTCGGGCGAGGACTTGAGCACGACCGTGCAGCCGGCGATGAGGGCGGGTGCCACCTTGTTCGCCAGGAGGCCGAGCGGGACGTTCCACGGGATGATCGCGCCGACCACGCCGACCGGCTCGCGCACGATCAAGCCGAACTTCCCGCCAGCGGTCGGCGTCGCGGGCTCCTCCCACAGATAGGTGTCCGCGAGACCGGCGTAGTACTCGAAGGTATGCGCAGCGTCGGAGGCGAAGTACGGAGCGACGGCGGCCACAACGCCGGACTCGCGCGGCCAGATCTGGCCGAGGTCAGCGGCGCGCTCACGCAGCCCGGCGGCGATCGCGGTGAGGTAGCCAGCCCGCTCGGCGTGCGTCAGCCGGGGCCACGGCCCCTCGTCGAAGGCCTGGCGGGCGGCGGCGACGGCGCGGGACATGTCAGCCGCCTGCGCCTCAGGGACCTGGAAGTACAGCTGCTCGGTATCGGAGTCGATCACGTCGATCTTGGCGTCGGAGGAGGGCAGCACCCACTCGCCGCCGATGAAGAACCGGTCGGCGTGCCGCACCGGTGCCTGGGTGTCGTTCGTCTGGGTCATCTGCACGGCCTCCGGTGGTTACGGTGTCACTAGAAATCTAAGAGTCGCTGGCGAGGCTGCCAAGCGGCCTTCCGGCGGGGGGAAGCAGGCTCTAGGCCGAGGGTAGTGGCTGATCAGGAAGGCACGCTCATGACGTGAGTCTGAGTGAAGTCAAACATGCCCTCGCGGCCAAGTTCACGGCCGATGCCGCTCTGGTTGAAGCCGCCGAACGCGGCGCGCTCGTCCACGGCGGTCGCATTGTGGTTGTTGAAGAACGTGACGCCCGTACGTAGCCGCCTGGCCACGGCCATAGCGTGCTCGGTGTCGGCCGACCAGACCGACGAGCACAGGCCAGACCAGGTGTCGTTAGCGAGGGCGATCGCTTCTTCTTCGGTGTCGTAGCCGATGACGGGCAGGGCTGGCCCGAACTGTTCCTCGGACACGATCCGCAGGCCGGGCGACGGGTCGAGCACCAGAGCTGGCAGCAGGTAGTTACCTTCGCCGGCGTCAGACACTAGCTCGCCGAACTGCTCGACTGGCGCGCCGGAAGCACGCGCCTCGGCGATCAGGTCGGCCACGTAGTCGCGCTGGCGCCGAGTGTTGAGCGGTCCCATGGTCACCTCTTGGGCCAGCCCGGGCCCGATCCTGGCCGGCGCCAGTGCCGCCGCCAGAGCAGACACGACCTCATCGAACCGGCGGCGCGGCACGTAGAGGCGCTTGAGTGCCATGCAGACCTGCCCGGAGGTCATGAACGTTGCACCGGACAGCCGGCCGATCGCCGCCTCGTCCAGGAGCGCGTCGTCAAGCACGATCGCCGGATCGTTGCCGCCGAGCTCGAGCGTCACGTTGGTCAGGTTGGTTGCCGCCATCGTCATGATCCGACGGCCGCCGCCAACGCTGCCGGTGAAGCACACGTGCTTGACGCGCGGATCGCCAACCACGATCGGGCCGAGCACGTCGTCGCTGCCGGTCACCACGTTGAGGACGCCGGCCGGGAGCTTCGGCACCAGGTGGCGCAGCGTGGCGACGACCGACAGCGGAGTGGCTGGCGGTGGCTTCACCACGACCGTGTTGCCGGCCATCAGCGCGTAGGGGAGGCTGGCGGCGAGAATGGCCAGCGGCCAGTTGAACGGGAAAATGATGGTGACCACGCCGGCCGGCACGTGCGTGATCGTGGTCGCAAACGGCGGCCCGGCGATCCGTTCCGGCTCGTCAAGCAACGACGCGAACTGCGCCGCCTGGTGGAACCGGCCCACGAAGACTTGCATGTCGATGGCCGACTCGAAGCGGACCTTGCCGTTTTCCCTGGTGAGCAGCTCAGCGCGGGCAGCCGCGTCGCCATCGAGATCGTTGAGGGCCGCCAGCAGGATCGCAGCCCGCTCGGTCGCTGACCTGGCTGCCCAGGCGGGCCACGCGGCGTGCGCCGCGGTCACCGCGTCGAGTGCGTCATCCGCAGAGGCCGACGCCGCATAACCGACGACCGTGCCGTCGGACGGGTCATGGACCGCAAAGCAATCAGCCGTCAGCCGGGCCTCGCCGCCGATAAGCAGCGGAGTGCGGATGGCTGCGTCAGTGTCAGCGGTCACGTGACCTGCCTCTCTGCGGTGACTCAGCACCAGGCCGGAGCTACCGGCCGTAGTAACACAGACACTACTTGGCTATCGCATAGGTAAGGAAGGCGAAAGTCCCGTCGTTGGTGCACTCGGTCAGCGTCAGCGCCGCGGACTCCAGCCGGCGTGGTAGCAGCGGTGCTCCTGCACCGAGTGTCACGGGCGCGACCGACAGCAGGATGTCGTCCAGCAGGCCGTGGTCGGCGAACTGCCCGACGAGGTCGCCGCCGCCGACGATCCAGATGTTGCGCCCGGCCGCGGCCGCCGTCATCTCCCGGTGCACCGCGAGTACGTCCCCGTTGACGAAGCGGATCGCGGCGCCGGGGATGGCCGGAAGCTGCCGGTGCGTGAAGACCCACGAGGGGACGTCGCCGTAGTAGTCGCGCCACTTGTCCGGTTCCTCGAGCAGGTGCTCGTGCGCCAGCACCCACTCATAGGTGGTCGCACCCATCGCCATCGCGCCCACACCGGCGAAGAAGCTGGTGAAGCGCTGCGTGCGGGCGGCCTGCACCTCGGCGCTGGTGCCTGCCTCGGCCCCGAACAGCCAGTCGAGCGAATTGTGTCTATCGGCGATGAATCCATCGATGCTGGTGGCGGTGAGGTATTGCGTCTTCGAAGCAGGCTGCGGCATCCGGCCATCCTGCCAGCCACCGCCGACAGTCGGCTCTGGCATGGTGTGCAGTATGGCAACTGATTCAGTGCACCGGAGCCTCAGCGTGGAGCGGCTCGCACCTGGCCGGTTTGCTGCGGTCAACGGGCGCGGCGGCCGGATCTCGTTTGGCACGGGCGGCGACGAGGAGTTCACGCCGACCGAGCTGTTGCTCGTCGCGATCGGCGGCTGTACCGCCATCGACATCGACATCCTGACCTCGCGGAGGGCCGAGCCGGACTCGTTCAAGATCGTGGTGGACGCCGACAAGATTCGCGACGAGGGCGGCAATCGGCTCACCGGCATCGAGATCACCTACCGGATCTCCTTCCCGGCGGGCGAGGCCGGCGACAAGGCGCGGCAGGTGCTCCCGGAGGCCGTACGTCAGTCGCACGAGCGCCTGTGCACCGTCGGCCGGACCGTCGAGCTGGCCACGCCGATCGTTACCCGGATCGATCCGCCGGCTGACCGGTGACCGAGGCCGCGACCGCAGGCCCGAGCGCAGCCTGCCCCGGGCCAGTCAGCTCGCAGGCAGTCAGCTGGCAGCCGGCCAGCTCGGAGGTGACCAGCGCCGCGATCGAGCAGCCGGACATGGCGGCCTTCGTGGCCGCGCTGCCCAAGGTCGAGCTGCACCTGCACATGGTCGGTTCCGCGTCGGTGGACACGGTGCTAGAGCTGGCCAGGCGGCTGGGCCGGGCGCTAGGCCGGGCGGATCGACTGCGGGAACCTGAACAGGTTGCCCGGATCGTACTTCGCCTTCACCTGTTGCAAGCGCGGATAGTTCACCCCGTAGTAGGCCTGCTCCCAGTCCGTCAGGCCAGGGTCGATGTAGTTCTGGTAGGCCTTGCCGCCCGCGTACCGGTGCATCTGCTGGTAATAGGAGAGCAGCCAGTCATGCTGGTTCCGGATACCCGCTGCCGATCCGGGCGCTGTCCACACCGTGGAGTACTGGGCCAGGAAGAGCGAGTCCCGGTGCACGAACGCGGTGGCCTTCGGGCCCACGCGGTTCATGGCGCCGCCGCAGGCGTCGAAGGCAATGGTGCCGGCGCCCTCGGAGGTACCGTGGACGCGGCTGAGCTGGTCGATGCCGGACACCATGGCGGCGATCCCGGCCGGGCTCAGCTTGCGCGGGTAGAAGTCTGATTTCGCATAGGAGGGCACCCGGGCAAGCTGGCCGCCCGCGCCGGTGTGACACGCGTTCTGCGGGATCGAAGCGCAGCCCGCCTCATACAGCATCGCGTCCAGGAAGGACCGTTCCACGACCTCGCTGTACGACGGCGCCGATCCGACCTGCCGGTACAGCGCGGCGAGTTGGTCGTCCAGGCTGGCCGCGCTACCGACGAAGGTGCCGCCTACGGTGATCGATGGCGGTCCGCCGGTCAGCGCGCCCAGGTGCATGTTGGACCAGAGCGCGTCCGGCGCGAAGGGCGCCCAGGACTGCCAGGCGCTGACCACCGCGGTCGCCTGCACCCACGGCCAGGTGAGGTAGAAGGTCAGCACCCGCCGGAGCGGGTGGGTCCGGAACGTAAAGGCGGTGACCACGCCGAAGTTGCCGCCGCCACCGCCGCAGCAGGCCCAGTAGAGATCGGCATGCTGGCTTGCATCGCACTCCAGGACGCGTCCGGTCGCCGTCACGATCTGGACAGCCTCGAGGTTGTCGCAGGTCAGGCCGTAGAGCCGGGACAGTACGCCGACTCCGCCGCCGAGCGTCAGGCCGGCCAGGCCGACGGTCGGGCAGGAGCCGCCGGGCACCGCGAGCCCACGCGCGGCGAGCTTGGCGTAGTACGAGAGCAGGCTCAGGCCAGCGCCGACGCGGACGGTGCCGGGCCGGACGGTGAAGGAGTCCATCGCCGAGATGTCGACGACGAGGCCGCCGCTGACGCTCGACCAGCCTGCGTAGCTGTGTCCGCCGCACCGGACGCGGACGGCGATGCCGAACGTGCGCACGAAGCTCAGGCAAGCGGCGACGTCGGCGGCGGTGGCACAGTAGGCGACACCTGCGGGCGTCAGGTTGTCGAAGCGCGGTTCGAAGAGCAGCCTGGCCGATGCGTAGCCGGACTCGCCAGGCCGCAGCAGCCGGCCGGTGGACAGCTTGGCCCGCAGCGCGTTCCAGGCCGCCGCCGTTAGCGCCGGCCTCGCGGGCCGGCCGGCCAGCCAGCCCAGACCGCGGGTACCGGCCGCGGCAACGAGCCCCGCGCCGATCAGCATCTGCCGGCGGCTGGCGAGCCCGCTCGGGTGGCCGTCGGTCATGTCCCCTCCCCGTATCCACCCGTTAAGAGCTCGCCGGAGCGCAGCCGGTTGCGCGGTTTTGCGTACGCTGGCCCGATGAGCGTGACGCATCGATATGAGCTGACCATGGAATGGACCGGGAACACCGGGACGGGAACGAGTCACTACCGTGGCTACAGCCGTGACCATGTGCTCGGCGCGCCCGGCAAGATGGTGATCGCAGGCTCCTCCGACCCGGCGTTCCGCGGCGACCGCGGCCGGTGGAATCCCGAGGAACTGCTGGTAGCTTCCCTCGCGCAGTGTCACATGCTCGCCTACCTGCACCTCTGTGCGTCGGCCGGCGTGACCGTGACCGCCTACACCGACGCGCCGACGGGCACGCTCACGATGGACCAGACGGGAGATGGCGGCGAGGTCACCGAGGTGACTCTTCGCCCGTCCGTTCAGGTCACCGAGCAGGCCATGGTGGACCGCGCGCTGGCGCTGCACGACGACGTGCCCGCGGTGTGCTTCATCGCGCGGTCGGTCAGTTTCCCGGTCAAGCACGAGCCGACAGTCACGGTCACGGTGGCTGGCGCTTAGCCACCCGCTTCAGCAGGCGACCGGACCATGGTCATCGAGCTCACCGTGGCGATGCCGATGACGCAACCGCCGGAGTTGGGTAACCGAGGTTCCTCGTCGTTACTGGGCCTGACCCGTAACGATCACTCGCACCGAGCCGCCGTCACCGACCGGCTGGGCCGGGGCATCGACCTGCGCGGCGGGCAGCACCGTGACATCGACCGCGAGGGTCTCGCCGGCCAGGAAGTTCTCGTGCTCGCGCACCGCCTCGGTCACCGCGCCGTCGGCGCCGATCGTCAGCTTGATCCGGTCGGACACAGCCAGCCCGGCGTCGCGGCGCGCCTGCTGCACGTGCCGCACCACGTCGCGGGCGACGCCTTCGGCGGCAAGCTCGGGCGTGACGGCCGTGTCGAGCTCGACCAGGCCGGTGTTGCCCGGCAAGGCTGAGGTGGACTCGGGATGCGCCGCCACCAGCCGGGTCTCGTACTCACCGGCCTCGAGCTCGACTCCCGCGGCGGACATCGATTCGCCGGCCTGCGAGACGTTCCCCGCCTTGACTGCCTTGATGACCTCCTGCACCTTGGCACCGATGCGAGGCCCGAGGACGCGAGGGTTAACGGTCAGCTCGAACCGGCCCAACCGGGCCGGGTCAGTGACCAGCGTGACGTCCTTGACGTTGACCTCGTCCGCGATCAGCCCGGCGAACGGGGCGAGCGCATGCGCGTCCGGGTGGGCGACGGTGAGCGTCGCCAGCGGCAGCCGGACGCGCAGCTGGCGGGCCTTGCGCAACCCGAGTGCCGTGCTGCAGACCGCCCGGACCAGGTCCATCGCGGTGGCCAGCTCGTCGTCGGCCGGCCAGCCAGTCACGTCCGGCCAGTCGGTCAGGTGCACACTCGGGGCGCCGGTCAGCCCGCGCCAGATCGCCTCCGTCGTCAGCGGCAGCAGCGGCGCGGCGGCCCGGCAGAGCGTCTCCAGCACGGTCCACAACGTGTCCAGCGCGGCCCGGTCACCTGCCCAGAACCGGTCCCGGGACCTGCGGATGTACCAGTTGGTCAGCACCTCAAGGAAGTCGCGCAGCTCCTGGCAGGCGGCACCCACGTTGTAGACGTCGAGCAGCCGTTCCAGCTGCGTCACCGCGGCGCGCGTCTTGGCCAGGATGTAGCGGTCCAGCACGTGCTCGCTGCTCGTGCTGCGCTGCGCGTCGTAAGACTCGGCGTTGGCGTAGAGCGCGAAGAAGTAATAGCTGTTCCACAGCGGCAGCAGCGCCTGCCGGACCGCGTCGCGGACCGCCGGCATCGACACCGCGATGTCACCGCCGCGCAGGATCGGGCTCGCTACCAGCAGCCAGCGCATCGCATCCGATCCGAAGATGTCGAAGACCTCGTTCACATCGGGGTAGTTGCGCAGGCTCTTGGACATCTTCTGCCCGTCGCTGCCGAGCACGATCCCGTGGCAGACGCAGTCGCGGAAAGCGGGCCGGTCGAACAGCGCGGTCGCGAGCACGTGCAGGGTGTAGAACCAGCCGCGCGTCTGCGGCGTGTACTCGACGATGAAGTCGCCCGGATAGTGGCTGTCGAACCAGCCGGCGTTCTCGAACGGGTAGTGCACCTGGGCGAACGGCATCGACCCGGACTCGAACCAGCAGTCCAGCACCTCCGGCACCCGGCGCATGGTGGACTGGCCGGTCGGGTCGTCCGGGTTCGGCCGGGTCAGCTCGTCGATGGCAGGCCGGTGCAGGTCGTCCGGGCGGACGCCGAAGTCGCGCGCCAGCTCGTCGATCGAACCGTAGACATCGGTGCGCGGATAGTTCGGGTCGTCGCTTTGCCAGACCGGGATCGGGGAGCCCCAGAAGCGGCTGCGGGAGATCGACCAGTCGCGTGCGTTCTCCAGCCACTTGCCGAACTGGCCGTGCTTGACGTGCGCGGGCACCCAGGTGATCTGCTCATTCAGCTCGACCATCCGGTCGCGGAACTTGGTGACCTCCACGAACCAGCTGGACACCGCCTTGTAGATCAGCGGGTTACGGCAGCGCCAGCAGTGCGGATAGGAGTGGGTGTAGGCATCCTGGCGCACCAGGCTGCCCTGCTCCTTCAGCTTTGCGGCGATCCCCGGGTTGGCGTCGAAGACGTGCTGGCCCTCGAAATCGGGCACCACTGCCGTGAACCTCGCGTGGTCATCCACGGTCAGCACGGTCGGGATGCCGGCCGCAGCGCAGGCCGCGGCGTCCGCCTCGCCGTAAGCCGGCGCCATGTGCACGGCGCCGGAGCCGTCCTCGGTCGTGACGTCATCGGAGAGGATTACGCGGAAGGCATTCCCGGTGCCGTGCTTGGCCGTGTCCTTGAGGTAGGGGAAGATCGGCTCGTAGCGGCGGCCTGCCAGCTCGCTGCCCGGCAGCTCGGCGACGATCGCTGCGCCCTCCAGCTCGCTCTCGTAAGCGGCCTGCCGATCCCGGGCCAGGATGTAGCGCTCGCCGTCCTTTTCCGCCACCACATAGCTGATGTCGGCGCCGACCGCCACCGCCTCGTTCGACGGCAGTGTCCAGGGCGTGGTGGTCCAGGCCAGCAGCCACTCGCCGGTCTCGAGCTTGAACCGGACGGTCACCGACGGGTCGGTCCGGTCCCGGTAGGTGTCCTCGTCCATTCGCAGTTCGTGGTTGGACAGTGGAGTCTCGCACCGCCAGCAGTAGGGCAGCACCTTGAAGCCTTCGTAGATCAGGCCCTTGTCCCACAGCTGCTTGAACGCCCACATGACGCTCTCCATGTAGGAGAGGTCGAGGGTCTTGTAGTCGTGGTCGAAGTCGACCCAGCGCGCCTGGCGGGTCACGTAGTCGCGCCACTCGCGGGTATAGCGCAGCACCGATTCCCGGCAGGTCTCGTTGAACTTGGCGGTGCCCATCTCCACGATGTCGGCCTTGCCGGAGATGCCGAGCAGGCGTTCCGCCTCGACCTCCGCCGGCAGGCCGTGGCAGTCCCAGCCGAACCGGCGCTCGACGCGGCGGCCCTGCATGGTGCGGAACCGGGGCACCAGGTCCTTGACGTAACCGGTGATCAGGTGGCCGTAGTGCGGCAGCCCGTTGGCGAAGGGCGGGCCGTCGTAGAACACGAACTCGGTGTCAGCGGCACGCTGCTCTACCGACTTGCGGAAAGTGTCGTGGTCCGCCCAGTAGGCGAGCACGCCTTCCTCCAGCTCGGGAAAGCTGGGCTGGGCTGGCACCCCGCTGGCGGCCTGTCCGGCTGCCTTGCTGGTCTCGGCCTTCGGGTAAACGCTCATCTGGTGGTACGTCCTCGCGGCGCTGCGGTTTTCGCCGACCCGGTCCAGCTCTGCCTGTGTACTGCAGGGCCCTGACCGGGCTGGCAATCAGCGCGAGGACGACGCGCCCGCTCCTGCGCGGACGTACCGCGGTACCACCCCGCTTGCCGTCGGCTTGCCCCTGGCTGGCTTGCGCTAGCCGGTGCCTTGCCAACGACCGCTCGTGGCCGGCTGTGACGGGCCGGACCCGCCCGGTTCTAGTCAGGCTGCCGATGGTGCCGCTGCCCGGATGGGCTCCCCGCCTGGGGACGGCGCCGCTGAGCGGCCCTTTCTTCCGGAAGCTCCCCGGTGATGGCCGGATCATCGCTGCTGTCGACAGTGTAGCCGGACAGGTAACGCGTTGTCGGCCGAGTATCTTCCCGGCGGCCGCCTGCGCCGCCTGGCCGTGCCGCCTGCGCCGCCTGGCCGTGCCGCCTGCGCCGCCTGGCCGTGCCGCCTGCGCCGCCTGGCCGTGCCGCCTGGCCGTGCCGCCTGCGCCGGCTGGCCGTGCCGCTTGCGGCGGCCGCCCGTGGTGCCGCTTGCGCGTGCTGTCGGCGCTTGCCTAGCGGCCCGAGGCGGCTAGGTGGCTCGCCGCGACGGTCTTTGGCACACACATCCGCCAGGCGTCGAGGACTAGCTCCTCCATCTCGTCCCGATCGAGAGAGCTGAGCCGGACGTGAACCCAGTGATAGCGCAGGTCGGATTGCCCCGGCATGAGAAATTTGTCAGGCTCTGCCGTCACCAGGGCCTCGCGCTCCTCCTTCGGGAAGCCGAATCCCATGATCTGCTCATCCCGCGAGAACGCCAGGAACACGATCCGGCCGACTCGAAACTTGACCCGGTCCCGGACCAGCGCTTCATAAGCGCGCGGCAACTGGCTGGCGAACTCGCGCACGTCCTCGACGGTGACCACGTCAGCCAGCATGCCGCAAGCCACCGACAGTGTCGTTGTCGTGCCGATACAGTTCGGTGCGACTGGCGCCATCTGGCCAGCGCCATGGCTGCACCTGAGCGCCAGTGGTGACCGGCCGGCCGCATGCTGATCTGCCGCCCCTGCTGCTATGCCCGCAAAGTAAGCGACACGCCCGGTCCCTGGTCCAAGCGCTCGAGGCCCAGCCCGCGTCTGGCGTAGCCATATGCTCGAAGGCATGAGCACGACGATGCCGCTATTCCCGCTCGGCAGCGTGCTTTACCCCGGTCTAGTGCTGCCGCTGCACATCTTCGAGGAGCGTTACCGGCAACTCGTCGCTGACCTGCTGGCCGGCCCGGAGCCGCGACAGTTCGGGGTGATCGCGATCCGGCATGGCCGGGAGACCGATGCCGACGGCGTTTCTGCGCTCTTTGAGACCGGCTGCCTGGCCACGCTCAGGCGCACCGAGGAGCACGACGACGGCAAGCTTGACCTGATTACCGTCGGAGCGGAGCGATTCCGCCTCTTGGGGTTGCGCGAACCGAACCCGTATCCGCGGGGAGACATCCAGGTGCTCGAGGAGGAGGCCGGCGACGAGGAGCGGTCGGCCTTCCTGGTGCCCGCAGTCCAGCAGTCGTTCCGCGCTTACCTGGACCTGCTGGCGGACCGCGGCAGCACGCAGGTAACGCTGCCGGAAATGCCGTCCGAGCCCGTGCTGCTGTCGTACCTGGTGGCCGCTGCCGTCGTCGTCGACCTCCCGGTAAAGCAGGGCCTGCTCGAGGAGCAAGACGCGACGGCGCGCCTGTCCGCGGAGCGGGTGCTGCTGGCCAGGGAGATGAAGCTGATGCGATCGCTGTTCTCGACACCCGCACCAGACCTGCGCAATGCCTCCTACAGCCAGAACTAGAACTAGCTAACGGCTCAACGCCACACCCACGCCGTCGCGCTACCCCGAGTCGGCGGGCTGGGTGCCGACCTTGAGCTCCTCTAGGCCTTGGCTGCAAGCGAAACGGCTGCCTCGGCAGTGAGTAGCTGGAAGGTGAAGCTCTCCTGGAGGTAGAGCACCACCTCGGTGTCCGTGTGCGACTGGTAGCCGATGGACAGGTCCTGGCCGAGGTGCAAGCTGAAGTCGCCGCCGCGGGCAGTCAGTACCACGGCCCCGGAAATGGATGGCGCCCAGATCAGCTCGCCGTCCAGCACGTTGTGCAGGTGCCGGATGACCGGGTAGCCGTGGTCACTAGCCTCGCTGACCGCCGTGTACGCCTCGGCCGATAGCACTGCGCTGTACGGGCCGTCCACCCCGGCGCTGCGCAACTGGCTGACCGCCTGCGCGAATGCCGTCGGGTATGACGCCACCTCGGCCGGCAGGATTTGCGGCGGATTGCTCGCGCCAGCCACGATCCCGCCGATGCCCGCGGCGGCGTAGCCGGCGAATATCGCTTGGTCCTCGGCATATGCAATCGTGCGAGCCGCGTCCTTGGCTGGCTGCCAGTCAGAGTCCTGCGCGCCCCGCAGCACGTCATCGATCTGCTCGCGGCTCAGCGTGAACGGGACCCGCAACTCAACCATCGGCAGCACCTGCCGCTGGCGCGCCTGCACGCCATCGGCCGGCGCCGTGATCAGCTGCTGGTGCCCGGTGCCGACCGCGGACAGGCTCGTGCCGCTCGGACCGCTGACATCGACGACGCGCCGGCCGGCCAGGTAACGCCGCAGCGTCCGGGTGGTCTCCTCCTCGATCTGCGTCCATGCCTCGGCGGAGATCGGCGCTAGCTCGCGGTGCAGGTTGTTCATCTAGATGCATCTCCTCGGAGGCTGCCGATGTTCAGCGAGCCATCGCTGGGCTGTGCTAGCTGGTCAGAACGGTCTGGCTGGTCAGATGGGCCTGGCTGGTCAGATGGGTCTGGCTGGTTAGAGGACCCTGGCTGGTTAGAGGACCCTGGCCGGGCAGACAATCCCGGCTCGTCGGCCGGGCCGGGCATATCTGCCGAAGCGGCCGGCGCGGCGAGATCGGCAATGCCGTCCAGCATCGCCTGTGCCGGCACGAAAAACAGGCCCCCAGTCACCGCCTGGCTGAAGTCCAGGATGCGGTCATAGTTACCCGGCGGTGCGCCGACGAACATATTCACGAGCATCTGCTCGGTGACCGTCGGCGATCGGGCGTATCCGATGAAGTAGGTGCCGAACTCGCGTGCGCCCACCTCGCCGAAGGGCATGTTGTCGCGCAGGATGTCTACTTCTTGACCGTCGACCACAATCGTGGTGAGCGCGTTGTGCGCCGACGTGGGCTTGACCGAGTCGTCCAGTTCGATGTCTGCCAGCTTGGTGCGGCCGATGATTTTTTCCTGTTGCTCGGTCGGAAGGGAGTTCCAGGCGTCCAGGTCGTGGAGGTATTTCTGTACGATCACGTAGCTGCCGCCGGCATAGGCAGGCTCCTCGGCGCCGATGATCGTGGCGCGAATCGCGTCCGTGCCGGTCGGGTTTTCGGTGCCGTCCACGAACCCAAGCAGGTCACGCTCGTCGAAGTAGGCGAAGCCGTGCACTTCGTCCGCCACGGTGGCGGCACCGGACAACCGGTTCATAATCTGTCCGGCCAGCTCGAAGCACAGGTCCATCCGCGCCGCCCGGATGTGAAACAGCAGGTCGCCTGGCGTGCTCACGGCGCGCCGGTCCGCGGCGACGATCTCGCGGAACGGGTGCAGTCCGCTCGGCCGCGGCAGTCCGACCAGGCGATCCCAGGCCAGCGCGCCGAAGCCGGTGACGCAGGAGAGGTGCCCTTCGAGATCCCGGAAGCCGACAGCGCGGACCAGCGCGGAAACGTCTGCACACAGGTCCCTGGCCGTCTCCTCGCTCGCGGCGTCCGGTCTGACCACCACCACCAGGAAGATTGCGGCACCAGTCAGTGGTGAGTCGACCGCTTGCGGCGCTACGTCTGATGCGTCGGCCGCGACCGCTGCGGCGGCCGCCGCCAGCGCGTCAGCTGTAACGCCGTCTCCCGTAACGCCGGTTCCCGCGGCACCGCTGCCCGCAACAGCGGCCCGCCCAGCATCAGTGCCCACCCGGACATCTTTGCGTATCGCCGCGCGGAATGGGTCTGCCGGGCGGGTGGTTGCCGCCAGGTAGGGATGGGAGGCCGCGATGACAAGCACGACGCAGGCCGGCGGTACGGCGGCGGGCCCGGCGCAGGCCAGCACCGCTAGCCCGGTTGATTTCCAGACATACGGTGACTATGGGGACTATCGCCGCAAGAAGCCGGCGCAGCCGGAGCGGACAGGCGAGTTCGTGCGACCTGCCTATCCGTTCCAGGGCCGGATTACTGCGGACGGGTCCAGCGGCTACCCGGCCGTGGCGGGCCGCTACCACCTCTACATCTCGTGGGCGTGCCCATGGGCGAACCGCACGGCGATCGTCCGTGACCTGCTCGGCCTGCAGGACGTGATCTCATTGTCAGCAGTGGACCCGGTGCGCGACGGCCGCGGCTGGGCGTTCCGCGCGGGTGACGGATTCGGACCTGACCCGGTCAACGAATTCACCTTGCTGCGCGAGGCCTACGAGGCGACGGAGCCCGGCTACGACGGGCACATTTCGGTGCCGTTGCTCTGGGACAAGCAGACCAGCAAGATTGTCAGCAACAACTTCCCGGACATCACGATCGACCTGGACACACAGTTCGGCCAGTGGGCGGACGTGCGGTATGACCTGTATCCGGAGGCGTTGCGCCCGCAGCTCGACGAACTGAACGACCTCGTCTACGCCACGGTCAACAACGGCGTGTACCGGTCCGGCTTCGCCACCAGCCAGGCGGCCTACCACAACGCGGTGACCAGGCTGTTCGGAACACTCGACCAGCTCGAGCAGCGCCTGGCCGATCAGCGATACCTATTCGGTGCCGAGCCCACCGAAGCCGACGTCCGCCTGTATGTGACGCTGGCCAGGTTCGACGCGGTGTATTACTCGCATTTCAAGTGCAACCTGCGCCGCATCACCGACTACCCGAACCTGTGGCGCTACGCGCGCGACCTGTACGCGCTGCCCGCCTTCGGCGGCAACACCCACTTCGATCAGATCAAGCGCCATTACTACATGACCCACCCGCAGCTCAATCCGTCCCGGATCGTGCCGGACGGCCCGGTGATCGACTGGAACTCCCGAGATAGCGTGGCCGTATGAGCCAGTACGCAGTGGATGCGGACGGCCTGGTCGAGCGCGCTGCCGCCGCCTTCGTCAGCGGCGTGCCCGAGCGGCCCGCCGACGACGGATTCTTCGGCCCCGCCAGTGTCACCTGGCGGGTGAGCGGCGACCTGTCGACGCTGGTGGCCGGCCTGCGTGCACTGATGATCCAGGCGCTCCACCCGCTCGCGATGGCCGGCGTGGATCAGCACAGTGACTGGCGGGCCGACCCTGTGGGCCGACTGGCCGCGACATCGGGATATCTTTCCATCACGACCTTCGGGGAACGTCGCGCTGCCGAGCGCGCAGCCGCCCGCGTGCGGCGGATCCACGAGTCAGTGACCGGCACCGACACGCAGACTGGCGAGCCGTACGCGGCCGGAGACCCGGACCTGTTGCTCTGGGTGCACGCCGCGCTTATCGACTCGAACCTGGCGGCCCGCGAGCTGTTCGGCACGCCGCTCTCGCCTGCCGACGCGGACCGGTACGTCGCCGAGATGGTCGTCGCCGCTGAGCTTGTCGGTGTGCCGGCGACGATGGTGCCGGCCACGCGGGCAGCACTGAATACCTACCTGACGTCGGTCCGGCCGCAGCTCTTGCGCACGCCGGCGGCGGCGCAGTCGATGGCCTACCTGCTCGATCCGCCCGGGCTGGACGAGGAAATCGCGGAGATCTGGCAGGACATCCGCGAGGCCACGCTGATCTCGCTGCCCGACTGGGCGAGTGACCTCTACGGGTACGCGGTACCGGCGCTCACTCCGGCTCGCCGGGAGGAGATCCGGCAGGCACTCGGCGTCCTGGACGCGGTCTTCCTTGGCCAGCCAGGAGTCCTGGAGGCTCGGCAGCGCATCACGCTGCGGATGCGCACACCAGCGCGGCGATGACAGCCCCGCGTAAGGGTGCCGGCATGAGACGCCGCCGCTGGCATCGGCCCCGGCGCGCCTTGCTCGGCGCTGGTGCCAGCCTTGCGGTCGCTGCGATCGGTGTCGGCGCGGTCCGCTGGCGCGTCGGACACCTCAGGTTTCACCGCGGTGTCGCCACCGCCGGGCTAGCCTTCCGCGGCGGGCTGCGGTACGGGCGCAGTGCTCCCCGCCTGTTCGTCACGGCCGGCGAGCAACGCCAGCAACTGCGCACCGACCTGGCCATGCAGACAGCCGATGACGTGACCGCGACCCTTGGCACGATGAAGGGCGTCATGGTCAAGCTCGGCCAGATGGCCAGCTATGTGGACGAGGGCCTGGCGCCCTCGGTCCGCCGCACGCTGGCACGGCTGCAAGACAGCGTGCCACCGATGAGCTCCGAGCTGGCCGCCGGCATGATCGAGGCCGAGTTCGGCGCCCCACCGGAGCGCCTGTTTGCCCGGTGGGATCCCGAGCCGATCGCCGCGGCGTCAATCGGCCAGGTGCACCGGGCCATCACGACCGAGGGCCTGGCGGTCGCGGTGAAGGTCCAGTACCCGCGCATTGCCGAGACGATGGCCGCTGACCTGGACAACGTGTCGTTGCTGCGCCGGATGCTCCGCGTCACCGCGCCCAGCCAGGACGTCGACGCCCTCTTGGCGGAGCTGCGGGACCGGGTGCTGGAGGAGCTGGACTACCGCCGGGAGGCGGTCAACCAGCAGGCCCTGCACGCCTATTTCGCCGAGCACCCGACGATCAGCGTGCCGGCGATCGTGCCGGAGCTGTCGTCGCGGCGGGTGGTGACCAGCGAGCTTGTCACCGGCACCAGATTCGCCGACATCATGGGCTGGTCCCAGCCTGAGCGGGACCTGGCCGGGGAGACGCTCTACCGCTTCGTGTTCCGCAGCCTGTACGAAGTGCACGCGTTCAACGGTGACCCGCACCCTGGCAACTACATCTTCCACGGCGACGGCAAGGTCAGCTTCCTCGATTTCGGCATGGTCAAGCACTTCACCGACACCGATCTGGTGCCCCTGATGGAGATGGCGCGCAATCTCTGCGTGGACGGCAATCCGGCCGCGTTTCGCGCCAGCCTGGAGCGCGCCGGTTTCCTGGTGCCCGGGGCGCCGCTGACCGACGAGCAGGTCGCCGACCACCTTGCGGTGTTTTACCAGCTGATCCGGGAGCGCAAGCCAGTCACGGTCACCGGCGAGTACGCCTCGGCTGTGGTCCGCCGGTTCTTCGACGTGCGCAGCCCAGTTGCGCAATACGCCAGGATCCCGCGGTCGTACGTGGTACTCCAGCGGATCAACCTGGGCCTGTTCGCGCTGCTCGGCGAGATGAAGGCAACCGCGAACTGGCGGGCCATCGCCGAGGAAATCTGGCCATTTATGCAGGCGCCGCCGACAACGCCGATGGGTGTCGCCGAGCTGCCGTGGCTGGCCAGCAGGCCGGACCCGACCCGGCTATCCTCGACCTCTGATGTCAGCGGCTGAGAGGGCGGGACGAGTGAAGGTACTGATCACCGGCGGTGCGGGATACATCGGCAGCACGGTGGCCTCAGCGTGCCTGGACGCGGGCATCACGCCGGTGATCCTGGACAACCTGGTGACTGGCCGTCGCGAGTTCGTCTCGGGCCGGATCTTCTATGAGGGCGACATCGCCGACCCCGCCCTCGTCGACAAGGTCTTCGCCGAGCATCCCGACATCGACCGGGTAGTGCACTGTGCCGCCCTGATCGTGGTGCCGGAGTCGGTTTCCGACCCGCTGCGCTACTACCAGTGGAACGTGGCCAAGAGCCTGGACCTGCTCCAGAGCCTGCTGCGCAATGGCTGCCACCGGCTCTTGTTCAGCTCGTCAGCGGCGATCTATGAGGCCGCCGCGGACGGGACCGTGGCCGAGGACTCAGCGATCGAGCCGCTGAGCCCCTACGGGCGGACTAAGGCGGTCTGCGAGCAGATGTTCGCTGACATCGCGGCTGGCACGCCGCTGCGGGTGCTCTCGCTGCGCTACTTCAACCCCATCGGGGCCGACCCTATGCTCCGCACCGGCCTGCAGACCAGGTATCCGACGCACGCGCTCGGCAAGCTCATCGAGGCCAGCGAATCCGGTCGGCCATTCCAGATCACCGGCACTGACTATCCCACCAGGGACGGCACCGGGATCCGCGACTACATCCACGTCTGGGACCTGGCAGCCGCCCACATCGCGGCCCTGCGGTCCTTCGACGAGGTGCTGGCCGGGGCCACCTCGACGGTGATCAACCTCGGTACTGGCACCGGCACGACGGTCCGGGAGCTGGTGATCGCCTACAACCAGGTCGCAGACAAGCCGGTCGCCTACGTCGACGCACCCCCGCGCCCTGGTGATGGGGCTGGCGCTTACACCAGTAGCGAGCGGGCCCGCCTCCTGCTGGGCTGGCAGCCGAGCCACTCGATCGGCGACGGCATAGCCGACTCGCTGCGCTGGGCGGCCGTTCGCGACCAGATCCTCGCTTAAACCTCGTATTCGCCTCATTACCTGGTCATACTTGCTCTCAGCGCGGGTAGTCGGTGGTGGACCGCCGAGGGGAGCAGGCCGTGTGTCCAAGTAAGCACTGAGCGCCGTCCATCGTCTTTCACCAGGTAGTCCGGCTGGTGGCGGCTTTCTCAGCAAACATGCAGCATCTTTGGATTCTGCGCATGCGGGAGCATGCCTAGGCTCCTTCGCCTAAGCTTCCAGCTCAAAGAAAGCCGCTGGTAACCGGTCAGGACGGACAGGAGTTCGTTGAGCGGAGTCCCGCAGCAGGTACTCGCAGTGCTGCTCGCGCTAGCGGGTGCGGCCTGCTACGCGGTCGCGGCCGTCAGGCAGCAGCGGGCCGCGTCTCAGCTTCGGACGCGCGAAGCTTTCGACCCGATGGTCTTGGCGCGGCTAGCGCGGAACCGGCCCTGGCTCCTTGGCCTGGTTGCCATGATCTGCGGCTACGGCCTGCAGGCTGCAGCCCTCGGACTTGGACGGCTCGTCGTGGTCGAGCCGGTGTTCCCGATGGGGCTGCTCTTCGCGCTGGTGCTGGCTGCTCGCGCCGAGGGGCGCCGACTCTACCGGGCCGAATGGACGGCCGCACTGGCCACGATCGCCGGGCTAGCTGGCTTCCTGATCGCCGCCGAGCCGTCGGCTGGCAACCCGACCGCCGGGGCCGCGCCGCTCGGCCTGGTCACCGGCCTGACCGTGGTGGCAGCGGGAGTCTGCTGCCTGCTGGCGACCAGGTTCGCCACCTCCCACCGGGCCCTGATCTTCAGCATCGGCAGCGGAATCGCTGCCGGCACCTCCGGGGCGCTGACTAAGTCGGTCGTGGCGCTGGTCGGTACCGAGCATTTCATGCTGTTTGCCGACCCCCGGCTGTACCTGCTCATCGTGGCCGGCCTGCTCGCCTTCACGCTGCAGCAGAATGCCTTCCGGGCAGCGGGCCTGGCGGCTTCGATGCCCGCGGCCTCGGTCCTGGAGCCGGTCGTCGGAGCGCTGCTCGGCCTGGCTCTTTATGCCGAGCAGGTCAGCGGTGGCATGCTCCGGATCCTCATCGAGGTGGTGGCAGTCGCCGCGGCCCTGTGGGGCATTATGAGGCTGGCCAGGTCCGTGCTTGACATCTGCCGACGGCTTGCCGCGGCCGAGGCACCGGCTGCCGCCGCTGCGGCTCGGCCCACCCCGCCGTCGCCGCAGCCAGCTGCGCCCGCGAAGCCACGCGCACCGCGGGTTCCGGTCGCCTCCGGGGCCGGGGGGCCGGCCGGACTGCCCGGTGTGCGGCTGCTACGCCCTGGGACGGTAGCCTCGCTGGTGTCGGCCGCGCGCGCTCCGCTGCGGTAATTCCGGTCGGCGATTCCCCCCGCCTACCAGGCTCGCCTGGTATTCCGCCGCGCACGGACGCGGCGCCGTTCCCCCTCAGGAAAGCGAAGTGATAGCGGCATGCACCTTTTCGTGCTCACCGGAGCGCCGGGGGCGGGCAAGACCGCCCTGCTGCGCCAGCTCGAAGCCGACTACGTGGTGGTGGAGGAGGCGGCCACGGACGTCATCGCGCTGGAGCAGGCGGCCGGCTGCGCGGAGCCGTGGCTGAGCCCGGGATTCATTGCCACGATCACCGCCCTCCAGCAGGCGCGACAGGAGCGTTGCCTGGCTGCTCAGGGCCCGGCCGCTCAGGGCCTGGCTGCTACGGCGGTCGCGGATCGGTCACCGGTCTGCACCCTGGCGCTGGCCAGGTTCCTCGGCTATCCGGTGCCGCCCATCCTGGCCGCTGAACTCGACCGGATCGCGGCCGGGCGCGTGTACCGGCCGGAGGTGTTCTTCGTCCGGAGCCTGGGCTTCGTGACGCCAAGCGCGGCCCGGCGCATCAGCCTGGCGGACGCGCATGCGTTCGAGCGGGTGCACGAGGAAACCTACCGGGAGCTGGGCTTCCGGCTGATCGATGTGCCGGCCGGCCCGCTCGGCGAGCGGGCCAGGCTGGTCCGGCAGGCGATCGAGCAAGCGGCCAGCTACGCGGGCCCCGGCGGCTTCACACCGGGCGCCGCGAACCAGGTGAGCGGGTCATCCTGGACCGGCGGCGCGCCCGCCGACGCCACCGCGCCCGCCACCAGCGTGCGCCGGTAGGCCGCGTAGACCAGCACGTGCCCGACCATCCCCGCGATGGTGAACACGTACGGCTCGCAGGTGGCGTCCACGAATGTCTCGCCCATCCGATCCTGCTCCGCCGCGGAGCGGACGAACGACGCAAAGCTCCCGCCGGCGGTGGTCAGGCGCGCTCGCATCGACTGCAGGCTCTCGTGCTGCTCCACCCCGAAGTCGTACTCCGTGCTGGCCATGGCCGCGTTCCACATGTCCAGCTGGCCGACGAGGCGGGACAGCAGCGACCTGATCGTCGGGTTCTCGTCGATGCCCTCGACGCTGAGTTCAATGGGCGCATCCAGCTGCTCTTCGCTGAGCGTGGCCGCCCGGTCGAGCAGCTGGGCGATCACGGTGATGTGCTGGTCGATCAGTTCGGCCGCGAAGTTCACGGCAGTCGCCTCCCTGGTGGCCGGGAAGCGGAAGCCCCCCGGAGGATAGAAGTGCACGCCCTGCCCGCCGCCTGGGGCGGGCAGGTGGACCGGCGCCGGCGCCGCCCGCCAGGCCGATGGCGGCGCGCCGAAGGCTCGCTGGAATGCGCGGGTGAAGGCCTCGTTGCTCGAGTAGCCAGCGGCAACCGCGACGTCGAGCACGCTGGCCTGCGAGGTTCGCAGCTGATAGGCGGCCCGTTCCAGCAGGAGCCTGCGCCGGAGTTTGCCAGCGGTTTCGCCGGCGCTGGCGGCGACGATCCGGTCGAGTACGGACCGCGAGACATGCAGTCGGGCGGCCAGCTCGTCCCCCCGCAACAGGCCGTCTGGTCGGCCGTCGTCCAGGTGCTCGGTCAGTAGATCGAGGAACCTGGCGAAGGTGTCACCGACGGCACGCAATGCCGGGCTATCGGCTGGGGTCACGACGTCATCTTCGCCTGCGGGCTGGCGGTCGCGCTTGATCGATTTCCGCTGTCCGGCTCGTTTCCTGGCCAGCGACTGGCGCCCGCGGCGACGCCAGTGCTGGCTTTCGGCCGGAACGATGGGATAATCCGGCACATACCTAGATAGCCGGTTGCTGGCAGGAGGGCCTCTTTGATGACGGGACCAGTGACCGCTGGGGCGCAGGAGCTGGAGGCGGCGCTTGCGTCGTTCGTCAAGGACAACCGCCTGTACGGGGCGACGGCCGGGGTCGTGCACGGCGACGAGCTGGCCTGGTCGGCCGGGGCCGGGTTCGCTGACGCCGCCGCGCGGCGGCCGTCGTCGGTGGACGGGCTGTACCGAGTTGCCTCGATCACCAAGACCTTCACCGGCACGGCCATCATGCAGTTGCGAGACGCTGGCAAGCTCGGGCTGGATGATCCGGTCGCCCACTGGATCCCCGAGCTAGCAGCCACGACCGGAGCGGGCCCGGTCGAGGCGGTCACCGTTCGGCGGCTCCTCTCGCACGAATCCGGCCTGATCAGCGAGTCGCCAGGAACCGACTGGTCGGCGCTGCCGCCGGCTTACGAAGGCCTCTTCGAGCGCGGCCTGGCGCGAGCTGGCGAGATCTTCACAGCCGTACCGCCAAATACCCAGGTCAAGTACTCCAACCTGGGCTACCAGCTGCTCGGCGAGATAGTGCAGCGGGTCAGCGGGGTCGGCTACCCGCAATACGTGCGAGAGCGCATCCTGGCGCCACTCGGCCTGGTCGGCACTACGTTCGACCCTGCCGCCGACGGGCTGGCCAGCAGGTGCGCGACTGGTTACACCGGTCGAGCCTTCACCGACGAGCTCACCGTCGCGCCACAGGTGACGGAGATCTCGGCGGATGGCGGCCTGTGGTCGTCGGTGCCGGACCTGGCCCGCTGGGTGAGCTTTCAGCTCGCTGCCCATGCTGAGGCCCATCCGGAGGCGACTGGTCAGGAGGCGGCCTCGCCGGCGGCGACGCAGAGTCCGGCGGACCAGCGGGCGCAGTCGGGCGAAGTGCTGGCTGCGGCTACGAGGCGGGAGATGCACAAGCCGCGGTACCTCGTCGATGATGAGTGGCGGAGCGCGCTCGGCGTCTCCTGGTTTGGCACCAGGGATGACGAGGTGATCTGGTTCGGCCACTCCGGGTCGCTGCACGGATTCATCAGCGCTATCTGCTTCGATCCGAAGGCGCGGGTCGGCTCGGTGGTATTGCTGAACGGCGAGGCCAGTGCGCCGGACCTCGCCAGGCGCCTCGGCGGCATCGCGCGGCGGCTGGTGCAAGCCAGCCCGCCGCTGGTGACCCTGCCGATGCCGACACCAGAGGAGTACAGGGCCCTGCTCGGGCTCTATGCGACTGCTGACATGTCGGGGGTAGTGCGACTGGAATGGCGGGACGGCAAGCTCGTCTTCGTTGATCCGGAAGAGCCCACCTACCGGATCGTGCTGGAGCCCTCGGGGGAGAAGGACGCGTTCACGGTAGCGCCGGGAGTGCGCGCGTCCGGCGAGATGGCACGCTTCCGGCGGCTGCCAACCGGCGCGGTCGCCTCGGTGTTCGTCGGCGGCGGGACACTGCTGCGGCTGGATCCGGTCAGATGAAAGCGCCGATGCCCGTAATGGCGCGGCCCACGATCAGCGTGTTGATCTCCCTGGTGCCTTCGTAGGAGTAGATGGCCTCGGAATCGGCCACGAAACGGCCGACCTGGTGCTCCAGCAGGATGCCGTTGCCGCCGAGCAGTTCGCGCGCAAAGCCGGCGGTCTCCCGCATCCGCACCGTGCAGAATGCTTTGGCCATTGCAGAGTGATGATCCTTGGCCAGGGCCTGATCCTGCAGCTGCGACAGCCGCACGCACAGGCAGGCGGATGCGGTGATGTTCGACAACATCTTGACCAGCAGGTCCTGCACCAGCTGAAAGCCGGCGATCGGCCGGCCGAATTGCTGCCGCTCGCGTGCGTATGCCAGCGCGTGCTCGTAGGCGCCACGGGCGCAGCCGGTGGCCTGCCACGCGACGCCGGCCCTAGTCAGCCGGAGCACCCGGGCGGTATCGCGGAACGA
Source organism: Streptosporangiaceae bacterium (assembly GCA_036495585.1). GTDB lineage: Bacteria > Actinomycetota > Actinomycetes > Streptosporangiales > Streptosporangiaceae > JAJYUU01. Next base: position 32,487 of record DASXMP010000125.1, read on the forward strand.
GCTGGCCAGCTGCAGCCGGTCCCGCTCGAGGACCCGGACGTTGTCGAGGGTGATCAGTGCGTTCTGCACTACCCGGAGCGAGATCTTGTCGCGCATCTTGACCGGCGTGAAGCCCTCGGCGCCGCGCTCGACCACGAAGCCCTTCACCTGGTTGTCGGCGACGTCACGTGCCCAGACCACGATGTAGTCGGCGAAGGTAGCGTTGCCGATCCACTTCTTCTGGCCATTCAGCACCCAGACGTCGCCGTCTCTGGTCGCCGTCGTGGTCAGGCCGCCGGCCACGCCCGAGCCAACGTCGGGCTCGGTCAGCGCGAACGCGCCAATCTTCTCCATCGCGGCCATCGGCGGCAGCCAGCGCTGCTTCTGCTCCTCCGAGCCGCACAGGTAGATCGCGCCCATGGCGAGGCCGCCGTGCACGCCCATGAACGTCGCAATGGACGGGTCCACCCTGGCCAGCTCCATGGCGATCATGCCGTCGAACAGGCTGCTGCCACCCGGGCAGCTATAGCCGTCGCAGCCAAGGCCCGCGATGCCGAGCGCAGCGAGGCCCGGAACCAGCTCGAACGGGAACTCCTCTCGCGTCCAGTAGTGGTTGATGACCGGAGCTACCGCGGTTTCCAGGTAGTCCCGGACCGCGAGCAGCTGCTGTCGTTGCCTGGCGTCGAGCAGGTCCTCCAGTGCATAGAAATCCGCGCCCACGCTCGGGTCCATGGCCTTCTCCCTTCCCGTGCCACCGAGGCCTACGCTGCCAGCTCTCGTCGGGCCAGTTTGCGCTAAGCCGGAGCCCGGCCCGTCCGGACCGGAAGTTAGCTGCCCGGAAAAGCGTTAGCGGACCGGGGCTTGGGCAGCCATCCTGGACGCTGCCCGGACCATTTCCTGGAGACTGCGCCGTGACAACCTCGCTCGCCCAGCTGCGGGCCCGCCTGCCGGAGCTGATGCTGGCTGACCAGCACCGGCTGGTCAGGCGTGCCGATCGGGCGCTGGCGCAGCGGGACCCTGCCGCGCGGGAGCGGGCCGTCAGCGAGCTGGCCGCCGCGATTCAGGCCGCGGCGGAGCGGATCGAGGCGCGCCGGGCCACGGTGCCGGTGATCACATATCCGGCCGAGCTTCCGGTCAGCCAGCGGAAGGCCGACCTGGCCGAGGCGATTGCCAGCCATCAAGTGGTGATCATCGCGGGCGAGACCGGGTCGGGCAAGACCACGCAGCTGCCGAAGATCTGCCTGGAGCTTGGCCGCGGCGTGGCCGGCCAGATCGGGCACACGCAGCCGCGGCGGATCGCGGCGCGGACGGTGGCGGACCGCATTGCGGCCGAGCTCAACACCGAACCGGGCACCGTGGTCGGCTACAAGGTCAGGTTCGCCGACACCGCTAGCGATGCGGCCCTGGTGAAGGTCATGACCGACGGCATCCTGCTGACCGAGCTGCAGCGCGACCGGGACCTGCTGCGCTACGACACACTGATCATCGACGAGGCCCACGAACGCAGCCTGAACGTCGACTTCATCCTCGGTTACCTCAAACGCCTGCTGCCCCGACGCCCCGATCTCAAGGTGATCATCACCTCCGCCACCATCGACCCCGAGCGATTCGCCCGGCACTTCAGCCCGGCGAGCGAGGCGGGCGGGCCCAGCGAGGCGGGCGGGGTCAGCGAGGTCCCAGTGATCGAGGTATCCGGCCGCACCTACCCGGTCGAGGTCCGCTACCGGCCGCTCGCCGATCCGGACCGGCCCGAGGTCGAGGCACGTGACCAGATCCAGGGCATTACCGATGCGGTCGCCGAACTGCGCGCCGAGGGGCCCGGTGACCTCCTGGTCTTCCTCAGCGGCGAGCGCGAGATCCGCGATACCGCGGACGCCCTGGCGGGCCAGCCGGGCCTGGAGGTGCTGCCGCTATACGCCCGGCTGTCGGCGGCCGAGCAGTACCGGGTGTTCCAGCCGCACCAGGTCCGCCGGGTGGTGCTGGCCACCAACGTCGCCGAGACGTCGCTGACCGTGCCCGGCATCCGCTACGTGATCGATCCCGGTACCGCCCGGATCTCCCGCTACAGCCAGCGCACGAAGGTGCAGCGCCTGCCGATCGAGGAGATCTCGCAGGCGTCGGCCAACCAGCGCAAGGGCCGCTGCGGCCGGACGTCCGACGGCATCTGCATCCGCCTGTACAGCGAGGACGATTTTGACGAACGGCCGGAGTTCACCGACCCGGAGATCCTGCGTACCAGCCTTGCCTCGGTCATCTTGCGGATGGCTGCGCTGGAACTGGGCCCGGTCCCGGACTTTCCGTTTGTGGACCCGCCCGATGCGAGGAACGTCGCCGACGGCCTCCGGCTGCTGGAGGAATTGGGCGCGGTTGTGCCTGGCCGGTCCGCTGGCCAGGATGGCGTGCGGCTGACCGGCACCGGACGCAAGCTCGCCGACCTGCCGATCGACCCGCGGCTCGGCCGGATGATCCTGGAGTCGGGCCGGAACGGCTGCGTCCGCGAGGTACTGATCATCGCTGCGGCGCTGTCCATTCAGGATCCGCGGGAGCGCCCGTCCGACGCGCGCGAGGCAGCGGACGCGATGCACCGGCGGTTCGCCGAGCCGGGCTCGGATTTCCTGGCACTGCTCACCCTGTGGGAGTACCTGCGCGATCAGCAGCGTCAGCTCTCCGGGTCGGCATTCCGGCGGCTGTGCCGCCGCGAGTACCTGCATTTCCTTCGGGTGCGCGAGTGGCAGGACCTGTATGGCCAGTTGCTGCAGGCTGGCCGCGACATTGGCGTCGTGGCCGGCCGCGACGACCGGCGGGGCCGAGACGCCGGCCAGGACACGGGCACCGGCGGTGGCATAGCCGGGCGGGTTCGGCAGGGCGGTAAGAACGGTACTGGTCAGCAGGGCGGTAAGAGCAGTGCTGGTCAGCAGGGCGGTAAGAGCAGTGCTGGTCAGCAGCGCGGCACCGAGCCGCAGGGCAGGTATGCCGCTGATCTTGCCGACCGGGTACACCAGTCGCTGCTGTCCGGACTGCTCTCGCACATCGGCATGCAGGACACCGACCGCCAGCGTGGCGACCGCGGTGCCAGCGATCGGCGGGCCGCCGACGCAGGCCGCCGGCGTGGCCCGGCCGAGTTCGCCGGGGCTCGCGGCGCACGGTTCGCGATCTTCCCGGACTCAGCGCTGGCGCGCAAGCCGCCTTCGTGGGTGATGGCAGCGGAGCTGGTCGAGACGTCCCGGCTGTGGGCCAGGATGGTGGCCAGGATCGAGCCGGAGTGGGCCGAGTCCCTGGCCGGTGACCTGGTCCGTCGCAGTTATAGCGAGCCGCGCTGGGACGCCGGGCGCGGCGCCGTCATGGCCACCGAGAAGGTCACGCTCTATGGCCTGCCCATCGTCGCGGCCCGCCAGGTGAACTACGGCCGGATCGACCCGGCCATCGCCCGCGATTTGTTCATCCAGCACGCGCTTGTCGAGGGCGAGTGGCAGACCCACCACAAGTTCTTCGCCAGCAATCAGCGCGCCCGCGAGCAGGCCGAGGAACTGGAGAGCAAGGCGCGCCGGCGCGGCCTGGTCGCAGGCGACAGCGCCGTCTTCGACTTCTACGACCAGCGGATTCCCAAGACGGTGACGTCCGCTCGGCACTTTGACGCCTGGTGGAAGAAGATGCGCACCGAGGACCCCGGGCTGCTGGACCTGAGCCCGGCAGACCTGGCTGGCCCGGCGGCCAGCGAGATCCAGGCTGAGGACTTCCCGCCCGTCTGGGGCGAGCTTCCCCTCACCTACGAATTTGCTCCTGGCGAGCCGGGCGACGGCGTCACCGCTGACGTCGGCTTGCAGGATCTCTTTGCCGGGAACGGCGCGGATTTGTCCTGGCAGGTGCCTGGCCGACGGATCGAGCTTGTCACTGAGCTGATTCGCGGCCTGCCGAAGGAACTGCGCCGGGCATTCATCCCTGCTCCCGACACCGCAGCGCGCGTCGTGCCGATGCTTGGAGAGCCGGACGGTGACCTGCTGGACGCGCTGAGCGCGGAGCTGGCCCGGCTGACCGGCGTGCGCGTGCCGCGGTCGGCCTGGGATGTGGCCGGCCTGCCCGCACATCTGCGGGTGAGCTACCGCGTTCGTGACGGCGACAAGGTGCTGGCGGCCGGCAAGGACCTCGATACTCTGCGCGAGCAGCTACGCCCGCAGCTGCGGCAGACGCTGACCGAAGCGGCCGCCGGCCTGACCCGGACCGGACTGCGCAGCTGGGATTTCGGCGCGCTGCCGCGGGAGCTGCAGGCCGGCCAGGTACGCGGCTTTCCGGCCCTGGCCGATACCGGCAGCGCGGTGGACATCCGCGTCTTCGACACGGCCGCCGAGGCCGATGCATCGATGCGGACTGGGATCCGGCGGCTGCTGCTGAGCGCGGTGCCGTCGGGCGTCCGGTCGATTGCCGGCCGGCTGCCGATGAACCTGAAGATGGCGATGAGCCGTCACCCCTACCCAGGCGCCGCGGTGCTTCTGGACGCCTGCGCTGCGGCAGCGGCCGACCAGGTCATCGACGACGCCGGCGGCCCGGTCTGGGACGCAGCCGGGTTCGCGAAGCTCGTCGAGGCAGCACGGGACAGCCTCGCGCCGAACACGGGCCGCGTGCTGGAGTACGTCGCGCAGATCCTGGCCGAATCGCAGGAGGTAGAGATCCGCCTGGCCGGCGCGGCCAACCCGGTGCCTGCGCTCGCCCCAGCCTTGGAGGACATGCGCGCGCAGTTCGCCGGCCTGATCTACCCAGGCTTCATCACCGAGGCTGGCGCGCGACGGCTGCCCGACCTGGTGCGCTACCTGCGCGCGATAGTGCGACGGCTGGACAAGCTGGCTGGCGAGCAGGCCAGGGATGCCGACCGAATGGCCGTTGTGCACCGGGTCATCGCCGAGTACGAGTCGGCGGTGGCCGACCTGCCGCCAGCCCGGCAGACGAGTCCGGACGTGCTGGCCGTCCGCTGGCTCATCGAGGAACTGCGAGTCAGCCTGTTCGCCCAGGTACTCGGGACCTCCGGGCCGGTGTCGGAGAAGCGCATCTACGCCGCCCTTGACGCACTTGGAGCTCGCTAGCATGCCGCAGGTCGTTCCCCAGCAGCTCTTCTCGTCAGCGGCTGCGCACTACGCCCGCTACCGCAGCGGCTATCCGCGGGCCGCAGTCGCTGACCTGGCGCAGCGGCTCCGGCTTGATCGCAGCCGGACGGTGGCTGACATTGGCTGCGGCACCGGCCAGCTCGCCCTTGCGCTCGCTGAGCACGCCGCGGCCGTCGTCGCCATCGACCCGCTGGCGGAGATGCTGACGCTCGGTGCGGCGGCAGCACAGGCGGCGGGGCTCGCCAACGTGACGTGGGTTCAGGGCGACTCCGCGGAACTCGACGCGCTGCTGCCGCCGGGCGTGTTCGCGGCGACCTTCGCTGCGTCCTTTCACTGGACCGACCGCCTCGCGGTAACGCGGGCCCTGGACCGAGTGCTGCCGGCCGACGGGGCGATAGTCGTCATCAACGACATTCTCGGAGACGACGAGCAGCCGGCGTGGACCGGGGCCATTGATGCCGTCCGGGATCGGTACCTAAGCCCGGCTGCCGACATCGCCGCGTACACCCGGCCGCGCGAGAGTCACCGCGACGTGCTCAGCGCCTCTCCGTTCGCGCATATCGACGCGCTGACCTGGGAATGGGAGCGAAAGCTCACGGTCGACGAAGTGGTCGGCCTGCAGCTTACCTACTCGGTGTCGACGCCGGAGCGGCTCGGCACCCAGGCAGCAGCCTTTGCCGCCGAGGTTCGCCATGTCGTCCTCGACCAGTATCCGGACGGTGTCGTCGCCGAGCCCTTCCGGGTCGAGGTGCTCATCGCCCGCCGCTGACGGTCCGCTCCCGGCCCAGCTGGGACGTGGCTGAGTCACGCGGGAGGCGCGGGCTGGAGCAGGCCGCGGTGAAAGGCCCCCGCCACGGCCGCGGCGCGGTCGCTGACACCCAGCTTCGCGTATACGTGCAGCAGGTGCGTCTTCACCGTGGCCTCGCTGATGAACAACTGCGCCGCGGCCTCCTTGTTGGTGTTGCCGGCCGCCACGAGCCGGAGCACCTCAAGTTCGCGCTGGCTCAGCGGCTCTTGCTCGGGCGAGCGGACCCGGCCCATGAGCCGGCTCGCGACGGCCGGTGCCAGCACGGCTTCGCCCATGGCTGCCGCTTTGACCCCGCGCAGCAGTTCGTCCCGCGGCGAGTCCTTGAGCAGGTAGCCGGTGGCGCCCGCCTCGATCGCGGAGACGACGTGGCCGTCGGTGTCGTAGGTGGTGAGAACGAGCACCCGCGCGCGATTGCCGCGCCTGGCCAGTTCACTGATCGCGGCGGCGCCGTCCATGCCGGGCATCTGCAGGTCCATGAGGATCACATCGGGTGTCAGCAGCCCGGCGAGGCGCACTGCCTCGCCACCGTCACCGGCCGCGCCGACCACGTCAAACTCCGGGTCCCCGCTGAACATGCCCGTCAGCCCGTCCCGCACGACCGGATGATAGTCGGCGATCAGCAGCCGGATCGTCATGACACGCTCACCGGGGCGACGAACTCGTCCGTCGGCACACTGGCCGAGATCGCGGTGCCGGCGCCGGGCTCGGACTCGATGGCCAGTGAGCCGCCGAGGCCTTCGACTCGCTCGTGCATCGTGGTGAGCCCAAAACCGCTGTCGGGCCAGGCCGGACTTGCCTGCTCCGCCGGCGCCACCGGAACCGCCTGGGTGTCAGGCGCGAAGCCCACGCCATCGTCGCGGACATCCAGCGTCACCTGATCTTGCATGTACGACAGCGTCAGTCCGGTCCTGGCGGCCCGGGCATGCTTGGCCACGTTAGCGAGTGCCTCCTGCGCGACTCGCAGCAGCGCCAGCTCGGTGTCCGGCCGGAGGGGCAGCGGCGTGCCGGTTACGGTCACCGTTGCCTCAATCCCGTGCAGAGTGGACCACCGGCGGACAACCTCGCCAAGCGCATCAGCAAGCCGGGCCTCCTGCAGCAACTGCGGCCGAAGCGCGTGCACCGACTGCCTCGCCTCGGTGAGGCTGTCCCTGGCCAGCTCCGCAGCCGCGTCCAGATGCCGATGGTGCTCTGACGCTAGCCCGGCTTGCTCGGCCCGCTCGGCAGCCTGCAGCTGGGTGATGATCCCCGCGAGTCCCTGCGCGATCGTGTCATGGATCTCCCTGGCCATCCGCTGCCGCTCGTCGGCCACACCTGCTTCCCTGGCCTGCACCACGAGCTGCGCATGCAGGCCGGTGTTCTCCTGCAGGGAGTCAGCGAGCTTGCCGTTCGCCTCGCTGAGCTGCGCGACCAGCTTGCGCCTGTGCTCGCTTTGCGCGTCGCTGCGAGCCGCGAACCAGAAGATTGCGCTCCCTACGCCGACGTCGAGCAGGCAGATGATGAGCCAGACCGGGATCGGCGTGCCGACCCGCCACGGCAGGCCGCCGGTCTGCGACGTGCCGACCATGACGCCGACCACGCAGAGGGCGATCGCCCGAAAGACCCCGGCCGCGCTCCAGTAGACGTAGAAGTAGCACGCGTAGGCGAAGAACCCGGCGAACGGGTCGATAACGACCAGCGCTGCCGTGGCGGCGAGCAGCACTGCGAGGAAGACGGCCATCAGGCCATGCCGCTCGCGCCACGCTGGATGCAGCGCATAGAGCCACAGCGTCCAGCCGGTCAGCCCAGCCGCGAGCGCCAGGACCGCTGGGAGCGCTGGGCGGGAAGCCGGCGTGATCGCGGTCAGCGCCAGCGAGACGACGAGCATGAGGTACGGCATGGCCGCCAGAAAGGGGCCCTCCAGCAGCTCATGCAACGACACCTGCGGGGCATCGCCGGAACCCCGCCGGGCACGCTGCCGGTAGCTGCGGTCGGCGGCGGCACCCGTTCGTGGCTTAACCATGTCCATCCGATACTCAGACCGTCGGGTGCTGACTACTACTCCCAGCGGAACCATCTCGCCGCTGCCGCTGTGCAAGCCACGGCGTAGATCGCCAGCGTAGCCAGTTGCAGCGGGTGCGGCCACTGCCCCTGCCAGGCATCGGTCATCGCCTGGACGACCGCCCCGAGCGGGGTCACGTGGCTGATGTGCTGGAGTACCGACGGCATCGCCGCGATCGGCAGCCACAGGCCAGCGAAGAACATCATCGGGAAGAACAGGATTGCGCCTGCGGCGCTCGCTGCCTTGCTCGTGGCCGTTATCGCGGCTAGGAGCAGGCCGAGGCTGATCAGGGCGATACCGCCCAGCAGCACCGCCAGCACGAATCCACCGGGCTGCCGCGGGAACGCGACGCCGAAGCCCAGCCGCGCGACGAGCAGCAGCACGATCATGGTGGCGGCCGCCATGCTCACGTCGATGATCAGTTGTGCGGCGACGATTCGCAGCGGACCCACGGGCGTGGTTGCCAGCCGGCGGAGGATGCCCTTTTCCCGGTACCCTGCCAGCACCGGCGGCGCGACGTTGAGCGCGATGATGGCCAGGGTGAAAGCCAGCAGGATCGGCACGTAGGAATCCAGCACGCTGACGGCAGGCGCGGCTGGGACGACCGGCTTCCGGAAGCTCGGGATCGCGCCGAAGATGATCAGCAGCGCGACCGGGAAGCCGATGCCCCAGAAGATGGTCGCCTTGTCGCGAAGGAACAGGATGAGCTCGGCTCGGGTCAGCCCGGCCAGCGCCCGGCTGCGATGCTGGCCCACCAGCGTGGTCACGTCAGCCGACATTAGTGCCTCCCGTGGTGATGTCGTCAGTGTGCTCGTGGCCGACCAGCGCGACGAAGGCGTCTTCGAGGCTCGCCTGGTCGATCCTGAGCTGCTCGGCGACGATTCCGTGGGTCGCGAGCAGCGAGGTGACGGCATTGACGACGTTGCCGGCGCCGGTGATCATCACCCGCTCACCCGTGCGCTGCACCGAGACGACGCCGGGCAGGTCCCGGAGCAGCCCATCGTCGATCGGCGTGGCCGGCCGGAACGAGATCCGCTGACTCGCGTCGGCGCCGGCCGCCAGCGCCGCGGGGGTGTCCAGGGCAACGACCCGCCCGGCGTCGATCACCGCGACCCGGTCGCAGAGCCGTTCGGCTTCCGCCATGAAGTGCGTCACCAGCAAAACCGTCGTGCCGCGGTTGCGTACTCCCTCGATCAGTGCCCAGGTGTCGCGTCGGGCCTGCGGGTCCAGGCCGGTCGTCAGCTCATCCAGGACGACGATCCGCGGACTGCCGACGAGGGCCAGCGCGATCGACAGCCGTTGCCGCTGGCCGCCGGACAGTTTGCCGAATGCGGCGTTCTCCTTGCCGGCCAGTCCGAGCAGGCCCATCAGCTCGCGCCAGTCGGCCGGCCTGGCATAGAAGGAGCTGTAGAGGCGGAGCGCCTCGCCGACGCGCATCCGCTCGGGTAGCTGGCTGTCCTGCAGCTGAACTCCGACGAGCTGGCGCACCTTGTCGCGGTCGCGCCGCGGGTCGAGATCCAGCACGGTGATCCCTCCACCATCGGGCTGGCGGAGCCCTTCAACGCATTCGACGGTGGTCGTCTTGCCCGCGCCGTTGGGCCCGAGGATGCCGAAGATCTCGCCGCGCCGGACGGAGAACGACACGTCAGCGACCGCGATGGTGGCGCCATAGATTTTGCGCAGGCTGCGGACGTCAATGGCTGTTTCCATGTCAGCAGGATCGCGGCGAGGTGCCACGGCCGGCATCGCCCAGCCGGTCCAACTCGGGTGTCGCCGAGGCTGATCGCGGACCAGCCAGCCGGTCATGGCGACATCAACCAGATGGCTGACGCCGCAGGTCCGGCAGCAGCTGGGCAAGCGCGCTGACCGCCGCCTTGCGCGGGCCCACCGCCGGAGCGGTGACTGCTGCGATCCCAGCACCGGGCGCGGCATCGGCGCGGCGTGCCAGCTCCAGCGGGATCGCCAGTCGCCGCAGTGCCTCGCGGACAAGCCCGGCGGGCCACAGCTCCAGCTCGGCGCGCTGCCAGGGCCGCCACTCGCCAAGCGCACGCATGCTGGCGTGCAGGCACTGCGTGCTCACCGGCGCGACTTCGCAGACGTGGTACCAGTACAGTGCGCCGCTCGTGGCGAACAGCACGGATTCGCGGTAGGGCGTGAAGTCGATCAGCGAGATTACTTCGTCCCCGTCCATCAGCACGTTGTCCTGGCCGATGTCGCCGTGCACGAGCTGACGTGGCAGCTCAGCCAGGGCGGGCTTCGCCTGCTGCAGGCAGGCCAGGGCCTCATCTGTGTCGTCGTCGGCCAGGCCGTATCGGTCCAGCGGGCCAGGCAGTTCCGCCAGCAGGAAGTCTGGGTCGGCCGCATGCGACCACATCGACGAAGGGTCGGGCTGGTAGCTCAGTGGCAGCTCGCCGAGCACCACGTGGTATCCGGCAATGTGCCGCATGGCGGCCGTGACCTGCGATGTTGTGGGGTTCAAGGACATCGAGCCAGGCAGGAACTCGGCCAGCCAGTAGCCGGAGCGCGTGACCAGGGTGCCAGCCGCGGTTGGCACAACCCGCGGCTGGCGAAATCCCCGGGCAGTGAGCAACGGGGAGACCTCCGCCTGCAGCTGCACGTCGGCGCTCCGGTAGGCGCGCCTCAGCACGAACGTCCCGGCGGTGGTCGTGACCTTCCGGTTGTCGCGATGGCCGGCCGGCAGCGTCTCGGCCGCCAGCAGGTCGCCGAGATCGTATTCCGCCAGTACTGCACGCGCATCGGCAGGCCGCGCCGGGTCAGCCAGTGGCACTCGCTAGCCTCCTGTCCCTGCGGGCCTTCAGTCCGGCTGGAGGTCGCCCGTAGCACCCGCTATCGGGAGCCTGCGCTGGACCTTAGCGTCCGCGGTAGCCGCGGCGGTGGTAGCCGATCCAGATGAGGGCCACGAGGCCTAGCACGACCCAGCCATCCACCGAGTGCATCAGCGTGTGGGCGAACACGGCCGCGACG
>DASXMP010000126.1:0-2644 GCA_036495585.1 Streptosporangiaceae bacterium
GTCGGGTGTCCATCTGAGCCAATCACCGTATCCCCGACTTGAAGTTCACCGATTGGCCGAAAGCCGTTGGGAGTCAACACCTTGGTGAACACGGGCTGCGCGCGACCCCGCATGTATGCCAGCGGCGCGACCTCAATGACCCCGGACGCCATCAACTTCGGGATCAGCTCGGGATCCATCATGTCGTGCAGGGCATCGTAGAGCGGACGCAGGTAGGGGTCGATCTTCTCGCTCAGCGTGCCGGGCAGAAAGCCAAGCCGCTCACCGGCTTCCACCGCCGGTCGGGTCAGAATGATGCGGGTGACCTGTTTGCGCTGCAGCGCGTTGACGGCCTTGGCCATCGCCAGGTAGGTCTTGCCGGTGCCGGCCGGGCCGATGGCGAACACGATCGTGTGATTGTCGATCGCATCCACGTAGCGCTTCTGGTTGAGCGTCTTCGGCCTGATCGTCTTCCCGCGCGCCGACAGGATGTCCAGGTTCAGCACCTCGGCCGGCCCGATCCTGGCCTTGCGGCGGAGCATCGAGACGCTGCGCTCGACCGCGTCGGCGGACAGCTCGGTACCGCCGGCCACGACCTTGGTCAGCTCCTCGAACAGCCGCGCGACGACGGCGATCTCCTGCGGCTCGCCGGTGACCGTAACTTCGTTGCCGCGCACGTGGATGTCGGCATCGAAGGCATTCTCGATCACCTGCAGCAGCTCGTCGCGCGATCCGAGCAGGCGGACCATCGAGTGGTCGTCCGGGATAACGATCTTTACCTGGGTGCCCCCGTCGCCGGCCGGAACGCCTCCGCGAGGATTGCTTGGAGTGTCTGTCAACGGCCCTTCCCCGCCCAGGCCCGGCGCCCGGGCCAAGTTCACCACCATGCTAGCGGCCTGAGCGGGACGTTTCATCCCGCGCCCGGTCAGCCGGTTCCTGGCCGGCCGGCGGCCCAGCGGCTGGGCCGGCCAGCGGCGCAGCGGCGCCTGCTCATCCGGGCGGCCAGGTCATCGGGCGGCCGCCGAGAACGTGCGCATGCACGTGGGCCACCGTCTGGCCGCCGTGCCCGCCGGTGTTGAACACCACCCGGTAGCCCTCGTCCAGGCCCTCGGCCTCGGCGACCCGCACCGCCTGCGCGGCCACCTCGTCCAGCAGCCCGTCGCCGGCCGCCGTCAGCGCCGCCAGGTCCTGGTAGTGCGCCCTGGTGATCACCAGCACGTGCACCGGGGCCTGCGGATTGATGTCACGGAATGCCAGCGTTCGCGGCCCCTCAAGGACCACGGTGGCCGGCACGTCACCAGCGGCAATGCCGCAGAAAAGACAGTCGCTCACGTCGGCGATCTTAACTTCTGCTGACCGATCTGAGGTTGTCATAGCCCGGCAGCCAACCGACATATATGGTGTCACTACTGCGAACCCTCGGCGCACCACCCCTCTGGTGCCCGGCCCGGCCCCCTCCTGGGTCTTCCGGCGCCCTGAAGGGCTGCCCGCGGCTGTCGCGGCCATGCGAAGTTGGCGCGAAGTTAGGCAGGGGCGGGCTTTGGGGGGCAAGGGCATCGTTGATGCGAGTCAACATGCGAGCGACGAGCCGCGAGAATCCGCGATGACGGCCGGTGAACCCGGCGAGGTAGCCGCGCGTCCCATTCACGTGACCGAAACCCTGGTGGCGGATAACGCGCTGGGTTCGGTTCCGGCTGACTGGGACGCCGACCGCGCAGTGACCGCGCTGTACAGCACGCACTACAGGTCCCTGGTGCGGCTCGCCGCGCTGCTGCTGCGCGACGTGGCTACCGCGGAGGAAGTTGTGCAGGACTCGTTCGTCGCAATGCACGGTGGCTGGCGCCGCCTGCGTGACAACGACAAGGCACTGTCTTACCTGCGCCAGTCCGTCGTGAACCGGTCCCGCTCTGTCCTGCGGCATCGCGTTGTCGTCGACCGGAACGCCCCCAAGCCCTCCCCCGACATGCCAAGCGCCGAGCAGGGCGCGATCGCGCTGCTCGAACGCTCGGCAGTGGTCTCCGCGCTGCGCAAGCTGCCGGCCAGGCAGCGCGAGGCGCTCGTGCTGCGGTACTACGCGGACCTGACCGAGGCGCAGATCGCCACTGCCATGGGAATCAGCCGGGGCGCGGTCAAGAGCCACACTGCTCGCGGCATATCCGCGATGCGCGGCGTCCTGGGGCCTGAGGCATGAGCCGGCACCAGCGGACCTACGACGAGGCGCTGAGCCGAGCGCTGCACGCGGCAGCCGATCAGATCGAGCCGTCAGGCGACGGCCTCGAGCGGATCAGGGCGCGGCTCGGCCCGCCGATGCCAGCGCCGGCCGCGTGGATGTCGACGAGTTATCAGCGTGCCCTCGGCCAGCTGCTCGGCCGGGCGACCTCACTCGGCGCCTGGCTGGAGGCAATCGTCGGCCAGATAGCCGACCGGTATCGGCCCGGCGCACGGGACGCGGACGGCCCCCAGTCGCTGCGCTGGCTACGTCCGGCCGGGGCGGCGGCCACCGCCGCCGTCATCGTGATCATGGGCGTGTTCGCGCTGCGGGCTATACCGCAGGCAATTTCGGCAGGCGCGTTCAACCAGTCGGTGAAGCAGGGTGGCCAGCAGAACGGCCAGGGCGGCCAGCAGGGCGCGGACGGCAACGGCTCTTCGCTGTCCGGCTCGCCGC
>DASXMP010000127.1:0-90098 GCA_036495585.1 Streptosporangiaceae bacterium
GGGCCGGGCCTGCGGGGAGGGTGGGCGCGCCTGGAGGGACTCGAACCCCCGGCCGGCTGCTTAGAAGGCAGCTGCTCTATCCGGCTGAGCTACAGGCGCCTGATCGCACATTGTGCCCCGCTTAGATCACGTGGCGGACACGCATAGAACGCGAGGTGGCTGCGCTCGCCAGGATAGTTGCCTACAGTCTGGTGCCGTGCCCCCTCGACCCGCCAGTGCGGCCAATCGCCCGAGTGGACCGGGTCAGCGGTGAACGGGGCCATCCTCATCGCCGGTACCACGTCCGATGCTGGCAAGAGCATTCTTACCGCAGGGATCTGCCGCTGGCTGCACCGGCAGGGCATCGCAGTCGCGCCGTTCAAGGCTCAGAACATGTCACTCAACTCCTTCGTGACAAGCGACGGCGCGGAGATCGGGCGGGCCCAGGCCCGGCAGGCCGCCGCAGCCGGGATCGAGCCCGACGCTCGGATGAACCCGGTGCTGCTGAAGCCCGGCGCGACCGGCACGCAGGTGATTGTCCTCGGGCAGGCAGTCGGCGAGGTGGACCAGGCTGGCTATGCCGAGCACGCGAGTCGGCTGCTGGATGTCGCGCTGGACAGCCTCGCCCAGCTCCGCGCGCAGTATGACGTGGTGATCTGCGAAGGCGCCGGCAGCGCGGCCGAGATCAACCTGCGCGCCACTGACATCGCGAACATGGCCCTGGCCCGCGCGGCCGGGCTGCCAGCGCTGCTGATCACCGACATCGACCGAGGGGGCTCGTTCCCTGCCTTGTACGGGACGGTCGCCCTGCTGGAGCCTCCCGACCAGGCGCTCGTGGCCGGCTTCGTCGTCAACAAATTCCGCGGCGACCGCGCGCTGCTGGACCCGGGCCTGCGCCTGTTGCGTGGCCTCACCGGTCGGCCGGTGCTTGGCGTCGTGCCGTGGACTGACGGCCTCTGGCTGGACGCCGAGGACTCGCTCAGCCTTGCCGCGAGCGCCCGCCCGGCCGCGGCCGGCGCCCCGCTCGGGTCCGACGTCCTGCGGGTCAGCGTCGTCGCGCTGCCACGGCTCAGCAACTTTACCGACGCCGACGCCCTGCTGGCCGAGCCCGGAGTCCTGGTCCGGATGGCGGCCAGCCCCGAGGAACTAGCCGACGCCGACCTCGTGATCCTCCCGGGCTCGCGGGCTACCGTGGCTGATCTTTCCTGGGTAAGGGAACGGGGTATGTCCGAGGTGCTTGCCGCCCGTGCCCTTGCCGGTCGTCCGGTACTCGGAATCTGCGGCGGTTTCCAGATGCTGGCCGAGGAAATCAGCGACGACGTCGAGTCCGGCGCGGGCACCGTATCCGGTCTTGGCCTGCTCCCCACTCGGGTCGTATTCGGCGAATCCAAGATCCTCGGGCGGCCGCAGGGGACCGCTTACGACACGCCAGACAGCGGCTACGAGGTTCACCACGGGGTGGTGACCACCAGCGGGATCGGGGCCGAGCCGTTCCCCGGTGGCTGCCGCAGCGGCGCCGTCTGGGGCACGAACTGGCACGGGCTGCTGGAGAACGATCAGTTCCGGCGGGCGTTCCTGACTGAGGTAGCTGCCTGCGCCGGCCGGGATTTCAAGCCCGCGCCGGACACGACCTTCGCCGCGCTGCGCGAGGCCAGCCTGGACCGGCTGGGCGACCTCGTGGCCGAGCACCTGGACACCGAGGCACTGGTAAGGCTAATCGACCGAGGTCCGCCTCCGGGTCTGCCAGTCTTGCCGCCTGCGGGCGCTGCGCCTGGCGAGTCCTCGGCGAGGTGAATTCCGTCGCGCCCGCGGCGACCTTATTTATCGCATCAGGAAGCGGCCGCATTCTCGGCGGCGGCAGCCCCCACCACACGGTCCTCCGGACCGGCCAGCGTCGCTCGGCGCAGCGCAGGGATCGCCGCGCCGAGGATCGCCGCGCCGACCACGCAGGCAACACCGCCGCTGACCACCGAGAAGCTTGCCGACACGGCGCGGGCGACCGCCCCGGCCTCCACATTCCCGAGCGCCGGCGCGGTGGTGACCTGAGCCAGATAGAGGCTGGAGACGCGGCCGCGGAGCTGGTCGGGCGTGTAGATCTGCAGGAGAGCGTTGCGCAATACCTCGGAGATGAGGTCGCCGCCGCCGGCCACCGCGAGGAAGACGAGCGCCAGCGGCAGGCTGCTCACCAGGCCGAAGCAGGCGATCGCGCCGCCCCAGATCAGGCCGGCGCAGATCACCACGATGCCGGGTCGGCGGACCCGACCGGTCCAGCCGCTGGTGGCGGCACCCACCATGGCGCCGAGTCCCGGCGCGGCGGTGAGCAGGCCGAATGTGGCCGAGCCGCCGTGGAAGTGCGTCGTTGCCAGCGCCGGGAACAGCGCGGAGGGCATGCCGAAGATCATCGCGTTGGTGTCGACCAGCAGCATGCCGGCGACCACACGGTTGTGCCGGACGTAGCGGAAGCCCTCAGCCAGTGACTTGAGCCCGGGGCGCTGCGCCTGGATGGTTGGCGGCAGCGGCCGCACTGTGAACATGACCAGCGCGAACGCGGCGAAGCAGATCGCGTCGATGGCGTAGCACGTGGCTAGCCCTGGCCCGGCGATCAGCACGCCGGCGATCGCGGGGCCGCCGAGCTGGCCGAGCTGGCTGGCGGTGGCATTGAGCGCGGCGGCGGCGGGCAGCCGCTCCGCTCCGACCAGCGCCGGGGTGGAGGCCGAGGAGGCCGGAGAACTCAGGCCAGACAGCATCCCGATGGCGAAGGCGACCGCGTACAGGGGCCAGAGCGCTGGATGGCTGAGCAGGCTGTTGGCCAGCAGCAGAGTCGAGAGCACGGCCTGCGGCAGCGGCACCACGGCCAGGATCAGCCGACGGTCGTACCGGTCAGCGAGCATGCCGCCGGTCAGCAGGCCGATCAGCATCCCGGCGCCGGTGGCCAGGGTGAGCAGGCCGACCGCGAGGGAGTTGTGGGTCAGGCTGTAGACCTGCCAGTTCGCGGCCGTGGTGGCGACCATGTTGCCCGCCATGGAGACGAACCGGCCCGCGAACAGGCGCTGGAAATCGCGATTGCCGCGCAGCGGCGCGATGTCAATCGCGATCTGACCGATGCGCATCCAGTCTCCGGGGTAGGGGCGGCCTGTCCTGGCCACGCGCCGGCTGACCGGTCGCTTCGTCGAGGTTACTTGGCAACAAGAGGTTACTTGCTGACAGGCAACAATGGGTGCGCGGCCGGTCTGGCTCAGGCGGCGGTTAGCTCCAGGGCGTCGAACTCCCAGTACGCGCGCAGCGCGGCCAGCTTGCCTGTGCCGTTGCTCCGGTAGGTGTAGACGCCGTGCACGATCGCGACGTGCCTGCCGCCGGGCAGCACGGTCCGGATCACCCCGACGTCCGCTACCTCGTCGCCGCACCGGTAGGAGTGCTCGATCTCGAAGGTGATCAGATCGTTGGCGGCGATGACGTTGTCGTAGAACGCGGCGATGGCCGTCAGCCCCTGGTGGCCTTGGCCCTCCGGGTCAAACGGAGACGGCCCGATCGGGTCCTCGACGATGGCGTCCGGAGCGAACAGGGCCAGCCAGCCGTCGCGGTCCCTGGCCCGGACGGCCGCCTGGGATCGGCGGGCCAGGTCGCGGGCCGTGAGCACTTGCTCTTCCGATGCGGCCATGGTGCCCTCCGGAGTTAGTCGGCCAGCCGAACTGGAACGTGTTCTAGTCATTGTGGCCCAAAATGGGCGCGGAAAGCCCTTGAGAGGTGCTGGCAAGTGCGTCTTTTCACCGATCTGGCAGCCTGCGGCATCGCTTTATATACCTTTTGTTGCAGCCAAATCGATGAAAAGTGACTACCTGGGGCTGCCCCGCAGGTCACCGGAGGTCTCAGCCGGGTTCTTGCAGCTTGGCTCGACACGAATGGCCTTACCGCGCCTGGTAGCGGGTATGTGGGACAGTTGATCGACTCGAACCGAAGGAGTGACATGGCTCTGCCAACACTTACCCCGGAGCAGCGCGCGGAGGCGCTGGCTAAGGCGCAGGCTGCACGGAAAAAGCGCAGCGAGCTGCTGGCCTCGGTGAAGTCCGGCAAGACGAGCATCGCCCAGATACTCGCCAAGCACGACGACGTCACCAAGAAGACAAAGGTTGCCCAGGTCATCAAGGCTCTGCCTGGTTATGGCCCCGCTAAGGCCGCCGCGGTGATGGAAGAGGCGGGCATTGACGACAATCGTCGCGTTGGCGGACTTGGCGACCAGCAGCGCAAGAAGTTGCTCGACGCAGTAGCGGGCTGAGTTGAGCCGGGCAGCTGCCTGAGATCTAGGCGCTGCCCGGCTTGGCCCAGACTCGGCGCGGCCACATCGGCATGAGGTCGGCACCACTGGGCCACCTGGCGTCAGGGCCGGGACCAGGCAACACCTGACCCGAGCCGGACGCGGCGGGACTAGCGGCGCGCGCTGCCCTGCGCTGCCACGTGCTGGAATGCTGCTCGCGCTGTCTCGGTGTGCTGCGGATGAAGGCTGGCATGATGGACGCCAGCGCCGCCACGCGGCGCGGCGGCCGGGCGGGCCGTCGCGCGCCGGAGCAAAGGAGCATCTCTCATGCATCAGCCGCCGATACCGCACCTCTCCGACACCGACCCGGAGATCGCCGAGCTCATCCAGGGCGAGGCGAGGCGGCAGCGGGACAAGATCCGGCTGATCCCATCGGAGAACTATGTCTCCGTTGCGGTGCTCGAGGCGACCGGCAGCGTACTGACCAACAAGTACTCCGAGGGCTACCCGGGCCGCCGGTACTACGAGGGCCAGCAGTTCATCGATCCGATCGAGCGGCTGGCTTGCGAGCGGGCCGAGCGGCTCTTCGGCACCGACCACGCGAACGTCCAGCCGTACTCCGGCTCACCGGCCAACCTTGCCGTGTACCTGGCGTTCCTGCAGCCGGGCGAGACGGTCATGGGTATGGCGCTGCCGATGGGCGGTCACCTGACCCACGGCTGGCCGGTCTCGGCGACCGGCAAGTGGTTCCACTCGGTGCAGTACGGCGTTCGCGCCGACACCGGCAGGCTCGACCTGGACCAGGTGCGCGATCTGGCCAGGAAGGAGCGCCCCAAAATCATCTTCTGCGGCGGCACGGCGATCCCGCGCACCATCGACTTCCCCGCGTTCGCGGAGATCGCCAGCGAGACCGGGGCGGTTCTGGTCGCTGACATTGCCCACATCGCAGGCCTGATCGCGGGCGGCGCTCATCCGTCCCCGGTGGGGCATGCGGGCGTGATCACCACGACCACGCACAAGACGCTGCGCGGCCCGCGTGGTGCCATGATCATGACCACGGCCGAGCACGCCTCGGCGATTGACAAGGCCGTGTTCCCCGGTCTGCAGGGCGGGCCGCACAATCACACGACGGCGGGCATCGCGGTTGCGCTGCACGAGGCGGCGCAGCCGACGTTCCGCGCCTACGCCCAGCAGATCGTGGCGAACGCGAAGGCTCTCGCGGCTGCACTGCTCGCCCGCGGTTACACGCTGGTCTCTGGCGGTACCGACAATCACCTGATCCTGATCGACCTGACCGCTCAAGGTGTTGCGGGCAAGCCCGCGGCCAAGGCGCTAGACCGGGCCGGCATCGAGGTCAACTACAACACCGTGCCGTTCGACCCCCGCAAGCCGTTCGATCCGTCGGGCATCAGGATCGGCACGCCCGCCATCACGACCAGGGGGCTGACCGAGGAGCACATGGACCAGGTCGCCGCCTGGATGGACGAGGCGATTACCGCCGCGGCCAAGGGCGACGAGGAGCCGATCGGGCGGGTGGCTGGCCAGGTCAGCGAGCTCCTGGCCGGCTACCCGATGCCCGGCTGGGCTGCCTGACGACAGCTCAGCCCAGCGGTTGCCTAGCTGGTGACCGCGACGATGGCATCGGTGAACTCCTGGCCGCTTTCGGTCAGGCCCAGCTCCACGTCGATCTGCCAGGTGGCGGGAACCCCTCCGTCGTCGCGAGCGTGACCTCGCCCGGCGACGATCTCGCGGTGTTCGGCGTGCTGGCCCTTGGCCACGACAACGATGGCTGCCGCCGCCGCGAACCTGGCCCGGGTGGGGCGGTGAAAGGCTGGGCGTATGCGGGGTTGATGCGCGTCCATTCCGCTCCATTACCAAGAAGAGCTCAGATCCGTTAGCTGCGCAAACAAACTTCTGCCCCCTCATTGGACTGTCAAGGGTTAACGGTCCATTCGGTCAGGGATGCGCGCGTTCGTCGGCGACCGCTACCGCGACTTGCCGTCGAACACATACGAATGTATGTTCGAAAGGAGCAGAACTGCCTGTCTTCCCCGGGGCAGTGAGTGAGCGCCAGCCAGGCGCAGGTCGCAGGGGAGCGGACGTGATGCGCGGCATCGGAGGCGAGCCGGTCGAGGTCTGGATGAGCAGTGGTCGGCCAGCCCGATTCGTGTGGCGCGGCCGGACCTACACCGTGCTGATCGTGCTGGACCGGCGATACGAGCCACGCGGAGCCGCCGTGTGCCAGCCGGCCGAGGCGTCCTCGGTCAGGTCGGCCGAGGACCGCGACTGCTGGCTGGTTGAGGCGACGCCGCAGCGAAACGTGCCCACCAGCACCTATGAGCTATGCCACGAGCTCGACGCCGACCGGTGGCTGCTGCTGCGGGCCGAGCCGCGCCCGCCCCAGCGGAGCTGATCGGAGCACAGCCGCGGCCGCCGGGCCTGGTCTCCGCGGCGGCTCCCTGTCGGTTTCGCTGACGCCGGGCTGGTCAAACCGGGACGGCGCATCAGCGCATCTGAGCGGAAGTCGCCGTCAGTTGCCGCGGGCGGGCTCCGGCCGGGCCTGGCCCGAGCCCAAGATCATTCCGGCCATGCCACCAGGCCGGGTCGGGAGGCTGGCGGGGCCTTTGCGGCGACCTGGCCGAGTTCACAACGGCCGTCTGTGGGTAGCCTCTGAAGTCGTGACATGCTGCGTCCGCCCGAAGTTGGTTCGGCGAGCAAACTGCTCTGGCCAGCGCGGCGGAGCCGGGTGATGACTCTGAGACTCAAGGGTTTCGGACTTAGTCCCGCCTTGACTCCCGTACTGTATACGTGGCTTCCATCCCGGGATTCCGTTAGCCGAGCTAGGGACTAGACGTTGACTGCAGCCTCGGACAAGATCGCCCAGGCGGCCTGGCGCTTCGTGCCGCCGTCGCTTGAGCGCAGGTTGCGGACCGAGGCTGGTACACGGTTCCTGCGCTTCGCGCTGGTGGCAGTCGCCGCTGTGATTGCGAGCCAGGTTTCGCTGGCCCTGCTGACCGGGCCCCTCCTCAACACCAACGCCGGACTGAGCGGCGTCATCGCCTCGATGATTGGCGCTGCGGTGAGCTACGTCCTGAGCCGCTGGGCCTGGGAGCGCAAGGGCAAGCCGGACCTGCTGAGGGAGACGCTGCCGTTCTGGATGGTGTCCGTCGCGGTCTGGATCGTGCTCGGACTGACCTCGCACTTCGCGAGCGAGTATGCGCGCTCGATGGGCTACACCCACCTGAAGCGGCACCTGGTGGTGCAGGGCGCGTACCTGATCATGAACTGTGTCACATTCGTCGCTAGGTTCCTGATCTTCCACTACGTGCTCTTCCGGAATCGCGACAGCCAGCTGCCAGGGCCCGTCGCATCCGAGCTGATCACCGCCGACGCGGCGGCCAGCGCATCAGACACCGGGCCGGTCGCCACGAGCCAGGCCGGATCGCAGCCCGAGCACGGGCGCCGGCGCTACGCCGCGCAGCACGGGCAGCGCTCCGATGATGGCGACGGCGAGCACTCGCAGCGCCCCCTGCAGCGCCGCTGAGCCTGGTTTTGGCTCGTTATGCCCGGCCCCCGGCCCACCACGGCTGACTGCTGAACCAGACGGCTGCCTGGCCCGGGAGTTGCCTGGCAGGCAAGCCGTGCTCGACGCGGGCACGTTCCCCGTCCTTCCAGCATGTGTCGGTCCGGGCGGCCGTCGTTGTGCGATGCTGAGATGGCACTGCTGGCGGCGGCGGGGGATGTCGCCTGGCCGCGCCGGGGTCGCAGCGCAACGCGCTTCGTAGGAGGTGGGGGCAGCGTGACCTGGCCGAATGGAGTGCAGTCGGCAGTCAGTCCGGTTGTC
Organism: Streptosporangiaceae bacterium; assembly: GCA_036495585.1. GTDB lineage: Bacteria > Actinomycetota > Actinomycetes > Streptosporangiales > Streptosporangiaceae > JAJYUU01. The sequence goes on from DASXMP010000127.1 coordinate 8,076, forward strand.
GAGGAGTCCTACCGCATCCTCCGGTCGCGGCTCGATTTCTCCCGGCTGCCCAAGCTCAGCCGGGATGTTACTGAGCGCGTCATCCAGGCCAGCGCGGACTACGACTACTTCACCGACCTGGTGTGCGACGAGGAAGCCCTCGCTGCGGGCGTGACGGCGCTGGCGGCCGGTGCACCGGTCATCGCCGACTCGATGATGGTCGTGGCCGGGATCCCCGGCTGTCCGGTCCTGTGCAAGGTCAATGAGACCCTCACCCAGCGCCTGGCCAGGACCGCCTCGATCACCAGGGCCGAGGCGGCCGTGCGGCTAGCGTTCGGGGAGGCCGGGCCGGGGGCCGTGTGGGTGGTCGGTGGCGGCCCGGCGGCGCTGGCCGAGGTCCTCAGCCGCCGAGTCGAGCCCGCGTTCGTGGTCGGCCTGCCCGTCGGTTTCGTCGGAGCGGCCGAGGTCAAGGACGCGCTGCGGGCGTCTGGAGCGCCCTCAGTCAGCAACGTGTCGGAAAAGGGCGGGCCGGGAGTCGCCGTCGCTGCCTTCAACACCCTGCTCAGACATGCTATGGAGGTGCCCGGCACCCGTGCGGGCTGGGGCGTGGACGGCCAGGCCGTGGCCGACGACGACGGCGCTACCTGGTGACTGGCCGGGCCGCCGCTTCCTAGCCGGCGCGGCCCGCCTTGACCGGCGCGCACCTGCCTGACGTGCGGGGACCCGCCTGATGGGCGCGGACCTGCCGTTTCGGCTTGACTTTTGTTTCCTGGCCGGGCGTAACCGGGCGCTAGTACTGCTGGTACGACGCGAGTATGGCGCCGGCGGTCACTTTCCGGCCCGATGCTGGTGTCCATGTTGTTGCATCGCTGCCGGTAACCTGCCTTGGGCGCACAATTACGTCAAGGCGGGATACTGTCGCCCTGAAGACTGGACAATCGAACGCCCGCATTCGAGAGTCGTGGTGGTACAGCGTGGCCGAGGCGCTCCGGCATGGTCGGCTCCGCGCGCACGCGGCGTGGCCGCGGCGTGCGCCGGCCCATGGCATGGTCGCGCCCGCCCATGGCCGGGTCGTCCCGCGCCTGGCGGCCCTGCCGCAGCAGCGGCGACCAGCCACATTTGCGGCGCGGGCGGCCGTGCAGTCCGGCATCGATAACTTGGCAGGACTGACCATAATGAGCGATTTGCCTGGTGCAGGAGACCCGACAGCATGACCGACGGACGGGACGCCGAAGCCGCTCCGGCGCCCTCGGGCGACGCGAGCGGGCCGGCGCGTGCAGCCACGGCGCCGGCGGCCGAGCGGGCGCTGGCCGGGGTCGGCTGGGCTGGCTCCCCAGTGCCGCAGGCTGCGCCAGCTCACGGCGGAATCGGGTGGCCGCAGGACAGCCCTCCGCCGCCCGGGCGCGCGGCTGCCGCACTATCGGATGATCAGCCGGACGGTCATCCGGATGCGCCGGATCAGTCCGCCGTCCAGACTAGGGTCGGCCACGGTTCTGGTCCCGTCGGCCAGCAGCGAGCCACGGCTGCAGCGCGGCGAGCAGCCAGGCTGCCCTGGCAGCCACAGCCTGAAGCCGACGAGGAGCCATTTGCGCGGGTCGATGCGCACAAGCTCGAGTCGGCCCTGCTCGGGCTCCGGCACCCAATCGTCACGGTGCCGCTTGTGCTCGAATCGCCGGGCGTCGACGACGCCAGGGCCGAGCGAGTAAAACTGCTCAGTCAGATCGACGACTACTTGCTGCCGAGGCTCCGCCAGTCTGGGGCGCCAATCCTGGTCGCGCTCGTCGGCTCGACCGGCGCAGGCAAGTCGACGCTGATGAACAGCCTGGCAGGCAAGCAGGTCAGCCTGACCGGGATCAGGCGGCCGACCACCAACAGTCCGGTGCTAGCGTGCCATCCCGATGACATGCGGTGGTTCGCAGAGAACGTCTTCTTGCCCACGCTGCCGCGGGTCCGCCAGCAGGGCCTGGCCATGCCCGGCCGCGACGGCCTGCTCGTGCTGGCCGCCAGCGAGGGCATGCCGAAGGGCGTAGCACTGCTGGACACGCCGGACATCGACTCGGTCGTGCAGGCTCATCGGGATTTCGCGAACCAGTTCCTCGATGCCTCCGATCACTGGTTCTTCGTCACGACCGCGCGCCGTTACGCCGATGCGGCCGTCTGGGAGATGCTGAAGGACGCCCGCGATCGCGGTGCCTCGCTGTCGATCGCGTTGTCCCGGGTACCCCCGGCTGGGACCGAGGAGCTGGCCGCCCACTTCGACGCCATGCTGGAGGCCAACGGGCTGCGGGAGGTGCGACGGTTCATCGTGCCAGAGACGGTGGTGACCGAAGCGCGGCTGCCCGCCCGGGTGGCGGCGCCGGTCCGGGACTGGCTGCAGGAGACGGCGCAGCGTGAGGACCGCCGAGTCGCCGTCCTGACGCAGACCATGTCCGGCGTGCTCGACACGTTCCGCGCCCGCGTGCCGGCCCTTGCCGACGAGATGATGGAACAGCTCGCCCTGCGGCGCCAGCTGCGCGACCTGGTCGAGGCCGCCTATCAGGAGAGCATCGCCGAGATTGACACGGCGACCAGGGACGGCTCTCTGCTCCAGGGCGAAGTGCTGGCCCGGTGGCAGGACTTCGCCGGCACCGGCGACCTGCTGCGGACGCTGCAGGTGCGCAGGGGGCGGGGTTCGTCCCGGCAGAAGAAGCAGCGCACGCCGGCCAGGGCTGGCGCCCTCCGGGATGCGCTGGAGGGCAGCCTGGCTTCTCTGGTCGCGGCAGCCGCGGATCGGGCGGCTGAAGCCGCCGTGAGGAGCTGGCAGCAGCTGCCTGCGGGCCAGGGGCTGCTGACTGAGCCGGGACCGGAGCTCGGCGAAGACGTCGGCGCCGGATCGGCGCAGACCGAAGCCGACTTCGTCGCGACGGCGCTGGCTGATCTTGGGGTGGCATCGCCGGCGGCTGGCGCGCCGGTGGGTGGCGATCCGACGGCACTCTCCCGGGCTAGCGCCAGCCTGATCGCCGCGACCAGACGCGTCGTCGGCAGCTGGCAGGAGCACGTGCTGGAACTTGTCAGGGCCGAGAACGTGACCAAGCGATCGATCGCCAGGGTGGTCAGCTTCGACGAGGAGTCGCTTGCCCTGGTGGTCACCATCGGCGTGCTCGGGCACGAGGTCGCTGAGCCAGTCGACGAGGGCATGAGCACCGCCCCGCAGCAGCTGCTCACATCCCTGTTCGGCGCGGGGCTGCTGCGGGACATGGGCGGCCGGGTGCGGGAGGACCTGGAGGCCAGAGTGCGCGAGCTTTTCGCGGACGAGGCGCAGCGCTTCTTTGCGCTTGTCGACTCGGCTGGTGTGCCTGAGGACACGGTCGCGGCTGATCTGCTGCAGGCCGGTTATGCGCTTGAGGATGCCCGATGACAGCAACCCTCCCAGTCCAGATTCGGGTGAGCGACGGCTCCGGGCAGCTCAACAGCCTGTCTGCGCGGCTTGCAGCGCTCGCCGAGCTGGTCGAGATCGGCAGTGCCCGGACCGAGTTCGACGGCGGCTTCAGCGACGGCCTGCTCGCCGACGCCACCAGCCTGCTGGACCGCGCCGGACAGCGGCTCCTGCTCTCGTCGGCGCATACCGTCGTGTCGCTGGCCGGCGGCACGGGCAGCGGCAAGTCGTCGCTGTTCAACCGGCTATCCGGGGCGGACTTCTCCTCCGTGGGCGTCACCCGGCCGGTGACCAGGGACTCGCACGCCTGCGTCTGGGGCGTCGGTGGATCTGGCCCGCTGCTGGAATGGCTGGGCGTGCCGCGCAGGTACCGCTACGCCCGGGCCAGCGCCCTCGGCAGCGGGGAACAGTCGCTCGGCGGGCTCGTGCTGCTCGACTTGCCCGATCACGACTCCGTCATGGGTCACGCAACCGACCTCGTAGATCATCTTGTCGGCCGGTCGGACCTGATTGTCTGGGTGCTCGACCCGCAGAAGTACGCCGATGCGGCCGTGCACCGCCGGTTCCTGGTGCCGCTGGCCGGCCACTCCGAAGTCATCGCGGTGGTGCTCAACCAGTCCGACCTGCTGACGGCCGGTCAGGTCGAGGACTGCGTGCACGATCTGCGTCGGCTGCTCGACACCGAGGGTCTGCACGATGTGCAGATACTCGCGACCTCCGCGGTGACGGGGGCCGGTATCGAGGAGCTTCGCAAGCTGCTGATCGATGCGGTGTCCGCCCGGACCGCGATGGCTGCCAGGATCTCGGCTGACGTGGCCAAACTCGTCGCAAGGTTCCAGGTTTACGCCGGCACCGATGGCCCGGAGCCGCTGGGCGACCATCTGGACGAGGGAACGGAGCCGGAGCTAGCCGCGGCCTTCGCCCGGGCAGCTGGCGTGTCAGCCATCGGAGATGCGCTGCGCGCCGCCCGGGAGTTGCGCGCGATGGACTATGTCGGCTGGCCGGTCAAGTGGGCGGTCGAGCGCCTGAGTAGCCCTGACCCGATCAGGAAGATCAGGCTCGGCAAGCTCTGGGCAGAACTGCAGGACATCGCGGCCGGCCCGTCTGGTGCCCAGCAGGCAGAGATCGATAATGCGCTGACGGACGTGTCTGACCAGCGAGTCCCGCCGCTCCCGAGGCCATGGTCGGGCACTGTCCGGGCGGCCGTGCGCTCCAGGGCCGCGGACATCCCGGCTGCTCTCGGCGCGGAAGTTGGCGCGGCCATGCCCGACGAGCGGTTCGTTGACGGCTGGTGGCGCGCGCTGGGCATGCTCCAGGGCCTGCTGCTTGGCTGCGTGCTAGTGGGCACGGCCTGGTTCGCAGCGCTGATGGTCTTCGGCGTCGCTCGGGTCGGATCGAATGTGCCGGGGATCTTCACTGGGCACCGATTCATCGCGGCCGCGGTGGGGCTCGTCGCGATCGGGCTGATCGGTGGCGCGGTGACCGCCAGGCTTGGCATGCGGCGCGTTCAGAACTCCACCGAGCGCCAGCGGGAGCTCGTGACCGAGGAGATCAGCCAGCGGATGGCCGGCGTTGCCGCCGATCTGGTGATAGCCCCGGCCGACTTCGAGATAGCCGAGTTCCATCAGTTCCGCGCCGTGGTGCGGGCGGCAGCTGAGGACGACTACTCGGGGTAGACCCGGCGGATCATCCCACCATCGCGCCAGTGCTGCTGCCGCTTGTCCACAGGATCCGCGGCGCGGCGAAGTTGTGCACAGGCCCACGTTCGGCGCGGCAGCGCTCGACGCGATCGGCGGATCCTGGACAGGCCGACGAGAAGCACGGCACTTACACGCGGCGCTGACAGCAAGGCACGGAGCACCCCGCCGACAGCACGGGCTGTCAGCGGGATGATGCGCTCGCCCTGCTGTCTGGGTGCCGCCGGCAGCCAGGAGGTCTGATCATGATCAACGACTCGTACTTCAGTGTGTCGGGATACATCGCTACCCAGCCGGTGTCGGGCATGACAGCCGGCGGCGTGCCGACCTTATCGATGCGGGTGGGCTGGACCCCGCGCCGCTACGACCGGGTGCTAGCGGAGTGGACGGATGAGCCGAGTTCCTTCGTTAGCGTCCGCTGCTATCGCAAGCTGGCGGACAACGGCGCGGCCTGCCTGCGCAAGGGGGACCCCATCGTGCTCAAGGGCACGCTGCGGGTTCGGGAGTTCACTGACGCCGCTGGCGCGAAGCGCAACGCGGTCGACGTCGTCGCCGACTTCATCGGGCACGACATGACCCGAGGCATCAGCAGCTTCAACAAGACCCTCGCCAGGCAGGCACAGACAGCACTCGAGGCGCTGCGGGCCGGACGTGCGGAGGCCGGCGGGGGACCGCTGCCGGGAGACCGCGACGATGCGGCAGCAAGCGGTCCAGTGGACGGTCAGGACGATCAGCTCGCCACCGGATCTGGCCCGGGTGGCCGGGAGCTGAGCGGTCCGGCAGCCGACGGGCTAGAGGACCCGGACGACGAGGAGGCCTTCGACGACGACGAGGCAGCAGAGTTGCTGGCGGATGGCAGCGAGCCGGCCGTGTTGTCAGGCTGAGGCGGGTGTGCCTCCACAACCGGGCCGGGCGGCAGCCTTGCGGTCGGCCGGCCCGGCTCGGGTGCCGCATGAGCGTGGTGACGGAGCAGGCAGATCGGCGTGGTGACCGGGCGCTGGCGGATTGGCGTGGTGGTGACCGGCGGGTGGCGGATCGGCGTGGAGACCGGCCCAGGTGCGCGATCTGCGTGTCTAGTGACCGGGCGGGTGTCGGATCGGCGCGGTGACCGGCCCTGGTGCGCGATCTGCGTGTCTGGCGACCGGCCGGTTCGAAGCCGGGCGCGGTTGCCCCTACCCTGGTGACATGCCGGAGTTCGTCTATCAGATGAGCCGTGTCCGTAAGGCGCACGGCGACAAGGTCATTCTCGATGACGTCACGCTTGCGTTCTTGCCAGGAGCGAAGATCGGCGTGGTGGGGCCGAACGGGATGGGGAAGTCCACCCTGCTGCGCATGATGGCGGGCACCGAGCAGCCATCGAACGGCGATGCGCGGCTGATGCCCGGCTTCAGCGTGGGGATCCTGGAGCAGGAACCCAAGCTGGATGAGTCCAAGACGGTGCTGGGCAACGTCGAGGAGGGCGTGGCAGAGACCAAGGCGCTGCTGGAGCGGTACAACCAGATCGCCGAGCAGATGGCCACCGATTACTCGGATGAGCTGCTGGAGGAGATGGGGCGGCTGCAGGAGCAGCTGGACCATCGGGACGGCTGGGATCTGGATTCCCAGCTGGAGCAGGCGATGGACGCGCTGCGATGCCCCGCGCCGGATGCCGATGTCAGCGTGCTGTCGGGCGGTGAGCGGCGGCGGGTGGCGTTGTGCACGCTCTTGCTTGCCCAGCCGGATCTGCTGCTCTTGGATGAGCCGACCAACCACCTGGACGCCGAATCCGTGCAGTGGCTGGAGCAGCATCTGGAGAAGTACCCGGGAACAGTGGTCGCGGTCACTCACGACCGGTACTTCCTGGACAACGTGGCGGGCTGGATCCTGGAGCTGGACCGCGGGCACGCCTATCCGTACGAGGGGAACTACTCGACGTACCTGGAGACCAAGGCGGCGCGGCTGAAAGTCGAGGGCGCCAAGGACGCCAAGAAGCGGCGGCGGCTCGAGGACGAGCTGGAGTGGGTCCGCTCGAGCCCGCGGGCGCGGCAGGCTAAGTCGAGGGCCCGGCTGCAGCGGTATGAGGAGATGGCCGCGGAAGCGGATGCCAACCGCAAGCTGGACTTCGAGGAGATCCAGATCCCGCCGGGGCCGCGGCTGGGTACCCAGGTGGTCCAGGTGGATGGCCTGTCGAAGGGGTTCGGGGACCGGGAGCTGCTTGAGGACCTGTCCTTCAGCCTGCCCCAGGGCGGCATCGTGGGAGTGATCGGCCCGAACGGGGTCGGTAAGACCACCCTGTTCAAGATGGTCGTCGGCGAGGAACAGCCCGACGCCGGCAAGATCACCATCGGCGACACCGTCCAGATCGCCTACGTCGATCAAGCCAGGGGCAGGATCGATCCGGACAAGAACGTCTGGGAGGTTATCTCCGACGGCGAGAGCTACATCACGGCAGGCAAGACCGAGATCCCGAGTCGTGCGTATGTAGCCGCGTTCGGGTTCAAGGGCAGCGACCAGCAAAAACCCGCCGGGATCTTGTCGGGCGGCGAGCGCAACCGGGTGAACCTCGCGCTGACCCTGAAGCAGGGCGGCAACCTCCTGCTGCTGGACGAGCCCACCAACGACCTGGACGTGGAGACGCTGTCGTCGCTGGAGAACGCGCTGCTGGAGTTTCCCGGCTGCGCCGTTATCACCAGCCACGACCGGTGGTTCCTGGACCGGATCGCCACCCACATCCTGGCCTGGGAAGGCGGCGCGAACTGGTTCTGGTTCGAGGGCAACTTCGACGCCTACGAAAAGAACAAGGTCGACCGCCTGGGCGCGGAGGCGGCTCGTCCGCACCGGGTCACCTACCGCAAGCTCACCAGAGGCTGAGTTGGCACCTGCCGTGAGATCATGACGACGACCGGTGCGCCGGGCGCCGCCGAGTCCAGGCTGCCGTCCCGGGCGCAGGCAGTCGTGGTGGGCGGCGGGATCATCGGGACATCGGTTGCCTACCACCTCGCCCACCTGGGCATGCGGGACGTCGTCCTGCTGGAGCGCGACCGCCTGACCTCAGGCACGACCTGGCATGCGGCCGGGCTGATGGCCACATTCGGCTCGACTTCACAGACATCAACTGAGCTCCGCCAGTACAGCCGCGACCTGTACCTGCGGCTGGAGGCCGAGACCGGGCTGGCCACCGGGATGCGCCAGGTCGGCCTGATCGAGCTGGCCGTCGAGCCCGGCCGGCTGGAGGAGTACCGGCGCGTCGCCGCGTTCAACCGGCACTGCGGCGTAGAGGTACACGAGATCAGCGCCCGTGAGGTCGCCGAATTGTGGCCACTGGCCCGGGCCGACGACGTGCTGGCGGGCTTCTACATTCCTGCCGACGGCCGGGTCAATCCGGTCGACGTCACGATGTCGCTCGCCCGAGGCGCCAGGATGCAGGGCGCGAGGATCATCGAGGACGTCCCGGTGACAGGATTCCGCACCCATCGCGGCACGGTCACTGGCGTGCAGACACCGCTCGGCGACATCGAGGCCGAGTACGTCATCAACTGCGCGGGCATGTGGGCCCGCCAGCTGGGCGAGCTGGCCGGCGTCAGCATCCCCCTGCAGGCGGCCGAGCACTACTACCTGCTGACCGAGCCCATCGCGGAGGTGAGCCGGGACTGGCCGGTGCTGGAGGATCCGGCGAACTACGGCTACTTCCGCGAAGAGGGCGGCGGCCTGATGCTCGGCATGTTCGAGCCGGTCTGCGCCCCGTGGCACGTGGACGGGATTCCGGCGGACTTCTCCTTCGGCGAGCTGCCGCCCGACTGGGACCGGATGGGACCGTTCCTGGAAAAGACGATGTCCCGGATCCCCGTCTCCTCCCAGGTCGGCATCCGCAAGTTCTTCTGCGGCCCGGAGAGCTTCACCCCGGACCTGGCTCCCGTTGTCGGCGAGGCACCGGAGCTGCGCAACTACTTCGTCGCCGCCGGGCTCAACTCGATCGGCATCCTGACCGGCGGCGGCATCGGCCGGCTGCTGGCGCACTGGATCGCCACCGGGCGGCCGGACGCTGACGTCACCGGCATGAACATCGACCGGTTGCACCCCTACCAGGTCAACCCGGAATACCGGGCGACGCGCACGGTCGAGTCCCTCGGCATGGTCTACGCGACTCACTACCCCGGCCGGTCGCTGCAGACCGCCCGGGGGGCGCGCCTCTCGCCTCTGCACGACCGCCTGGTGGCCGCTGGCGCCTACTTCCGCGACGTCAGCGGCTGGGAGAGCCCCGACTGGTACGCCCCTGACGGCGCCGGCCCGCAGCCACCCGAGCTCTCCTTCGGCCGTCAGCCCTGGTACTCGCGCTGGGAGGCAGAGCATCACGCCTGCCGGGACGAGGTCGCGCTCTTCGACATGTCCTTCATGGCCAAGTTCACTGTGCAGGGCCGCGACGCGGGCCGCGAGCTGGACCGGATCTCGGCCGGCCGCGTCGATGGTGAGCCGGGCCGGATCACCTACACCCAGTGGCTGAACTCCGGCGGCCGGATCGAGGCCGACCTGACCGTGACCAAGCTGGCTGAGGATGAGTTCTACGTGGTGGCCTCCGACACGGCGCACCGCCATGCACTCACCTGGCTGCGGCGCCGCCTGGCCGAGACAGGCGCGCACGCCTTCGCCACGGATGTCAGCGGTGGTTATGCACTGCTGAGTGTCCAGGGGCCTCGTTCCCGTGCCTTGCTGGCAAGCGTTACCAGCGCCGACGTGAGCGATTTCACACTCCCTTACCGCGCCGCCCGGCAGATCGACATCGGGTTCGCGCGCGTGCTGTGCGTCCGGATCACTTACGTTGGCGAGCTCGGATACGAGTTGCACATCCCGGCCGAGCAGGCCGCGCACGTCTACGACCGCCTCGTGGCTGCGGGCCGCGACCTGGGACTGCGGCACGCGGGCCTGAAGGCACTTTCCAGCCTCCGCCTGGAAAAGGGATACCGGGACTACGGGCATGACATCGACAACACTGACACTCCGGCCGAGGCTGGGCTTGGCTTCGCACTGGCGGTATCGAAGCCGGGCGGCTTCATTGGCCGGGACGAAGTCATCGCGCAGCGCGCCGCTGGCACGCCTGGCAGGCGGCTGGTCCAGGTGCTGCTGACCGACCCGGATCCACTGCTGTTCCACGCGGAGATCGTCCGCCGCGATGGTAGCGAGGTTGGGTACCTCCGCGCTGCCTCCTACGGCTGGACGCTGGGCGGCGCGGTTGGGCTTGCCATGGTCGACTCCGGCGGCACGGGACCAGTCGATCAGGAGTACCTCGACTCCGCCCACTGGAGCGTCCAGATCGGCGATTCGATCGTGCCAGCGCGGGTGTCGCTCCGGCCCTTCTACGACCCTGAGGGCAAGCGCATCCGGATGTAGCACGGCTGGCGTTCGACCGGCTTGCAACACTAGGGTTAAGCCGGGGCAAAGACCTTCTTTCCGCCGTAGTCGTTTGCGACTACGCCCTCATCCTCAGATACTGGGACGCGCACCTTCTTGCCTGGCACTACCGTGGCACCGCCAACGCCTGGTCCAGGATGCCGAGAATCCCCGCGGCTGGAGGCCCAGCAGTGACACAGGACGTCTACTCAGGAGCCGGTGGCCTGGCTCCGGGAGACCGCCTGGCTGGGTACCTGATTCAGGACAGGATCGGCCGGGGCGGGATGGCAGTCGTCTACCGCGCCACGGACTTGCGCCTGGGTCGCACCGTCGCGCTCAAGGTGCTGTCACCACGGCTGGGCGACGATGACGCCTTCCGGCAGCGGTTCATTCGCGAGTCCCGCGCGGCCGCGGGCGTCGATCACCCGCACATCGTGCCGGTCTTCGAGGCAGGCGAGGCGGCCGGCATGCTCTTCATCGTGATGCGCTATGTGGACCGCGGTGACATCCGCCGGCTCATCCAGGCGCAGGGCTGGCTCAGCCCGAAGCGGACCGCCGTCATCACGACACAGGTGGCGGCCGCTCTGGACGCGGCGCACGCCCAGGGACTGGTGCACCGCGATGTCAAGCCGGGCAACATTCTGCTGACGCGGGCTGGCGACGGGTCCGACCACGCCTACCTGTCGGACTTTGGCCTCAGCAAGCACAGTGTGAGCACGTCCACGCTCACGGCGGCTGGCCAGTTCCTCGGCACGCTGGATTACGTCTCGCCGGAGCAGATTCAGGGGAACCACGTCGACGGCCGCGCCGACCAGTACGCGCTGGCCTGCACGGTGGTGGAGATGCTCACCGGCCAGCCGCCGTTCCACCGCGACGACAACATGCAGCTCATGTGGGCGCAGTTGGAGGAGCCCCCGCCCAGCCTGCTGGCGCGTCGCCCGGATCTGCCGCCCGCGGTCGACCACGTCCTGGCAGCTGCCCTCGACAAGTCGCCGGGCGGCCGCTATCCGACCTGCGCTGCGTTCGCGGCGTCATTGGCCGCCGCCTGCGGCGCCTCGCGGGCGGCCGCGCTGCCAGCCGGGCGGACGCAGGGGGCCTCGGGCAGTTTCCCAGCCCGGCACGCCGGGCCAGACGGCAGGGACCAGCCTGCCTCAGCCAGGCAGCCGCGGCCCCCGGGCGCCGAGCCGGGGTACACCGAGCCGGGGTATGCCGAGCCGACGGGATATGCCGCGCGGTCTGCCTACGGCGAGCGGTCTGCCTATGCGGAGCGACCTGCGTATGCCGAGCCCGCGGGCCACGGCGAGCCGGGGTACGGCGAGCCGACGGGGTATGCCGGGCGGCCAGGCTATGCCGCCCAGGGGCCCGGCACCGGCCAGGAGGACTTCAGCGATGCCCCGCCGACGGCGTACGACGACCTCTACCGGAGCGGGCGCCAGACCCAGGCTGGCAGCGCCGGGCCACCTGGCGGTCCGCGGCGTGGCCGCCGGAGCCGGCCCAGGAAGCAAAACCAGCTGCTGGCCGCCGTAACGGTTGTGGTCGGGGTGCTGGCCATAGCGTTCATCGGCTACAAGATCTTTCATCACTCGGCGCCTGCCGCTGCCACGCCGCCGGCGCATGCTTCCACGCAGACCGGCCCGCAGCTGGCCCCGGCGGCTACCGTCCGGGCCTACTTCACCGCCATCAACCGGCACCGCTATGCGGCCGCGTGGCGGATAAGCGGCGAGCAGGAGTCGCTCAGCGCGTTCACGGCCGGGCTGGCCGGTACCAAGCATGACACCATCAAGATCCTCGGCACCAACGGTCAGGTGGTGAGCGCCCGGCTGGTCGCGACCCAGACAGACGGCAGCGTTAAGAAGTTCAGCGGGACCTATACCGTGTCGGACGGCAAGATCGTCAAGGCGAACATCCAGCAAACCAGCTGACAGGTCCTGGCCGATGCTGCCCGGCCCACCCAGGTTCGGCGTCCGCGAGGGACAGACCGAGGTCAGGCGGGGGTCAGACCGAGGTCGGGGCCGCCGTGGACAGGCTGGTTCACCAGGCTGTGCGCCGCCATCACCAGGTAGTTCCAGAGCTCAGCGTCGTGCGCCGGGTCGAGCTCCAGCTCGTCCAGAGCCGTCCGCATGTGCCGCAGCCAGCCGTCCCGCTCGGCCTCGCCGATGGTGAAATGGACGTGCCGCATCCGCAGCCGAGGGTGACCGCGCCGCTCGTTGTAGGTGGCCGGGCCGCCCCAGTACTGGATCAGGAAGAGCCGCAGGTGCTCCTCCGCGGGTCCGAGGTCCTTGCTCGGGTACACCGCCCTGAGCTCGGGGTCTGCCGCGACCTCCTGGTAGAACCTGTGCACCAGGCGCCGGAACGTCGGCTCCCCGCCGATGGCCTCGTACAGGCTGACTTCGTCCGTATCGGTCATAGCGCCTCTAGCCTAGCCGGGCCGCCGACCCGCCCAGCCACCGCAGCAGCGGCCGGGCTCCGGTCAGCCGATCGCCAGTCCGGTCTGCGCGGCGACGAAGGCCAGGCTGTCGGCCTGCAGTCCGATCGTCCGGCTGACGGCACGCGCCCCGTGGCCGACCTGCGCTTCCCGCCGCAGCAGGATGGGCCGCTGATCGGGCGGCGCGGTGGTCGCGTGCTGCAGGGCCGCGCACATCTTCCGGCCGTGCATCGGGTCCACGCGGGTATCCCCGTCGAAGATCGTGAACAGCACTGCCGGGTAGGCAACTCCGTCGCGCACATGGTGATAAGGCGAGTAGGACATCAGCCAGCCGAACTCCTCCGGGTCGGCGGCGCGACCGAATTCGTCGTTCCACGTCTCGCCGAGGCCGAACCGCTCGTACCTGATCATGTCCAGTAGTGGTGCCGAGCAGACGGCGGCAGCGCTCAGGTCCGGCCGCTGGGTCACGAAGGAACCGACTAGCAGGCCGCCGTTCGAGCCACCCCAGACCGCGAGCTGGTCGCGGCTGGTCCACCCGTCACTGATCAGCTTCTCGGCGGCCGCCTGGAAGTCGTCGAAGACGTTCTGCTTGTGGGCCCGCATGCCCGCCCGGTGCCACTGCTCGCCTTCCTCGCTGCCGCCGCGCAGGTTGGCGATGGCGTACACGCCGCCCGCCTCGACCCAGGCCAGCATGCTGGCCGCGAAGGCAGGCGTCAGGCTGACGTTGAAGCCACCGTATCCGTAAAGAATGGCTGGCCGCTTTCTACCGGGAACGGCTCCCGCGTCGCTCTCGGCCGCCGGAACCGCGCCGCCGGCTCCGTCATTGGCTGGCGCGCCCGAGAGGACGACCATCCTGATCGGCGTCCCGTCGGCCGAACGGCAGGTGACCTGCGCTGCCCGCACGGCCGGGATCTCGATCGCGCCCGGGGCCCGCTCCCAGACGGTTGCCTCGCCCGTGCTTGCGTCGTACCGGAGCACCAGGCCCGGCGTGGTGTAGTCGGTGTAGCCGAACCATGCCTCATGCCCGCCTTCCGGCCGTTCCTGCAGGGCGCCGATGGTGCCAAGGCCCGGCAGCGCCACGGTGCCGGCCGGCTGGCCGGTAGCCAGGTCGTGCACGGTGACCTCGCTGATGGCGTGCCGGGTCCGGGTCGCCAGCAGCACCGGGGCGGGTGCGCCGGGTCCGTCCAGGATCGCGAAGTCGGTGAGCACCGCCTCGCTGTCTTCAGCGACCAGGTCGTGCCAGCTGGCCGGGGCTGGGAACGCCGGGTCACCCGGGTCGGCCACCGCCAGCCGCCACCGCGGCGCGTCCAGGTCGGTCAGCAAATAGAACCGGCCGTCGCGGCCAGCGAGCGCGGCCGTCTCCGCGTCGACGCCCTGCTGCAGGACCTGCAGGTCCGGCCGGGCCGGATCGGCTGCGCTCAGGTCGGCCACCCACACGTCGTTCCGCGGCGCCGTGCCCGCTGAGGCGCTGACGATCAGCCAGCGACCGTCCCGGCTGACCGATGCGTGATAGTAGTTCGTCTTCTCCAAGCCGGCGCCGAGGATCTCCGCGTCCTGGTCGGCGGCATCGCCGACACGGTGCAGGTACACCCGCCGGTGGAACTGCTCCTCGCCGGCCGGCACGGCCTCCGGCGCGAGCCGACGGCTGTAGTAGAAGCCGTCACCGCCGGGCAGCCAGGCCACCGCGGTGTACCGGCAGCGGTCGATCGGACCGTCGACCAGCTCGCCGGTCGCCACGTCGATGATGCGCAGCATCGACTCCTCGCTGCCGCCCTCAGACAACTGGTAAGCCAGCAGCCGGCCCTCCTTGTCCGGCTGCCAGGTGTCCAGCGTGGTCGTGCCAGCCGGGTCGACCGCGATCGGGTCGACGAGGGCCCGCTCCCCGTCCGCTGCCGTCGCCACGTACAGGACCGCGTGCTCCTGACCGGACTCGCGCCGGGTGTAGAACTGCCGGTCGCCGCGCCAGACCGGTGCGCTGACCTCACCGGCCGCGAGCAGCTCAGCGAGCCTGGCCGCCAGCTTGTCCCGGCCGGGCAGGTCCGCCTCGTACCGGGCGTACAACTCGTCCTGCGCCTGCAGCCAGGCCTTCGACTGGTCGGTGTCGGGGTCCTCCAGCCAGCGGTACGGATCGGCCACCTGGCGGCCGTGGATGGTCTCGGTCTCGTCATTCCGCTCGGCCGCGGGATAGCTAGGCAGTGTCATACCGCGACCCTATGTCCGCAAGCTTCCCGTCAACTCGTCACTTCGGTGAGGCATTTCGTGTTGGCGAATTGGGCTCCGGGCGGTCACACTTGTCACGGGTGCCCCGGCGGCACGTTGCTGGCGCGCGCGACAAGTTTGGTTCAGGCCCGTCCCGACGGGAGGTACACGTGCGCCGGGTGCTGCTGCTCAACATCACCTATGAGCCGCTGACAACTGTCGGTCTGCACCGTGCCGTGTGCCTGGTGCTCGGGGAAAAGGCCGACGTTGTCCACGACGATCTAGCCGGCTCGCTGTTGCATTCGGCCTCGGCCAAGCTGACCGTTCCATCGGTGATCAGGCTCCGCCGGTATGTGCGGGTGCCGCATCGCAACCGCGTTCCGCTGACGCGGGCGGCCCTGATGCGCCGGGACAATTACCTGTGCGCCTACTGCGGCACCAAGGCCGACACCATCGATCACGTGCTTCCGCGCAGCAAAGGCGGCCAGCACATCTGGGAGAACTGCGTCGCGTCCTGCACCCGGTGCAACCACCGGAAGGCGGACCGGCTGATCGAGGAACTCGGCTGGACCTTGCCGGAGGACCCGACAGCCCCACGCGGGCCGCACTGGCGGCTCATCGGCGCGATCAACGACGGCGACCCCCAGTGGGTCGCTTATCTGACTGAGCCGAGTGCCGCCTAGCGCCGCCCGTCCTCGCGACGCCACTTCGGCATGATTCACCCCTAACCCTGCGAAACCCCTCGTTCAGTCACTGCACCTACTCGCTAGGTGCACGTGATCTTCATCTCAACTGCACGAGGGGCTTGTTCTAATCGATAGTCGACAGGGAGGGGTCTGACGATGCATTCGCTGCTCGAGCTGATCAGGGCAATCGGGGGGATCGACTCACAGCATGCCGACCAGACGGCGCGAGCAGCGCTCGCCTGGATGAATCACCTCAAAGGGCTGCAAGCCCAGGCGGCAGTCCACCACCTGATGCTGATTCTGCAGTACACCTCCCGTTGACGGGGGCTGGCCGGTGCCGGGGTACCCACTGGGTGCCCCGGCACCGGCCTGTTGCTAGCTGGTGCGGTGACCCGGATCATCGTGATCACTGTCGCCAGGACCGCCACCATGATCCCGGCCGCGACTCCGAATGCGCGGTCGAATCCGGCGGCCAGGCGCGGCGAGCGCCGCGGCGATGCCGATCGGCAGGTTCACGAACAGCACCCATCGCCAGGACACATAGCTGACCAGCAGTCCGCCGGTCAGCAGGCCCACCGAGCCGCCGGCCACGCAGATGGCCGCGTAGACGCCCATCGCGCGGCTGCGTGCCTTGCCCTCCGGGAACGTCGTCGCGATCAGCGACAAGGCAGCCGGCGCGACGATGGCGCCGCCTAGTCCCTGCACCGCGCGGGCCGTCAGCAGCCAGGCCTGCGAGGTGGCGGGGCCGCCGGCCAGGGATGCAGCAGAGAACAGCAGCAGGCCGACGACGAACATCCGGCGGCGGTTAAGCAGATCCCCGGCCCGGCCGCCGAGCAGCAGGAAGCCGCCGAAGGTCAGCGCGTAGGCCGCGATGGTGCTCAGTCCGGCGACTGCCAAGACGCACGTGAGCCGGGCAATGATCAAAACTCGGCGCCCGCGACGGGGCCCAGCTGGGTGGTGTTTGCCCACCAGTTGGGGCTGGTCAGCCCGCGCGATCCTAGCCCGCCACATTGACGCCCCAATGGCAGCGCAGGGCCACGGTGAGCTCAGCGGCACGCTCATCCGGGAAGAACAGCCGCGCTCCTTCGACTTCGACCACCTCGGCAGCGCCCGGGATGGTGTCGCGCAGCCAGTACGCCCACTTGCGCCGGAAGAAGATGTCCTTGGTGCCCCAGACGATCAGCGTCGGGACCTGCATGCGGGCCAGGGCCGGCTCGATCGCGAGCAGGTCGCGCGGGTTCAGCGAGGCGGTCCATGTCTGCAGCTGGCGGACCGATTCCGGCGTGCCGAACAGCGGCGTCAGCTGGGCCGCCGCGATCTCCAGCGGCAGCTTGCTGACGTCGCGGTAGCCCATCCCGTAGAAGCGCCGGCGTGCCTTTGGTATATCCCGCATAAACCGGGGAGCCATGCGCGCGAGCAGCCCGGCGCGGGCCGCGAGCACGGCTGGCCTAAGGGCCAGGGGCGGCATGTTGTCATGCGCCTCGCAGTTGGTCAGGGTGAGCGTGGCCAGCCGGTCCTGGTGGCGCACAGCGAAGACCTGCGCGATCGCGCCGCCGGTGTCGTTGGCCACCAGATCGATGCTGGTGAGCTCGAGCGCATCGCAGCAGTCGGCGATGAAGTCGGCGAAGGCCGGCAGTGAGAATTCCCAGCCCGGGGGACAGGGAGTCCGCCCGTGCAAAGGCAGGTCGAGGGCGACGCAGCGGCGCTCGCCGGCGAGCTCGCCGATGACGTTGCGCCACAGATAGCTGCTGGTGCCCGCGCCGTGGATGAACAGCACAGGCCGTCCCGGTCCGCCGGTATCGATGTAGCTGACCGGGCCGGATTTGATGACCACCTGGCGGCGATACCGGTCGAATCGTTCGAGCTCGCTGGGCATGGCGTGGCCTCCCGAGGATTCACTGCAGTACGGTGCTCATATAGACCGACTGATGGTCTAACTCTTATAGACCGACAGTCGGTCTGTCAAGTAGCCTCGGAGACGGATGAACGACAACGCCGAGCGGGTTAACAAGAATGTGGAGCGCGGGCAGGCGACCCGGGCCCTGCTGATCGACGTGGCGACGCGGCTGTTCGCCTCGCGTGGCTACGACGACACGTCGATCGAGATGGTGCTGGCCGAGTCCGGGGTAAGCCGCGGTTCGCTCTACCACCACTTCCCGGGCAAGGACGCGCTGTTCCAAGCGGTGCTGGAGGCGGTCGGCCTGCAGGTGGCCGAGGCCGGTGCCGCTGTCTTGGCCGGCGCTACCGACCCGCTGGACGTGCTGCGCAAGGGTGGCCGCCACTGGCTCCAGCTGGCCAGTGATCCGGTGGTGCGGCAGATCGTGCTGATCGATGCGCCCGCGGTCCTTGGCTGGAAGCGCTGGCGGGAACTCGACGACGCGAACCTGGGCATGATCAAGAGCACCCTCGACCACGCCGCCAGCGCTGGTGCCTTCGACCAGCGGCATGCCGAGGTCTTCGCCCACATCGTGCTGGCCGCCGCCAATGAGGTGGCCCTGATGATCGCGCTGGCCGAGGACCCGGCGGCGGCGCTGGCGGCCGCGGAGCCAGCGTTCGTTAACTTCCTGGACCGTTTCCTCGGCGGTTCAGGCGCCGGGGCCTAGACACACCGGCTCGGACGCGGCGGGCAGGCGGCGCTAGGCGCGCGGGCGCAGGCGTCGCGAGATGACCGCGATGTCGCCGGCCTCCGTCCGCAGCACCTGCACCGCCGGGCCGAACTGGGCGGCCAGCACGTCCGGGCGCAGGACTGCCTCGGCTGGCCCGTCGGCAGCGATCTCGCCGTCAGCCAGAAGCAGCAACCGGTCGGCGAATTGCCCGGCCAGCGTCAGGTCGTGAATCGCCGACAGCACGGTCAGGGACCGCTCGCGTCGCACCTCGTCGATCAGCTCGAGCGCGTCCATCCGGCGGCCCAGGTCGAGCGCGCTGGTCGGCTCGTCAAGCAGCAGTACCGGTGCCTCCTGCGCCAGCGCGCGGGCGAGCACGACCCGCTGCAGCTCGCCGCCCGACATGGCCGCGAGGACCCGGCCCGCCATCGGTTGCAGCTCCAGCCGGTCCAGCACGGCAGCACAGGCCGTGCGGTCTGCCACAGTCTCCGCGCCGAAGTAGCCGACGTGCGCAGTCCGGCCGAGCAGGACATAGTCGGTCACCGTCATGTCCGGCGGCAGCACCGGCCGCTGCGGAACGTAGGCAACAAGCCTGGCTAGCTCCCGGCGGCTCAGCCTGGCCGCCGGGCGCCCGCAGATCGTGATGCTGCCGGTGAAGTGGATCAGCCTGGCGATCGAGTTGAGCAACGAGGTCTTGCCCGCTCCGTTCGGCCCGATCACGCCGAGCCACTCACCGTCGGCGGCCTGCCCGGAGATCCCGGCGAGGGCGAGCGCGGTGCCGTAGCGGACCGACAGGTCCTCGAAACTGATCACTGCCAGCCGCCTCCCGGTATGGGAGCCGATCTGGTGTCGCTATGACAGCACCAGATCGGCTCCCATAGGACAGTTCGCAAGGCGTAAGTGGCGCAAATCACGTCAGGTCCTGCCGAGCGCGGCGGGAGCGTAGCACGAAAAGGAAGAACGGCCCGCCGGCCAGGGCTGTGATTACGCCGATGGGCACCTCGGCGGGCGACTGCACGGTCCTCGCCGCCACGTCCGCGAGGACGAGGAAGGCAGCTCCGCCGATCATCGACACAGGCAGCACGATGCGGTAGCTCGGGCCAGCGGTCAGCCGGATAGCGTGCGGCACAATAATGCCGACAAAGCCGATCAGGCCGCTGACCGCAACGGCGGCGGACACCCCGAGCGTGGCGGCGATCACCACGGTCAGGCGCAGCCTCGCGACGTTCACGCCGAGGCTAGTGGCTTCGGTCTCGCCGACGCGGAGCACGTCCAGCAGCCGCCGGTGAATGACGAGCACGGTCCCGGCGACGGCCACATAGGGCACGATGAGCCAGACGTCCGACCAGGTCGCTCCGGACAGGCCGCCAAGGATCCAGGAGTAGACGTCCGCGAGTTCCTGGGCGTGGGCCTGCTGCAGGTATGTCTGCAGGGCGGTCAGCAGCGCGGCTACCGCGACGCCGGCCAGCAGGATCGAGCCGGTGCCGCTCCGGGTCGCCGGTGACTCGCTGCCGCCGGTCCTGGCGCCGAGGGCGTAGGTGAGCGCGACCGTGCACACGGCACCGGCGAAGGCGGCCGGGGGCAGCAGGTCCTGGCTGCCGCCGGAGACGATCACGATCGTGGCGCCAAGCCCGGCTCCGGCTGCGACACCCAGCAGGTAAGGGTCTGCCAGCGGGTTGCGGAAGATGCCCTGATACGCCGCGCCGCCGCCGGCCAGCATCGAGCCGACCAGAACTCCGAGGATCACCCGCGGCAGCCGGATCTGCCAGACGATGGCGGTGTCCAGGGCCGGGACGGCGACGCTCGGATGCCAGGGGAGCCGGGTGGCCAGCGCGTCCAGGATCTGCGGGACCGAGAGGCGTACCGGGCCGACCCCGATGCCGACGAGGACGGCGATGACGAGCACGACCGAGGACAGGGCGATGGCCCGCCCGGGGGTGCCGATGCCGCGGGGCCGCGCCGGCGAGGACGGCGCGGTGGCGCGCGCACCGGCCGGACTCTGGTCCGGCCGGCCGCTTGCTTCCTCTGCTGGCCTGCGACCCAGAGAGCGGGACTCGCCCGGCCGGCTGCGCCGGGGCGCAGCCGGCCGGGATGGCCGCAGCGGGCCGGTCGGTGTCGGCCGGCCCGCGCCCGGCCTGGTGCTCGTCACGTGCCCGCTCGCCTCACTGACTGCCCGATTCGATGGCCTTGGCCACGGCTTGCAGCAGGTCCCCCACGCGCGGCCCCCACCGGGAGGCAATGTCGGCGTTCAGCAGGATGATGTGCTTGTCCTTCACGGCGGACAGCACATTCCAGCCGGGCCTGGCCGACACGGTCGCGGCGTCCTGGCCGCCGGCGGTCTTGCCGTCATCGGCCAGGATGATGTACTTCGGGTTGGCCTTCAGGATGAACTCGGCTGAGAGGCTCGGGTAGCCTCCCGCGGCCGCTGCTCCCTTGACCGTATCGGCGATGCTCTTCATGCCGAGCAGCGACAGCACGCTGCCGATGAAGGTGGCCGAGGTGACGGAGTAGTACGGGCTGGTGGACAGCTCGTAGTAGTAGGTCAGCGGTTTGGTCCGGGCCGGCAGCGCGGCCACGATCCTGGCGATCTGGCCCTTGAGCCTGGTGACCTCGGCGGTCGCGCCGGACACATCCCCGGTCGCCTTGCCCAGTTCGGTGAACTCCGCGTACTCGCCAGCAAGCGTCGCCGTCGCCGGGAGCTGAAGGACGGGGATGGACAGCGAGCTGAGTTTTCCGGCGATGCCGTTGATGTTGTTGGAGATGATCACCAGGTCGGGCTTATAGGCGGCGATCGCCTCGGCGTTCGGCTCGAAGGCTGACAGCTTCGTGATCGGAGCGTCCGTCGGGTAATCAGAGTCGCTGTCGACCGCTTTGACTTGCGAGCCTGCGCCGATCGAATACAGCATTTCGGTCGCCGTCGGCGCGAGCGAGACGATGGCCGTGGGCCTAGCCGGGACATGCACTGTGCCGCCGGCCGTGGTCACCGTGACCGGGAACCTGGCCTTCGCGGTCTGCGCGGCGGCCTTGGTGCCGGTGGAGCTGGCAGGAGAACTGCCGCACGCGGCACATGCCGCGGCGAGGGCCGCAGCAGCCAGCACCGCTGGCAGCCTGCGAGTGATAAACCGCATGATCATCCTCCGTCGGTAAGGAGGACGAAGTGCGTCCGCTGCGATACCGACGGGCATCGGAACGAGCCGCCCTTCCTCCGAGGACAGGTCGCCGCCGCAGGCCAGGCGTCCGGGCTCGTCCTTCGCATGAAGGCATCACCGTTGCGGGACAGCGCCGGGATCTCACCGGCTTCGCTGCGCTCTGCGCGCACCCGCGACGACTCATGTCGCACGGGTGGCCGCAGCCTACCGCAGTACGGCCGCCGTGCATGGCGAAGATGCGGAGCCGTGCCCGCGCAATCGCGCTGGCGGCGTGTCGGTGCTGGGCGAATGGCATTCGGCCGGACAGAATGATCGCCAAGGCCCCTCCAGGTATGAGATGGAGGGGCCTTCGCCGACTGTCGGCAACGACGCAGCCGCGAGCCGTGCTGCACCCGCGCGGCCGTGACCGGTAGCGTTTGACTTATGACCGACACTGCAAGCGCGGGCGGCCGGCCAGCCTCTGCACCGTTCGGGCGCATGCTCACGGCCATGGTCACTCCTATGACGCAGGACGGCGCCGTCGACTATGCAGGCGCCGCGCGGCTCGCCGAGTATCTGGTGACCGAAATGCGCAACGACGGCCTGGTGATCAGCGGCACGACGGGCGAGTCTCCGACGACCTCTAACGAAGAGAAGGCCAGGCTGCTGGCCGCCGTGCTGGAGGCGGTTGGCGACCGGGCTGTCGTCGTCGCGGGGGTAGGCACCAACGACACCGCACACAGCTGTGAGCTCGCTCGCGCCGCGGAGCAAGCTGGCGCGCACGGCCTCCTGGTCGTGACGCCGTATTACAACAAGCCACCGCAGAGCGGACTAGCCGCGCACTTCAGCAAGGTCGCCGACGCGACCGGGCTGCCGGTGATGCTCTACGACATCCCTGGCCGGACGGGTACGCCGATCGCGACCGAGACGCTAGTCAAGCTGGGCGAGCATCCGCGCATCGTCGCGGTCAAGGACGCCAAGGGGGACTTCGGCGGCGGATCCTGGGTGATGGCTCGCACCTCCCTGGTCTTCTACAGCGGCGACGACATGGTCAACCTGCCGTGGCTGTCGCTCGGCGCCGCCGGATTCGTGAGCGTGGCCGGCCATGTCGCTGGCGACCGCCTGCACGAGATGATCGACGCCTACCAGGCCGGCCGGGTCGCGGACGCGCTGCGGCTCCACAAGGACTTGCTGCCGGTGTACACGGGGCTGTTCCGGACCCAGGGCGTGATCCTGACGAAGGCCGCGCTGACCCTGCTCGGCCTGCCCGGTGGCTCGGTGCGGCCACCGCTTCCGGACGCCACCGCGGCGGAGACCGAGCAACTTGTCACCGATCTGACGGCGGGCGGTGTGAAGCTGAAGTGAGCCACCCGCATCCAGAGCTCGCGCCACCGCCTCCGCTCCCGATCGGCGGACTGCGGATGGTCGCCCTCGGCGGCCTCGGCGAGATCGGCCGGAATATGACGGTCTTCGAGCACGCCGGAAGGCTGCTCATAGTCGACTGCGGCGTGTTGTTCCCGGAGCAGGATCAGCCCGGCGTCGACCTGATCCTGCCGGACTTCACCGCGCTGGAGGATCGCCTCGACCAGGTCGAGGCGGTCATGCTGACCCATGCGCACGAGGACCACATCGGCGCGATCCCGTACTTGCTGCGGCGGCGCGAGGACATCCCGCTGATCGGGTCCAGGCTCACGCTGGCGCTGGTGCGCAGCAAGCTCACCGAGCACCGGATCACCCCCGTGGATATCGAGGTCGAGGCCGGCGGCCGGCTGGAGCGCGGGCCGTTCCAGCTGGAGTTCCTGGCCGTGAACCACTCGATCCCCGATGCGCTGGCCGTGGCCATCCGCACACCTGCCGGACTGGTGCTGCACACTGGCGACTTCAAGATGGATCAGCTTCCGGTGGACGGGCGGCTGACGGATCTGGGCGGGTTCGCCCGGCTCGGCGGCGAGGGCGTGGATCTGCTCCTCTCCGACTCCACGAATGCCGAGGTGCCCGGCATCGTGGCGTTCGAGCGGGACATCGGGCCGGTGCTGTCGGACGTGTTTGCCGCGGCCGAGCAGCGGATCATCGTGTCATGCTTCGCCAGCCACGTGCACCGTGTGCAGCAGGTGATGGATGCCGCCGCCGAGCACGGCCGCAAGGTGGCGCTGGTTGGCCGGTCCATGGTGAAGAACATGGGCGTGGCGCGGGATCTTGGCTACCTCAAGGTGCCGTCCGTGACGGGCGGGCTGCTGGTGGACCTCCGTGAGGCAGAGGAAATGCCGCCGGGGCAGATCGTGCTGGTCTCGACCGGCTCTCAGGGCGAGCCGATGTCGGCACTGTCCCGGATGGCCGGCCGCGACCACCCGATCCGGATCGCCGAGGGCGACACGGTGATCCTGGCCTCGTCGCTGGTGCCCGGCAACGAGACCGCGGTGTCGCGGATCATCAACGACCTGACCCGCCTCGGCGCGCGCGTGGTGCACAAGGGCAACGCGCTGGTGCACGTCTCGGGTCATGCCCCGGCCGGCGAGCTGCTCTATGTGCTGAACCTGGTCCGGCCGAGCAATTTCGTGCCGGTGCACGGGGAGTGGCGGCACCTCAAGGCGCATGCCGACCTGGCCGCCCTGAGCGGCGTGCCAGCGAGCAACATCGTGATTGCCGAGGACGGCGTGGTCGTCGACCTGGTGGCCGGGCAGATCACGGTGGCGGGCAAGGTGCCGTGTGGCTATGTCTACGTGGACGGGCTGTCGGTGGGGGAGATCACCGAGGCGTCGCTGAAGGACCGGCTCATCCTCGGCGACGAGGGCTTCATCTCGGTGGTCGTGGTGGTCGACTCCACCAGCGGCAAGCTGGTGGCCGGCCCGGAGATCCACGCTCGCGGTGCGGGTATCGACGACGTCGGCCTGGGCGCTGTCCGGCCGCTGGTGGAGGAGGCACTGGCTGGCGCTGCTCGCGAGGGCATCGACGAGGTTCATCAGCTGCGCCAGCTGGTGCGGCGGACCGTCGGCCGCTGGGTGAACGAGAACTACCGCCGCCGTCCGATGATCATCCCAGTCGTGGTCGAGGCTTAAAGGCACCGGCAACGGCCCCTTCCGCTCGCTTCCGCAGACTTAACGCTGGTCAGGCCCTATCCTGGCGACGTCTGACAGTGGGGAGTGGCGGGGAGCGGGTGGCAGCACGCAACGACTCTGCTGAGCCGCCGGATGGATTCGCCGTCCGGCCGCGCGCAGCAGGGCGCGGGGACCAGGGCCAGGCGCGGCGGCAGACGATGATCGCGGTGGCAGTCGTCGGCGCGCTCACGGTGGCAGGCTGCTATGCCCTGCTGGCCACCAGGCCGGGCGCGATAACTGCCGCTGGCCGGGCCACCGGGCGGCTCGCGGCGGGGGCCCACGGCGCGCGCCAGCCC
This sequence comes from Streptosporangiaceae bacterium, assembly GCA_036495585.1. Taxonomy (GTDB): domain Bacteria; phylum Actinomycetota; class Actinomycetes; order Streptosporangiales; family Streptosporangiaceae; genus JAJYUU01. The sequence continues at coordinate 32,963 of DASXMP010000127.1, forward strand.
GCGGTCGGCACGTCACCGGCCACGGCGGCGACAGGCAGGACCGTCAGCATCACCTGGGTTGGCGACATGACCTTCGGGACGCTGGGCTCCTACCCGGCCGGCGGTGCCACGTCCCTGCTCAGCGACGTGAAGCCGGACCTGCGCAGCAACCTGACGATCGGCAACCTGGAGAGCGCTCTTGGAGACCTGCCGATGTCGAAGTGCGGAGCGCACAAGGCCGACTGCTATCAGTTCGAGGCGCCGGACGACACGGCACAAGATCTGCGCCGCGACGGCTTTGCCGCCGTCAACGTGGCCAACAACCACACTCTCGATGCCGGTGCCGCAGGCGAGCAGAGCACCGACTCCGCGCTGGACGCGGCGCGCCTGAAGTACGCCGGCCGCCCCGGCCAGGTCACCTACCTGCAGCGCAACGGCATCAAGATCGCGCTCGTCGGATTCGCCCCGTGGTCCTATGACGCCGACGCGCTGGATATCCCGGCGGCCGAGGCCCTGGTCCGGCAGGCGCGCGAGCACGCCCAGGTCGTGATCGTGATGGAGCACCTGGGCGCGGAGGGGGACGGCGCCCAGCACGTCAGGCCGGGGGAGGAGTACTACCTCGGCCAGGACCGCGGTGATCCGATCGCCTTCGCGCACGGCGTCATCGATGCCGGCGCGGACCTGGTCGTCGGCTCGGGCCCGCACGTGCTCCGCGGCTTCCAGTGGTACCGCGGCCATCTGATCGCCTACAGCCTCGGCAACTTCTGCGGCTACGACACCCTCGGCCTGGATTCGATCACCTCGGTCAGCGCGATGCTGCATATCACGCTAGGCAGCGACGGCCAGTTCGAGCTCGGCAGCATCACGCCCCTGCACCTGGCGGCGCCAGGCATCCCGGAACCCGATCCGGCAAAGGCGGCCATCACCATGATCAACTCGCTTTCGCACGCCGATTTTGCCGGGAACGGCGCCGCGAGGATCTCGGCCGTCGGCAAGATCGTCAAGCCAAAAGCCGGGTGAGCGGACCCGGATTTCACGGCTCATCTGCGGGCTGGCCGGCCAGGCTGCACAGCCGGTGTACGGTAATCCTGCATGCGGCACGTTCCGGCAAGATCGGTGCTGTCCAGGACATTGCGGGCCGTGCCGTAACGGGGACCCACCAAGGAGCCACGATGACCTACCAGCCTTACCCGACAGGGCCTGAGAGCAACCAGATAGTGCAGCCAGAGGCGCCGTCCGAGCAGCCCCGCACGATTGTGAACGCGGTCCGGTTCATGTATGTCGGAGCGGCTCTGCAGACGCTCGGCATCATCTTGAGCCTGGCGACGATCGGCAGCCTGCGCAGCCAGATTCACAAGAAGTTCCCCACCTACACCTCGGCTCAGATCCACAGCGCGGAGGTCGTGGGCGTGGTCGCCGTGGTGGTCGTCGGCATCATCGGCATCGCCCTGTGGCTGTGGATGGCGCGAGCCAACGGGACGGGTCACCGCTACGGGCGCATCGTGGCGACGGTGCTGTTCGCCCTGTACACCCTGGACATCCTGCTCTCGTTCGCCCGTGCGCAGGCCTTCACGGGCCTGATCTTCGGGCTGCTCACCTGGCTGGTTGGCCTCGGCGCGACGTGGTTCCTGTGGCGTAAGGAGTCCACCGCGTATTTCGGCGCCGCTTCGCCACGGTAGGCAGCATCCGGGCCGCAAGGGGCCGGGTGCGGACCTAGCTGCATCCGGCTCGAAGGACCGTCAGGAACCCGGTCCCCCGGTACTTGGTCTCGCTGACCGGGCAGTAGCCGAATTGCCGCAGGGCAGTGAGCGACTGCTGGTGCACCGATGGCGTGGGGAACCGAGGACGACTGCTTGGAGGATTGAGCTCCAGCAGGTAGATGGCCGGGCTGCCGCGGTGCGTGGCTAGAAACCGGTCGACGGCTCCCGGCGTCAGGTGCACAACGGCGATAGTGTTCTGCGCCGGCACCTTCGGCAGGGCCGCGACCCGCCCAGGCCAGCCCTGATAGAGGTTCATGTAGTACAACCACGGACTGGCGTACCAGGCTGGCGGGATGCGGTCGGCGCGGACAATGACCAGATCGGCGGGTGTTGCGGTCGTCCTGGACAGGGCGACCGCAGCCTTGACCCGGTCGAAAATCGTCCGGCGGTACTGCAGTGTGCTGGTCTCGGTGAATCCCCGCGCCGTGGCTATGCCCCCGGCGAGCACCACGCCCGCGACCACGGCCAGTGTTGCCGTCATCGCCAGTACCCGCCAGGAAACGAGCCGCGCCGTTGCGGACCGGGACAGCCCAGCGAGACCGCGGGCGAGCCAGAGGGCCCCCATCCCGGCGAGGATGTACAGCAGCGGCAGCACGAAAATGTTCACGCGGGCAAGGCCGAACGGCCACTGGCGCAAGGCCGAGCCGGCGAGCTCCAGCAGCAGGCTGCCGCCCACAGCTGTAATCAGCGCCCGGCCAGCCGCGTCTCGCGCCGCGGCCACAATGCCGGCGGCCAGCAGCACCACAACGGCCGTGGTGAGCAGCCCGTGAGCGGCAGGCGGAAGCGCATAGGACGGCGTCTGCCCGGTCGCGCCGACCACCCCGGTGATGAGGGTGGAGGCATACGAGACGAGGCCGTCCAGCGCGAACCGAGAGAAGGCGGCCAAGCCGTGCGGCGGGAAATTAGTCCCGAAGACGCCGGTGCTCGCCACTCGCCCCTGCGGGCGCAGGAACAGCTCGTAGTGTGCCAGCGCGATGGCGGCGGCGACGGCTGCTCCGGCCACCCGCAGCACCGCCCGCCCCCGAAGTGCCCGGACCAGGTCCAGGGCCAGCAGCGATGCGAGCAAGAAGAGGTTCGGCGTTGACAAGACACAGGTCAGGCCGAGCGCGGCATACAGACCGAGCAGCTGCGCTCGGGTCCAGGTTGTCCGCTGGACTACCAGGAACAGGGCCAGCGTGGCGACGGCGATCACTGCCTCGTACGAATACGACTTAAGCTGCAGCGCGTAGCTGACGATCCACAGGTTCACCAGGAGCAGCGCGGCCACGCAGAAGCTGGCTGGTCTGGCCATCCAGCGGCGGCTGAGCAGGTAGGTGACCACACCAAGCACTGGCAACGACGCGAACATCGGCAGGCGAAGGCCGGATTCGTTGTCGCCAAAAACAATGCGCGCTGCGTTCTCGATCCCGATCCAGCCGAGTGACAGCGGCGCGGCAGCAGTGCCGAGATGCGTCAGGAACCGTCCGCCTTCGGCGATGTCGTACGCCCGCCACGCCTCGTCGTAATAGAAGGGCCTGGTCAGCAAGTGCCGCAGGAAAGCCTCCACCACGACGCCCACGGCAACCAGGCCGACCGCGGCGAGCAGGTCGCCGGCCCGGCCATCCAGCCGGGTGGCTGGTGTGGCGTCCACTGCGGCTGAATTCTCAGCCGCACTGGGCGGGGTCGCTTTCACGCTGGCCATATTATGGCCTTCGGATCCTGTCGAGCCGTGAATCTAAACGTCTTTACTTACTTGCCTGGCTAATTACGTCCGGGCGCTCATTCTGGACGGCATCTGGCATGAAGACGCTTCCGCAATCGCGCTTTCTCGCCGCCTTATGCAGAGGTCGCGCGGATAAGCCGCCATATCTTTACTCTTTCATTGCTTTCCCATGGTCAGCGGGCGCGGTGTGGCGCGCACTGAGGCGAAGTAGCCCGATTATTGGCTGGCGGTCTGCCACCCGCCTGGCATGCTGTCATCATGGCCGATGAACGTGCCAGCCACTCGTACCTGGAAGCGATCCGGCGCGCTTTCGAATTCGCGCGCGAGGTCGGCAGTGGCTGCCGTCCGGTGCACTTCCTGGTCGGAATCGCCGACGGCGACGACGCCGCCGCGCGGGCGCTTAGGCCCGCCGCGCGGGCGCTTAGGCCCGCCGACGGCCGCTCGTTGCGCGCCGTGGTCGCCGAACAGAGCGCACGCGCGGGCGGGGCGCCCGCGGCTTACCTGCACATGCAGGCCCAGCAGGGCGCCCGGTGGCTGGCAGATCACCATGGCCAGCCACCGGCGCCAGCGCATCTCCTGGTGGCGCTGATCGATCAGGGCACGCCGGAGGTTACTGACGCGCTTGGGCGGGCTGGGCTCGACCCTGCTGCGGTCCGTCGGTCGCTGCTGGCGGAGCTGGGCCTGCCCGCCGACGAGCCATCCGTCGCCTTCGAGCCGGTCACGCCCGCTGGCACCCTGGACCGGCCGCCCTTGCCGGTCGCCGAGCTGGATCCGCGGGCCTGGTCGGTGCTGCGCTGGCGCCAGGACCATCTGCCGGCTGGTCAGCTGCACGGCTGGCGGGATACCGAGGCGCTGATCCACCTGGAGCGAGCCGCGGCAGGCCGGCTCGCTGACCAGCTTGGCCTCGACGATGACCAGCGCTACTCGCTCCTGTGGCGGCACGAGACCGCCGTGGACGATCGGGTCGCCGAGCTCAGGCCGGAGGTCGCCAGGCTGGGCGGTGAGGCGTTGCTGGCCGCGTCCCGGGTCCGCGCCCGCCTGCGCATGCGGCGAGTGCGAGGTCTGCGGCAGCTGAGCTTCCTCCTTGGCTGGGGTGTCTGGTTCGGCAACCGCCGCGCGGCACTCTGGGATCGCTGGTTCCGGCTGCGTACCCTGACCGCCTACCGTGGCGCCCCACAGATTGAGCACGCACAGCCTTGAGCAGATTTGGTCGGCACAGCCTTGAGCAGATCTCGTTGGCGCGGCTTGAGCAGATCTCATTGGCACCGCCTTGAGGCGGCGCTGTCCTATCCGGCGGCGGCCGCTCAGCTCGGCCGGCGGACTCGCAAGTAGCAAAGTCCGCCGAGCCCGGTCGCCAGGACCAGGAAGATGCCGGTCTCGATCCACTGGAACTCCCAGTACCGGCTGGCCGGCTGATACGTGATCGACAGCCGGATGCCGCGCCCGGACAGGCACTGCAGGAAGGCGGCCGGCTGCGCATTGCAAGCCTGCGGTGCCTGCGTGACTACGTGGCCACGGGTATCGACGGGTCGCTGGCTGAGGATCCACCCGCCGCGCTGTCCTGGGAGCTCCGCGGCCGCCAGGATCAGCCGGCCGTTGCTGTCTCCTGTCGCGCTGAACGACACGGCCGCGAGTGCATAGGTGGTCCGGACCGGCGGTGCCAGGTGCGGCCGGATCAGCATGGGCATCAGCACCTGGACCGCGGCGAAGACGGCTAGCGTCAGCGCCATCGCCGGGATTGTCCGCCGGACCAGCACGCCGACACTCACCCCGAGCGCGAACGCGAACACCGCGTACCCGGCTGGCACGATCCCGCCCGCCCCGAAGTACAGCGGGGAGATCCGGCCGAACGGCAGGCTTGGGTTATTCGCCTTTGCCGCTGCCGCGTAGATCGGCCGCGACCACAGCGTCAGCATCAGGCTGAGCAGCCCGGACGCGGCGAGCGCGGCAAGCCCGACGAAGCCGAGCTTGACCACCGCCCATCGAGTGCGCGGCACGCTCTGGTTCCACGCCAGCGACAAGGTGCCAGATTCGAACTCGCGGGTGATCAGCGGCGCGCCCCAGAAGATCCCGGCGAGCGCGGGGATGAGGTAGAGCACAACGACACCCGCGTAAAAGATCGCCTGGCCGCCACTGCTCCGGACGTCGTAGGTGAAGGCAGCAGTTGGCTGCCCGCAGGCCGTCGTGCACGTGGCCAGGCCGCTGTCGCGGTAGAGCGCAGCCAGGTGCACGCCGGTCAACGCCAGCGCAATCGCGGCCGCTGCGAGCGCAGCTCCGGCCACCACTGCCTGACTGCGGAACTGCCGCCATGCGAGCCAGAGCATCGTGCCAACCCTCCGATAGGACTAGGTAACGGGCCCGTTTCAGGGCCGCTTGCGGCGGACCTGCCACCCGCAGACGACGCCCAGACCGGTGGCGAGGATCAGGTAGATGCCGGTCTCGATGCCTTGCAACGGCCAGAATCGGCTCGCTGGCTGATACGCCACGTATTGCCGCAGGTGCATGTCCACCAGTGCGCTGATGCACTGGCCGGGGCCGCCGGCGCTGGATTGCGGTCCAGCGTTCTGGCCCGGCCCGAGGCATGCGGCTGGTGGCTTGGTCAGCGCGGCTCCAGACGGCGTGATCGTTGCATCGGAAAGGACCCAGGCCCCTGGCTTGCTGAAGTTTCCGGTCACGCGAATGACCGGCGGGCTACCGGGGTTCCCGGTGATGGAGATGCCGGCGCTCTGCGCGTTCAACGGCGCGGTCGTATGCGCTGGGGGCAGCAGGTGTGGCCGGACCAGCGTTGGCATGGCGAACTGGACCGCGGCGAACACCACCAGGGTGATCGCCATCGCGGGCAGCGTGCGCCGCAGCAGCACCCCGGCGGTGACACCGGCCGCGAAGGCGAACGCCGCGTACCCAAGCGGAGCCACGCCGCGCGCGTTGAAGACCAGCGGATCGAGCCGTTGCAGCGAGGCCGATCCGCCAAGGCCGGCCGCCTGGTCGATCGGGTTGGCCCACCAGCTCACCATCAGGCTGAGCAGGCCAGCGGCGGCGACGCCGACGAGCCCGACGAGTCCAAGCTTGATGGCGGTCCACCGAGCGCGCGTCACGCTCTGATTCCAGGCAATGCGGTACGTGCCGGCCTCGAATTCGCGGGCGATGAGTGGCGCGCCGTAGAAGATGCCAATCAGCGCCGGTGCCAGGTATCCGATCACGATGGTGGCGTTGAACAGGGCCTGGTCGAGACCGCCGACGCCGTTGATGAAGTTGCTCGCGCTTGCCCCGCAGTTCACGTGGCACGTGGCTAGACCAGCCGACCGATACGAGCTGACGATGCCCGGCCCGGTGGCTGCGAGCAGCACGGCGATGACGGCCAGCGCGGCCGCGGCCACGATGGCCTGCGGCCGGAACTGGCGCCAGCTCACCCAGATCACTGCTTCACCTCCAGCATCCTGCCCTGCGGCGCCCCTGCTGCCGCCCGGCCCATGTAGGCGAGCACTAGGTCCTCCAGGCTCACCTGATCCACCGTCCAGGCGGGATCGATGACCGGCTCGCTGCTCCGCACCAGGAACGTGCTTTGCCGGTCCGTGTGGCTTTCGGTGATCACCTGCTGGCTGCTCGGGAGGCTGGCAGCGTCACGACGCGGTCCGGACAGCAGGTGATGGGCGGCGAGCAGGTCGTCCACCTCGCCGTCGATACGCACCCGCGACGCGACCAGGACGATGAGGTAGTCGCTCACCCGCTCGAGGTCGGCGACCAGGTGCGAGGACATCACCACGCTGAGCTCCTGCTCGGCGGTGGCGTCCATGAGCACCTGGAGGAACTCGCGCCGCGCCAGCGGGTCCAGGCTGGCGATCGGCTCGTCCAGGATCAGCAGCTGCGGTCGCTTGGCGAGTGCCAGCGTGAGGGCGAGCTGGGCCCGCTGGCCGCCAGACAGCTTGCCGGCCTTCTGCTGCGGGTCCAGGTCAAGCTGCTCGATCCGGCGCTGCGCCAGCTCGTCGTCCCAGCCTGGGTTCATGTGCCGGCCGAACCGGAGATGATCGGCCACCGTGAGCCCGGCGTAGGTGGGGGTGTCCTGGGCGACGTAACCGACCCGCGCGAGCTGCTGCGGGCCGCTAGCCGGGGTGCCGCCGAGCACCTCGATGGTGCCGGTCGTCGGCGCCAGCATGCCGGTCGCCAGGTTGAGGAGAGTGGTCTTGCCGGCTCCGTTCGGTCCGACCAGCCCGGCTACGTGCCCAGCCGGGACGCTGAGCGTGCAGTCCGACAGCGCCCATCGGCGGCCATAGCGCCTGCCCAGGTTGCGCGCGTCAAGGACGGCAGTTGCGTTCGTCATCCTGCTACCTCCCGTGCGGCGGACCGGACGGCCCGCTGAAACAGCGCCTCAATGCTTTCGAAGTCCAGACCAGCCAGCTGGGCTCGCCGGATCCACGTACCGAGCTCCTGGCTCAGTCGCTGATGCGCGGCGACCGACTCGTCGCTCAGGGTCTTGGTCACGAACGTGCCGACTCCCGGCCGCGCCGACGCCAGCCCCTCGTACTCCAGCTGGCGGTAGGCCTTGAGCACAGTGTTGGGGTTGATCGCCAGCGACCCGGCCACTTCCTTTACGGTCGGCAGCTGGTCGCCGGCCCGCAGCAGGCCGAGGCGCAGCGCCTGCCGAACCTGCTGGATCAGCTGCAAGTACGGAGCTACTCCGGATCGGCCGTCGAGGTGGAACTCGATCACTCGTACTCCTGCCTGTCGCCTCTGCAAGGGGCGCGGCAGTCCCGGGTTCTGTTTCCCCGGCCGCGCCGACGATCTGCTGTTTATCTAGGTGACTAGCACATTAGAATAATGAGTTCCCGCGGTCAAGCGACTCGGGGTCAGGCGTTCGCGCAGAAGATCTCACGCTGACTGCCGACACGCCGCCGCGCTTGCGTGAGGCTGGCCCTCATGCTCGTTACGGTGGGGATCATGGCGACTCGTGCGCCCAGTAAAGGCGCAGCGCGCTCTCGTGGCGGCACGAATAGCCGGACCAGATCCGCCAGCACCTCGGCGCGAAGCAGGTCCGGCACTAAGGCGCGCGGTCGCAGTTCGAGCCGATCGCGGGGCGCGGGGCGGCGGTATACGCCACCGCCCCCGTCGCAAAACCCGTTTGTGATCCTCGCGGGCTGGGTCGGCTCCACGATTACCGGCGTCTGGATGGCAATCGCGCACGGCGTCGGCGCCATCTTCCGTACGTTCGGCCAGCACGCCAGGGATCTGGATCCGCTGCACCGCAGGGACGGTATCGGGCTCGCGGCCGTGTGCGCCGCGATCGTGTCCGCCGTCGCCACCTGGTGGCATGCGTCGGGGCCGATTCGGCCGCTGGACACGTTCCTGGCCAGCGTTCTCGGGTCCGGGGCGTGGACCGTGCCGGTCCTGCTCGGTCTGCTGGGCTGGCGGTTCCTGCGGCATCCCGACCGGAATGCCGACACCGGCCGGATGGTGATCGGCTGGACCGCGCTCATGGTCGGTGTGCTCGGCCTGGTGCACGTGGCCTCCGGCGCGCCCCGGCTGTCCGCCGGAATGCCGGCCATCAGGTCGGCGGGCGGGCTCGTCGGATTCGCGATCTCCGTGCCGCTGGTCGCGGTGATCACGACCTGGGCCACGATCCCGGTGCTCGTTCTCGTCTCCGGTTTCGGCCTGCTCGTGGTCTCCGGGACGCCGCTGCACCGCGTCCCGGAGCGGGTCGCCGAGCTGCTCGGCCTGATGCTCCGGCGGCCCGACGACCAGCAGGCCGCCGAGGAAGGCGACGAGCCAGCTCCGTCCGGCCGCGCACTCGCCAGGCTGACCCGCCGCAAGGCCGATGCGCTGGACGTGGGTGCGCGCGACCGCGCTTACGACACGCCGCTCATCGGCGGCGCGCTGCAACGCACCGACAAGGACCGCGTTAAGCCGGACCCGGCCGCCGCCGCAGCCGCCGCAGCGGAGGCGGGCAGCGGCATCGGCGGCCTGCGGTTCACCACCCCGGCCGGCGTCGACGCCGGCGGGGGTGGCGACTGGCACGATCCCTGGGCCGCCGCCGAGGACGGCACGGCCGTCGGCGCGGTCCCCGCGGCAGCTGGCGGCTCGCCGGCGGCGGCGAAGAAGCACGAGCAGCTCACGCTCGCCGCTGTTACCGACGGCAGCTATACGCTGCCGCCGGTCGCACTGCTGAAGCCCGGCACTACGCCCCGCGCCCGGACGCGGGCCAACGACGGCGTGGTCGAGGCCCTGTCCGGCGTGCTTGATCAGTTCGACGTCGATGCTCAGGTCACTGGGTTCACCCGGGGGCCGACCGTTACGCGGTACGAGATCGAGCTGGCGCCCGCGGTCAAGGTCGAGCGGGTGACCCAGCTCAGCAGGAACATCTCGTACGCGGTCAAGAGCGCCGACGTGCGGATCCTGTCCCCGATTCCGGGCAAGTCGGCGATCGGCGTGGAGATCCCGAACGCCGACCGAGAGGTCGTCAGCCTCGGCGATGTCCTCCGCTCGCCAGTCGCGACCAGCGACCAGCATCCGATGGTGGTCGGACTCGGCAAGGACGTCGAAGGCCGCACGGTCGTCGCGAACCTGGCGAAGATGCCGCACATCCTGATCGCCGGCGCCACGGGCAGCGGCAAGAGCGTCTGCCTCAATGGCCTGATCACCTCAATCCTGCTGCGGGCCACGCCGGACGAGGTCCGGATGGTGCTGGTTGACCCGAAGCGGGTTGAGCTGGCCGCCTACGGCGGGATCCCGCACCTTATTACGCAGATCATCACCAGCCCGAAGAAGGCGGCCGAGGCCCTGGAGTGGGTTGTCGGCGAGATGGAGCGGCGCTACGACGACCTTGCTGCCTCGGGATTCCGGCACGTGGACGACTTCAACAAGGCGGTCCGGGCCGGGCGGGTGAATGCGCCGCCCGGGTCGGAACGCGAGTACGTGCCGTATCCCTATCTGCTGGTGGTGGTGGACGAGCTTGCGGACCTGATGATGGTCGCGCCCCGGGACGTCGAGGACGCCGTAGTGCGGATCACCCAGCTGGCCCGGGCGGCGGGCATTCACCTCGTGCTGGCGACCCAGCGGCCGAGCGTCGACGTCGTTACCGGGCTGATCAAGGCCAACGTGCCGTCCAGGCTGGCCTTCGCTACGTCCAGCCTGACCGACAGCCGCGTCATCCTGGATCAGCCTGGCGCGGAGAAACTTGTCGGGCAGGGTGACGCGCTGTTCCTGCCGATGGGCACGAGCAAGCCGATCCGGCTGCAGAACGCCTTCGTGACCGAGAAGGAAATCCGCGAGATCGTCGCGCACTGCAAGAAGCAGGCCGAGCCTGCTTACCGGGACGACGTGATCGCCCCGGCGGGTAAGCGGCGCGAGATCGACGCGGACATCGGCGACGACCTTGAGTTGCTGATGCAGGCGGCCGAGCTGATCGTGAGCAGTCAGTTCGGCTCGACCTCGATGTTGCAGCGCAAGCTCCGCGTGGGCTTCGCCAAGGCTGGCCGCCTGATGGACCTCCTGGAGAGCCGCGGCGTCGTCGGTCCCAGCGAGGGGTCCAAGGCGCGTGACGTTCTGGTGCGCCCAGACGACTTGCCGGGTTTGCTGGCTTCGCTACGCGGAGAGGAATAATTCGGTCCAGCGTCCGGCCCCGCGGCGGCCCGCCGGCCGGGCCAATTACCGCCCGACCCTCGCCGACCGGTGATCGGGTGTCTACACTAAGTGACCGTCCAGTCATGGGGTTCGGGGGAAGCATGACGTACGGAGGCGCCGCGTGAGCATAGGTGACGCCCTGGCGGCGGCGCGTACGCAGGCCGGGCTCAGCATTACCCAGGTGAGCCAGCGGACGTGCATCAGGGAGACCATTGTCCGCGGCATCGAACGCGGCGACTATTCGGCCTGCGGCGGTGACTTCTACGCGCGCGGCCACATCCGCAGCATCGGGCGGGCCGTCGGCCTCGATCCGGAAGAACTGATCAGGGAGTACGACGCGACCCAGGCGCCACCGCAGCAGATCACCGCGGCTGATGTCTTCCAGCCGTTCACTCCGGTCAAGCTGAAAGAGCGCAGGCGTCGACCGTACTGGAGCGGGGTGCTGGCCGCCGGAGTAGTGGTCGCGCTGGCGATCGTCGGCTTCCGGTTCTTCGGCTCGCACGGGCCACCGGCCCGGCCAACTGCTGCCACCACCCACACCACGCAGACGACCCACTCCAGCCCGCCCAAGAAGCAGACCACAACCAAGCCGGTCGTCAACATCACGCCCCGGCATGTGGCGCTGATGGTGGTCGCCAAGCCCGGCAGTGTCACGTGGGCCGAGTTCACCGCGGCCAACGGCCGCGTCGTGTTCCAGGGCGACATCGGCGTCGGGGCCGGGCTCACCCAGAAATCGTGGACGGCGCCGCGTGGTCCGGTCACCGTGCAGCTGGGCAACCCGGGCGGAGCGATCCTCTACCTGAACGGCAAGAGGCAGGCTTACAACCAGACGCACCCGGTCGTGCTGTCGTGCACCCGGACAATCTGCACCGCGCACTGAACGTTGGGCTGAGGCGGCGCGTTCCACGCCCGGGCTCGTCAGAGCGCCGGACCGTCCGCCAAGCTTCGCCATAATGCGCATATCGCCCGGTCCCGGCCGGGCGTGGTGCACCCCTGCTGGTCGCTGGCACCAGCGCGATTACCGTAGTCTGCCGGTGTGCCTTCCTCCAGTCAGCGGCAGGTGAGCCAGGCCCGGGCGCGCGGCGTCCGGCTGGTGACGCTCGGCTGCGCCCGGAACGAGGTGGACTCCGAGGAGCTGGCGGCGCGCCTCGAAGACGGTGGCTGGACGCTCGCGGAGGCCGGCGACGACGCGGCCGTCGTGCTGGTGAACACCTGTGGCTTCATCCAGGCAGCCAAGCAGGAGTCAATCGGCGAGCTGCTGGATGCCGCGGCGGGCGGCGCGAAGGTCGTGGCCGCCGGCTGCCTGGCCGAGCGGTACGGCTCAGGCCTGGCCGAGGCCATGCCCGAGGCGCAGATCCTCAGCTTCGATGACTACACCGACATAGCGGCCAGGCTGGATGCGGTGGCCACTGGCGCGCACTGGGCCGCGCACGACCCGCGGGACCGGCGCACCCTGCTGCCGCTCTCGCCAGCCGCCCGCCCCGGCAGCTCGGCCGCTAGCCTGCCCGGTCATGGCCTGACGGGCGTCTCAGCACCCGGCCTCGGCGGCGCGCCTGCCGCCACGCCGGCGCGGCCGGACAACGGGATCGCGGACCTGCCGGAGGGCATTGCGCCGGCGTCTGGCCCGCGGGTCTTGCGCCGCCGTCTCGGCGGCGGCGTGGTCGCCCCGCTCAAGATCGCCTCCGGCTGTGACCGGCGATGTACCTTCTGCGCGATCCCCGCCTTCCGTGGCGCCTTCGTGTCCCGCCGTCCAGACGACCTGGTGGCCGAGGCTGGCTGGCTCGCCGATCACGGTGCGCGCGAGCTGCTGCTGGTGAGCGAGAACTCGACTTCTTACGGGAAGGACCTGGGCGACCTCCGGCTGCTGGAGACACTGCTACCCCGGCTTGCGCTCGTTCCCGGCATCGCGCGCGTTCGTGTCAGCTACCTGCAGCCTGCCGAGGTCCGCCCGGGGCTGGTGGAGGTGCTCGCCGGCACGGCCGGCGTGGCGCCCTATTTTGACCTCTCTTTCCAGCACGCCAGCGGGAGCGTCCTGCGCGCCATGCGGCGATTCGGCGACGGCGCCCGGTTCAGTCAGCTCATCGAGCAGATCAGGAGCCTGGCACCGGAGGCGGGCATCAGGTCCAACTTCATCGTCGGGTTCCCCGGCGAGACCGAGGCCGACGTTGCCGAGCTGCAGGACTTCCTGGCCGATGCACGCCTGGATGCGATCGGCGTCTTCGGCTATTCGGACGAGGACGGCACCGAGGCCGCCGGCTTGCCGGGCCAGCTGTCCGAGGACGAGATCGCCGCTCGCGTGGAGGACCTGGCCAGCCTGGCCGATGACCTGATGACGGCGCGGGCGGCCGAGCGGATCGGGCAGGATGCCGAGATCCTCATCGACGAGGCGCTTGGCGGCGGCCTGTACCAGGGCCGGGCGGCCCATCAGGCCCCTGAGGTCGACGGAACGGTCGAGGTGCGCAGCGACCGGCCGCTGGCGCCGGGTGACCTGGTGACGGCGGCTATCACCGGGAGCGAGGGGGTGGACCTGGTCGCCGCCGTCCGGGCCGGTGCAGCCGCGGGGGTCGGCGCGCCGGGCGCGGGTTGACGCAGCCAGGTCCTGGCTCGAAGGCCGGTGCGGGCGGGCGGCCGGCGGCTGGCGTTGCGGCCGGGTCGGCGCCGGCCACTCCGAGCCTGGTCAATATCGCGAATGCGCTGACCGTCCTCCGGCTGCTGCTTGTTCCGGTCTTCATCTTGTTTCTTCTCGGCGGCGGCACGACCGCCCGGACCATCGCCTTCGTCGCCTTCGCGGTGGCTTCGGCCACGGACCTGCTGGACGGTGAGCTGGCACGGCGACGGAGCCTGATCACGGACTTCGGCAAGATCGCCGACCCGATTGCGGACAAAGCCCTCACTGGTGCCGCCCTTATCACCATCTCCTACCTTGGCGAGCTGGCCTGGTGGGTTACCGCCATCATCGTGTTCCGCGAGCTGGCAGTGACCGGGCTGCGATTCTGGGTGATCAGGCGCGGCGTGATCGCCGCCAGCCGGGGCGGCAAGATCAAGACGATGCTGCAGATCGTGGCGATCAGCCTCTACGTGCTCCCGTGGCACATCACGCTGGTCCGGGAGATCGTGATGGGCGCCGCTGTGGTGGTCACGGTGGTGACCGGCATCGACTACGTAGCCAGGGCGATCCGGCTGCGGCGCGCTGTCCAGTGAATCCGGCGGCTGAGCCGATCCGGGAGTCCGGGACGGCGAGCAGCGAGCAGCTGGCCCAGGAGGCAATCGAGCGGCTGACCGCCGCCGGGCAGACCCTGGCGGTGGCCGAGTCCTTGACCGGCGGCCTCGTGGCGGCTGCCCTGACCACGGTGGCCGGCTCGTCAGCGGCCTTCCGCGGCGGGATCGTGGCCTATGCCACCGAGCTGAAGACCGCGCTCCTCGGCGTGCCGGCTGACCTGCTGGCTGCGCATGGCCCGGTCTATGACGAGGTGGCGGAGGCGATGGCCCTGGGCGTCCGGGACCGGCTCGGGGCTGCCTATGGCCTCGGGACGACCGGCGTGGCTGGGCCTGGCCCGGCCGACGGGCATCCGGCCGGCACGGTATTCATTGCGGTCGCTGGCCGCCTGGGCTCCCAGACCCAGGGCCTCAGCCTGGGCGGAGACCGGTACGAGGTCCGGGCGCAAACTGTGCAAAGCGCGCTTTCTCTGCTGGTCAGGGCGCTGCGGGAAGATCAGGACTGATTACAGTGTTACGAACACGTGAACACGCGGCTATGCCCTCTCCCGCACGGTGTGCAGGGGCAGGTACGGTAGAGAGGTCAGCACGTAGACCTCAGGGAGGGAGCGCGACGATGGTCTTGCTTCGTCACTTGCTCGGTGACGCGCTTCGGCGGCTTCGCCTTCGCCAGGGTCGCACTCTGCGCGAGGTCTCGGCGACTGCCCGCGTCTCCCTGGGTTACCTGTCTGAAGTAGAGCGGGGCCAGAAGGAGGCCTCCTCGGAGCTGCTTGCCTCGATTTGCGACGCGCTCGGCGCGCCGCTGTCCCAGGTCCTGCGCGAAGTGTCGGACAGCTTCGCCTTGGCCGAGCTCCAGGCTGAGCCTTCGTTCGAGATCCCGCGCGAGCCTGCTCTGGCGGGTAAGGGCGGGCCTGGCCCTGGCGACGGGGATGAGCCCGAGTCGGCCAGCCGAACGGTGCCGTCCGGTCAGCCTGCGCCCCAGCGGGCAGCGGTCCGGGTCGGCCAGGCTGGCGCGCAGCGGCTGGTCATGCCGCAGCGCAAGATCACCGTACGCACGGGCCAGCAGCTGGTGCCCTCGGCGGAGCCGCGGATCGAGCAGGTAACGCTTCCGGGTCACGACCGGAAGTTCGACAAGCTATCCCGCGACATTACGGACATGGTGCCTGTCTAAGCTACCAGTCATGCTTGTCCGACCGTGGTCCGTCAACCGCTCAGCTGGAGTGGTGGCGGACCACAGTCATGCAGGCGAGCCGGTCAGGCGGGGTGCGAGGCCCAGGCTTCCGGGTTGTCAGCGAGCTTGCGGACGCTCGGGGGCAGGCTGCCCGTCACGATGTGCTCGAGCGTGACTTCCTCAAGGATGGCGCGCTCGTTGGCGCGGAGGGCGATCCACACCGCCTGCAAGGGCTCGGCGGCCCCGACGTAGCCCAGATTCTCTGGGCGCTCACCGCGCACGCCGACGAGCGGGCCGTCGATCGCCCGGATGATGTCGGCGAGCGAGATCTCCGCGGCGGGCCTGGCCAGCCAGAATCCGCCGTCCGGACCACGCTGGCTGCGCACCAGCCCAGCGCGGCGCAACTGGGTCAGGATCGCTTCAAGGAACTTGCCAGGAATGGCCTGCGTCCGCGCAAGCTGATCGGCCGTGACGTGCCCGCCACTGGACGCGGCAAGCTCGATGACGGCGCGCAGCGCATAATCGGAACGAGCGGACAGACGCATATGCAGCATTATGCAGGTAACCGTGGCCGGCTTGCCCCTGACGCTCCGGTGAAGTCCTTCTGACAGGTAACAATGCGGCCGCAACCGGACACCGGTCCGAGTAGGCCTGCGACTCAGGGCCAGGCGAGGCCGAGGACTTCAGCGACCGCCTGGCCGCTGCTGCGGCTTGCACCGTAACTCGCCACGTAGGCACCGGTGGCTGGCCGCCAGGCCGGGATTCCCATCTCCACCAGGACGGCGTCCGGCCGGGCCGCCAGCAGGCTGGCGGCAACGTCCTCGGCCACCGGATGCCGGTGCGCGTCTCGCGTCACGATGATCAAAGTCCGCCCGGTCGCCTCGGCCAGCAGGCCGGCCAGCAGGGCTGGCACGCCGCCGGGCGCCGTCCCAGTGCTGACCTCCCGGTAGCTGTCGGCCGCGACCCATGGGCGAAGGCCCCAGGGGACTTCGCCCACCGCCAGGTTGGCGGGCGGCACCAGCTGGACCACCAGGGGATCACGGGGCGCCGGGATGCTGCCCTCGGCCCGGACGGCGCGCCTGGCCGCAGCCAGGCCGACGGCCTCGCGGGCGGCCGCGCCGCGCACCGGGCCGACCGGGCCCCGCGAGTCGGCTGCCTCCGCCGCTGCTGCCATCCAGGCCCGCAGCTCGTCCACCCGGGCCGCGGCCTCCTCCAGCCGAGCTCCCGGCAGCCGGCCCGAGCGCACCGCCTCCACCAGCGCCGCCTTGACGGCGAGGCACATCCTGCGGTCCTGGTCACGGCCGAGGCACAGCAGGTCGGTGCCAGCGATCACGGCCAGCACCGCCGCCTCCGGGATGCCGTAGCGCTCGCTGACGGCCCGCATCTCCAGGCCGTCGGACACAATCACTCCGGTGAACCCCAGCTCGCCACGGAGCAGGCCGGTCAGTGCTCGCGCGGAGATCGACGCCGGCAGGTCCCCGGTGAGCTCAGGCACGCGGATATGACTCGGCATGATGGCGCGGACGCCGGCGTCGATCGCGGCTGCGAACGGCGGTAGCTCGCGCTTACGCAGGACGCTCAGCGGCGCGTCGACAGTCGCGACCACGAGGTGCGAGTCCAGCGTCGTGCTGCCGTGGCCAGGGAAGTGCTTGGCGCAGGCGGCGACGCCGGCTGACTGCAGGCCCGCGACGGCCGCCGCGCCGTGCCGGGCTACCAGCGCCGGGTCGGACCCGAACGACCTGGTCCCGATCACCGGGTTGTCGGCAGCGGTGTTGACGTCCACCGACGGGGCCAGGTCGAGATTGATGCCGAGCGCGCGCAGGTCCGCGCCAAGCGCCGCGTACACGGCCTCGGTCAGCGCGACGTCGTCGGCCGCGCCGAGAGCGCTGTTGCCCGGGTACTCGCTGCCCGTCTGATGGAAGATGCGGGTGACGTCGCCGCCTTCCTCATCGATGGCGATCACCGGTGCCCCGGCAGTCAGGGCCGCAGCGGCGGACTCGGCGGCCGCGGGGCCGGCCGCCGCGCGCAAGCTGGCCGTCAGCGCGGCAAGCTGGGCACGGTCGGCCACGTTCGGGCCGAAAAGTGTCACGCCGGCCAGCCCATCGGTCAGCGCCGCGCGGATCCATCCGGGTGCGCGGGGACCGGGGAAGGGCGGTATCAGGACCGCGTCGGCTAGCCGGCCCAGGACTGGGTCGGCTGTTAGCTCCTGGGTCATCCTTTCACCGCTCCGGCGGTCAGCCCTCCGACCAGCCTCCGGCGGACGATGAGGAAGAAGATCATCGCCGGGATCGTGTACATGCTGGAGGCGGCCATGATGGGACCCCACTCAGCACCGTGCTGACCGAAGAAGTAGGTCAGGTAGATCGGCAGCGTGTACGCGGAGTGCGTCTGGCCGAGGAAGGTCAGCGCGTAGATGAACTCGTTGTAGGCGGTGATGAAGGCGAAGATGCTGGTGGCGACCAGACCGGGCGCGACCAGCGGGAACAGGATCCGCCAGAAGATCCGCGGCCCCGTTGCGCCGTCGATCGCCGCTGCCTCCTCCAGTTCCTTCGGGATCGTGGCGACGAAGTTGCGCAGCATCCAGATGGTGACCGGGAGCGCCTGCGCGGCATAGGCCACGACCAGGCCGGTCAGGCTGTCCAGCAGGTTGATCGCCTTGAAGTCGAGGAACAGCGCGATGATCAGCGCCTGGCCGGGGATCATCTGCACAACCAGCAGCAGGATCAAGAACGTGGTGCGCAGCCGGAACCGGAACCTGGCCACGGCGACCGAGGCGAGGAGCGCGAGCACGGAGGCAATGACCACGGTCACCAGCGCAACGGCCAGGCTGTTGCGGAAGAAGAGCCAGATCGGCCCGATCCCGCCGGTCACCTTGCCGCTGATTACCTGCGTGATGTTCGACAGCGTGGGGTGCGTGGGCAGCAGGTTCGGGGTGAGGGAGTAGATCTCCTGCGACGGCTTGAACGCCGTGCTGATCATCTCGAAGATCGGGAACAGGGTGACGACGGCGATGATCAGTCCGAGCCCGTTCAGGCTGACTGCCTTGGCCCGCTTGACCGTCCGCGCGCGCGCAGCTGCGCGGGTACCGGTCGGGCGCGAGCCCGCGATGCGAGCGCGGACCGGAATGGCCCCGGTGGCCGGCGTGCCGAGCCCTTCCCGCGCTGCCGACGCCGCCTCGCTGCTCATGTCCACGCCGGTCACGTGAGGGCCCCCTGCCGCACGGAGGCCCGCACGTAGCCCATCGTCACGATGAGCAGGATGACGGCGAAGATCAGCGCGAGCGCTCCGCCCAGGCCGTAGCTCGGCGGGAACGTGAAGGCCTTGTCGTAGATGTACAAAGACAGGTTGTACTCGTTCAGGTTGGCCAGCCCGGCAATGATGTCGCTCTGCGTGAAGATGTTGAAGTCCCAGATCACCGATAGCAGGAGCAGCACCAGGTAGATCGGCTTCATCAGCGGGAACGTGACCCGCCAGAAGACCCGCCAGGCGCTGGCTCCGTCCACCCGCGCGGCCTCGCCGAGTTCGGCCGGGATGGTCTTGAGGCCGGCCAGCACGGTGACCGCGATGAACGGGAACGCCTGCCAGATCACGAGCAGCGCGATCAGGGTGTAGGCGGGCAGCGCGCCATTGGTCGACCAGTTGTACTGGGCCCAGTTTGTGCTGCCGACTAGCCAGTGCGGGAGCCTGGCCAGGGTCCAGTCGACGATTCCGCCGTCGGGGCTGAACATCCAGTAGAACAGGACGGCCGCCGACACCGGCGGCGTAGCCCAGGCCAGCAGCGCGGCTGTGCTGACGAACACCGACATGCGCCGGCCCAGGCGGTTCAGCAGCAGGCCGACGATGGAGCCGAGAATCAGGCTGAGCGGCACGACGACGATCGCGAAGAGAACGCTGATCCGCAGCGACAGCCAGAACTCCGGATCTTTGAAGGTGGTGGCGAAGTTCGCGAAGCCGACCCACTGCGTGGGCAGCGCACCGGTGATCTGCTGAATCCCGTAGTTCTGGAACGAGTAGATGACGACCTGAACCAGCGGCCAGAGCAGGACCAGCGCTATCCCCGCGAGTGCCGGGAGCAGCAGCAGGTACGGTGCCAGCTTGTGCCGGCGTATAAACGCGCCGAGCCGGGGCCTGATCGGCCCGGCCGGCCGGCGCCGCAGCACGCCAGTGCCGGGCTGGAGGGTCTCAGCCATTGATCTGGTCAACTCCCTGGGGAATGGTGCCTGGCCGGCTGGCTGGCCCGCACACGGCAGGCCAGCCAGCCCAGACAGTGACAATCAGAACAGTGACCGATCAGCCAGTCTCGCTGCCGCTGTTGAGCACATTCTGGAGTTCGGTGTTTGCCTGACTGACCGTGGACTGGAAGTTAGCCCCCGACTCCAGTGCCTTCATCATCGTCGGGATGATGTTGTACTTGCCGGTGTCCGCGGTCGCCCAGTTCGTCGTGTTGAGCGGCGAGATCTGGGTGTAGCCGGCCGCCTTGGCGAAGCCAGACATGACCGGGCTGCTCGAGTACACCGGGCTGGAGAGCTGCGAGGTGAACTCGGGGAAGAAGCCCTGCGAGTTAGCGAACGTGGTCGCGTTCGAGGTGCTGTCCATCACCGAGATCAGGTCCCAGTCAACGCTCTTGTACTTGCTGTTGACCCAGACGCCGAGGTCCGAGCCGCCCGAGAAGGCCGGGGACGGGTTCGGCCCGTTCTGGCTCGGGATCGGGAACGAGGCCCACTGTGACTGGTTCTTCTTGCTGACCTGCTCGAGCTGCGCCTCGGCCCACGGGCCGTCGATATACATGTCGAGCTTGCCGAGCGCGAAGTCCTCCTCTGCTCCGCCCGGACCGGCCGTGCCCGGCGCGCCGATCTCGGTCTCGCCGATGTACTTGGTAGTGGAGACGTGCTCGGTGGTCAGCAGGTCGGCGTAGAACTTGATGCCGGCCTCAGACTGAGGCGAGGTGAGCTGCGCCACCCATTTGCCGCCCTGCTGCACCGCAACCTGGCCGCCAGCGCCCCAGATGAAGCTGGCGATCGCGTCGGTGTCGTCGGTCGGCGCGCCGATGCCGAAGGTGCCGGGGTTCTTGGCCATCAGCGTCTTCGCGTCGCTGACGAGCTGAGTCCACGTGGTCGGAGTTGAGGTGATACCGGCCTGGCTGAACTGGTTCTTGTTGTACCAGATGCCGCGCACGCCACCGAACCACGGCACGCCGTAGATGGTGCCCTTGACCGTGTCATTGGCCAGGTTGCCGGCGATGAGCTGCGAATCGTTCGACCAGCCCTTCACATTGGACGTGATCCCGGCGAGGGCGCCCTGTGCGGCCAGGCCCGGCGTCTCGGTGTTGCCCATCTCGGTGATGTCTGGACCGCCCTTGCCGCTGGTCAGCGCGTTAGTCCAGTCCGTGGTGTTGCTGGTCCACGGAATCCAGTCGACCACCACCTTGGTCTTCTTGTACTGCGGGAACTGCTTGTGGAACTGCTTGGTGACGGCGGTCATCCAGCTCACCTGTGACGCCACGGACGAGCCCATGCGCCACACGACGAGCTTGGCGGGCGCCGACGACGCCGCCGACGGCGAACTGCCGCCGCTGGAACCGCAGCCTGCTACGGCTGCTCCGGCGACCACGGCGATTGCGCCGAATGCGGCCGCCGATCTAGTGAATCTCACTGCCGATCTCCCTTCCCGGCTTTTATCTCAGCGGAGGCGACGTCCGCGCGGGCGGACGTCTTGTGGGCTGCTTCCGGCGGCCGGGCCACCTAGGCTAGCTGCGGGCCTGCGTGCGCTGGCCCGTTTTGAGCTGGTTTGGCATCCGGCCGGGCGGGGAGCCCGACGTGCGTTTCTGGCGAGGAAACTAACAGGAAACTTTCCTATAAGATAGAGTCCGTTGCCATATTGAGATACTGACGGGACCGCGCAGCACGACTGCGGGTCAGCGGTGCGGCGATGAAGGGGTGGGGGAATGCAGCGACGCCCGGGCACGCCGAGCCTGTTGCGCGAGCTCAACGACAGGTCGGCGCTGGAGCTGCTGCTCACTGACGGCCCGATGACCCGTGCCCAGCTCGGAGAGCAGACCGGCTTGTCCAAGGTCACCGCATCCCAGCTGCTGGCGCGGCTGGAAGAGCGCGGGCTGGTCGAGGTGGCGGGAGAGCAGGCTGGCGGCCGGGGGCCGAACGCGGCGATCTACGCGGTGGTCCCGTCCACGGCTTACGTCGCGGGTTTGCACGTCGAGCGGGACGAGATCAGCGCCAGTGTGGCCGACATTACCGGGAACTGCATCGCTGGAATCTCGGTCGATCCGAGCGACGCGGCCGATCCGGTCGAACTGGTTCGCGGCGCGGTCCAGGCGGCGTGCCGGTCGGCCGGGGTGCCACCAGAATCGCTGCGCGCGTTCGTGATTGGCACGCCCGGCGTGCTGGACCCGCGCACCGGTGATCCGCGCCTGGCCGTGAACCTGCCCGCCTGGCACGAAGGCGTCCTGGAGGCCCTGCGCAGCGACCTCGGCCGGCCCGTCACGCTGCAGAACGACGTGAACCTGGCCGCGATGGCTGAGCGCGTCGTGGGTGCGGCCACTGGCGCCGACGACTTCGTGCTGGTCTGGCTCAGCGTCGGCGTCGGCCTGGCCACGGTGCTCGGCGGCCGGATACACCGTGGCGCTGGCGGAGCCGCCGGCGAGATCGGGTACCTGCCGGTGCCCGGCGTGCCGCTGCCGGAGGACGTGACGCATCCGGACACGGGGGCGTTCCAGCGGCTGGTTGGCGCGCAAGCGGTGCTGCTGCTCGCCGCCGAGCACGGCTTCGACGCGGGTTCGGCGGCGATGGCCGTCGCGAAGGCTGTCAGCGCGGCGCAGGCGGGAGAGGACCGCGGCGTTGCATTTCTCGCCGATTTCGCCAGCCGGGTCGCAACCGGCGTCGCCGCAATCTCGGTGGTGCTCGATCCAGGCCTCGTTGTCCTCGGCGGCGACGTGGGCCTGGCCGGCGGACCAGAGCTGGCCAGCCGGGTCGCCGCCGAGGTCGGCCGCATCAGCCCGGCCCGACCGGACGTGGTGCCAACAGCCGTCACCGGCGGCCCGGTGCTGCGCGGCGCGCTCCTGGCCGCCGTCGATCAAGCCCGCGCTGAACTGCTCGCCTCGGTCGCGAGTCCCGCCTGACCCGGCCGATAGACCGCGGACGGCCAGCTAGTCGCCAGCTGGAGGCAGCTGCGGCCAGCCCGCTGGCACTATCTCGTTCACGCTTGGCAAGGACGGACGGCCGGTGAGATAAGTTGCCTGGCTAGGGTCTGAAACCTGGCGATATCGCCTGCGGTGCCCAAGGCTGGCCGGATGGGGCAGTTCCTGGACGCGCACTCGAAGCGGAAAGGGGCTCGTTCCCGTGGCCTTGATCAAAGTCGATCTTGATCGTGTCGTTGGCCAGGTCGACCGCCGGATCCTGAGCGGATTCACCGAGCACCTCGGGCGGTGTGTTTACGGCGGCCTCTACGACGAGGGCTCGCCGCTATCGGACCGTGAGGGCTTCCGGACTGACGTGCTGGAGGCGGTGCGTCGCCTGGCTCCGCCGGTGATGCGCTGGCCAGGCGGCAATTTCGTGTCTGGCTACCACTGGACCGACGGGATCGGGCCGCAGGACCAGCGGCCGCGCCGGATGGACCTCGCCTGGCACAAGGAAGAGTCCAACCGCTTCGGCACCGACGAGTTCATGCGATTCTGCGAGCTGGTCGGGGCCGAGCCGTACCTCTGCGTGAACATGGGGACCGGCACGGAGGACGAGGCGCAGGCCTGGCTCGAATACTGCAACGGGACCGGCAACACCGAGTGGGCGAACAAGCGCCGGGCGGGCGGACGAGAGGCGCCGTACGGGGTCAAGTACGTTGGCCTGGGCAACGAGATGTACGGGACGTGGCAGCTCGGCCAGCTGTCGGCCGAGGACTATGTGAAGAAGGCGCGGCAGTTCGCCAAGGTGCTGAGGTGGACCGATCCATCGGTGGAACTGGTCGCCTGCGGCCTCAACGGCTGGTCGGACTGGGACGAGGTGGTAATCCCTGGCCTGGCCGAGTTCGTCGGCTGGTACAGCATCCACCTGTACACAGGAGCGCAACGGTACTGGCGCAACGTGCTGGAGCCGCACCTGGCCGAGCGGGCGATCCGGATCACCTCGGCTCTGATCGAGAAGGCCCGTTACGACCAGCGGGTTAAGCATCCGATCCACATCGCTTACGACGAGTGGGGCGTCTGGTACCGCGAGTGGGACGGCTCGACCGGTCTGGAAGAGCGGTATACGCTCGCGGACGCGCTGGCGGTGACCACGTACCTGCATGCGTTCCTGCGCAACCCGGGCACCGTCAAGATGGCCAACTTCGCTCAGCTCGTCAACGTGATAGCGCCGATCGTGACTAGCCCGGACGGCATGTTCCTGCAGACGATCTACCATCCGCTGCGGCTGTTCGCTGACTACCTGGGCACTGAAGTCGTGAACGTGTACGTGGACTGCTACCAGCGCGAGTTCACCGACGACCAGCTCGACGGACCAAGGCCCGCGCACCGTGTTGCCGACCTCGGCCCGTTCCCGATTATCGACGTCGTCGCTACCAGGTCAGGGGCAGCCGGACAGCTCATGCTGAGCGTGATCAACCGGTCGCTGGAGCGTGACATCACGGCCGACATCCGCATCGCCGGGCCGTTTCACCCGGGGAGGGCAACCGTGGCTCAGGTCAACGGCCCGGAGGCACAGACGGTCAATTCCTTCGAGCAGCCCGATGCCGTCACGGTGCAGGAGGACACCATCAAGAAGTTCGGGGACGGTATCAGCTACACGTTCCCGGCCCATTCGGTCACGGTGATCACCGTGCCTGCCACTGACGAGGGCCACTAGCGCGAGCGCCGGACCGTCCGGCTGACGCCCGGCAGTTGCCGTCGGGCAGCGTAAGCTTTCCGGGCGGACATTTCCGGCGGATCGAAAGGCCTGGTCGCTCATGCACATTTCGGAGATCAGCACCCCAGCCCTGCTGGTCGATCGCGATGCGCTGGAGCGCAACCTCGCCACGATGGCTGCTGCGCTGCCAGGGGACCGGCTCCGCCCGCACGTGAAGGCGCACAAATGCACTGGCATCGCCCAGCGCCAAGCGGCAGCCGGGCACAGCAAGTTCACCTGTGCCACCATCCGCGAGTGCGAGATCATGGCGGTCGCTGGGCTCGGCGACGATCTGCTGCTGGCCAATGAGGTGCTGGATGCGTGGCGCCTCGGCAAGCTTGTCGAGGCCGGCGTCCGGGTGACGCTCGCGGTGGACTCGGCGCAGACGATCGAGGCGGCCGCGGCGGGCGGCGTGCCTGAGGTTGTCATCGACGTCAACGTCGGCCTGCCGCGCTGTGGCTGCGCGCCGGAGGACGCGGGTCGGCTCGCCGACCTGGCCCGGCGCCGCGGCCTGGAGGTGCGCGGCGTGATGGGCTACGAGGGGCACGTCGTCGGCCTGGAAGATGCGGGGGAGCGCGCGCAGCGCTGCCAGGCCTCGATGGAACTGCTCGTCGCCGCGCACGCCGACGTCGGCGGCGAGCTGGTATCGGCCGGCGGCACCGGCACGTACGAGCTGAACACCTGGGCGACCGAGATCCAGGCTGGTTCGTATGCCCTGATGGACACCGCCTACAGCCGGCTCGGCCTGCCCTTCGAGCAGGCGGCGTTCGTGCTGGCCACGGTCATCTCAGCGGCACCCGACTGGGCGGTCGCGGACGCTGGCCTCAAGGCCTTCGGTATGGACCACGGGAACCCGGACGTGGTCGAGGGCACCGTGCTGTTCTGCTCCGACGAGCACGTTACGTTCGTCCCGCCGCGCCCCGTGGGAGAGCGCGCCTGGCTGATTCCCGCGCACATTGACCCGACCATGGCCTACCACGACCGCGTCTACGTCTTTTCCGGCGATGAGGTGGTCGAAATCTGGCTGATCGACATGCGTGGCTGGGACACGTATGGTCCGGTCGAGCTATCCCGCAAGGGTGACTGAGCCGCCGCTGGTGGCACAGGTGCTGCGGCTCAGGCGTGTCTGCCTGAGGTGTGTCTGGCTCAGGTGTGTCTGGCTCAGGTGACGAGCCAGACGCGCCACAGTGCGGCTGGGTCAGACAGCGGATCGCCGTGCACGAAGACAAGATCGGCCGGGCCACCCTGCCGGATGATGCCGGCGTCCGGCTCGCCGAGGAGCTGCCCGCCGTTGCGGGTCGCCGCGGCGAGCGCTTGCCACGGCTCCAGGCCCGCGGTCACCAGGCATTCCACTTCCCAGGCGAGCTGATTGGCGCGCAGGGATCCGCCACCGAAGTCGGTGCCTGCCGCCACCAGCACGCCGGCGCGAACGGCGAGCCGGACGCTCTCGTGCGCCCACTCCCGGCGGGCGGCGATGTCTGCCTTTCGCGGCGGCTCGGTGAAGCGCGGGATGACCGTCGTGCGGCCGAAGGTGCGCCACGACTCCAGCACAGCCAGCGTGGACACCAGCGCCACGTTGTTTGCCGCCATCAGCGCGGCCACGTCGGAGTCGAGCTGGAAGCCGTGCTCCAGGGAGTCGACCCCGGCCTCGGCGCCCACTCGCGCTCCGGGGAGCATGCCCGAGTGCGCTGTCACCCGGGCACCCCGGGCATGCGCCACCTCGACGACAGCGCGCACCTCGCTCGCCGTGAACGGTGAGGTCTCGCGATCCGGCCCGTCGAGGTACAGCTTGATGAAGTCGGCGCCGTCGTCGAGCTGCCCGACGGCGGCGGCAACAAGACCGTCCCCGTCGCCGACCTCGACCGACAGCCCGCCAGGAAGCGAGCCAGCTCGGGTGACCCAGCAACCCGCAGCCCGCACATAGGGATACTCGCGCCGCCCGGACCAGCGGTCGCGCACCCCGAGGGCCAGCGCCCGATGCCACCCGTCCACCGGATCGTCGCCGATCGGCGATCCGACGTCCCGTGCCCAGCGGATCCCGGCGCCCCGCATCAGCCGGGCGTTGTGCTCGGCGACCTCCACCAGGCGCTGCGGCGGGTCGAAGCCGCGGTCCACCCAGTGCGCGCCGCCCGGCAACGTCAGATGACTGTGGCTGTCGACCATCCCGGCGACGACGGTCGAGCCGGACGCGTCGACGACGACTGTGTCCGGGGCGAGCTGCGGCTCGTCTGCGACCTCGCCGATCCACTCGATCCGGTCGCCGGCGACAAGAATGCTGATGCCGGCCCGCAAGTGCGGCCCGGTCCCGTCAGCCAGGGCAGTATCACGGTAAATGGTGCGTACGGGGTCCACGCCGGACAGACTGTCGCGCCGCCGCTCGCTTCGTCAAGGCGGCGCGGGCGTCAACCCGCCGGGTTTGTCCCGCGTCTTGATAGACGTGCTTGCACATATTCGAGTTTGGCTCGGCGTCGGCGCGCTCGCGCTGCCTCTGGCGTGTGGTGGTGCGGTCCTCGCCTCGGCAAGCGTGTCGGCGTCGAGCGCGGCGGCGAAACCGCTCGCGGGCAAAATCGTCGGCATCGACCCCGGCCACAACGGCCGCAACTGGACCGACCCAGCCTTCCTCAATCGCCAGGTCTGGAATGGCCGCGAGTGGGAGGACTGCGACACCACCGGAACCGAAACCGCAGGCGGCTACACCGAGGCGAAGTTCAACTGGAATGTTGCCACCTACCTTCGCGCCGACCTCAGCAAGGAAGGCGCCAAGGTGGTGCTGACTCGCCAGAGCAATAACGGCATCGGCCCGTGCGTCAACCGGCGCGCCCGGATACTCGACAACGCGCATGCGAACGTGTCGATCGACATCCACGCCGATTACGCTCCCGCCTCCGGCCGCGGTTTCACGATCCTCGAGCCAGTCGCCGACACCGTGAACAAGAAGGTCGTCAAGCCTTCGCTGCGGTTCGCAACCGATGTGCATGCCGCCATGCTGACCCATACGGCCGTCCCGATCAGCGACTACTACGGCCGCAACGGCTACATCCGGCGCGACGACCTGGCCGGGCTGAACCTGACGACGATGCCGAAGGTCCTCATCGAGTGCGGCAACATGAACAACCGCGCTGACGCCGCCATGCTGGTCCGCCCTAAGGTGCAGCAGAACATCGCCAAGGCACTGGCCGCCGCGATCACGCGCTTCCTGACAGCCAAATAGCCGCCCAGTGCGGGCAGCGGCCTGCCGGTGGGTCAGGCGCGCAGGCGCAGGCCCTTGGGGGTCGGCCGGAAGCCGGACGCTTCGAGGGCGCGGGCCAGCGGTGAGTCATAGACGCCGCCGCCGTCGGCTCGCTCGACTGTCAGCCGGCCGAGTGCGCCAGCTCGCACCGCAGCAGCGAGGGCAGCCGCGGCAGGCTCGAGCAGTGCCGGGTCGCTGGTCCACGAGAGCAGGGTCTTGCCGCCGCGCTCCACATACAGGACGAGGGCGCCGTCGGCCAGGATGACCAGCGCGCCCGCCTTCCGGCCCGGCCGATGGCCGGTGGCGGACTCATCTGGCCGGTCCGGCCAGGGCAGCGCGGCGCCGTAGGCATTCGCCGGATCGGCGGCAGCCAGCACGACGAGCTTCGGCCCGGAGGCCGGCCGCCCGCGCCCGCTGGTGTCCCAGGGCTGCGGTGGTTGCGGCATGGTGCTGGCGCCCGCGGTGTCCCACGGGTCGCTGGCGAGCGCGCCGCCGGGGCCGCGGGTGTCCCACGGATCAGCGAGGGTAGCGGTCGCCCGCGTCGACTCCGCGATCGCACGCATCCGGTCGACCGCGCCGGGCAGCGCGAACTGGGCGGCGCCCAGGCCCTCGACGAAATAGCCGCGGCGGCACTGGCCGGCCTCCTCCAGCGCACGCAGCACCGGGTACAGGGCGCCGAAGCCGCCGGCGATCCGCTCGGCCGCGGCGGCGCCCCGGATCAGGATGCCGTGCCGGTCCAGCAGCGACAGTGCCTGGGCGTGCAGCCGCCGGGTCGGATCGGATTCTCGCGGCGGTAGCACTGACCACCGGCCGGTCACGGTGGGCGGGCCGGTCCGCGACGGCAGTGCGGCGCGGCCGAACCCCGGCCGGCGGCTGACCGCCAGGCCTGGACGGCTGGCCGGACGCGGCCGCGGACCAGTGCCAAAACCCATAGCGGTCACCGGCTCGTCCGCGTCGCCCGGCGCATGCGGCCTGCTGGCGACCGTCGGCCGGCCACTGGTCAAGACGGTTCGCAGCGGCGCCAGCGTGTCGTTGGTCAGCAGCCCGGCCCAGACCAGGTCCCAGATCGCGCTGGCCACATCCCGGTCGCTGGCGCCGAGTGCCCTGCTGCTCTGATCGGCCAGCCCGGCGGCTACCCGGTCGGCGATCGCGCGGAAGAACAGGGCCCCGCCGCCGGCCAGCACGCCCAGCACCGCGTCGTGCACCGGCGTCGTGGAGACCTCGGTCGGCTCGGGCAGTACCAGCGGTGCGAGCCCGGCCGGGGCCAGCGTGACCCAGCCGTCGCTGCCGGGCAGCCCGCCAGCGCCGGCCCAGGCGATCTCTCCGGCCGCCGTCAGCTCGTCCAGCAGCGCAGGCGAGTAGCCGGGCACGCGACCTGGCAAGATCAGGGTCTCCAGCGCGGACGCGGGGACTGTCACGCCGGCCAGCTGCTCGACGACGTCGTAGACCTCATCTGCTCGTGCGGACCGGGCGCGTCCGCCACGAAACTCCGCGCGGTCCGCTCGCTGCCACGCCGGCAAGAATGCCGCAAACGCCGCAGGCGGTGCCGGCTCGACCTCCTTGCGAAGCTTGGCCAGGCAACGGCGGCGCAGCAGGCGAAGGACACCGGCCTCGCACCAGCCCGTTCCCTCCGAAGGATCGAAGTCGCCCTCCGTCAGCACGCCATCGGACGCCAGCCGGTGCAATGCGCCGGCGACGACCGCAACGCCGAGGCCGTAGCGGGCGGCCGCGGCGGCAGTGCTGAACGGACCGTGCGTGCGCGCGTACCGCAGCACCAGATCGCGCAGCGGGTCGGCGACCGGCTCGGTGAACGCTTCCGGGACGCCGACGGGCAGCGCCACGCCGAGCGCATCGCGCAGCCGGCCCGCGTCCTCGATCGAAGCCCAGCGCTGCTCGCCGGCGATCCGCAGGTCCAGCACCCGGCGCTGGGCGGCGAGATCGGCCAGCCACCCGGGAGCGGCCGCCGGGTCGGTTGACCGCTCGGCGGCCTCTGCGCTGGTCAGCGGGCCGAGGGCGCGGAGCATGTCGGCCACCGCCTCGGCGTCGCGGCACGTCCGGCCCGGAGCCAGCCGCTGCAGCTCGCGCTCGGCCTCCTCGACCACCAGCGGATCGAGGAGCTCGCGCAGCTCGGCCTGGCCCAGCAACTCGGCGAGCAGCGCGGAGTCGAGGGCGAGGGCCTGCGCCCGCCGCTCGGCCAGCGGCGCGTCCCCCTCGTACATGAACGCGCCCACATACCGGAACAGCAGCGACTTGCTGAACGGCGATGCCGTTGGCGTCTCCACCTCGACCAGCCGGACGCGGCGGGCGCTGATGTCGCGCATCAGCGCGGTCAGCCCCGGGACGTCGAAGACGTCCTGCAGGCACTCACGCATCGTCTCCAGCACGACCGGGAACGTGCCGTACTGGCTGGCGACCGTGAGCAGCTGCGCGGCTCGCTGCCGCTGCTGCCACAGCGGCGTGCGGCGGCCTGGCTGGCGGCGCGGCAGCAGCAGCGCCCGGCCTGCGCACTCACGGAACCGCGAGGCGAACAATGCTGACGATCCGAGCTCGGCGGTGACCAGCTGGTCGACCTCGTCCGGGTCCAGCATGGCCACCCCGGCCGGCGGCGGGTCGTCGGCGTCCGGGACCCGGATCACGATGCCGTCGTCGGTGTGGATGGCCTGCACGTCCATGCCGCCGTAGCGCTCACGCAGCCGCGCCGTGATCGCCAGCGCCCACGGCGCGTGCAGTTGCGACCCGTACGGGCTGTGCAGGACCAGGCGCCAGTCGCCGAGCTCGTCGCGGAACCGCTCCAGCACCAGCGTCCGGTCGTCCGGCAGGTACCCGGTCGCCTCGCGCTGCTCGTTTAGGTAGGAAACGAGGTTGCTCGCCGCCAGGTCGTCCAGCCCCGCGCCGCGCAACCGGGCCAGGGCCTCATCCTTGGTCGCCGCCCCAAGCTCGCGGCAGAAGGTTCCGATCGCAGCGCCGAGCTCGGCGGGCCGGCCCGGGGCATCGCCCTTCCAGAACGGCAGCCGACCGGGCAGCCCGGCGGCGGGGGAGACGATGACCTGGTCGGCCGTGATGTCCTCGATCCGCCACGAGCTGGCGCCGAGCACGAACACGTCCCCGACCCTGGACTCGTAGACCATCTCCTCATCCAGCTCGCCGACCCGGCGGGAGTGCCTGCCTGATCTGTCGGTCTGGGCACCAGCGAGGAAGACCCCGAACAGCCCGCGGTCGGGGATCGTGCCGCCATTGCTGACGGCGAGCCGCTGGCTGCCGGGACGGCCGGTCAGCTTGCCGCTGGTCCGGTCCCAGACGAGCCGTGCGCGCAGCCCGGCGAAGTCCTCGCTCGGGTAGCGCCCGGCCAGCATGTCCAGGACCGACTCCAGCACCGCCCGGGTCAGCCCGGCGAAGGGGGCTGCGCGCTTGACCGTCTGCTCAAGGTCGCCCACGTCCCAGTCGTCCATCGCGGTCATCGCCACGATCTGCTGGGCCAGCACGTCGAGTGGGTTGCGCGGCATGCGCAGTTCCTCGATCTGGCCGGCGTGCATCCGCTGAGTGACAACGGCCGCCTGGATCAGGTCACCCTGGTACTTGGGGAAGAAGATGCCTCGCGACTCGTCGCCCACGTGGTGCCCGGCGCGGCCGGTGCGCTGCAGGCCGCTCGCCACCGAGGGCGGCGACTCGACCTGGATGACCAGGTCGACCGCGCCCATGTCGATGCCGAGCTCCAGGCTAGAGGTAGCCACCACAGCAGGCAGCGTGCCGGACTTGAGGGCCTCCTCGATCTGGCTCCGCTCGGCGCGCGAAACTGAGCCGTGATGAGCCCGGGCGACGATCGGCGGCGCGCCATCGCCTGCGCCGGCCTGTCCCATGAGCTCGGCCGGTGGCCGGGAGAACGCGTGGTCCACCGAGGGTGCACCGTCCAGGCCGGCGTAGTCCGCGGTCTCGTCGGCACCGGCTGTGCGCTCGGCCGCGAGTTCGTTCAGCCGGGCGCAGAGCCGCTCGGCCAGGCGGCGCGAGTTGGCGAAGACGATCGTGGAGCGGTGGCTCAGGATCAGGTCCAGGACCCGTTCCTCGACGTGCGGCCAGATGGAGTGCTGGCGCACCGGATCCCCATCGGGTGCGCCGTAACCAGTGCCTGGCGGGTGGCCAGTCGCCGGAGCCCTGCCGTTGGCCGCCGCGCCGTTGGCCGCGCCCTTGACCACCGTCCCGTCCGCCATCGGCACCCGGACGCGGGTCGAGCCGACCCGGCTGCCTTGCTCGGCTGCCTGCAGGTCCGCCATGTCCTCGACCGGGACCACGATGCGCAGGTCCAGTCGTTTCTCACTGGGCGGCGCCACGATCGTCACCGGCTGCGCGCCGCCGAGGAACGTCGCCACCTCCTCCGGCGGCCGGACGGTTGCGGACAGGCCGATGCGCTGCGCTGGCCTCGGCCCGGTGCGCAGGGCGTCCAGCCGCTCGAGCGAGAGGGCCAGGTGCGCGCCGCGCTTCCCCCCGGCCAGCGCGTGCACCTCGTCCACGATCACCGTCTGGACCTCCCGCAGGCCCTCCCTGGCCTGAGAGGTCAGCATCAGGAACAACGACTCGGGCGTGGTAATCAGGATGTCCGGCGGCTTGCTGACCAGCCTGCGCCGTTCGTCCGCGGCCGTGTCGCCGGTCCGGACCGCGACCCGGATGTCCGGCTCGGGGAGGCCCAGCCGATGCGCCGCGTGGGTAACCCCGGTCAGCGGCGAGCGGAGGTTGCGCTCCACGTCCACGGCGAGGGCCTTGAGCGGGGACACGTACAGCACCCGGCAGCGCTGCTTGGGGTCGGCCGGCGGCGCCTGGCTGGCCAGCTTGTCGATCGCCCAGAGGAAGGCTGCCAGCGTCTTGCCGGAGCCAGTCGGGGCGATGACCAGCGTGTGCTCGCCCCGGGCAATGGCCTCCCAGGCCTCCGCCTGGGCCGGCGTTGGCTGGGCGAATGCCGAGGTAAACCAGGCCCTGGTCGCCTCGCTGAAGTCTGCGAGCCCAGGGCCGGTCACGCCGCTGCCGGAATCCTGAGCCATGTCTCCATCTTGCCCGGTGCCACCGACAGCCCTGACCGTTCCGTGGCTCCCAGTTCCTGCCCATGCAGAAGGAGTAGCTCGCGGCCAAAGCAGCCGCGATACTTGCACAAGGCGCACAAGTCGCACGGGGGTGCAAATGGACGCTGCCCAGCTACTCACCGAGCTGCTGAGCCCGGCGGGCCGGGATGATCCCTATCCTCGCTACGCGCAGCTACACGAGCTCGGCGCGGCAACCGCAGTGCCAGGCGTGGTGGTAGTTGTCGGCTACGACGCCATCAACGGAGTACTGCGCGATCCCGCCTTCGGGGCTGCCGACGCAGAGCTGTACGACCAGATCATGCCGGGCTGGCGCGATCACCCATCGGTCAGCCTGAACGGGCTGCTGACGCTGAACCCGCCTGAGCATGGGCGGATCAGGCGGCTGGTCTCCCGCGAGTTCACCTCGCGCCGCATAGCAGCGCTAGCGCCGGCCATCGCCGCCATGACCGACAGCCTGCTGGCTGAGATGGCGGAGCGAGGAGCGGCGGGCCGCCCGGTGGAGTTCATGCACGACTTCGCCTTCCTGCTTCCGGTCACGGCGATCTGCGAGCTGATCGGTATCCCGGAGGCTGATCGCGAGACCTTCAGGCCGCTGGCGACTGCGCTGGTCGCGACGCTGGAGCCGGCCATCACGCCGGACCAGCTGGCGGCCGCCGACGAAGCGGCCGTGCAGCTGAACGACTACTTCACTGACCTCGCCGAGCGCCGCCGCGAGCAGCCGCGCGATGACCTGCTGAGCGCGCTGGTCGGCGTCCACGACGCCGATGACGGACGGCTCAGCTCCGCCGAGCTCCTGGACAACCTGGCGCTGTTGCTCGTTGCTGGCTTCGAGACGACCGCGAACTTGCTCGGCAACGGGCTGCGCATCATCCTGCAGGACCCCAGCATCGGCGACGAGCTCAGGACCGGATCCATACCCGTGCCTGCGTTCGTCGAGGAGGTGCTGCGGTTCGACTCACCAGTGCAGCTGACCAGTCGTCGCCGCGCCGACCCCACGGAGATCGCGGGCGTCACTGCCACGCCGGAGGACGAGGTCCTCCTCCTGCTCGGCGGCGGGAACCGGGACCCGCGCCGGTTCTGCCGCCCGGACACGTTCGATCCGGCGCGGGCCGACGCCGGACCGCTCAGCTTCGGCGGCGGCGCGCACTTCTGCCTGGGGGCGGCGCTGGCGCGGCTGGAGGCAGGCGTGGCATTCCCGCGGCTCCTGGCCAGGTTTCCCGAGCTGGCGCCGGCCGGTGCGCCGACCCGCAAGGACACCATCGTGCTGCGCGGTTACGAGACGCTCCCGGTGACGGTGCAATGAGTGCGCCCGACCCCGCCATGCATGAGTACTACGAGCGGGGGGAGGAAGCGGCTCGGCTGGACTCGGCCGTCGGCCGCCTGGAACTCGAGCGTACGCAGGAGATCCTGCTGCGCGCGCTGCCGCCAGCACCGGCGACCGTCGCTGACGTCGGCGGCGGCCCGGGCCGGTACGCGATCTGGCTGGCTGACCTTGGCTATACGGTGCTGCACCGCGACATCGTGCCGTTGCACATCCAGCTGGTCACAGCAGCAGCGCAGCAGGTCACAGCCGCCGCTGCCATCGAGTCCAGGCTCGCGGACGCGCGCGCCCTCGACCTCCCGGACGCCAGCGCCGACGCCGTGCTGCTGCTCGGGCCGCTCTATCACCTGGAAGCCGAAGCCGACCGCA
Source organism: Streptosporangiaceae bacterium (assembly GCA_036495585.1). Classification (GTDB taxonomy): domain Bacteria; phylum Actinomycetota; class Actinomycetes; order Streptosporangiales; family Streptosporangiaceae; genus JAJYUU01. The sequence goes on from DASXMP010000127.1 coordinate 67,281, forward strand.
TCGCCGCGCTTCGCGAGGCCGCCCGCGTGGTCCGTCCGGGCGGACCGGTCTTCGGTGCGGCGATCTCGCGCTGGGCGCCCCGCCTGGACGGCATCCTGCGTCACCGGCTCGATCAGCAGTACCCGCAGATGGGCGATCTGGTGGCAGAGGTGGAGAGCACCGGCGTCCTGCCGCCGCTGCAGGCCGGCTCGTTCTGCGGTTACACGCACCGGCCGGACGAACTGCGCGCCGAGGTAGCCGCGAGCGGCCTGGAGGTGACGGATCTGGTCTGCGTGGAGGGCGGCGCGTTCCTGCTCGGCGACGTGGCCGAGCGGATGAGCGATCCGGCCGGGTGGCAGGTCGTGCTGGAGACCTCGCGCGCCCTGGAGCGCGTTCCTGAACTGATGGGCAACGGGCCCCACTTGCTGGTCACCGCGCGCCGTCCTGGACCCTGACGACGGCCGTGAGTGCCGACTGGCCCGCAGCCGCCTGCGGGTGATCGGGCACCCACGCGCCGCCAGTTGCGGTTAGCGGGCTGCGACCGCCTTCCTGGCGGTCCGGTACCGGTCGATGACCAGCCCGGCAATCGCCGGGTGGCTGCCCAACGGCGCGGTGACCCAGTCGGCGCCGCTGTCAGTGAGCTGGTCCTGGAAGCGGCCGGGCGCGAGCAGGTAACTGGCCACCGCGACCGGCCCGCCGGTCTGTGACCGCAACTGCGCCACCGCCTCGGGGACCGTTGGCTGTGCCGCAGTGGCGAAGGCCGCGACCACCGGCGCGCCGCGCCGTTCCGCCAGCAGGTCTGCCTGCTGCCGCACGTCGGCCGGGCCAGCGGGGTCGGCGGATCCCGCTGCGGCCAGCACCACCGGCGTGCCTGCTGGCACCCCGGCCTCAGTCAGCCGTGCGGTCAGTACGGTGAGCAGCAACTCGTCCGGGCCGAGCGGGCCGGTCACCTGTGCACCGGCGGAGGTCACCGCGTCGACGAACTCGGTGGCCAGGTGGAACCCACTGGAGAGCAGCAGCGGCACGATGACCGGGGGCGCGCTGACGGCGCCGAGCTCGGCCGGGAGCGACGGCGACGCGTGCCCGATGAAGGCGACGCGGACGTCGAGGGATGGCGCGAGCCGCCGGATCTGACGGCCAAGCCCGCGCACCACTTCGGCGGCCGCCGGGTCGCGGCTGCCGTGCGCGACCGCGAGCAGGGCTGGCTGACTCATGCGATCGCCCCCAGCGTCGGCTCGGGCTGCCCAGTGCGCTCCGATCCATAAGGCGAAGGAAAAGTGTCGCTGGAGGACACTTTTCCTTCGGGATCACGAAGACCGGCGATCCTTTCGCGTAGCCGGACCACGTCGCCGATGACCACGACCGCGGGCGGCTGCACACCGGCCGCCGCGACGTCGTCCGCGGCGGCACCCAGTGTCGACGTCAGGACCTGCTGATCTGGCAGTGTCCCGTTGCTGATGACCGCGACTGGTGTCGCGGCGTCCCGGCCCCGCTTGATCAGTTCGGCTGACACCTGCGCCACATTCGCCACCGCCATCAGCAGCACCAGCGTGCCAGGGCCGTTCGCCAGTGCCTGCCAGTCCACGGTTGCCCCGGGATGCGATGGGTCGAGGTGCGCCGACACCACCGCGAAGTCCTGGCTGATGCCCCGATGCGTTACCGGAATGCCCGCGTAAGCAGGCACCGCGACCGCGCTGGTGACCCCGGGCACGACCTGGAACGGCACGCCGGCGCGGACACACTCGAGCGCTTCCTCGCCGCCGCGGCCGAAGACGAACGGGTCGCCGCCCTTGAGGCGCACCACCCGCTGCCCTGCCAGCGCGCGCGCCACGATCAGCTCGTTGATCTGTGCCTGAGTGAGGTTGTGCGCGTGCGGCTGCTTCCCGGCGTCGATGATCTCCACGTCCGGGTCGAGCTCTGCTAGCAGCGCGCGCGGCGCGAGCTTGTCGGTCACGACCACGTCGGCCTCGGCCAGCAACCGCCGCCCGCGCACGGTCATCAGCCCTGGGTCGCCCGGTCCGCCGCCCACCAGGACGACACTACCCAGTCGGGCTCGATCGGCGGCCGGCTGACTGCGCAGCGGGCGGATCGGCAGGCTGCCCTCGGCCAGCGCGAGCGCCATGGCGGCGCGCAGTCGCTGTGAGCGGCGCGGGTCGCCGCCGGCCGTGACTGCCACCGTGACATCACCGTGCCTGGTCACGGCCGGCGTCCACGCGGGTGATGCGCCAGCATCGTCCGCGCGTACGCACCAGATGCGGTGGCGTTCAGCGTCGGCCGCCACCCGCGCGTTGACCGCCGGGTCGTCCGTCGCGGCGTGCGCGAGCCATGCGGCCGACAGGTCGCCGCCGGTGTACCGGCGGCGCAGCACGGTGACGGGCAGCGCGGCCAGCTCGGCGCACACGTCCGGCGCGATGACGACGACGTTCGCGCCGCAGTCGAGCAAAGTCTCGGACCGGCGCAAGGCGACGCGTCCGCCTCCGACCACGACCGCACGGCGCCCTGCCATGGACAGCATCAGCGGGTAACGAGCGCCGCCGCGGCTGTCGGCGCTGGCGTTGCTCGGGTCGTCCGGGGCGGTCATGATGCTCGCCCGACCGCAGGGTAGGTGGGCTGCGGCCGGATCACGGCGATGAAGTGCAGGCTGAAGCCCCTGGCGCAGGCCCGGCACTCCCACTCGCCAGCGTCCGAGCTTGCGGGACGGAGATTTTCCTCGCCGCAGTACGGGCAGAAGAATGGGATCTGGCGTTCGCCGGTCACGCTGCCGCCTCCGGCCGGGCCGCCTGCGCGACCGGCTCAGTCTGGGTCAGCAGCGCAGGGTCGGCGCGCCGCACCCAACTGGCGAACGCCTCGCCGTCTGCCCGGTTGGCCTCGAAGTTGCGGAGCAGCCGTTCGACGTAATCGGTGAGCCCTGCCGAGGTGACCTTGAGGCCGCGCAGCTTGCGGCCGAAGCCCGGTTCGGTCCCGAGCGAGCCACCCAGGTGCACCTGGAACCCTTCCTCGCCGTCGACGATCGAGCCCTTCAGGCCGATGTCGGCGAGCTGGAAGCGGGCGCACGAGTTCGGGCAGCCGTTCACGTTGATCGTGACCGGGGTGTCGAAGCCAGGCAGCCGGCGGCTCAGTTCGGTGTACAGCTCGCGTGCCCGGCCCTTGGTCTCGACGATTGCCAGCTTGCAGAACTCGATGCCCGTGCAGGCCATCGTCCCGCGCCGGAACACGTTCGGACTGGCCTGAAGGTCAATCGCGGCAAGTTCGGCCGTGAGGCCCGGCAGGGCTCGTTCCCCTATATCGAGAAGGAGAAGCTTCTGCTCGATGGTGGTGCGTACCCGGCCCGAGCCGTACGCCTCTGCCAGGTCCGCGACCTGCCACAACTGCGTCCCGGAGGTGCGGCCGGTGTGCGGGGCGACGCCCAGGTACCAGCGGCCGTCGCGCTGGCGATGGGCGCCGAGGTGATCGCGGGAGCCGGCGGCTGGCGCGGGCGGCGGCCGACCGTCGGACAGGGCGCCAGCCAGGTACTCGGTCTGCAGGACCTCGCGGAAGCGCTCGGTGCCCCAGTCGGCGACCAGGAACTTGAGCCGGGCGCGGCTGCGCAGCCTGCGGTAGCCGTAGTCGCGGAACAGGCGTGCTACGCCGGTCCAGACCTCCGGCACCTGGTCGGCCCGGACGAACACGCCGAGGCGCTGCGCCAGCATTGGGTTGGTGGAGAGGCCGCCGCCGACCCACAAGTCGTAACCGGGCTCGCCGCCTGGGCCGACGACGCCGACGAAGGACACGTCGTTGACCTCGTGGGCGGTGCACTGGCTGGCGCAACCAGAGATCGCGGTCTTGAACTTGCGCGGCAGGTTGGTCAGGTCGGGGCTGGTCGTCGCGATCAGGTCGGTCGCGTGGATGGCCGCCGATGCGTCGATGACCTCGGCCGCGTCGAGGCCGGCCACTGGGCAGCCGAGGATGTTGCGCGGCACGTCGCCGCAGGCTTCCTGGCTGGACAGGCCCACCTCCTCCAGCCGGGCCCAGATCGCCGGGACGTCCTCGATCCGGATCCAGTGGAACTGGACGTTCTGCCGGTCGGTGATGTCCGCCAGGTCGCGGCCGTACTCTTTCGCCACTTCGGCAACTGCTCGGAGCTGGGGCAGGTTCAGCTGACCGCCCGGGATGCGGACCCGCATCATGAAGTAGGGGTCCTCGATCTCCGCGTCCTCCAGGGCACCGGTTCTGCCGCCGCCGATGCCGGGCTTGCGCTGGGTGTACAGGCCCCACCAGCGGAATCGGCCGCGAAGGTCGCTCGGGTCGATGGACTCGAAACCGAGGTGGGCATACCGGTTCAGGATGCGCTCGCGGACGTGCATCCCGTCGTCGTCCTTCTTGAATCGCTCGGCCGGGTTGAGCGGCTCATGGTGGCCGAGGGCCCACTGGCCCTGGCCGCGAAGCTGCTGGGATGGCATTGCTGGTCCTTCTGCTGGAAGCGCTGCGGCTATGGCGGCGTGCACAAGACGGCAGCCTGCGCACGAGGCCGCTGCCCGGCTGATCCGGGCGGGCTAGGGAGTGCGAGGAAGCTGACTCAGCAGGAGGTACGACAGATGGCGCTGGAAACACGCAGCAGATCGATGTGACGCCGGCAGACAAGCCACGGGCCGCGGCAGGCGGTCGGGCGGGTCACTACGGCCTCCGGAGGCTAGGTCGCTGCGCTCGCGCGCCGCGAGGGACTCGGCGGTGCAGGTCGCGCCACGCTGCGCTGGTCACGGTGCCGACGGGCCAACCTCTGGAAGGCGCCGATAGCACTTCTAAGACGGTAACATCCGCGACCTGGGATCGCGCAACAGCAAAACCGGTCAGTAGCGAAAGCCTAACCTGCCCTCGGTGGTGCCCGGCCCGTCCGTCCTGCCCGGGCGTGGGTACTGGTCCGGTCCGCCCGGTGCTGGCCTGGTCCGCCTGGTGCTGGCCCGGCCGCCCGGTGCTGGCCCGGCCCGCCGGTAGGGTTCAGCCCGCCAGAGGGTCCAGCCCGAACGATGGGGTCCGGCACCCGTCGATACGCGTTGGTCGGCCAGTCGATGTAAACGCCTCGTCAACGCGCCTGCCGACCGGCTTCGTCCTCATTGCGCTGAGCCGATCGGCAGGCCTTGTGCTATCCGGTTAGGTGGTGTAGTTGCTGCCAGACTTCGATGACCGCGTAGCCAATCCCGGCGATCATCGCGGTTGCGATCACGATGATCATCAGCTTCAGTATCTTGCGCCAGAACGCCACGACCGCGATCGCGATGAGCACTACTACGATGCGGATGGCTTCGGCATTCTGAGCCGCGGCCTGCATGTTTCAACACCTCCTTTCGGCGACAGCCGGCCGGAGGGCCAAGCGAGGCGGCAACTTCCACCTGTTTCACACGGGTATCTTGCATTCACCCGCTAGGCAGGTAGCATGATCCCATCACTTGGCCCACCTTTGGTTGGTTCGGTTCGGGTGACTGGCACGGTCGATGGCGTCAACATCGGCCGTGCTTTTGTGTCAGCTGTGTTTCGGCGTCTTCGCATGCCCCCTTTCCTGCCGCCGCCGACCTGCCCGCAGCGTGGCCAGGTGGTGCAGGCGGCGCACATCAGCCCCTTTCACGGTCTCATAGCTTTTGGCATTTGCCAATGGCGTTCGCTTCTGTAACCGGCCATTGTGGTATGGCGCGGACCGCTGGCCCCGTCCCGGCCGCCGTCATCTGGCTGTGCTGGCGCTCAGAAGGTCGTCGCCTTGTCTCAATGAATGACCAGGTCACAGGGTCAGACGAAGGGGCTGAAGATTTTCTCAGGGCGCGTGTGTCGGCCTAGGTGCACAGCCGCCATTCAGGTGTATCGTCATCCTGTGGCAAATGCCAATGGCGATGTTGGACGCGCGCCGATTGCTCGGCGGGTGCCGGGTCAGCGTCCGGCCGCCGAGGTGGCGGAGGACGCCAATCCGACCGTGCGGCAGCGGGAGCTTGCCCACCGGCTGCGGGAGTTGCGCCTCGCCAGCGGCCTGACCGTGGAGCAGGTCGGTGCCGAGCTGCTGTGCTCTGCCACCAAGATCAGCCGGATCGAAACGGCGGCGCGCCGCGCCAGCTTGCGGGATGTCCGCGACCTTTGCCTGGTCTATGGGGTTGCCGACCCTGGTGAACTGATGGAGCTAGCCACCAGGGCGCGGGAGCGCGGCTGGTGGTCCCGCTTCGACGATCTCGCCCTCGAGCCCTTCATCGGGCTAGAGCAGGAAGCGACCGTCATCACCTCGTACACGATGTACTGGGTTCCTGCGCTGTTTCAGACCGCGGACTATGCGACGGCCATCATTCGGGGGATTGGCCGAAAAATGGATCCCCGTGTCCTCAACGACCGGGTAGAGGCTAGGATTCTGCGCCAGAAGCGGCTTGAAGGTGTGAGACCACCGCGATACCGGGCGTTGACCGACGAAGCGGTCTTCCGGCGACCAGTTGGCGGTCCCGCAGTAATGAAGGCTCAGCTCGACAAGATCCTGACGTGGACAGCTCTCGGCCGAGGTTCGATTCAGGTGATCCCGTTCAGCGCCGGTGCGCATGCGAGTTCCGACACGAATTTTGATCTGCTGGAATTCGGGGATGCTGCACTGCAAAGTCCTGTGGTGTATGTAGAGAGCCTGATGGGCGCTTTTTACTATGAGCGCCCCGCCGAGGTCGAGCGATACCGCGAGTCGATCGAGTACCTGCGGGAAGCGGCGCTCAGCACCCAGGACTCGCTCGCGCTCATCGCTGGGATCCGAGATCAGCTCTCAGCCGCTTCTAGCTGAGGTCCATTAATCCCAGTTAGTACCTTAAGAGGAGACTAAATGCTGCAGATACCGCAGAGCCTTGGAGACCTCTCGTGGCGCGTCGCACGCAAGTGCAATGGCGGGCAGTGTGTTCGCGTGGCGGTGCACGGAGACGAGATACTCGTCGGTTCCACGAAGCAGGGCGGTGGCCCGGTGCTGGCCTATAGCCGCGAGGAGTGGGCGACGTTCGTCGAGGGCATCCGCCAGGGCGATTTCGACGACATCTGAGGACGCCGTCCTCCTCCCCGCAGCGGAAGGTACTCCGGTCGGCTTAGCGCCCGGGGACATGCTGGCAGTATGCCCGCGTCCCCGGGCCCGGCCAGTCACCGCCAGGGCTCGGCCCCAATCGTGGCCGATGGCCCGGTCAGCGCCGAGCCGGTCGGTCCGGCGCCGACGTCCGCGGCGTCCAGGCGCATCAGGTCATCCTTGCCCCAGCGGCGGCCGAGGTCGCTGGCCAGGCGGAACGCATGCTTGAGCCTGGCTTGCTCCAGTTCGTTGCGCACGCTCCGGGCGTTGGCGAAATGCGGGTGCCCCATCTGAGCCGCGATGCGGTCACGGAATGCGGCTTCGGCGTCCGATGACAAGTAGTAATTCGTATCCCGAAGCATGAGCTGCCCGATAGCCGAGAGCTCGTCAAGCTCGTACGCCGCGAAATCGAGATGGTGAGCGATTCGCGACCGCATGCCCGGGTTGTAATCGAAGAACTCGTCCATCCTGTCCTTGTAGCCAGCCAGGATGACCACCAGGTTGCCGCGGTCCTTCTCCATCACCTGCAGCAATATGTCGATGGCTTCCTGGCCGTAGTCCTTAGAGTCGGATGCCCGGTACAGGTAATAGGCCTCGTCGATAAAGAGGACGCCGCCCATCGCGCGGTCCAGAATCCGCTTGGTCTTGGGTGCGGTATGCCCGACGTACTGGCCGACCAGGTCGTCGCGCATCGCATGAATGAGCTTGTCCTCCTCGATGTAACCCAGCCGGTGCAGCAGCTCGGCCATGCGCAGCGCCATCGTCGTTTTGCCAGTGCCTGGCGGGCCAGTGAAGCACATGTGCAGGGTTGGTCGCGGCGTGCTCATGCCGAATTTGCGCCTGGCCTGGTCGACAAGGAGCAGAGCCGCGATTTCCTCGACCTTCCTTTTGACCGGAACGAGCCCGATCAGGTCCCGGTCGAGTGCGCCAAGGATGTCGTCGATGGCGGTGGCGTTCCGCTCCGTGGCGAAGTCAATGGTCGCACTCATCGGCAAGATCTGTGTCTGACTGGCCTTCTTCACCCGGCGTCGGCCACGGTGCCGCTGGTCGCTCGTGTGCGTGGAGGTCTTGCGCGCCTTCGTCCGGCTACCCGATATATTCCGATTGCCGGGTTCGCTCTTGTCGGTGCTGCGGGAGCTTGCCATCGCGAGCGCAGACAGGCCGATGAGGACCGCGACGGCCGCGGCGGCCGCGACGATCAGGCCTAGTGCGTGGCTCATCCGGCTCGCCCCCATTCGCGTCGCCTGTTGCACTGTCATCCGAGGATGACGTGGCCCTCTTGCATCCGCAAGACGCTGCCCGCTCGCATTTGGAGCGCGTTGTATCTGGATGCGTCGTATCAGGATGACAGAGCGGCGCCAGGCCCCTGCGGGCGCGTAGCCAGGAACTTCTCGATATCCGGCTCCGCCTGCGGAGGCGGTGGCACGCTGCGGACTGGGGGTCGGCGCCGGCCGCCGCTTCCGCTGGGTGCCCCGCGGCCTTCGCTGGCCGCCCCGCCGTCGCGGTCCTCGACCGTGCGCGCCGCGCCGGGAGGCGGGGCCCGGTTGTCGGGATCGCCCGGCCCGGATTAGCCTGGCGCCCGTGCGACTGACGGACTTCTGGGCCAAGATGCGGAAGCAGTTTGGCGATGTCTACGCCGAGAGCGTGGCCAAGGATCAGGTGCTCGCTGCCCTGGGCGGCCGGACCGTGGAGCAGGCCCTGGCTGACGGCGAGGACGCCAAGATCGTCTGGCGAGCCGTGTGCGAGACATTCCGCGTCCCAGAGCGGATGCGGTGACGCAGCCACTGGTCGGCCCGCCTGGGGCGCCAAGGACTGCGGCCGGCGCCGCCCCGATCGCGGAAGCTGCGGCCGGCCCGCTCGCGGCAACCGGAGCAGCAGCCAGCAAGCCTGTTGCCGCGGAGCCTGCCGCCTTCCCGCCGACCGGGGCGGCCGAGCCGCATGCCGGGGCTCCGGACGCGGCGGTCGGCCCGTCGGTCAGTGCGGAGCAGCGACGCCTGGTGCTGGTGTCCGGGCCGCCGGGCTCCGGCAAGAGCACGCTCGCCGGGCCGCTGGCCGCGGAACTCGGGTTCGCTTTGCTGGCCAAGGACCGGATCAAGGAAACCCTGCACGACTGGCTCGGCCAGGCCTCCGACCTCGTGTGGTCGCGGCGGCTCGGCGCGGCGGCGATGGAGCTGCTCTGGGCACTGGCGGCGGATGCACCGGCGGTAGTGCTTGAAGCCAACTTCTGGCCCGGTGATACCCGCGTCACGAGTCACCTCCGGGAGCTGTGCGCGTCGCCGGTCGAGGTGTATTGCCAGTGTCCGGAGGCGGAGTGCGTCCGCAGGTATGCGGCGCGGGCATCGTCCCGGCATGAGGTGCATGTGATCTCGGCGCTGTCGCCCGAGGCGTTCGAGCAGTGCTCCGGGCCGGTTGGGCTCGGCCCGATAGTCGACGTGGACACGACCCGGCCGGTTGACATTGTCCAGGTCGCGCGGGAGGTCTTGCGGCTTCTCCCGGCGACTGCGGCGCCCTAGTCACTGGCCGCTGACGGCGAGCGCCGTTGACCTGTGCTAGCGGTAAGGCCGTTGGATTGTGGTAGCCGCCTGGCCGTTCGATGGAGAATAGATCCATGCTTGGTGATCGGTGGGGCGTGAGCGTGGCTGAGACCCAGCGCCCCTATCCGTGCGACGACTTCGTTACCTCGCCGGTGCTGACGGCATGGCGAGCTGTTCACATCGATGTCCCCGCTGAAGCGGTGTGGCCATGGGTGGCCCAGGTGCGGCTTGGCCCGTACTCCTATGACTGGATCGACAATCTCGGCCGTCGCTCTCCTGCGGAACTGATGGATCTACCGGAGCCCGAGGTCGGGGAACGGTTCACGACCGTTCGTGGCCGCCAGCGCGGCCGGATCGTCTCGGTGGACAAAGGTCATCAGCTGACCGGCAGGATCGGCGGGGCCTTCATGTCCTACGTCCTGGTGCCCGAGGCTGGCGGCACCACGCGCCTGCTGCTCAAGGTCGTGCTTCGGACTCGACGATGGTTTGCCGTTGGGCTATCGGTCGGTGACCTGGTCATGGCTCGGCGGCAGTTGCTGAATCTGAAGCGCCTTGCCGAGGGGCAACACAACCGGAGCACGGCACCTGACTAGTGCGACTCGTCGCCTCGGCTACGGCAGTGGCAACGAGTTTCGCTTGAGTCGGCGTGTCCGCTTCATGATCGAACAGTTGTTCGTTAGAGTTGAGTCCGCTGATGGTGGCCCAGCCGGATAAATCCGCGGCGCGACGCCGTGTTCAACGCCATTGTCAGAGGGGGCGCGTAGCGTCTCCGCCAGCAAGCCAAGAAAGCAAGCACGGCCAGGAGTGAGCAGGACCCGGGCCCGCGCAGGACCGGCAGGCAGTGCAGACCACGCGCACGCGAGCGGCTCGGCGTAGCTTCTCGGTCCTTCCCCATACAGGAGCTTCAGATGGCAGCGAACGACAAGACGAGCACCAGGGGCGCCGGCGGCGGCGACAGGGAGAAGTCGCTGGAGACTGCCCTCGCGCAGATCGAGCGGCAGTTCGGCCGCGGCGCCATCATGCGCCTCGGCGACGACACCCGCGCGCCGGTCGAGGTCATCCCGACGGGCTCCATCTCCCTCGACGTTGCGCTCGGCGTCGGCGGATTCCCCAGGGGCCGGATTGTCGAGATCTACGGACCAGAGAGTTCGGGTAAGACGTCCCTGGCGCTGCATGCCATCGCGAATGCGCAGAAGACGGGGGGCATCGCGGCGTTCATCGACGCAGAGCACGCGCTCGATCCGGACTACGCCAAGAATCTCGGCGTCGACACCGACGCGCTGCTGGTGTCCCAGCCAGACACCGGTGAGCAGGCCCTGGAGATCGCCGACATGCTGATCCGCTCCGGCGCCATCGATCTCATCGTCATCGACTCGGTCGCCGCCCTGGTTCCGAAGGCCGAGATTGAGGGCGAGATGGGCGACAGCCACGTCGGCCTGCAGGCCCGCCTCATGTCCCAGGCTCTTCGCAAGATTGCCGGTGCGCTCAACCAAACAAAGACCACGGCGATTTTCATTAACCAGCTGAGGGAAAAAATAGGCGTGATGTTCGGCTGCATGGCCTACGGTACTCGAATTACTTTGGCTGATGGCACGCAAGAAAAGATTGGCAAGATAGTCAATCAGCGAATGGACGTCGAAGTCTTGTCTTACGATCCAGTCACCTGTCAGGTCGTGCCGCGAAAGATCGTCAATTGGTTCAACAATGGGCCAGCTGACCGGTTCCTGCAGTTCACCGTGGCCAAGTCAGGCGGCAATGGGCGGGCTCAGTTTGCAGCCACAGAGAATCACCTCGTCCGGACGCCCGGTGGCTGGCGGCCTGCGGGAGAGCTGATTGTCGGGGACCGGCTTCTTGTCACCGAGCCCCATCGCCTCAGCGATCAGCAGATGCAGGTGATCCTGGGATCGCTGATGGGCGACGGGAACCTGTCGCCGAATCGACAGGACAGGTCGGGCACGCGGTTCCGGCTCGGCCATGGCGCAAAGCAGGCCGCTTACCTGGACTGGAAGGTCTCTCTGCTCGGCAACATCGAGTGCTCGCGCAGGGTCAATGCGAAGGGCGCCGCTTTCGCCGACTTCACACCCCTCTCGGAGCTCGCTGAGCTTCACGATGTCGTCTATTTCGGTGACGGCAAGAAGCACCTGACCTGGGAGTACCTGAAGTCCCTGACGCCACTCGCGCTAGCGATCTGGTACATGGACGACGGCAGCTTCTCATTGCGATCAAAGGGTCTGCAGGAGCGTACGCAAGGCGGTTCCGGGCGGATCGAGATCTGCGTGGAAGCGATGAGCCCTGGGTCGCGAGATCGCCTGGCTCACTACCTCCGGGACACTCACGGCCTCGATGTGCGGCTACGGATGGCGGGCAAGGCTGGGAAGGCTGTTCTGGTCTTCAGCACGCTAGCCACTGAGAAGTTTCAGAAGCTGGTGGCTCCGTATGTGCATCCTTCGATGGACTACAAGCTGCTGCCACGTTTCCGCCAGCGGTCCGGCGTCGAGCCGGAGTTCGTTGAGCCGGAGCTCAGGCTGCAGCCTGCCCGGATCCTGGACATCCACGTCAAGCCACCGACCCGCTCCATGAACAGGTTCGACATCGAGGTGGAAGGCAACCACAACTACTTCGTCGATGGCGTCATGGTGCACAACAGCCCGGAAACCACGTCGGGGGGCAAGGCGCTCAAGTTCTACGCCTCAATTCGCCTGGACATTCGCCGGATTGAGACGTTGAAGGATGGGACCGACGCTGTCGGAAACAGGACCCGCGTTAAGGTCGTGAAGAATAAGGTAGCGTCGCCGTTCAAAGTCGCGGAGATGGACATTTTGTACGGCCAGGGTATTAGCCGGGAAGGCGGGCTTATCGACCTCGGCGTCGAGCAGGGGATCGTGCGCAAGTCGGGTGCCTGGTACACCTACGACGGCGACCAGCTCGGTCAGGGCAAGGAGAACGCGAGGAACTATCTGCGCGAGAACCCGGACCTGGCAAACGAGATCGAGAAGAAGATCAAGGAAAAGCTCGGCGTCGGTCCGAAGCTGGACGCGGACGCCAGCGCGGCTGGTGGCGGTTCGGCTGAGGCATCGGGCCGAGGCGCGGCGCTAGCGTCGGTGACGAACCTGCAGCGGTGAGCGAGCAGGACTCGGCTATGGCGCCGTACCGCCAAGGCAAGAACGCCCGCGGGCCGGACTACGCGGAGCGTCGCATCGACGGAGCGGACGACCGCGAGGCAAGTCGCTCTGAGTGCCGTACTGGCGACCGAGATCGCGGCTCGCCGGACGACAGCGAGCGCTTGGCTGAAGGGTGGCAAGACGGCGGCACTCGGAAGGGCCGGCGCGGGTCTGCCAAGGCGGACCGGGACACCGATGATCCGGAGAGCGTCGCCCGCTTGATCTGCCTCCGGCTGCTGACGGCCGCTCCGCGCACCCGGGCGCAGCTTGCTACTGCGCTGCAGCGCCGTGGCGTCCCGGACGACGCGGCCGAAGCGGTCCTGTCGCGGTTCGCCGAAGTGAACCTGATCGATGACGCCATGTTCGCCCGGGCCTGGGTGGACTCCCGGCACCACGGTCGCGGACTCGCGAGCCGGGCGCTGGGTGCAGAGCTTCGGCAGCGCGGCGTGGGCCAGGACGACATTCGGTCGGCGCTGAGTGACCTCGACCCGGCGCAGGAGGCCGCGACCGCCCGGGCGCTGATCGAGCGCCGCCTGCCGGGGACGGTCGGTCTGCCGCTCCCGGCCCGGATGCGGAAGCTGGTCGGGGTCCTGGCGCGCAAGGGATATCCGGCTGGCCTGGCCTACCGAGTTGTCCGCGAAGCGCTTGAGCAGGAGCGAGAGCAAGCCACCGAGCGCGAGACGGCCGACCTGCCCATGGATGAGTTCGATGTCGAGAACAACCACAGCTTCTCGGGCGATAGCTGCGAGGACGAGGCGCTCTGACGCCGGCCCACTCAGCGGTTGAGTCGCCGGGGGCCCGGACGCCGGAGGCACCGCCGCCAAGTGAGTGCGCACTTGCTACTCGGCGCATCGGAAATGCGGTCTCCAGCTCTGGTCCAGTAGTACCGGCCCGGCACATGTTGTCCGGCTGTCCGAGGTCAGCGCTGAAGCGTCAGGCTAGACGGCCGCCGAAGCTAATCTCATTGCCCTCAGCGTCCCGGTAGGTCACCTTGGTCATGCCGCTAGTGGGCGTCTCGCGGTGCGCGGGTTCGATGCCCCGCCGGGCGATCTGGGCGACCCGGTCCTCGAGGTCATCGACGAACGAAAGCACCAGGGCGCGCCCCGCCCGTTCGGGCCTTTGCACGATATAGACGTATCGGTGCTCAGCCAACTCCCAGACCGCCTCGACGTCGTTCGGCAGGAACGACGGCCGCCCGCCGAAGAGCCGCTCGTACCACGGCAGTGCAGCGGCGTAGTCCGTGACAGGGATGCCAGCGAAGAGATCCAACGCCATCTCGTCCTCCCGGTATCGGCGCTGTCGTCGGTACTGACCTTGCCAGCGTGGGTAACTCATCGCGACCGCGTCTGCTGACGCCGATCTCAACGATCTGCGGTTGCGGAGACACGCGCCCGGCGGACCGCTGGGATTAATGGCACCCTTTCGCCTGCCGGAGCGCGCCGTCCCGGACGGATGCGGTCTGCCGAGCTACGACAGCGCGGAGGTGAGGCGTGAGCCAAGGCCTAGGTTCTCCGGGTCGCAGACGACGCTTCGCGGCAGCCGCCGCTGGATCTCATGGGCAGTCTGTGTCTTCCCGCCGCCGCAGGGACCGTTGATCCACACAAGCATGACCAGAACCCTATGGCTGCTCGGACCGCTTCTGTTGCAGCCGAACTGCAGGGCTCAGTTCGTACGCCACCAACGGCGCAACCACGCGGGCGCCGTCGCCGGCATGGTCCCTATAGCGCGGAACTGGATCGAGTTATCTGCGAGCCGAGCCTGCCTGGAGCCGGCTCATCGCGGTGTCGAGGAACGCGTCACGGCGCTCCACCAAGACTTCGCGGGTCAGGTCGGGCCGTCCCTGGTCAGCCATCGATTCGGGGAACCAGCCCAGGTCCGGCGGAGAGGCGAGCGCCGCAACGGCGTCCCAGTAGGGCACGTCGACTGCCGATCGTCCTGCCTCGACTTCCCAGCCATGCAGGATGTCATCGGCAGCCTGAAGCCCATAGCTCCAGGCTGCGTCGCAGCGCAATGAGCCGAGGTCGATGCCTGCAGGTCCACGCCCGGCACAATCCCAGTCCAGGATCGCGCTCAGGTGGCCGTCGTCCCAGAGCGTGTTGCCATACCACAGATCGCCATGGACGAGACCGACCCGGCCATCAGACGGCCGGTAGTGGGTTATGGCTGCCTCGGCCGCGAGCAGCAAGTCCGAGGCACCCTGCTCGCGTCGCATCCGGCCAAAGTCCTCGCCCTCGATCGGCCGGCTGCGCACCGGCAGGCCAGCGTCGGGGTCCGCTGTGACCCCGCTGATCCTTGCCGCGGCGGCACCAAGTGCTCTCAGGCGATCCGCCTGTGGCTGTGCCGGGATCTTGCTCGTGCCGGGAAGAAATGAAGTGAGCACAAGTCCGTACCGCGTGCGGACCGCGGGGTCATGGCCGAGCACTTCGGCTACGGCGAGGCTGACGCCATCGGCGGCCCGCGCTGCGAAGGTCATCGCCGCGACCTCAGTCCGAGTCTCGTGCGCCTGCTCCGGGGGAGCGACCCGGAGCACGACCAGGCGCGGGCCCGCCCGCAGTAGCCACGGCGAACCACCCAGCCGCAGCCCGCGAACGACCGTCACTTCGGCTGCCAGTGCTGCCGAAGCCCAGGCGAGGACCTCTGTCTCGGGATGAGCCACCGCTGTGAGCGTAGACCACGCGGCTCGCTGGCAGGATGCGGCGCAACCGCGACGGCTGGCGTGACCAGTGCCTACCAGGAGCCCCAGGCTAGGGCGGGCGCTGGCAGCTCGGGCGGCTCAAGGAAGGCCGGCGGCGAATCGAAGTCGAGGGCAGCCAGTGGAGCTGTCGCAGCCCCGTCTCTGCGGGTGAGGGCTGGCAGGTTCCACTTCTCCTCGACCAGCTTCAAGACCGACGTGTGGTCAAAGACGTCCGACACGACGCAGTCCGGCCGAGCGTACGGGGACACGATCACAGCTGGCACGCGGAAGCCGTAGGTGTCGTAGCTGCTGGGCTCGCACACGAGCTGCTGGGCGTGCCGGACGTAACCAGGGAACAGCGGCTTCAGGATGGCGCGCAGCAACGAAGGATGCGCGACCAGGCTTCGGCCGGGAACTTCATCGGGCGGCTCGGCAGGTGGTGGAGCGACATGATCGTAGTAACCGCCGTCCTCGTCGTACATCCAGATGAGCAGCGTGTCAGCCCAGCCCTTGCCGTGCATGACATGACCGATCACCTCGGCGGCAAAGCTCTCGCCCTTGCGAATGTCCTGGGGATTCTCCTCGGAGTACTCGTCGAAGTCCGGATCGACGATGCAGAAGTCCGGCA
The DNA here is from genome assembly GCA_036495585.1 of Streptosporangiaceae bacterium. Lineage (GTDB taxonomy): Bacteria > Actinomycetota > Actinomycetes > Streptosporangiales > Streptosporangiaceae > JAJYUU01. Next base: position 83,296 of record DASXMP010000127.1, read on the forward strand.
GGTTGCCGGCGTCGGCGTCGGCGAAGAAGTCATCGATGCTGCGGATGTGCAGCATGTACTTAGCCATCCCGAGCGGGTACAGACCGGCCGTGAACTGCAGGTCTCGCTTGACGCCGTTGCGCGCCCGCTCGAACGGCCGGCCGAGCGCACGCAGGTGATGCTGCGAGCGCCGCCGCCGGTAGTGCAGGTAGTGCCGGAACTGGGATTGGTCGCCGCCGTCGGGGCGATAGTTGACCCAGGACTTGCCGTGCCGGGTGAGCATGTCGAGGATGGTGCCGGCCGGCGGGCGGTCGAGGAGGTTGACCGGCAGATCGTCCATAAGACCGTGCGCGGTTCCGGCGAGCAGGAAACGGCGGTTCGGAAAGGTCGGCCCGAGGCACGAACTGAACCAGTGGTCCGCCAACGGGAACGTGCTCGCCAGGCCGTGGTAGAAGGGCAGGTCCGCCGCCGTCCAGTAGCCCATGGGGACAGACTTGTCGGCAGCGTCGGAGACTTTCTCGGTCGCGGTGACGAAACCCGTCATCTTGCCGTCGGCAAACTGCGCGTGCGCCGCCCGCCAGCTCTGGCACGGCACGCCCTCGTGCTGCGTAGTTGACGGCAAGTGGTATGCGCGCACCGCGTGGCCAGCCGCATCCGCGTTCTCGGCATCCGGCTGCCCGCCCCTGCCACGCGGGAACCCTTCGCCCCGACCTAGCGTGCCCAGGTAGTTGTCGAAGGAGTGGTTCTCCATCATCAGGACCACGATGTGCTTGATCTGCGGTATCCGGTCCGTCCCGGCTCGCCGGGACGGATCAGGTCGCTGCCCTGGCTGCGCTCGCGTCATCCGCTGGCCTCGTCGGCGCAGCTCTTGTCGCTCGACGCCTTCCCATACGGCCGTGCCGCGCATGTCTAACCTGCCTTTCAATGCTGGCTCCGTCCGACGCCGCGGGCCTCAAGCTGAGAATGGCTACCGCGAGCACCTTGAGGTCCCCGGCAATCCCGGTCGCAAACGCTACGCCCGTGATACAACGCGGGCGCAAGGCCGTTTGCCGGCGAGGTGAATGATTGCCGCTCGTCTGGCGGGTACTTACCGCGGTCATGCGAAGCGCATCTATTCCCAGGGCCAGGACCAAGGCAAGGCAGTATTCGGACACGCCGGCGGCACACGCGCTGGCCCGTGCTGGCCTCATCGCCCGGGGAGTCATCTACATCCTGCTTGGCTGGGTCGCGATCCTGGTCGCGCTCGGGCACAGCTCCCGCGAAGCGGATCAGCAAGGGGCGCTGCAGCTACTTGCCGGCAAGCCTTATGGCTCCGTCTCGCTGTGGCTGCTGGGCATCGGCTTTGCGGCCTATGCGTTGTGGCGCCTCAGCGAAGCCGCCTTCGGCGTGGCCGGCGACGGGAAGCGGACGGGGCCGCGGCTGCGGTCGCTGGGGCGGGCCGTGATCTACGCCGGCCTTGCGTACCTGACGTTCCAGGTGATCTCTGGCAAGCAGAGCAGCCAGTCCGGCCAGCAGCAGGACATCACGGCCAGGGTTATGCAGCATTCTGGCGGCCAGTGGCTGGTCGGCATCGCCGGCCTGATCGTTGCCGCGATCGGCCTGGTGCTGGTCACGGAGGGTATCCGGCGCAAGTTCATGAAGTACCTGCAGACATCGCGGATGAGCCCGAAGACACGGCGCGTCGTCAGGCTGCTGGGCACGATCGGAACGATCGCCCGGGGCGTGGTCGTGACGCTTGTCGGCATCGGCGTCATCGACGCGGCTGTCTCGTACAACTCCGCGAAGTCTGGCGGCATCGACAAGGCGCTGCTGTCGCTGCGCAACGCGCCAGCCGGTCCTTTCCTACTGGCACTGGTGGCGATCGGTCTGATCATCTTCGGGATTTACGGGCTGTGCGAGGCCCGCTGGCGAAGGGTCTGACGATGTCGACAGTCGCCGTGGTAGCGCATGCTCGCAAGACCCTCGGCGGTGGCCTCCGCGAGCTTCGCGATGTGCTGGCGCGAGAGGGCATTACTGATCCGCTCTGGTACGAGGTAAAGAAGAGCCGCCGCGCACCCAAGCGCGCTCACCAGGCGGTGGCCGACGGCGCCGACCTGATATTCGTCTGGGGCGGCGACGGCACGGTACAACGCTGCCTCAATGCAGTGGCGGGGACTGGCGCCGCCGTGGCCATACTGCCGGCCGGCACGGCGAACCTGCTGGCGACGAACCTGCACGTACCTGAGGATGTGACCGAAGCGGTGCGGGTGGGGCTGCACGGCAACCGCCGCGAACTGGACACCGGATCGGTCAACGGCGAGCACTTCGCCGTGATGGCAGGAGCAGGATTCGACGCCCGCATGATCGCCGGCGCGGACAGGGCCAGGAAGGACCGCCTCGGCCGCGCGGCTTACCTCGTCACCGGGGCCAGCAGCCTGACCGCTCGCCGAGTGCGGGCGACCGTAGACGTTGACGGACAGCGCTTCTTCAAGGGCAAGATCTCCATGGTGCTGGCGGCTAACGTCGGCACGATCTTCGGCGGGGTCGAGGTCTTCTCGGCGGCGGAGCCGGACAACGGACTGCTGGAGCTCGGCGTGGTCACCGCTCGGAATCCGCTCGACTGGGCCAGGACGTTCGGCCGGGTCGTGGTCCACAGCCCAGAGCAATCGCCGTTCGTACAGATGACGCGCGGACGATCGTTCCGAATCCGGCTGGGTCGCAAGGTCCCCTACGAGCTCGACGGGGGCGACCGTCCCGCCACCCGGGACCTGCGCATCGAGGTCCATCCACGCTCGGTGACGATCTGCGTGCCGGCGTAGGCGGTGCCCATGTCTACTCGCACTATCGGCCGCCCGCGTCGCAGCCTCGCACCGCTGGTTACGGTCACCGTCGCGGCGCTCATCTTCGCGGTTCTGCTCATCCTGGTGCGGCTGCAGTGGGTCCCGCTGGAGTCCGCTGACCACGGCGCCGCGGCCAGCATCAACGGCCTGATAGCCGGCCACCACGCGCTGGTCACCGTGGTCACGGACGTGACCTGGCTGGGAAGCACCGCCGTGTTGTGCGGGGTAATCGCGGCCGCGGCGATCGTGCTTGCGGTCCGGCGACGCTGGAAGCTCGCCATTTACCTGGTGGTAACGGGCGCGGGCGCGCTAGTCCTGGACCCGGTGCTCAAGTCGCTGGTGGGTCGGCTCCGTCCCGTTGTCGCGCATCCCATCGCGCATGGCACCGGGAACAGCTTCCCCAGCGGGCACTCACTCGGCTCGATCGTCTGCTATGGCGCCGTGCTGCTGGTCTTCCTTCCCGCCGCCCGCGGCCGGTGGCGGCCGGCCTTCATCGCGGTGGTAGTCCTGCTCGTGGCCCTGGTCGGGGTCAGCCGCATCCTGCTCGGCGTGCATTATCTGTCCGACGTGGCAGGCGGGTGGGCGCTCGGGATCACCTGGCTCGGCATCACCGCCCTGGCGTTTGAGCTCACGAGGGTCTCCGCAGGCCAGCCGGTGAGCGATCCGGTGACCGAAGGGCTAGAGCCCGAGGCTCGCACCGATCTGGCGCTCGCCCAACCAGAGTCCCGTCCCCGCCGTGCGCGCACCCGCCACCGTGCCCGCATCGCCGCCGGGTGCGTGGTCACCTGGGTGCTCCTGCTGGGAATCATCGTGGGCATCGGTGAACTGGTCACTAAGGACGGGAACGGGAACGTCCTCGGCGACCGGACAGTTCCGCACTGGTTCGCCGCCCACCGCACGCCCGGCCTGACCCGCTGGAGCCTCATCTTCACTACGGCCGGCGGCACGGTATGCATTCTCATCGTGGCCCTAGCTGCCTGCGTGTCATTCCTTGCCGTCACCCGGCGCTGGCGCCCGGTGATTTACATCGCCACTGTGATGGCCGGCGAGCTTGGCATGTTCGTCGCGGCCGCCGCCGTTGTTAAGCGGCCACGACCGGACGTCCCGCACCTAGACCACCGGCTCCCGACCTCCGCGTACCCGTCGGGGCACGTGGCCGCCACGTGCTGTCTCTATGTCGCCATCGCGATCCTGGTCATCGGTCACGCCCGTGGCTGGTGGCGCTGGCTGTTCCTGGTCCCCGCGGTCGCGATGCCGGTGCTGGTCGCCCTGTCTCGCATGTACCGGGGCGAGCATCACCCGACCGACGTGCTTGGGAGCCTCCTGTTCGCCGCGCTCTGGCTGCCCGCGATGACGCTGCTGCTGACGCCCAACGCGGACGCCCGCGAGGCAAGCAGACCACCGGGACCGATGAGGTCGGCCAGACTGCGCGGCGGCCGGGCTAGGGCGCGGCCAGCCAGGGCGTCAGTCAGCCCGAGCCGGTAACTGCGGCGGTTTCGCCGAACGCCTGCGTCGCGTCAGAATCGGCCCGAGCGTGCGGACGAGAGAGGCTGCCGAGGCGTAACTAGCCAGCCAAGTCACACCGAAGATCATCTGCACGTGCTTGCTCAAATCGTTATAAGCGCTTAGCCTCACGGCAGCGAGGTTTTCTGCTCCGTGCAACGAAGTTGGGCATGTGAAGGCAAGCACATAGCCAGCGGCGACTTGCTCATTACGAGCAGCAGGGCTGGCCTTGTCGGTTTGGACGAGCGTGACGGGTAGTGCCGGGCTCGCGGGCAGCGTGCGGGCGGCCTGAGCTAGCCGGTCACCTGGCAGAAGGGAGCGATTACCACTGAGTCGGCGCTTGCGGCCTGCGCAAACGACAGGCAACGAGCGCATGATCGGCAGCTAGCGGGCGAGCGGATCGTTCGTGCAGGTCACTCGCATGCTGGTTGCACACCGTGCAGTCGCGACCGCTGCTGCTCGGGCCTCCGGTACCGGACTGGCGCCGGATGCCACGACGAACCACCGGGCCCCGCCCGGGACCGGGCGCCGCATCCGGCACTCGGTCGGCACCGGTCTTCGCTGTTCGGGCAGTGCCCCTCGCTACGGGCTTCGTGCGCGCCGTCGGCTGGCGATGCCCCGCCAAGGCGAGAGAGGGGTGATCTGTGAACAGCTCGGCCGTGCTTGTCGTAGCGATCATCGGATGCCTGGCTGCGATCGGCACCATGGTCGCGCTGGTCGTGCTGCTTCGCCGCAGCGGCGGCACCCTGACTCGGCCGTCAGCGAGCGCGGAGAGCGCGAGCGCTACCCTCACCAGCTCAGCCGAAGGCGCCGCAGCCATCCCGGCAGCCGCCACCACCACGACCACCGCGCAGACCGCAGGTTCCACGACCTCAGCACAAACGCCAGCGACCATCGCCACCAGCGTCGGCGTGAAGGTGCCCGCCGCACGGCTCTCCGATGACGACCGTGCCCGGCTGCAAGCCGAGGGCTCGACATATGCCGCCGAGTTGCGGACGACCGCCGAGCACGAGGCCGAGGCAATCATCAGCAAGGCTGAGGCGGCCGCGGCGAAGGCCGAGGTCGCGGCGGCGGATGCGACCGATGCGCGCAAGGACGCAGAAGCTGAGCTCAAGGGCGCGAAGGAAGAGGCCAGGCGGCTGCGCGCGGACATCGAGCGCCGCGAGGACCGGCTGAGCGAACGCGAGCAGCGACTCGACGAGCTCACCCGTAAGTCGGAGGAACGAGCCGCGGACCTGGCCGCCAAGGCCGAGCAGCACGCCGCCGAGCTGGACGCACGTGCGGTCGAGCTGGACCGGCTCGCCGCCCAGCACCGCGCCGAGCTGGAGCGGGTGGCCGGCCTGAGCGCGGACCAGGCGCGCGCCGAGCTCGTTGCCAGCATCGAGAGCCAGGCCAAGCGCGACGCGGTCCGGATCGTCCGCGATATTGAGTCCGAGGCGCAGAAGGAAGGCGGCAAGCGCGCTCGCAAGATCGTGACGCTCGCGATCCAGCGGATCGCCAGCGAGCAGACCAGCGAGTCCGTTGTCTCCGTGCTGCACCTGCCCGGAGACGAGATGAAGGGGCGGATCATCGGCCGCGAGGGCCGCAATATCCGCGCCTTCGAGTCCGTGACCGGTGTGAACCTCATCATCGATGACACGCCAGAGGCGGTGCTGTTGTCGTGCTTCGATCCAGTGCGCCGGGAGGTCGGCCGGCTCACACTCGAGCGGCTGGTCCTGGATGGCCGGATCCACCCGCAGCGGATCGAGGAGGCCTACGAGCGCAGCAAGGCGGAGATCGAGGCGCTGTGCATCCGGGCGGGCGAGGACGCCCTAGTTGACGTGGGCCTGTCCGACATGCATCCCGAGCTGGTCAACCTCCTGGGCCGGCTGCGCTACCGGACTTCCTACGGCCAGAACGTGCTGAAGCACCTGGTCGAGTCCGCGCACATCGCCGGCATGATGGGCAGCGAGCTGGGCTTGGACCCGGTGCTGATGAAGCGGTGCACGTTGCTGCATGACATCGGCAAGGCGCTGACGCACGAGGTCCAGGGCAGTCATGCGCTGATCGGCGCGGAGATTGCGCGTAAGTACGGTGAGCCCGAGGACGTGGTGCACGCGATCGAGGCGCACCACAACGAAGTCGAGGTCCGGACCGTCGAGGCAGTGCTGACGCAGGCGGCCGACGCGATCAGTGGCAGCCGCCCGGGCGCGCGGCGTGAGTCGCTGGAGGCCTACGTCCGGCGCCTGGAGCGCCTCGAGCAGATCGCGCAGGCCCAGGATGGCGTGGAGAAGGTGTTCGCCATGCAGGCCGGCAGCGAGATCCGCGTCATGGTCAAGCCGGGCGACGTCGACGACATCCAGGCGCAAGTGATCGCCAGGGACGTCGCGAAGCAGGTCGAGGACGAGCTGACTTACCCGGGCCAGATCCGGGTCACGGTGATTCGCGAGTCGCGGGCCACCGAATTCGCTCGCTAGCGGGAACTGCTGGTCTCGGCCGCTGATCGGGTTCGCCCACGCCGCT